>CALJTX010000019.1 GCA_937975705.1 uncultured Flavobacteriia bacterium | reverse complement strand
CAATGGCTCTGGGTTAACTGTTACCGTTACTGTGAATGGATTACCAACACAGTTTCCAATGGTGCCTGTAGGTGTAACAGTGTAATCAACCGTGGCAGCAGTGTTAGAAATATTATTAATCAAACCAGTAATTGGACCCGAACCCAAGTCTCCTTGAGCAACTCCACTTACTGAACCATTAACTGCAGTAACTTCCCAAGTAAATGAACTTACAACATCATTACCACCTTGGCCATTAATATATACCTGGGGGTCGTAAGAAAAAGACTCATCACTACAAACTGTTTCATCTGCATCATCAGAGACCGGTGTAGGATTTACAGTAATCGCAAAAGTCTCCGTATTTCCTGAACATGTTAAGCTCAAAGGATTAGGATACAAAGGATAAGTAAAGCTCCCTGTTACATTAATGGTTGCAGTAATAGCGGTATTACCCGGATTATCCAAATTGAAACCTGTGATAAAGTCATTAGTAGTGCCAGATGTAGCAAGACCTATGTTCGTATTGTTATTAACCCAAGAAAAATCTGTTGGATAGATACTTTCAGTTTCAAAGAAATATATGTCACCAATGGGTTGACCTTCACAGTCAGTTATAGAGTTAATCGGGATAACCTGAGGAATTGGGTTAACCGTAATGTAAACAATATCTTCAGCGGTACAACTATTCAAGGCAGTAGCTGTGAGCGTATATGCAGTGGTAGAATAATCCGACGCATTCGATGGCGCGCTGAATGGCACACCATTTACAATAGGATCACCATTGTTGTCTTGTCCAGACCAAACAAATGTATCAGTTCCAATAGAAGCACTAGAAGCCGTTAAAGTTGTTTGGGTTCCAGCACAAACAACTTGGTCTACTCCAGCATTTGGAATAGGTAACGGAAGAACTGTTGTACTTGCAGAACCCGGGAATAAATTGGTACATTGGCCATTTGAAACCGAAGATATTGCAACTGTAATAGAACCAACAGAAGCATAAGACAAGGAAGGAATTGTTAACGTAACTGATGATCCTTGAGAGGTTGTAGTAAATGCGGGAGTAGGAGGTGTATTTGGATTATTATCATTATCTACCAGTGGTGCTACACCGTTAATGGTATAGAAAATACTAATTGGCGTATTCACATCAGGAGTATTCGTACTCGTGATGGTAAACTCCGCAGGAACACCTGCACAAACTTCAGTAAAGTCGGCTGATATTGTAGCAGTTAGTTGATCAGACTGCGTGACTGTTGTATTAGAAACCGCGGTACATCCATTCGCATCGGTAACCTTAACTGAATAATTTCCAGGAGCTAAGTTAGTGTTTGTGTAGTTCGTTGCGCCTGTAAGAATATTTGAAGAAAGTGCTCCGCTTCCTGAATACCATTGAAAATTATAACCAGCGCCTGGAGTTCCCCCAATTCCTTGAACGTTGGTAACACCATCAGAATTATTCCAACATGCCGGAACTTGGGTTGCAGTTGCTGTTAATTGCGATGGGCCTGCCAACATGGTTATGGCCGTGCCAAATGTTTGCTCACAACTAGACTGTGCATCTTTTACTTTAATCGTATAAGATGCATTTGTATTACCCGGACCTGCAGGAACTTGAACAGCGTGTGTAAACAATGGAGAAGCTGAAGAAACTAGTGTACTCGTGTATGTACCAGTTGAAGCGTTAAATGCTTCCAGAAATCTTCCCGGAGAACCACCATTAATAACACCTGTTATCGTTCCGTTACCACCGAAACATAATATGTCCGATGTTCTTGAAGGGGTGCCCGAAATAGATATAGCTGTTCCATTACCTATTGATCCTGTCGAGGTTAAAACAGACTGAGCACCTAACGCATCCTGAACCCTAATTTGATAAGTTCCCTGACCAATATTAGTAACTGTCCAAGGAAATGAGCTGTAAGAAGGGGAGCCAACAAACGCGGAACCATTCTTGGTAAAAGTCACGATAGTGTAGGGACCGGCGCCACCAGTCACATTAACCGTAAATTTACCATTGGCAGTATTCGGAGTTCCGGCACACGGACGAACAATATTCGTAAACGTCACTACCGGTGTAGTTTGTGCATAAGATGCACTCAACGACACAACTGTCATTGCAATAACTACCCAGCTCCAGATTTTGGTAAAGAATGATTTTGGCATAATGCTTGTGTTTGGCGATGAAGTGCGCGCGTCATTTTGAGACATAACCTGTGGTTGTGCAGTCAAAATGCTCGGTGTTGCGGTGAGGTTTGCTTTGCTCTTCATATGCTTAAAATTTATTTTTTGACGCAAAAACAAATACAACTTTTTTAACGCACAAAAAGCCGAGCATAAGCTCAGCTATCTCAAATGGAGCGTTTTTGCTCTGTTTGAAGTGCATCTTGTAATTGTAGTTTTGTCTCAAATTTTTATTTCAAAATACTTATATAATTTATTTCAACATGCTGAAAGCCAGAACTGTATAGGGATTTTAAGCCTAAGTTCTGTTGCAAAATGTTGATAAATATTTTCAACTTTTTAATAAATACAGCCACGAAAGTAATTGAAATCGGCGTCATGTGCAAATGTTTTCTATTTTTCCGGGGCTTTGAATTCAATCGTTTCTTTCCAAACTTGCGTGCATTTTTCAGAACCGCTTTTGAGTTCGATTTTGTAATTTTCCGCAGGTAGGTTGTTCAACTCATATTTAAAAATTCCTTTTTCGGCAGGGCCAACTGGGAATTGTTGTACAAAAGACTTTCCTTTCGAGTCGGTAGCCACCAAACTTCTCGGTGGATTTCCGCCGCGGAGTTCTACGCGTAGTTTTCCATTTGGTTCGTCTTTGCGTGTAACTTGTTGTGCAATGATGGGGGCGTTCACAAATTGGATCGGTACAGAATTGACCAACGAGAGCGGTGCTGAACTCACAGAATTGGCACAAGCATCTTTGACACTCACCACATAACCTGGTTGCATGGCGCTACTCAAATTTTCAACTTCAAGTTGCTTCGTTGTACAAGATGTAGGTAGACTCGCCTCGGCTGTTTCATTTTTTGACCAGGACAAAGTGTAGGGTGCCAAGCCTCCTTTGATCTCGAGTAATAGGGCTCCTGTTGAAGTCTGACCACAAGGTCTTTGCACGACGCTCAATTTAACGCCATCCATTTTCACTCCATTACACTGTGAAGAAACATTAATATCAAAAAGAAATAGCAATACTATTAATATAAGAAAAGACCTAAAAAGGTTTTTATTCTGTGAAAGGTTCGCATTCATCTTATTAACACAATACAATTAAGGACATACAAAGAAAACTATCCTCTTGGCTGACATAGGTCTAAGTGGGCTTATTTTACACACAAGCAAATGTTAATTGAAACCATACAAAAGTGAATATGTATATTTGCTTTATGAAGCCTATACAGATGGTCGATCTATCGGCCCAATACCTTAAAATTAAGCCTGCCATAGACGAGGCTCTTCATGAAGTGCTGAATCAAACTGCATTTATCAATGGCCCTGCTGTTGGTCAGTTTGCGACAGAACTTGCGGCTTATTTGGGCGCGGCACATGTCATTCCTTGTGCCAACGGTACCGATGCTTTGCAAATTGCACTCATGGCTCTAGGATTGCAGCCTGGCGATGAAGTCATTACACCGAGCTTTACCTATATCGCCACCACAGAAGTGATTGCACTTTTGGGCCTCACGCCAGTTTTTGTGGAGGTGGACCCACAAACCTACTGCATAGACCCTGCTGCTATTGCTGCAGCCATAACGCCGCGCACCAAAGCAATTGTGCCGGTTCATTTATATGGGCAGGCGGCCAACATGAACGCCATTATGGAGCTCGCCAACCAGCACCAATTGTATGTAATCGAAGACAACGCCCAAGCAATTGGTTCTGATTACCACCTTACCGATGGCAGAAAAGTCAAGACCGGCACTATTGGACACATTGGCTGCACTTCTTTTTTCCCGAGTAAAAACTTGGGTTGCTACGGCGACGGCGGTGCGCTCTATACCCAAGATGCGGAACTCGCACGCAAAATCAAAATGATTGCCAACCACGGTCAGGAGCAAAAGTATATCCACGACGTCGTCGGCTGCAATTCTAGATTAGATACCATACAAGCAGCAGTTTTGCGCATCAAATTGCGCCAACTAGACAACTATATAGATGCACGACGCAGTGTGGCAGAAGCTTACGACGCCGCATTTGCCCAAATTCCTGGTGTAGAAATCCCTTTTCGCGCGGCAGACTCTCGCCATGTATTTCATCAGTATACACTCAAACTGACTACGCATAGCCGCGAAGCCTTGCAAGCACATCTTTTAGCTGCTGGCATTCCGTCGATGATCTACTACCCGATTCCGGCGCATCGTCAAAAAATGTTTTCCGGATTTCAGTTAGGGTCACTGCACTTACCCCTCACCGAAACGCTTTGCGAGCAGGTGATCAGCTTGCCTATTCATACCGAAATGGATGAGCAACAATTACAATACATTATAGAACACGTCCTATCCTTTTTTAAATGAAGAATATTGCAGTAGTAGGAACTGGTTACGTCGGGTTGGTTACCGGAACCTGTTTTGCTGAAACCGGCAATCAAGTTACCTGTATTGACATCGACGCCGCCAAGGTCGAGAAAATGAAGCAAGGCCAAATTCCGATTTACGAACCCGAATTAGACGTGCTTTTCGAGCGCAACATCAAAGCGGGGCGTTTGCAATTCACCACCGACCTCGCTTCGGGCATTGCCGATGCCGAAATCATCTTTTTAGCCCTCCCTACTCCGCCCGGAGAAGATGGCTCAGCCGATTTGTCTTATATATTAGGCGTAGCCGACCAACTTGGCAAAATTCTCACCGATTACAAAGTTATTGTCGATAAAAGCACTGTGCCCGTTGGCACCGCAGATCGCGTACATGCAGCTATTGCAGCCAATGCAACAGTAGAATTTGCCGTGGTTTCTAACCCTGAGTTTTTGCGCGAAGGCTATGCAGTTGCCGATTTCATGAAGCCAGACCGCGTGGTGATTGGTTGCTCAGATGAGCGCGCCGCCAAAATTATGGAAAGTCTCTACAAACCATTTGTGCGCCAAGGCAACCCCATCTATTTTATGGATGAGAAGTCTGCGGAGCTGACTAAATATGCTGCTAACTCGTTTTTGGCCACGAAAATTACCTTCATGAACGAAATTGCCAACTTCTGCGAGGTGGTTGGTGCCGACGTAGACAAAGTGCGCATTGGTATTGGTGCCGATAACCGCATTGGCAAGCGCTTTTTGTTTCCTGGTATTGGCTACGGAGGCTCTTGCTTTCCCAAAGATGTACAGGCTTTAGCGAAGTCAGGAGCCGACTACAACTACGATTTCAAGATCCTGAGCGCAGTCATGGAGGTCAATGAAGACCAAAAGACAATCTTATTCCCAAGGATGCTCAATTTCTTTCGTGGAGATTTACTCCGCAAAAAAATTGCGGTATGGGGTTTAGCCTTTAAACCAGATACCGACGACATCCGCGAAGCACCTGCGTTATACATGATCAGCGCTTTACTTGCTGCGGGTGCAAGCGTCTGTGCTTACGACCCTGAGGCAATGGAAAACGTAAAAAGCATTTTTGGAGACCAAATCAGCTATGCTAGGGATGAATACGATGCGTTGATTCAGGCTGACGCCCTCTTGATTTGCACTGAATGGAGCATTTTTAGAAATCCGAACTTTAATGCCATGAAAGACCTCATGGCCGACAACGTGATCTTCGACGGTCGCAATTTATTTGACTTATCAGACCTTACCGAAAAAGGCTTCTATTACAGTAGTATCGGTAGAAAAACTTTACACAGAAACTCATGAAACGCGTTCTCATCACCGGTGCAGCCGGATTTCTCGGATCACATTTGTGTGATCGTTTCATCAAAGATGGCTTTCACGTCATTGCGATGGACAACCTCATCACCGGACGCCTCAAAAACATCGAGCACTTGTTCCCACTAGAACAATTTGAGTTTTACAATCACGACGTCTCTAAATTTATCCACGTTCCGGGCAAGCTAGACTACATTTTGCACTTCGCCTCACCGGCAAGCCCAATAGATTACCTCAAAATTCCGATTCAAACCTTAAAGGTTGGCTCCTTAGGTATACATAACTGTCTAGGCTTAGCGAAAGCTAAAGGAGCCCGCCTTATGATTGCTAGTACATCAGAAGTTTACGGAGATCCGAACGTGCATCCGCAACCAGAAACTTATTGGGGCAATGTCAACCCAGTAGGGCCTCGCGGTGTATATGATGAAGCCAAACGCTTTCAGGAAGCCATCACAATGGCCTACCATACCTACCATGGCTTGGAAACCCGAATTGTGCGCATCTTCAATACCTACGGCCCACGCATGCGCCTGAACGACGGCCGTGTATTACCTGCCTTTATCGGACAAGCTTTGCGCGGTGAAGATTTGACTATTTTTGGCGATGGCTCGCAAACGCGTTCTTTCTGTTACGTAGATGATCTTGTAGAAGGTATCGTGCGCTTATTAATGAGCGACTACCCCTACCCTGTCAATGTCGGTAATCCGTCAGAAATTACTATTGCCCAATTTGCAGAAGAAATCATTTCCCTCACCGGAACAACACAAAAAGTCATTTACAAAGACTTACCCGTAGACGACCCCAAACAACGCCAACCCGATATTTCCAAAGCGCGAGAAATACTAGGTTGGGAGCCCAAAATTGACCGCACCGAAGGCTTGAAACGCACTTACGCCTATTTCCAAAGCTTATCGCAAGAGGAGCTAATGGAAACAGACCACTATAATTTTGATAAATATATCACCAAATAATGAACTTTTTTGCACACGAAACAGCTGTAATTGATGCAGGATGCCAAATAGGTGAAGGCAGCAAAATTTGGCATTTTTCACACCTTATGCCAGGCTGTACACTCGGTAAAAACTGCAATATTGGCCAAAACGTGGTCATTTCACCTGAAGTTGTGCTCGGCAACAACGTGAAAGTGCAAAATAATGTCAGCATTTACACCGGCGTCACCTGTGAAGACGACGTCTTTTTGGGCCCGTCCATGGTTTTCACCAATGTCATGAACCCAAGAAGCGCGGTTAATCGCCGCAACAGCTACTTGCAAACCCGCGTCGGAAAAGGTGCTAGCATTGGTGCAAACGCCACCATTGTATGTGGCCATGACATCGGCGCCTATGCCTTTATTGGTGCTGGCGCAGTAGTGACCAAACACGTCCCCAATTTTGCCTTGGTGGTGGGCAATCCAGCGCGCCAAATCGGCTGGATGTCTGCATACGGGCACCGCCTTCAATTTGACACTGAGGGACATGCAGTTTGTCCTGAAAGCGGCCAACAATATCAATTAACCAACGGAATAGTAACAAGAATAGATGAGTAAGATCAAATTTGCAATTATAGGTGCCGGACACATCGGCAAAAGACACGCCGAAATGGTGCGCCGCGACGCTGAAGGCGAATTAGTAGCCCTGGTAGACCCACGCGGCCAAGAAGCTTGTGCTGCACAAGACTTCAATGTTCCTTTTTTTAATGACATCAATGACTTGCTTGCCAGTGAAATTGACTTCGATGTGGTCAATGTGTGTACGCCAAATGGCCTACATGCCGAGCAAGCACTCAAGGCACTTGAGGCCAAAAAACACGTGGTTTGCGAAAAACCAATGGGCCTCAGCAAAGAAAGCTGTGAGCAAATCATTTACAAGTCGTTGCAAGTATCCAAGCAAGTATTTTGCGTCATGCAAAACCGCTACTCGCCACCAAGTGTCTGGATCAAAGACCTCATCGACAGAAAAGTACTCGGCGACATTTATATGGTGCAGCTCAATTGCTACTGGAACCGCGATGAGCGCTATTATAAAGCCGGAGGCTGGAAAGGTACCAAAGACCTCGACGGTGGTACGCTTTTTACGCAATTCAGCCATTTTATTGACATCATGTACTGGTTGTTCGGTGATATCGACAACATCCAAGGGAAATTTGCCGATTTCAATCACAAAGACTACACCGATTTCGAAGATTCTGGCTTTGTAAGTTTTGACTTCATCAATGGCGGAATGGGTTCTTTGAACTATTCTACCTCTGTTGCCAACCAAAATTTGGAGTCCTCTATGACCATTATTGGCCAAAACGGCTCCGTTAAAATTGGTGGCCAATACATGAATGAAGTTGAGGTTTGCAATATCTCTGGCTATGAAATGCCGGAGCTCGCCCCAACCAACCCAGGCAATGACTACGGCCCCTACAAAGGTTCAGCAGCCAATCACAACTACGTCATTACCAATGTCATAGACACGCTAAACGGGCGCACCTCCCCCACTACCAACGCGCTCGAAGGCATGAAAGTAGTAGATATCATTGAGCGCATTTACGCCGTGCGCGATGCACAATTAAAGTCTTAATACCCCACTGACCACATGATTTACCAAGACCTCATCGATAAAAATACCAAACTCGCCGTCATTGGCTTAGGTTATGTTGGCTTGCCAATTGCACTTGAATTTGCCAAGCGCATCAGCGTCATTGGTTTTGACATCAATGCAGCGCGCGTAGACCTGATGCAGCGCGGCCAAGACCCCAGCCGAGAACTCAGTGCCGAAGATTTCCAAAACCGCGACATCAAGTTTACGTGCAACATCGACGACTTACAAGAGGCCACTTTTTTTATCGTAGCTGTTCCAACGCCCATAGACGAAACCAACCTACCCGACCTCAAACCTTTACTCGGAGCGAGCAGAACGGTAGGAAAAGCGCTTAAGAAAGGTGATTATGTCGTTTTTGAATCGACGGTTTACCCAGGCTGTACCGAAGAAGATTGCATTCCTATTTTAGAAGAAGCCTCTGGCCTCAAATTTAGAACAGACTTCATGGTGGGTTACTCACCTGAGCGCATCAATCCCGGGGATAAAGAACATACCTTACAAAATGTCATCAAAATTGTGTCGGGCTGCTGCGAAGCGTCGCTCGATCAAATAGCCAAAACCTACGAATTGGTTGTGGCGGCAGGCGTACACCGCGCTACGAGCATTAAAGTGGCCGAAGCAGCCAAAATTGTCGAAAACACGCAGCGCGACGTCAATATTTCGCTCGTCAATGAGCTTTCTATCATCTTCAACAAGCTGGGCATCAACACATTTGATGTGCTCGAAGCCGCTGGCACCAAATGGAACTTCTTGAAGTTCTATCCAGGCTTGGTGGGTGGCCACTGCATTGGTGTAGACCCCTATTATTTGGTACACAAAGCCATGCAAGTGGGATACCACTCTAAAGTCATCAACTCAGGCCGTTATGTCAATGACTCCATGGGCTTCTATATCGGTAAACAAACCGCCAAAAAAATCATTGCACAAGGCAAAATGATCCAAGAAGCGCACGTGCTCGTAATGGGTGCGACGTTCAAAGAAAATGTATCAGATATCCGCAATTCAAAAGTGATTGACGTCGTCAAAGAACTGCAATCTTTCCAAATCAATGTCGATGTCATTGACCCACACGCCGACTCCACAGAAATGGAGCACGAATACGGCATTGGGCTCACTTCAACCCTAAGAAAAGACTACGATGCTATTATTATGGCGGTCAATCACAAAGAATACATGAACTACAACGAAGCGTATTTCAAGTCTTTGCTCAAAGACGGCAAAGGCGTATTTGTTGATGTCAAAGGTATCTATCGCGGCCAAATCCAAGACTTAACTTATTGGTCTTTATAATTTGAAAATATGAAAGGAATTGTATTAGCTGGCGGTTCGGGTACGCGCTTGCACCCCATTACAAAAGGGGTTTCAAAGCAATTGCTACCCATTTATGACAAACCCATGATTTACTACCCAATATCAGTTCTGATGTTGGCCGGAATCAAGGAAATACTCATTATCTCTACCCCTTTTGACCTTCCTTTATTTCAAAAATTACTGGGTACGGGTGAAGAACTCGGTATCCGCTTTACTTACGCCGAACAACCCTCACCAGATGGGCTCGCTCAGGCTTTTATCATCGGAAAAGAATTCATCGGTACAGACGACGTCTGTTTGGTCCTGGGCGACAACATTTTTTATGGCCAAGGCTTGACCAAACTCTTGAAAAACGCACTTTCTAACCTCACTGAAAAGCAAACTGCAACCGTTTTTGGCTATTGGGTCGCAGACCCAGAACGCTATGGCGTAGCTGAGTTCGACGAAGCAGGAAAAGTCATTTCCATCGAGGAAAAACCAGCTGAACCCAAATCAAATTTTGCAGTTGTTGGTCTCTACTTCTACCCCAATGAGGTGGTGCAAGTTGCCCAACAAATCAAGCCTTCTGCCAGAGGAGAACTCGAAATTACAACGGTCAACGAAGTTTTCTTACAAAAGGACCGCCTCAACGTAGAACTCATGGGCCGCGGTTATGCTTGGCTAGACACCGGCACCCACGAATCTTTGCTAGAAGCCTCCAGTTTTATCCAAACCATCGAGAAACGCCAAGGCCTCAAAATTGCTTGCTTAGAAGAAATTGCCTACGAAATGGGCTTTATAGACAAGACCCAAGTACTGCGTTTGGCACAAGATCTAGCCAAAACAGGCTACGGAGAATATTTACTCAAGCGTTTCTCAAAATGACCGCCAGCCCGACCCCTATTGCCGATCTTTTCGTGATAGAACCGAACGTTTTTGAAGACGAACGCGGTTATTTTATGGAGTCTTTCAAGGCGGAATGGTTTGCGGCCAATGTAGCTCAGGTTCAGTTTGTACAAGACAACGAATCGAAATCGTCGAGAGGCGTATTGCGCGGCCTACACTTTCAGACCGGTGACTTTGCACAAGCCAAACTGGTGCGCGTGTTGCAAGGCGAAGTACTCGATGTTGCGCTAGATTTACGCCAAGACTCCCCTACTTTTGGCCAGCATTTCAGCATTCACTTGAGCGAAAGCAATAAAAAACAACTTTTTATCCCAAGAGGCTTTGCCCACGGCTTTGTTGTGCTAAGTGAAACTGCTGTTTTTGCCTATAAAGTAGACAATGTCTATAGCAAAGCGCACGAGGGTGGTATCCGCTACAACGATCCAGAACTCGCCATCGATTGGCTATTGCACTCATCAGACATACTGCTTTCCGAGAAAGATGCCGAACTTGCAACTTTCCAAGAATGGAAAGCACAGTCTTTGCGATCAAACTTTTAATTTTGACTCAAATGGATTTTCAAAAACAGATACTGATTACTGGAGGAGCAGGTTTTATTGGCTCACACTTGGTCAGAAGGATGGTTAGAAACTACCCTAAGTATCTGATTGTCAATTTAGACAAACTCACCTACGCGGGTAATCTTGCCAACCTAACGGATGTAGACAGCGCGGCCAATTACCGCTTTGAAAAGGCGGATATTTGCGACGCCGCAGCCCTTCAAACTATTTTTGAAAAGTACAACATCACTGACGTTATCCATTTGGCAGCAGAAAGCCACGTTGATCGCTCCATTGAAGGGCCAATGGAATTTGTACTCACGAATGTTGTTGGCACCGTTACACTCTTGCAAGCTGCAAAAAAGCATTGGAACGGGGGCTCCAACCACGTCTTTCATCATGTCTCGACAGACGAAGTCTACGGCAGTTTAGGTGATGAAGGCTTGTTTACAGAGCAGACACCCTATGACCCCCGCAGCCCTTACTCTGCTTCCAAAGCCTCTTCAGATCATTTTGTGCGCGCCTACTACCACACCTATGGCTTGCCGATCAAGATGAGCAATTGCTCCAACAACTACGGTTCGCATCATTTTCCTGAAAAGCTCATTCCCTTAATGATCCACAACATCGTGGCACAAAAGCCCTTACCTGTCTATGGCAAAGGCGACAACATCCGTGATTGGCTCTGGGTAGAAGACCACGCGAGCGCCATCGATACAATTTTTCACAACGGACGCCTCGGGGAATCTTATAACGTCGGCGGCCTCAACGAATGGACCAACATCGAACTTGTACGGTACCTCTGTCGCCTCCTCGATCAAAAACTTGGCCGCGAAACAGGTACTTCAGAAAAACGCATTACCTACGTCACAGACCGCGCTGGCCACGACAAACGCTACGCAATTGACGCCACCAAACTTGAAACCGAACTCGGCTGGAAGCCTTCGCTCACCTTTGAAAAAGGCCTTGAGCTCACCGTAGATTGGTATTTAGCCAACCAAGATTGGGTCGAAAAAGTTACCAGCGGCGCCTATCAAGCTTATTACGATAATATGTACCTTGGTAGGTAAAAATGAGCTTCCTTCAATCCCTTTTCGGACCCAAAAAACGCAAGCAGCCCTACAACTTGGGTGTGCTAGAGGTCGATATGCACTCGCACCTCATTCCGGGCATAGACGATGGCGCGCCCACCATGGAGCACAGCATAGCCATGCTCAATAAATTTGTGCAGTTGGGCTACCGAAAAGTGATTACTACCCCACATATTTTGGGTGAGGTGCACCCCAATACACCTGAAATCATTCGCGATGGTTTAGCTCAAGTACAGGCTGAAATCAATAAATTAAACATTCCCATTGAACTCGAGGCGGCAGCGGAATACTACTGCGACGAAACGCTTTTGCCGAAAATCAAGGCCAAAAACATCCTGAGTTTTGGAAATAATTATGTCCTGATGGAATTCAGCATGTTGCACGCCAGCCAGTATGAAGCCCAAGCGCTTTTTGAACTGCAAGTAGCAGGCTACATTCCGGTCTTGGCGCATTTTGAGCGCTATCCATTCTACCACGGAAACTTTGAAAAAGTAGCGCAATTGAGAGAACGCAACATCAAAATTCAAGTCAATTTAGGCTCGCTCACTGGGCACTACGGGCCAGGTGTGAAGAAAATGGCCGAAGAACTCATCCAAAAGGGCATGGTAGACTTCCTCGGTTCAGATTGTCACCGCATGGAACATCTCTTGCTTTTAGAACACAACCTCGACCTCCCCATTTTTAATGCCATCGAAAAGCTCCAGCTGCTCAATCCTAGCTTATAATTGCTAATTTTGGGCTAAATGCTGTTCAATTCCTTTGAGTTTTTTCTGTTTCTGCCCGTAGTTTTTCTACTCTACTGGTTTGTTGTGAACAAATCTTTGAAGTGGCAAAATGCTTTGGTTTTGGCGGCGAGCTATTTTTTCTATGGCTGGTGGAGCTGGGCTTTTATGGCTTTACTCATGGCAAGTACCCTTCTAGATTACCTCTATGGTTTCGGGGTGGCTGCCACCGACAGAAAAAAAGCCAAACTGTTCTTATGGCTAAGCATTGTCAATAACCTCGGCATCCTTGGGGTATTTAAGTACTATAATTTTTTCGCCTTAGAATTTCAGCACGGCCTCAACCTACTCGGTCTTCATACCAATCCTTACTTGCTGAAAGTCGCCCTTCCGATAGGCATTTCCTTCTACACTTTTCACGGGATGTCTTATGTTTTTGACATCTACCGCGGCCAGCAAAAACCCGTTCGCAACTTTGTAGACTACGCTGTTTTTGTGAGTTTCTTTCCCTTGCTAGTGGCCGGGCCAATTGAGCGCGCTAACCATTTATTGCCTCAAGTACAAAAAGCCCGCACTTTTCGCTACCAACAAGCGCTCGAAGGTTGTAGGCTCATTTTATGGGGGCTCTTCAAAAAAGTAGTCATCGCCGACAGCATTGCACAAGTAATAGACCCCATTTTTACGAATTATACCGACCACAGCGGCCTTACCTTGCTGCTGGCCGCTATTGGTTTCTCCATCCAAATCTACGGCGACTTCTCAGGCTATTCAGACATTGCACTGGGCACTGCCAAACTCTTCGGTTTTGAGCTGCTCAGTAACTTTCGCTTTCCCTATTTTTCTCGAGATGTGGCCGAATTTTGGCGCCGTTGGCACATTTCGCTTTCCTCTTGGTTCAAAGATTATCTTTACATACCGCTCGGCGGATCGAGAGTTGGCAAATACAAGGCGGTGCGCAATACCTTTATCATCTTTCTAGTGAGTGGCTTTTGGCATGGCGCCAGCTGGAATTTCATTGTGTGGGGCTTCATTCACGCTTGTGGTTTTCTACCCCTCTTACTGCTCAAGCGCAACAGAAAACACCTCAGCGAGGTCGTTGCGCAAGATCAACTTTTACCCAACCTAAAAGAGCTTTTTCAAATGTTGGGCACCTTTGCCTTCGTGACCTTCGCCTGGATATTCTTCAGAGCCAATACCCTCACCGACGCGACACAGTATCTGCACCAACTCTTGACCAATTTGACTCAAATCAAAGCGATAGAAGGCAAGAGCATTCTTTTCTGGGGGGCTTTACTCTTGAGCCTTGATTGGTATTTGCGCCACAACGAACGCAAACTGCGCGTACCAACCAACCGCATCCTGCGCACCGGCATTTACTTTGTTCTTGCACTAGTTGTCTTGCTTAAACTTGGTAGTCATCAATCTTTCATTTATTTTCAGTTCTGATGCGCCTGTTCCTCCACAAAATCCTCAAAACCTTCATCGCATTTGCCCTCTTCATTTGCGTTGGACTCATCTTCATTGCGCTCTCCACTCATTTCACGCTCAAACTCGAGCAAAAAAGCTTTGGACACATGACGCACTGGGGCAGTAGTTTTGCCCGCATCGACGAATTCGAAAGCTGGACGCGCCAAAAACCTAGCAAGGCCCGCGGCCTTATCATCGGGAGTTCAACCGCCTACCGCAATATCAACCCACACATCCTCTCAAAAGCCACCAATATCGATTGGTTCAACTACGGCAGCAGCGGGCAACCACCCAAAATCAGTTATTTCTTGCTCCAAGACGCCTTCCAAAAAACCAAGTTGGCCTACGTTTTGCTCGATATCTACCCGGATGTCATTGCCCTCGAGGGCCTAGAGTCTGCCCACGATCTTGTTTACAACTCGCGCTTGCACCCCTGGCTCAAAACCCAATTGGTGATCCGCTACCCCAACACCAAACTCCTGCTGCGCTACCTCTATTTTTACACCAAGCGCGTTATCCCATCCAAAGCCCACATCATTTACGATGCCACCAACGGCACCTACACCGGAAAAGGTTTCGTGTGCTCCAACCAACCCGGTCTACAGCACTACAACAAGCCTTCAAAAACCCAAGTAATCAAAGATTTTCAAACCCTCCATGACATCGCCGCGCTCTGCAAATCCAACGGAGCACAGCTGATTCTCAACATCAATCCAGAACTTGGCAAAAGCTTCCGCTTAGCCCCAATTTACCGCAGTTTCAAAGTCATCACAGCACCTGATTTCCACAACCCAAGTCATTTCTACGACACCCACCACATGACCTGCGAAGGAGCCAATCAGTATTCGCAAGGATTGAAAAAGCGATTGGTGAAATTGCTTGAAAAGTAAAATATGAAACTCCACCTCCTTCGTCACGCCAAAACCAATCCCAATAGCCCCACGGGCAAAGATTTCGATCGCGCGCTTTTACCGCGCGGCTACGAACAATTACAAGAATTCAAGGCGTTTTATACCGACAATCCGTTTCAAGTAGGCCGAATTTTATGCTCAAGTGCGGTGCGTACGCGCCAAACGATGGACGAAATCCAAGAATTGTTTCCGAGCGTTCCAGTTTCTTATATCGATGAGCTATACCTTGCCTCCTCTGGCGAGCTGCTGCAAATCATCAATCAGCTCCAATGTGCAGATGACCTACTTGTGATTGGCCACAACGAGGGTATTTCGGTCTTGGCCTTTGAGCTTACCAATGACATTTTATTGCTCAAAACAGCTGGTTATGTAGGGATTGAATTTGCATTTGAGCATAGTGGTTACATTTCCAAGCGAACAGGGAATACGCTGGAGACGTTTCGGGTGAGCATGTAATTTTGGGATCTTTTAATTCATTATTGGATTTTATAATTAATCCGTAATTCCCCTGAAAGCAATTAGTTGACTGCTATTTACCTTTGAAAAAGAATATCAAAATCTTTTTTAATGTTGTCTAAATAGTTAACTTTGATGCAGCCAAGACAAATTTTACTTTTTAAAAATTATTTTCTTGATTTTTACGAATTAAGACCAAAAGCTGTTCAAATTAAAATAGAATGGACGCTGCAGTTAATCAGTGAATTAGAAAGGATTCCATCCCAATATTTTAAACATGTCGAATCAACAAAAGGCTTATTTGAGATTAGAATTGAAGTAGATGGAAATATTTATCGAATTTTCAGTTTTTTTGATGCAGGGAATATCATAGTCATCGGGAATGCGTATCAAAAAAAGAACAACAAATTGAGTAGAAAGGAGATCAACAAAGCCTTAAGCATAATGAAAGAATATCACCATGAAAAGCAACAATATCACCACATTTAGTCAACTGCTCGACGAAAGATATGGCCCGCTTGGTTCTCCAAAAAGAACGGAGTGGCAACAACAATTTGAGGCATTCAAGATTGGGGTGCTCATAGAGGAAGCCAGAAAGAAACAAGGTCTGACTCAGGAAGAATTAGCGCTCAAATGCGGGACGAATAAGTCATATATTTCTCGCATTGAAAACAACGCTTCAGATATTCGATTGTCCACACTTATGCGCATCATTCAAGTTGGCCTCGGAGGGCAATTAAAGCTGTCACTCGAACTATAACATGCCACTATGGCAGCACCATTTCACATGGCACAAAACTTGACTTGCAAAAACCATGCGTCAAGACCCCTATTTTGAATCCCGCTTGCTGCCTTCTTTTCGACCCGCATTTGTGGTGCTTATTGTGATGTGGTTGGTCTATTGGGCCGATTTTATTTTCACAACCGACTTTCAGCGCTATGGGCTGATTGCACTTGATCAAAAAGGATTGCGTGGCATTGTTTTGATGCCCTGGATTCACGCCCACAACGATATCAAACACATTCTCAACAATAGCTTACCCACGTTTTTACTTCTCGGGCTTCTGTTTTATTCCTACAAAACTGTGGCTTGGCGCGTGTTTCTGTTGTCTTGGTTGGGCACAGGTATTTTACTATGGCTTATTGGTGGCTCAAACGGTGCGGTGCACATCGGGATGAGCGGTGTCATTTACGCATTGGCAGGGTTTCTGTTCGCGTCTGGCGTTCTGCGTGGCTATTTGCCTTTGCAAGCACTTTCGTTATTTATTATTTTTCTATACGGCTCCATGATTTGGGGCGTGTTCCCGACGCAACCTCGCGTGTCTTGGCAGGGGCATCTCTCCGGACTCATTGTTGGCGTTGTTTTAGCCTTTATTTACCGCAAGCAAGGGCCACAGCGCCCAAAATACCAATACGAAATTGAAAAAGAACTGGGAATAGAACCACCCGATTTTGAAGGCGACCTCCGCCGGGCACTTGAAGCAGAAGCACAGGCCCTGGCCGAACAAGAAGCGCAAGCCTTAGCGGAGACAAAAGCAAAGTCCGCTGCGGAACAAAGCACAACAATTGTTGTTTACGATTACAAAAAGAACGACTAATTTTAAGGCGTGGAAGAAATCAGAAATAAAGTCAAGGAAAGCGGCTTGGTGCAGCTCGACCTCGCCGATTACAAACCCGGCGTTCCGCTAGTTGGCATTGACCTCGCCGACCAACTTTGGCAAGGGCTCGTCTTGAAAGAAAAGGATTTCCGCGACTGGATCAAAAACCACAATTGGACGCAATACCAAAACAAAGCCGTCTATATTTTTTGCAGTACCGACGCCATTATCCCGACTTGGGCGTTTATGTTGGTCACGTCTGCCTTGCAAAAGGAAAATGTGTATAGCCAAGTTGGCACTGAACGCGAACTTGCAAAAGCGCTCATTCAAGAAGAAATCTGTTCGATTGCCATTGATGAAATTCAAGACCAACGCGTGATCGTTAAGGGTTGTGCCGACATCCCTGACCCCGCATTTGCGATGTCTTATTTGGTGCGCTTCCTACAACCCTATGTCAAAAGCATTATGTATGGCGAGCCGTGTAGTACGGTGCCAATTTATAAGAAATTATGATCAAAGCATGGCTCCATGCGGCGCGCCTTAGAACGCTACCGCTCTCCGTTTCAGGAATTTTTGTAGGTACTGGTCTTGCGGCGCTTTTAGGTGCTTTTGACGGGCTCATATTTAGTTTGGCACTTTTGACCACCATCGGTTTTCAGGTGCTTTCAAACTTTGCCAACGACCTCGGCGATAGCCAAAAAGGCACGGATAACGCGCAACGGGTAGGGCCTGCACGCGCCATTCAAAGTGGCCAATTGACTGCCGCACAGATGAAGAAAGGCATGGTGGTTGTGGGTTTGCTGTCATTTGCTGCTGCCTTACTTTTGATTTACAAAAGTGTCCCGAACCTGACAACGCAAGCCATCTTGGTATACGTGCTTCTAGCTATTTTGTGCATTGCTGCTGCCATTACCTACACCGTAGGAAAAAATGCCTACGGCTATCGCGGTTTGGGAGACCTCATGGTATTCCTGTTTTTTGGTTTGGTGAGCGTCATTGGTGTATTTGGACTTTACGGTGAAAGTTTTGAGTGGTTGGTTGTATTTCCTGCAATCAGTATAGGTGCTTGGAGTACGGCCGTTTTGAACCTCAACAACCTGCGAGATGTACAAAATGACGCCCAGATGCAAAAACGAACAATGGTTGTAAAACTCGGCTATGCCAAGGGTAAAATTTACCATGTCTTCTTGGTGGCTACTGGCTTGGCAACTTGGTTTTTTACAATTTATTTATTGGCAGTAAGTGCCTACAACTACTATTTATTCATCGCCCTGTTGCCTTCTTTTGGCTTGGTGCTACACCTCAAAAAAGTCCTTGAAACGCAGGAGCCAGCCGCGCTCGATCCAGAACTAAAAAAAGTCGCGTTATTGACTTTCTTTTCGGCCTTGCTTTTTGCAATTTTACTTAACTTTGCTCCGCATTAAATCAACACACATGAACATCCTTGTTTGTATTTCCAAAGCGCCAGACACCACCTCTAAAATTGCCTTTACCAACGGTAACACGCAATTCGACGAAAATGGCGTTCAATATATTGTCAACCCCTACGACGAATGGTATGCCTTGGTGCGCGCCCTCGAGCTCAAAGAAGCGCAAGGCGGAAACGTTACCATCATTACCGTAGGTACAACAGCCGATGACGCCGTGATTCGCAAAGCATTGGCCATTGGTGCCGACGACGCCGTTCGCATTGACGCTCCTGCTTCTGATGCCTATTTCGTCGCTATGCAAATTGCCGAATACGCCAAAGGCAAAGGATTTGACCTCATCTTAACTGGGAAAGAAACCATTGACTACAATGGCTCGCAAGTTGCCGGAATGCTAGCCGAAGCGCTAGATATGCCATACATTTCAATCGCCACCAAACTTGATGTAGCGGGCAGTACCATTAGCTGCGAGCGCGAAATCGTTGGCGGAATGCAAGAAGTTGAAGTACAGGCCCCTGCAGTCATTAGCTGTGCTAAAGGCATGGCCGAGCAGCGCATCCCTAACATGCGTGGCATTATGGCGGCGCGCACCAAACCACTCAATGTAGTGGCACCAGTTGCGCTCGACGCACTCACCACCTACAGCACTTACAGCATGCCTGCTGCAAAGTCATCTGTAAAACTCATCGATCCAAACAACCTAGACGAACTCGTTGCGCTTTTGCACAACGAAGCAAAAGTCATCTAAGCGCTTTATACCCATGAATCTCGTTTACATCAATTCAGCAAATGGTTTGTCCAAAGCAGCTTTGGAGACCGTCACTTACGCTAAAAAATTAGGCGCAGACGTCGCCGTTGTGACCAACGGAAACGCTACAGCAGATCAATTGGCAACGCTTGGCGCTTATGGTGCCAGCACCATCTTGCAAGATGCCAACATCGATGGTCAAGACCCGAGCCAACTCGTAAAACTCGTTGGCGCAGCCGCAGCCAAAGTAGGCGCCAGCACCATCATCTTTTCTCACGACCTCATCGGCAAAGCAGTAGCACCGCGCTTATCTGTACGCCTAAAAGCTGGCCTTGTTGCAGGTGCAGTTGCGCTTCCTGAAGCCGATGGCACGACAAAAGTCAATGTATTTTCGGGCAAAGCCTTTGGTTTTGTAAAAGTGAATAGTGCCGTGCGCATTATTTCTTTGTTGCCCAACAGTATCCAACCCGAGCAAACGGGTGGCAACTGCAGCGTAGAGGCCTTTGACAGCCAAGCCGGCAGCAGTGCCATTACCGTCAAAGCGACCAAAAAACCTGAAGGTGCTATTCCATTGCCAGAAGCCGAACTTGTTGTTTCTGCCGGCCGTGGGCTCAAAGGCCCAGAGAATTGGGGCATGGTCGAAGACCTTGCCGCGGCCCTTGGCGCAGCCACCGCTTGTTCGCGACCAGTAGCCGATATCGGATGGCGTCCGCACCACGAACACGTTGGCCAAACTGGCGTTGCTATCCGTCCCAATCTATACATCGCTGCAGGCATCTCTGGCGCTATCCAACACCTCGCTGGCGTCAATGGTTCTAAAGTAATTGTGGTGATCAACACAGACGCCGAAGCACCATTCTTCAAAGCTGCCGACTACGGAATTGTAGGCGACGCTTTTGAAGTATTGCCTCGCTTTACAGAAGCAGTCAAACGCTTCCGTGCTGCCCAACACTAATGAAAAAAGTCATCCTAGACATTGCAGGTATCGCTTATAGCCAAACACAATCTGGCTCTTACGTACTTACACTAGAGGAACGCGGCGGTTTGCGCAAACTCCCCATAGTTATTGGTGGTTTTGAGGCGCAAGCAATTGCGGTAGAGCTCGAAAACATGGTGCCATCCAGGCCCCTCACCCACGACCTCTTTCGCGCATTTTGCCAAGCATTTAATGTGGATATCATCGAGATCCTCATTTATAAGTTCAAAGACGGTGTCTTTTTTGCCAAACTAATTTGCGAGCAAAATGGTGTCCCCACCGAGCTCGATTCTCGTACCTCCGACGCCATCGCCATTGGTGTTCGTTTCAAAGCGCCTATCTACACCCTAGACAGCATCCTAGACGAAGTCAGCGGTATTGCACCTAGTTCACTTTCCGAACACTATGATTTTGACGACGAAAATGATATCTTTGAGCACGACGAGAAAGCTCCAAATGAATGGGATATCTATGCTACAGAAGAGCTAGAACACCAATTGTCAGAAGCACTCGACAACGAAGATTACGAACTAGCCTCAAAAATCCGCGATGAACTTAACCGACGCCATCAAAACTAGACTTACCCTTCTCAGCTTTTTTCAATTTTTTGTTTGGGGAGCCTGGCTCACCACGATCGGCACATATTGCACAGAAGGTCAGGGCTGGAGCTTTCCACAGTTCGGAGCCATCTTTTCTACCCTAGCCCTCTCTTCAATTCTAATGCCTTCACTTATTGGTATCATTGCCGATAAATGGATGCGCGCCGAGCGTTTGTACGGCATATTACACCTCACATACGGCATTTTCATGCTCCTCATACCGCAAATTGCGTATTTTCAAGGGGCTTATCCAGCGCTGCGCAATTTTGAAGCATACGAAATCTTGTATTGGCTCATTTTTGGCGGCATGCTGGCTTATATGCCATCTATTTCACTCTCAAATTCAGTGTCGTATCGCATCCTAAAGATGAATAACCTGAATGTTCAGACCGATTTTCCTAAAATACGGGTTTGGGGTACCATCGGTTTTATTGCCGCTATGTGGCTCACCAACCTCAGTGGCAGCAAAGCTTCGGCTAACCAATTTTACATCGCAGGTGTGGGTGCTATTCTCCTTGGGCTCTATGCCTTTTCACTTCCCGCGTGTCTTCCGCAAGGCAAAACTTCCGACAAAAAATCACTTGCTGCGCAGCTCGGTTTAGACGCCTTCAAACTATTTGCCGAGTACCGAATGGCACTGTTTTTTGTCTTTTCTATTTTGTTAGGTGCTGCCTTACAACTTTCTAATATGTATGGCGATGCGTATTTAAGTAGTTTTCCGAAAGGCACACTCGTCGAAAAGTACTCCACTATCATTTACTCTATTTCTCAGGTTTCTGAAACAATATTTATCTTGACCATCCCTTTCTTTTTGAAGCGTTTTGGCATCAAAAACGTGATGCTATTTGCCCTTCTGGCATGGGTACTGCGCTATGGTTTCTTTGCTTATGGAAGCACTGATTTCGGCGTCTTCTTGATTGTCATGAGTTGTATTGTCTACGGTATGGCTTTCGATTTCTTCCTGATTTCAGGTTCTATGTTTGTAGAGGCCAACACCGATAGCAGCATTCGCTCAAGCGCGCAGGGCTTGTTTATCATGATGACCAACGGCATCGGCGCCTACATTGGCACTGTAGCCAGTAGCGCACTAATTGGCGCATTTTATATCTTACCAGATGGTCAAACTGATTGGCAAGGCGCCTGGTTGCTGTTTGCGGGTTATTCGCTAGTTGTGGCCATCTTGTTTTTACTGTTATTTAAAGACAAGCGTCAGACCGCTTAAGTTGCGACAGTATTAATCCCTAGAAAACTTATACCCCACTCCGCGTATCGAATGGAAATAATGCGGATGCTTCGGGTCTATTTCGAACAATTTTCGAAAGTTCAAGATGTAGTTGTCTATTGTTCTGGAGGTCGGGATTTGTTCCAGACCCCAAAGACGGTCTAAAATTTCATTTCTAGAGATCACTTTACCCTCCTTTTCGACAAATAATTCGAGTAACTGTATTTCGCGTTTGGTAAATGTGTGCAGTAAAACGCCTGCAGTATCGCGGAGTTCAAAGGAATTGAAATCGACTAATTTATCGCCAATTTGATGCTGACTCTGGGGTTCAGCTTGTACAGAACCATTGATTAAAATCTGTATTTTGAGCAGGAGTTCTTCCAAGTCAAAGGGCTTGACGAGGTAGTCATTGGCACCGAGTTTGAGCCCCGCAACGCGGTCAGCGGTGGTCCCTTTTGCCGACAAAAACAAAATTGGAACAGCCGAATGCTTGCGAATTTCTTTGCACAAATCAAAACCAGAAACATGCGGCAGCATGACATCCAAAATGACTAAATCAAAATGAATTGGACCAGAAAAAAGCTGGAGCGCTTGCGCGCCATCGGCATAAACATCTACGGTATAACCCTCCAATTCAAGATTTAAGGAAATCATATCGCGCAAGCTTTGCTCATCTTCCACTAAACAGATCCGGTACATATGTTTTTTTGATAGAAAAGTGTATTTTTGGTTGAAATTACTATAAACTCTTCAAACTATGAACAAAATTCTACGCTTTGGGCTGCTCATTTTAGGCCTTCAACTTGGGGTTTGGGCGCAACAAGGTCTTGTGCACACGACCAAATTGGAACTCTCCAAAGAAGTTCCAACACTCTCCTTACAAACACCTGATCTTGCAGCACTTGCCGAAGAGGACATCCTGCGCGACAAACAAGGCGTGCTCTACCGCATCGGTGTTGCTATACCTACGCACCTCACCCCACAAAACGCAGGTTACTGGACTACCAACGCAGATGGTAGCCGCACTTGGCAAATCGTTATTGTAGCTCCTGGAGCTGAGGCAATTAGCTACCTATTTGATCAATTTGTATTGTACGGCGGCAGCACCTTGCGCATTCAGAACATGGGTGGCCAAGACGTTCATCCAATGCTAACCAGCGCAGACGTAGAAGTGCACCATATGCAAAATGCCGCACTTTGTGGCGGATCTAAGCACGTTCTAACACTCACCGAACCTGCCTACACAACTCCATCCGAAATTTACATTGACCGCGTCATGTACAACTACCGTTCAACGGGTTATGAGGCAACAGAGAAAATCAATGAATCTGATCCATGTGAAATCAACATCAACTGCTCACCAGTTGGAGACGCTTGGCAAGATGAAAAAAGAGGCGTGGCGCGCATCTACGTTGTAGAAGGAGCACAAGCTGGCTGGTGTTCGGGGTCTTTGATCAACAACACCGCTCAAGATTGCAAACCATACTTTTTAACAGCGTTGCATTGCGGCGTAAGTGCAACAGCAGCCAACATGAACCAATGGAAATTCTATTTCCGTTATGAAGCGGCAGCCTGCACCAACCCGACTACTGTTGGTTCGCTAGCCAGTAATTTTGTAACCGGTTGTTTGCGCATTGCAGATGCAGCAGATGGCGGCGGAAACTCAGGTTCTGACTTCCTTTTGGTAAAACTTGGAAACGCCAACAATGAAAGCACCATCATCAACAACTTGAAGTCGGCTAACCTCAATGCGTATTGGAACGGTTGGAACGCTAGTCCGAGTCCAACAACCGGAGGCGTTGGTATCCACCACCCTGCGGGCGACATCAAGAAAATCTCTACTTTCTCCGGCAATACGGTTTCAACACAATGGGGCTCAGCGACAGGTTCTCATTGGCGCATAACCTGGACAGCCAATGCCAACGGGCACGGCGTTACAGAAGGCGGCTCATCAGGTTCTCCCCTTTTTGACAATACAGGAAACATCATCGGTACACTTACCGGAGGCGGGTCATTTTGTACAGCGCTTTCAGCACCTGACCAATATGGCAAAATGGCCTACCACTGGACCAACAATGGCACAACAGCCATTCTACAATTGAAGCCGTGGCTAGATCCAGCAAACCTGAATGTTTTGGTTTTTGGTGGTTCTGCTGATCCATGTACGCCAACAACACCAGTTGCGCCTGTAGCCAACTTTGTAGCAAATGCCACAAGCGTTACCCCCGGAACAACAGTGAGCTTTACCGATTTATCTACAGGAATCCCTACATCCTGGGCTTGGTCTGTGAGCCCGGCAACTGGCTGGAGTTACGCAGCTGGCAGCAGTGCAAGCGTTCAAAACCCGCAAATCGTTTTCAATACTGTTGGGCAATATACGGTAAGCCTTACCGCCACAAATGCGCAAGGATCTGATGTAGAAACAAAAAACAACTATATCGTGGTAGCCCAAGTCACGGGACCTTGTACGGCGAGCGCAGTTTGCGACGAGTACATTGCTACGGTTAGCTTCAATACCATCAACAACACCTCAACATGTGGCAACAACGGGTACACCGATTTTACCAACACGAGCACTTCATTGGCACAAGGAACAGCTTATACGCTTACCATTACACCGGCAATTGTCAACAACACACAAGCTTCTGCCTACACCAACGATGAAATCGCTGCTTGGATTGACTTCAACAACGATTTTGATTTCAATGATGCAGGTGAGCAAGTCGCTTACGTACTTGTTGCAACTGGCTGGACGAACACCTTCAATGTGACCGTACCTTTAGCTTCGTATACCGGCAATGTCCGCATGCGCGTGCGCATTTCTTACCAACCCGATGGCGCCATTACACCTTGTGGCACATCGAGCTACGGAGAAACCGAAGATTATACCATCAACATTACTTCAGGTGCTGGAATCACTGACAATCCACTTTCACAAGTGGCAATCTATCCAAACCCTGCAAATGAAGTGTTGATCGTAGATTTAAAAGACCTAGAAGAGGTCAATAGCATTGCTATTCTCGACATGAACGGCAAGCAAATTCAAAGTCTTCAGAAAATTGAAAATGGATTGAATACCTTCCAAATTAGCGAGTTAAAAGCGGGTATTTATCAAGTGCGTATCACCCAAAACGGATACCAATATACCCAGCGCGTGATCAAACTCTAATTGCTCACGTTTTCTTATTGAAAATACAAGGCGGCCCGCTCTAAGTGGGCCGCTTTTTTTTCGGGCAACATGCGGTTCCAATTCGCAACCATTTGAACGGTGCGCATGTTTTTGCGCAGGCGTTCTTGATGCTTGTCTACGAAATGCCAAAAAAGTGCATCAAACAATGCAGCGCCATCTGCATCGGCCTTAAAACCTTGCTTTTTGAGGTAATTTGAACCCGAGAAATATGGTTTGGTAGTCATGAGTCCACCGTCGGCATATTGGCTCATGCCATAAACATTTGGTACCATAACCCAATCGTAAGCATCGATGAAGTAGGTCATGAAAAAGCGATAAACCTCATCCGGATGCATTTCTGCTAAAAAGAAAAAATTACCCAACAACATCAGTCTTTCGATGTGATGCGCATAAGCATGCTTGTTCAGTTTGTCACTTACCTGCGCAAATAAAGACAAGGAAGACAGCTGCGCCCAATTCAAAGTACGCTTATGGTCCATTGCATTTTTGGTGCGTTGCACAACCCCCACCTTTTCATAGACCGCCCTTATAAACTCACGCCAACCTACTATTTGCCGGATAAACCCCTCAGTGCTTTCTATGGACACCTTCTGCTCGTGAAAAGCCTTCAGCACACGCTCCACTACTTCACCAGGCAGCAACAAGCCAATATTGAGTGCGGCCGATAAATTAGAATGAAATAGAAAAGGTGCTGATGTGCTAAATGCATCTTGGTATGGCCCAAATTGAGCAAGATTGACCTCGATAAAAAAATCAAGTGCCTCGCGGGCCTCTTGGTGCGTTACTGGATAAGCACTCAAATCCGGATCGCCAGGATGCTGTGTAAAATAGTTGGGAATTTCTTGTTGTGCTTTGAGCGCCCACTGACTTGTATAGGTTGGGAAATCGGGTAAAACCAATCCTTTTGGCAAGGCTTTGCGGTTTTCTGTATCAAAACTCCAGCGGCCGCCGAGGGCTTGACCATCTTGATCGAGGAGGATACCGAGTCGCTCGCGCTGTTTTTTATAAAAGTCAGCCAAGAAAAACCGTTGCTCGCGCTGTCCAAAAAGTACTATGTTGTCTGCCTTGGAATTGATAAAAGATGGATTTTCTAGCCAAGTGAGCTGCAGTTCGCATTGTTGGGTATAGCGTCGGATCCTTTTCTCTAGCAAAAAATCAGTTGGGTCTACCACGATGATTTGGGTAGTCATTTGACGCAATTGATCAAAGACGACCCCTAATTTTGCCTCCTTTTCTTCAAAGTAACGCACTTGCTTGCTTTTACTCCGCAAATATTCTGCGTAGTAATTCATGGAGGCCCGGTGCAAGGCCAGTTTCTTCTGGTGAAAAGGCAGCTGAGTAAAGAAGAGTTCGTCCTCGATTAGCCAAAATGCGTCGGCATGCGCAAACGCAGGATGCTGCTCGAAAAGCTGGTGTGGAAAAACCAAACAAATTGTAGTTGACATACCCAACTAACACCCCAAAAACAACTTTGTTTGGCACCTACTTCTCGTCCCAATTTTGAGTTTACAATTTCTTTATATTGCGCTCAAACTCTCCGTAAATTTGTGTTGTATTTAAACGCAATCATGGATAAAGTTTCTTATGTTGGCAATGCAGACGTCAGCGCCATCGAACACCTCTACCAACAATACCGTCAAGACCCCTCTAGCGTAGATATCGGCTGGGCTAAATTTTTTGAAGGATTTGAATTCGCCCAAACGAGTTTTGAAAAAGGCGGTTCTATTCCTGAAAATTTTGTGAAAGAATTCAAGGTCATTAACCTGATCAATGGCTACCGCACACGCGGCCACCTCTTCACGCGTACCAACCCTGTGCGCGAACGCCGCAAGCACACACCCACACTAGACATCTCACATTTTGGACTCTCAGAACAAGACCTCAACGAGGTTTTTCAGGCTGGAGAACAAATCGGAATTGGTGCTGCCAAACTTTCTGACATCATTGCGCATCTAGAGCTCACCTATTGTCAGTCCATCGGCATCGAATACATGTACATGCGCGATCCCGAACGCATCGATTGGTTTCGCAACAAAATAGAACTGAGCAACCGCCCAGTTTTCGACCCCAAACGCAAGAAGAAAATCTATGAGAAGCTCAACCAAGCAACAGGATTTGAAGCATTCTTAGGTAAAAAATTCGTGGGGCAAAAACGCTTTTCCATTGAAGGTGGTGAGGGCCTAATTCCAGCACTCGACACGCTTGTACACAAAGGAGCAGCCTTAGGTGTTGAGTATTTTGTAATGGGTATGGCCCACCGCGGTCGCCTCAATACTTTGGCCAACATCTTTGAAAAGCGTCCGCGCGATATCTTTAGAGAATTTGAAGGCAAAGAGTTTGATTTTGAAACCACATTTGACGGCGACGTGAAGTACCACCAAGGCTTTACCTCGCACATCGAACTCGAAAATGGTCAAAAAATTGGCCTCACCCTTGCGCCCAACCCTTCCCATCTCGAGGCCGTCAATACGGTTGTAGAAGGCATTGCTCGGGCAAAAATTGATCATGTTTACCAAACAGAAGATAAAGTTTGCCCAGTTCTGATCCACGGCGACGCTGCAGTAGCGGGCCAAGGCATCGTTTACGAAACCATTCAAATGGCAGGCCTCGACGGTTACAGAACAGGCGGAACCATTCATATTGTCGTGAACAACCAAGTTGGCTTCACGACCAACTATCTCGACGGACGTACCTCAACATACTGTACCGATGTGGCTAAAACAACCCTTTGCCCCGTTTTCCATGTAAATGGCGACGACATCGAGGCTGTGGTCACCACCATCGAAATCGCAATGGAATACCGCCAGGCTTTTCACCGCGACATCTTTATCGATTTATTGTGCTACCGCAAATACGGCCACAACGAAGGCGACGAACCAAAATTCACGCAACCAAAGCTCTATAATATCATTGCCAAGCACCCTAATCCAAGAGAAATCTATTTGGAACAACTCCAACGCGAAGCGCTCTTGAGTACCGAAGATGCCAAGCAAATTGAGCAAGTGTACCAACAGTTTTTGGAAGCGGAATACGAAGCGTCGAGAAGCCGTGACAAAGCATTGGTCTATGACTTTTTAAGCCTGACCTGGAAAGACTACCGCCATGGCACTGCTCAAGACTTTGAAAAATCGCCACAAACCGGCATTGCCAAAAAAGAACTACTGATACTCGGGCGCAAACTTGCCACTTTGCCAGAAGGCAAGAAATACTTTAGAAAAATTGCCAAAATTTTCGAAGACCGCCTCGCTGCCATCGAAAACGATAAGCTAGACTGGGGCTCAGCAGAAATGCTGGCTTATGCTACCCTACTGGCAGAAGGCCATGCGGTGCGTATTTCTGGGCAAGACGTCGAGCGCGGTACTTTCTCACATCGCCATGCCGTTGTCAAGACCGAAGACACCGAAGAAGAAGTATTGACACTCAATGCGCTTCAAGAAAAACAAGGTGCTTTCAGTATCTACAACTCCTTGTTGTCTGAATACGGCGTTCTTGGTTTTGAATACGGCTACTCGCTGGCCAACCCTTCTGGGCTCACTATTTGGGAAGCGCAATTCGGTGACTTCTTTAATGGCGCCCAAATTATGGTCGATCAATTCATCTCCGCCGGAGAAGACAAATGGGCTACCCAAAGTGGCTTGGTAATGCTCTTGCCACATGGTTACGAGGGGCAGGGCGCAGAGCACTCAAGCGGGCGCATGGAGCGTTTCTTGCAACAATGCGCTGACCTCAACATGCAAATTGTCAATACCTCCACACCAGCCAACCACTTCCATTTGCTGCGCCGCCAAATCAAGCGCGACTTCCGCAAACCACTCGTCGTCTTTTCTCCAAAAATGTTGCTGCGCTACCCAGACGCCACCTCAAGTTTAGATGAAATGGCAAAAGGTGCCTTCCAAGAAGTACTAGACGACAGCGCTGCTGTAGCCAAAAAAGTAGACACCGTAGTACTTTGTAGCGGTAAGTTTTACTACGAAATGAAAGTAAAAGCCGCCGAACTTGGCGTCGAGAACATGGCTTTTGTGCGCGTGGAACAACTTTACCCACTTCCGACCGCTCAAATTGATGCCATTCTAGCCAAATACAAAGCCAAAAACATCCTTTGGGCTCAAGAAGAACCTGCCAACATGGGTGCTTGGACCCACATGGCCATGAATTTGCGCCATATTCCACTCGTTGGCATTTGCAGACCAGCAAGCGCCGCAAGTGCAGAAGGATCAAAAAAATTACACGAAATTCGCCTCAAACAATTGTTCAACGACCTCTTTGCCTACGCGCAAAAAGCATAAATTAGAAACGTATGTCACTATTAGAAATGAAAGTCCCGAGCCCGGGAGAATCCATCTCAGAAGTAGAAATTGCCACTTGGCTCGTTGCCGACGGCGATTACGTCGAGAAAGACCAAGCCATTGCTGAAGTAGATTCAGACAAAGCTACCCTTGAGTTACCTGCCGAAGAAAGCGGAATCATTACGCTGAAGGCAGCTGAAGGAGATGTTGTCAAAGTAGGGCAAGTCGTTTGCCTTATTGATACAAGTGCAGCGCGCCCTGCGGGCGCACCTGCAGCGGCGCCTGCGCAGAGCGCAGCGCCCCAAACTGCGGCGCCTGCGGCGCCAACAGCCGCACCTGCGGCAGCGGCGCCAAATCCAGATCCAGTAAAGCCAGCAAGTTATGCCAGCGGCTCCGCCTCACCTGCGGCTGCAAAAATTATCAAAGAAAATAACCTCAACACTGCTGCTATTCCGGCGAGCGGTAAAGATGGGCGCATCACCAAGCAAGATGTCATTGCAGCTATGTCTGCAGGCTTCTCCACTGAAGCAACGCAAGGTTGGGGAGGCACGCGTGAGCAAAGCCGCGAAAAAATGTCTATGCTCCGTCGCAAAATTGCAGAGCGCTTGGTCGCTGTGAAAAATGAAACAGCCATGCTCACTACTTTTAACGAAGTAGACATGAAACCAATCATGGACATCCGCGCAAAATACAAAGATGCGTTTGCCAAGCACCACGAAGTCAATTTGGGCTTTATGTCTTTCTTTACCAAGGCTGTAACTGAAGCGCTCAAGTTGTATCCTGCTGTCAATGCACAAATAGATGGCAACGAAATGATCTTCCACGACTACGCAGATATCGGCATTGCGGTTTCTTCACCAAAAGGCCTGATGGTACCGGTGGTACGCAACGCCGAACAAATGGGCCTCGCCGACATCGAACGCGAAATCAAGCGTTTGGCCATCAAGGCACGCGACGGCAAAATGACACCTGAAGACATGAGCGGAGGCACCTTCACGATTACCAATGGTGGTGTTTTTGGCTCCATGCTCTCTACCCCGATTATCAATCCGCCACAATCTGCCATTCTCGGCATGCACAACGTGGTAGAACGCCCAGTAGCCATCAATGGCAAGGTCGAAATCAGACCAATTATGTATGTGGCCCTTTCCTATGACCACCGCATTATCGATGGCAAAGAATCGGTTGGTTTCTTAGTGAAAGTCAAAGAAATGCTCGAAAATCCCGAGCGCATGTTGTTTGGCTCCAAAGACCCAATGCAGATCTTGCTCGGCCTCTAAAAAAGCAATAAATTCAACAATAAAAAGCGTTCTTCGGAGCGCTTTTTTTGCTTCGGAGCTTTGGATTGCTTTTCGTATATTTGCTGTTCAAAAATTGTAGCAACAATGTCAAAAATCAGGAAGCAAGACGCCCTAGATTACCACTCCTCTGGCAGACCAGGGAAAATAGAAGTAGTTCCCACAAAGCCCTATGCCTCGCAAAGAGACCTTTCTTTGGCTTATTCACCAGGTGTTGCCGAGCCTTGCTTGCGCATTGCTGAAAACAAAGCCGACGTTTACAAATACACAGCTAAACGCAATCTGGTAGCCGTTATTTCTAACGGAACAGCCGTGCTTGGCTTGGGCGATATCGGCCCAGAAGCCTCAAAACCAGTTATGGAAGGCAAAGGTTTGCTCTTTAAAATCTTTGCAGACATCGACGTTTTTGACATCGAAGTTGACGCCAAAGATCCAGAACTTTTTATCCAAACGGTAAAGGCTATTGCGCCAACATTTGGCGGCATCAACCTAGAAGATATCAAAGCCCCAGAAGCTTTTGAAATCGAGCGCCGACTCAAAGAAGAGCTCGACATTCCAATCATGCACGACGACCAACACGGCACGGCAATCATCAGTGCGGCTGCACTACTCAATGCGCTTGAACTCTCCGAAAAAAATATCGAGGACGTCAAAATTGTCGTTTCTGGAGCTGGCGCCGCCGCTGTCTCTTGCATCAAACTCTATCACCGCTTGGGTGTTCAACCCCAAAACGTCTTCATGTACGACTCAAAAGGCCTCATTCATGCTGGCCGTACCGACCTCGACGACATGAAAAAAACCTTTGCGGCGCATCCAAAAGATGTCGACTTCGAACAAGCGTTTATCGGCGCCGACGTATTTTTAGGCCTTTCTAAAGCTGGGCTTGTAAGTAAAGAAATGATCGCCTCCATGGCCAAAGACCCCATCGTTTTTGCCTTAGCCAACCCTGAGCCCGAAATTTCTTACAAAGAAGCCACTTCAGTGCGCAAAGATATCATTATGGCCACCGGACGCTCTGACCATCCTAATCAGGTCAATAACGTACTCGGTTTCCCTTATATCTTTAGAGGTGCACTCGACGTTCGCGCCACCAGCATCAATGAAGAAATGAAATTGGCGGCCGTAAAAGCAATTGCTTCACTCGCCAAAGAAACCATACCAGAAGAGGTGATTGAAGCCTACGGGGGCAAAAACATTTCTTTTGGCCGCGAGCAAATCATCCCCAAACCGCTAGATCCTCGCCTCATCTATTATGTAGCGCCAGCAGTAGCACGCGCCGCAATGGAATCTGGCGTCGCACAAGAACCGATCGAAAACTGGGAAGAATACGAGAATCAGCTCAAAAGTCGCCTGGGTCTGGACAACAAACTACAGCGCAATATCACCTCCAAAGCGCAAGGAAATCCAAAAACCGTTGTATTTCCAGAAGGAGACAACATCAAAATCCTTAAAGCAGCCCAACAAGCCTACGACGAAGGTGTCGCTTTCCCTATTTTACTAGGTAAAAAGCAGCGCATCATCGACCTGATGAACGAATACAGTATCGAAATCCCGGACGTTCAGATCATCGATTGCAAATCCGATGAAGAAGAAGCGCGCCGCATCCAATATGGTACAGAGTTCTTTGAAAAGCGCAAGCGCAAAGGCATTACTGAATATGAAGCCATATCCCTGATGCGCGAACGCAACTATTTTGGCGCCATGATGCTCAATATGGGAGAAGCCGATGCAATGGTCACTGGACTTACGCGCAGCTACCGCTCTGTATTGCGTCCAGCAATTAGCACCATCGGTTTACAAAAGGATATCAAGACCATCGCCGGCATGTATATCCTCAATACCAAAAAAGGTCCACTTTTCCTTGCCGACACCACGGTTAACCTCAATCCGTCTGCCGAACAAATTGCAGAAATTACTGTCAACGTTGCCAAATTTATTAGACGCTTGAAAGTGCAGCCTAGAATTGCACTGTTGAGTTACTCGAACTTTGGTTCGTCGCCAGGTGATGACCCAGAAAAAATGTCAAAAGCAGTCCAGATTTTACACGAAACACAACCCAACTTGGTTGTCGACGGTGAAATGCAAGCCAATTTTGCCCTCAATCCGGAGCTCATGAACGAGAAATTCCCTTTCTCTTTCTTAGCCAACAAAGAGGTCAACACCCTTATTTTCCCGAATCTTTCTGCCGGAAATATCGCTTACAAACTTTTGCAATCTACCAATGAGCTCGACGCAATAGGTCCGATTTTATTGGGTATGCGCAAATCTTTACACGTGCTACAACTCGGAGCAAGTGTGCGTGAAATCCTCAGCATGATCAAAATTGCCGTCATCGACGCACAAAGCCAAGACAAATGATCTCAAGACTCAATGGCCGCCTAATTGAAAAGAATCCTACCAACCTGCTCATTGAGTGCGCGGGCGTGGGTTATGATGTGAAAATTTCGCTCAACACCTTTTCTGCATTACCCAATACAGAGGCCATTGTATTGCATACCAAGCTGATTGTCAGAGAAGATGCGCATATTCTTTACGGTTTTGCAACCAAAGAAGAGCGCGAAATGTTCGGGCACCTCATCAGTGTTTCGGGCATCGGGCCCAATACAGCGCTCATCATGCTCTCCTCCATGACACCCGACGACATCGCACACGCCATTCTCTCCGAAGACGTCGCGAGCATTCAAAAAATCAAAGGGATTGGCACCAAAACAGCCCAACGTGTCATCATCGACCTCAAAACCAAGGTCTCCAAAATGGAACTCGGCAGCGAGAATATTTTCTCTGCAAACAATAGAAACCGTTTTGACGCGTTAATTGCATTGGTTTCGCTCGGTTTTGATAAAAAATCAGCCGAAAAAGTATTGGATAAAATCGATACCGGAACCCAAACCGTAGAACAACTGATCAAAGAAGCGCTAAGACTACTATAACCGTGCAACACAACTACTGGCAAAAATATCTATTGATTGGCACCCTCATTTTGATGGTGTTTTTCAACTTTGGGGAAGTGGCTGCCCAAACACCAACCCTTCCCTTCCCTATCATCAATCCACTCAATCCGTTTCAAAACCTACCCCAAAGTTTTGACCTCGGCGACCCTACCAAACTCAACCAAACCATCGTCTACGATTCAGAATCGGGCACATTTGTGTTCAAAGACATGATGGGCAAAGACACCTACTTTCGGGCGCCACAAGCCATGACACTCGAAGAATACCTTCAATACGAAGAAAAAAAGAGCTTCTCGTTGGATTGGAAAGAAATTGTAGCTGAAGAAAGTGCAGAGAACCGCACTTTTGAGCTGCCGATCAAAATTGGTTCTAAAGCCTTTGAAAGCTTTTTTGGCTCAGATTTAATCACCATTACACCTGGTGGTAACCTCGAGATTTCTCTAGGTGCCAACCACTCTCGCGTAGACAACCCTATTCTGCCTATGCGTCAGCGCAATATTACGCGCTTTGACTTCAATCAAAACATCAACATGGACATCACGGGCCAAATCGGTACCATGATGAAAGTGAACATGAAATACAACACCCGCGCCAACTTTGACTTTGAAAACATCTCCAAATTAGAGCGCACAGGAAAAGAAGACGACATCTTACAAAAAATCGCCCTCGGGCAGGTCAGCCTTGAGCTTCCTACTACCCTCATTCCGAGCTCTCAGACGCTTTTTGGTTTCAAAACACAACTCAAATTTGGTCGTTCAACCTTTGATTTCATCGTCGCACAATCCAAAGGAAAGCGCACCGAAATCAATGTCACTGGCAAAGCGCAAGTTCAAAAATTTGAAATCACCGCCGACAACTACGAAGCCAACCGCCACTATTTCCTCAACCTCTACCACCAACAACACTACGATACCGCCATGGCAACGCTTCCGGTTGTCAATTCGACAACGTACATCACGCGTATCGAGGTTTGGGTAACCAACCGCAGCAGCATCACTGAAAACACCCGCAACATTGTTGCATTTTCCGATTTAGGTGAGGCCAAACAAAGCAATTGCCAAGGAAATCCGGGCAACTATTCTACGCAAGAATTACCTGACAACCAAGCCAATGGCCTCTACGACTGGGCAGCAGTTCAGCCCATGATCCGCGGCTTTTCAAATGCCGTTTTAGCCCTGAGTGCACAAGTCAATTCACCAGGCCCGTTTAACCAAGCCGTCGATTACGAGAAAGTTGAAAACGCGCGCAAACTCAATGAAAACGAATACACTTACAATGCACTGCTCGGCTACATCTCTCTCAACACAGCGCTCAACAACGACGAAGTATTGGCCATTGCCTATGAATACACCTACAGAGGTGAGACCTATCAAGTAGGCGAATTCTCTACAGACGGCACCAACGGTCAAGAAGCACTGATCCTCAAACTCATCAAGCCAACCATCACCAATCCCAAGAATAAAATTTGGGACCTCATGATGAAAAACGTTTACTCTATCGGCGCTTATCAAGTAGATCAACTCGGCTTTAAAATTGACGTTTACTACAACAACCGCGAAACTTCTGTACTGCAGCCTTTCTTGCCTTTTGATGGCATAGATAAAAAACAGATTGTAACGCTCCTCGACATGGACAAAATCAATCAAAACAACCAGCCGTTCTCCGATGGTGTTTTTGACTTTGCACCTTTCAATGTTGTAGGAAATAAAATTGATAATGGCGGTACCATTAACCGCAAAAACGGCCGCATTTTCTTTACCACAGTTGAACCATTTGGCAAAACACTTGCCGAAAAACTCACTGAAGCGGGGGTTCCTGCCCTGTATGTCAATCAGTTGTCTTATACTGAACTCTACGACTCCACCAAAACCGCAGCGCAGCAAATCCCAAGTAAGAACCGCTTTGTTTTCAAAGGTGAGTTTCAGTCTTCTATCTCTTCAGAAATCCCATTGAACGTCATGAACATTCCGCAAGGAGCTGTAGTCGTAACAGCAGGTGGGATGCGCTTGGTGGAAGGTGTTGACTACACCGTAGATTACGCTTTTAGCCGTGTGAAAATCCTAAATACGGGTATTCTTGAATCCAATACCCCAATCAAAATCTCCATTGAGTCGAACTCCGTGTTTGGTTTTCAGGCCCGCTCCATGATTGGCGGCCGCTACCAATACCGCATCAATGAAAACTTTAAAGTAGGTGCCACGTGGTTGCGCATGATGGAGCGCCCCGTTACTCAAAAAGTAGACTTCGGCAGTGAGCCATTTAAAAACAACGTTCTTGGCGCAGACTTCGCCTTCCGCACCAACGTACCAATGTTGACTAAACTAGTCGATTTATTGCCCGTCATTTCTACCAACACCATGTCGACGCTCTCGATGTCTGGAGAAGTTGCTACTTTGCGTCCGGGCCAACCGCGCGCAATCAACAAAGAAGGCACCTCTTACATCGACGATTTCGAAGCATCACAAAGTGCCATTGACCTCAAGAGCATTGCCGCTTGGCGCTTGGCGTCAGTTCCGCAAGGACAACCCGATTTATTCCCAGAAGCTGCCAAAAAAGACCTCAGCTCGGGCTACAAACGCTCCAAACTCGCCTGGTATGGCATTGATCCAGTTTTTTATCAAAGCAATCAGCTCACTCCTGCGCACATCAAGCAAGACCCCACCATGCTCTACGACAGCCGCATGCGCTTGATTCAAATGACAGACATCTTTCCAAATTTGCAATTGCAATATGGTTCCATTTCAAACATTACGCCACTTGATTTAGCTTATTATCCGGCTGAGCGTGGCATGTACAATTATGACACCACCGCCACTATAGACTCACTCGGACAATTTACCAACCCAGAAGAGCGTTGGGGCGGCATCATGCGCGGCCTCACCACCAACGACTTCGAATTGGCAAATATCGAATTCATTCAATTCTGGCTCCTTGACCCATTCAACGAAGACGCCGAAAACCAAAATCCCAACGCCCCTATGTCTGGAGGTGATCTCTATTTCAATTTAGGCAACATTTCAGAAGACATTCTACCCGACTCGCGCAAGAGTTTCGAGCACGGTCTGCCACTTAACAACGACCCTTTATTGCTAGACAACATCGACACCACACTTTGGTCGAGAATTTCTACCCAGCAGGTCGTAGTGAATGCTTTTGCCAATGACCCCGCAGCCCGCATTAAACAAGATGTCGGTCTAGACGGCTGGGACAACCTCGCCGAAAGCCAAAGCTACGCTTCGTTTGTGAGCTGGGTACAAAACAACACCACCCTAAGTGCAACTGCCAAAGCCCGCATGATTGCCGACCCTTCTACCGATGATTACAACTACTACCTAGACGACGTCTATGACAACGCCAAACTCAATATCTTGGAGCGCTACAAGCGCTACAACGGCATGCAAGGTAACTCGCCCACAACCGAAATGTCAGACACTGCCAATACCTTAGGCTACCCAACTATTGCAGCCAACTTCCCTGACATTGAAGACATCAACCAAGACAACAACCTTTCCGAGTCAGAGGCTTATTTCCAGTACCGCGTGAGTTTGCGCCCTAACGACCTTCAAAACGTTGGCAGCAACTTCATTACCAACAAACAAGTATATCAAAACGGTACCAAAACAGAAACATGGTATCAATTCAAAGTGCCTATCCGCGACTTCGAAAAACGTGTCAACGGCATTCAAGATTTCCGCTCTATTCGTTTCATGCGCATCTACATGAAAGGTTTTGACGAGCCGGTGGTATTGCGCTTTGCACGCCTTGAATTTGTTCGTGGCGAGTGGCGTCGTTATTTCCAAGACCTCACCCAACCAGGCTTGAGCGTCCAAACCGACCCGAATCTTACTCAATTTAATATTGCCGCACTCAATATCGAAGAAAATGCGCAGCGCCAGCCGGTCAATTATGTAGTACCTCCAGGAATTACCCGTGAAATCGACCCTTCACAAGTATACCAACGCCAAATGAACGAGCAGTCTTTGGTGCTTGAAGTTTGCAACTTGCAAGATGGCGACGCACGCGCTGCATACCGCAATGTGCAGTTTGACGTGAGAACCTACAAGAAACTCAAAATGTTTGTGCATGCAGAATCTGTCGTGCAGAACCAAGTCAAAGACAACGAGCTCACTTTGTTTGTGCGCTTGGGTACAGACTACGTAGATAACTACTACGAATACGAGCTGCCGATGAAAGTAACGGATTGGAACATTACCAACCCCGACCTCATTTGGCCAGCTGCAAACAACATCGAAATCGAATTTGACCGCTTATTGGCGCTCAAAATGGAGCGCAACACCAAACTAGAAGAAGGCGTGCCAGGCGTATCGAGTATTGTTGAGTACGAAAAAGTAGACCCGAACAATCCCAACAACCGCATCAAGGTAAAGGGAAGCCCGAATTTACAAGGTGTCAAGACCATCATGATTGGTGTGCGAAATCCTTCGAAATCTGATCCCGACAACACCTGGGGGCCCGACAACGGCGACGCCGAATGCGTGAACGTATGGGTCAATGAAATGCGCCTGACAGATTTCGTAAGTGACGGCGGCTCTGCTGCCGTTGGCCAGATGCAGTTGCAGCTGGCAGATTTCGCTACGGTCCAAGCCGCAGGAAATTATTCTGGCATCAACTGGGGTGCCGTAGATAGCCGCGTTCAAGATCGCCAACGCAACCAGCGCATGGGCGCCGATATCAGCACCACCATGCAGCTCGGTCAGTTCTTTGGCAAACAAGCGCGCGTTTCTCTTCCGTTCTATTATGGCTACTCTATTGGCGTCATCAACCCTGAATACGATCCTTTTAATCCTGATATCAAGCTTTCCAACTACGACATCGCTACCCGCAAAGAGCGCATGCGCCTTGGGCAAGACTTCACGGAGCGCCGCTCATACAACTTCACCAATGTGCGTAAAGAAGCCAAAGCCGGTACCAAACCACAATTCTGGAGTATCTCCAACTGGTCGGCTACGTACGCTTTTGCAGAAAACATCAAGCGTGACTTCAACATCAAATCAGACATGACGCGCACCTGGACAGGCGCACTCAATTACAACTACACTTTTGCTGGCAAACCTTGGGAGCCCTTCAAAAAATGGCAACCTGCCCAGAAAAATCCTTGGCTCAAACCACTCAAAGATTTCAATCTTTATTATTTGCCAAAAAACATCGCTTTTACCAATGATTACTCGCGCATCTACAACGAGAGACAAGTGCGCAATATCATTGTGCCCGATTACAACTTTGACCCCATTTACCTCAAACGCTTTGATTGGAACCGCAACTATCAATTGGGCTACGATGTAACCAAAGCGCTTAAAACTACCTTTACTGCCAATAACCGCTCTATTTTCGTAGAAGGGAATCACGGCGTAGACCGACGCACTAATCCTGAAGGTTACCAAGAATTCATGGATACCATTCGCTCGCAAATGAGCACCTTTGGCCGCACCATGGATTATACACACAACTATTCCATCAGTTATACTTTGCCTTTTGACAAACTACCGGTTACCAATTGGTTGTCTTCAAATGTCAAATATGCCGGTACCTATAACTGGCAACGCGCACCACTCGGACAAGCGGAATTTGGCAACACCATTCAAAACTCGCGCTCTATCAACATGACCGCACAAGGCAATTTGGTCACGCTCTATAATCAAATACCCTATTTTAAACGGGTGCTCTCAGACGGCAAAGGCGCCAAAACAACATCCGCCAAAACTGGTGCTGGAGGAGCACAACCCGGTAAAGGAGGTCCACCTAAGAAAGCAGAATTCAAGCCTAAGAAACCGCTTGAAGAAATGACCGAAAAGGAACGCAAAGAGTACGACCGCCAGCTCGCTAAATTTGAACGCAAACAGGCGCGTGAAGAGGAGCTCAAAGCCAAAGAAAGCGAACCAATCAACCCTGTTCTCGGCACCTTGGCTAGACTCGTGATGTCTGTGCGCAATATTTCCGGCACCTACACGCTTTCTGACGGAACAATGTTGCCTGGCTATAACCAAGAGTCAAGTGTGCTCGGCATGAACGGCAGTACCTTTGGCCTTACGCCTTTCGTTTTCGGTAAGCAAGGCTACGATGTTTTCGGTAGAGAAACCGGCTACCACGTTGGCGACTTCGCCCGTGACAACAACTGGTTGGTTCAGAACGAAAATCTCAACAAGCAATTTATGGTCAACCATACGGCAAACCTACAGCTTAAAGCAACTTTAGAGCCTTTCAAAGACCTCAACATCAACCTCAACGCTTCGCGCAACTACAGCACCCAAGCTGGCGAATTTTACCGCTGGAACCCGAGCTCAGCTGCATTTGAATCGCAAAGCCGTTTTGAAAGCAGCACCCTAACCTACACCACCATCTCTTGGGGAACGGCATTCGCCAAAATGGACAGCGCTTTCCGTTCGCCTATCTTCCAACAGATGATGGCCAACAGCCAACAGGTTTCTCAACTCATTGGCAGCAGTAACGCCAACTCGAGTTTCTTGCCAAACGGTTACTATGAAGGGTATTCCGCTACACAACAAGAAGTGGTTATTGGTTCTTTCCTTACCGCATACACCAATTCACCAATCGATAGTAAAACGATCAATCCGCGCAGCAATATGCCTTTGCCAAACTGGACGATCAACTATGCAGGACTCAGTAAGTTTGACTTTGCCAAGGATATCGTAAAGTCATTTAAACTCAACCACGGCTACTCCTCTTCCGTATCGGTCAACGGCATGCAGACCAACCTCAACGCTACCCTCGACGCCAACGGTTCGCCAACTGCACTTGACCTCAACAACAACTTCATCGCCCAAATGCAGGTGCAAAACATCACCATAACTGAGCGTTTCTCGCCTTTGATCGGAATGTTAGCCACCTGGAACATCATGGGTAAGAACATCACAACCAACTTCGAATACAAAAAAGACCGCCAAGCGACACTCTCCTTGAACAACAACCAAGTTACCGAAACGCTCGGTCAAGAAATTGTAGTCGGAACAGTCGTGAACATCCCTAAGCTCAAATTAGTGCGCAGTATCGATGCCAGCGACTTACTCATCAATGTCAATTTCTCTTTCCGTGACAACGCAACCGTGATCAGAAAAGTAGTAGAGAATACCAACATGGCAACAGCTGGGCAAACCACCGTGAGCTTCAAGCTAGACGCCAACTACAAACTCAATGAATACTTGAGTGCTATTTTCTACTATGAGCAATTCATCAATAAACCAAAAGTTTCACTGAGCTACCCTACCGGAAACCTCAAAACTGGTGTAACGCTCCGTTTTGACCTCAACGGCCTTAAATAAGCAAACCACAAATGATCAGAGCGGCTACAGTTCAAGATATTCCAGCAATTTTTGCACTGATACAAGAGCTCGCCTCCTATGAGCGCGCACCCGAACAGGTTGTAAATACGCCCGAACAACTTGAAATTGATTTATTTGAAGACCAAATTTGCAGCGCCATTGTAGCCACAAATGAATCTGATACGGTCATTGGTTTTGCACTTTATTACATTTCCTACTCCACTTGGAAGGGGCGCTGCTTGTATTTAGAAGATTTTTACGTGCAAGAAGCCGAACGCAAGCAAGGTTATGGTCAGGCTTTATTTGACGACATCGTGCGCACCGCCAAGCAAATGGGTGTCAAGCGCATGGACTGGCAAGTGCTAGATTGGAACCATACTGCCCTCAATTTCTACCGCCGCAATCACGCCACCCTAGATCCAGAATGGATCAATGGCCGACTTTTTTTTGAATAAACCGCAAGTTCTCAGAGAAGTTGGCATCTTTATGGTGTGAACACCAACCCTCCTGCACCTATTTTTGAAGAAATAGTCAAGACCTACGATACAAAGGTCTACAAACTGTGTTGGTATCTACTTAAAAACAAGCCGGATGCGCAAGATTGCACACAAGATATTTTCATCGCAATATATCAAGCGCTACCAAATTTTAAACAGGAGTCAAGCATACATACCTGGATTTACCGCATCAGCACCAATAAATGTTACGAATACCTCCGGCGCAAAAAAAGAAAGAAAAGATTCGGTATTCATGTTGAAATCGATCAGTTCTTTTCCCAAACAATTGCCTCCGAACAACAAAACCCTGAAGAAATCGCACTCGCTGCAGAAAAATCACTTTTTTTCTGGAAAGCAGTAGAAAAACTCCCACTTCAACAACAAATCGCCTATACGCTATTCAATGTTGAGGACATGAGTTATCAAGAAATCGCTGCTGCGCTACAGACAAGTGTAAGTGCTGTTGAATCACTGCTGTTTAGAGCAAGACGCAAACTTGAAATTGCACTTTCTGACTGGCAAAAAAAATAACGCAAGTTTTGAACTTAAAAAACAACCAACTCTTTATGCAAAGTGAATATTTTCTTTCGAAAGACATACCGGTGCCTGATCACCTAAGGGAGCAACTCCTAAAGGCACCTTTAATTGTTAAAAAACAAAAACGCGAGCGCGCTATTTGGCTAACGAGCATTTTGTTTTTATTGTCCCTGAATGTTGGTATGTACTGGCAACACGAAACAAAACGCCAAGAACAAGCAACAGCTGAAGTTTATCAATACCTCACCCAAACTTATCACTACCCATGAAAAGTATCCGCATATTGCGCAGCGCAATTCTTCTTTTGGTTTGCACTAACCTCTTTTTGTTGTATAAGTTATACAGCAAACCAAAGCACCCGCCAAGATTGAGTCATATTGTTAGGGCAGAAGGCACTCTCGCCAAAACACTCGATAAAGAAATGCACCGCCATCATCGGGCAGTTGTCAAATGGACACAACGGCAATTTGAGCTGCGTCAAAAATTAGTTCATTCGCAGCCCCAAAATGAACATTCGCGATCGGTATTATTGGATCAAATTTCTAGGTGTCAAAGAAATATTGATTCCATCACAATTGCACATTTTGACTGTGTAAGCGAACTTTGCACACCCGCACAAGAAAAGCGTTTTCGCAAATTCAGAACCCAGATTCTACAACCCCAACATCTGCAGCGCTAATGCCGTATCTTTTTTTTGTACTGTTTGCGCTCTCTGGCCTTTTCACTTTTGCCCAACAGCAAGTCAAGTTGACCTGGAACAATCAACCATTTGAATTAGACAGCACCTATTTACTCCACGACACCCTGCAATTTCAACTGTCAGAATTGAAATGCTACATTCAAGCTGTGCCTCAAAAAGGGAACAACGCCATCCATTTGATAGATGCTGCTGATCCGGAAACTTGGCAGTGGCAAGACCATGCTACTGCACTGCAAGTTGGGATCCGAGCTGAAATTCAAACAGCTGGTGTTTTTACGGGTGCCCTCGACCCCATCAATGGCATGTATTGGGCGTGGAATACCGGATTCATCAGCGTCAAGTGTGTGGGAGAATTCAACAACTTAAAAACCGGTCAAACTCAAAGTTTTGAATTTCATTTAGGCGGCTATCAAGCACCTTTTGCCTGCATAATGGCTATTCCCGGTAGCGGAACGATCTTGAATTGCGATTTGCAAACGTGGTTTGGCCACATTTTGGAAACACCCCCGCTCGGTTGGAAAATCATGCAACCTAGCAAAGCTAGCCTTATGCTTTTTGAACTTTTTACATCTTCATTGAGCTATGCTAAATAAATTGCTCTTTGTCTTTCTCCTCGGGTTCTTGTTGCTTTCGCTTAAGGATAGTCAAATTAGTCTGGCAAAATCTTGGCCTGAACCAATTCAAGCGACATCAAAATATGCGTCTAAAGCTGGTTTCGCGCTAGGAAGGGCATTGTTTTATGACCCTTTGTTGTCGGCAGACAGCAGTGTGTCGTGCGCTTCATGTCATTTGCCTTATACAGCATTTGCACACGTAGATCACCCCACAAGCCACGGAATAGCGGATAGAATTGGCAAGCGAAATGCGCCGGGGTTATTCAATCTCGCGTGGCGGCAAAATTTCCACTGGGACGGAGGCGTAATGCATTTAAATAGCCAAGCACTCAACCCGCTCACCCACCCCGATGAAATGGGAGAGACTATCGAGCACATCTTATTGAAATTGAAGCGGCATCAGCATTATCCTCAACTCTTCAAAAAAGTATACAAACAAAAGCAAATCGAGACCTGGATGCTGCTCGATGCCTTGCAGCAATTTACCATTTCACTCATTTCAAAAGATAGTTTTTACGATAAAGTCAGCCGACAACATGCCTCCTTTTCGGAACAACAGCAAAAAGGATTTGTACTTTTTGAACAACACTGCAACAGCTGCCATACCGCGCCGCTCTTTTTCAGCAACCGCTTTGAAAGCAACGGGATTCGAATTGATTCAACTGATTTGGGTCGATTCAATATTACCGCATTAGAGGCCGATAAAGGAAAATTCAGAGTCCCCACTTTAAGAAATATTAGCCATAGTTTTCCATACATGCACGACGGGCGCTACAAAAGTTTAAAAGAAGTAATGGCACATTACGGCCAACAACTTCAATTGAACGACAAGCAGCAAAAGGACCTCATCGCCTTTCTGAAAACCCTTACAGACACCACATTTTTAATGAACCCTCAATTTCAATATCATACACTAAACCAAAAACCATGAAGAAAAACCTGCTCACACTCGCCCTATTTTGTACTGGCGTGCTCAACGCGCAACTCAACCCGGCCATCACCAATTGGTTGATCAATACCAGCGGGCTCACGGGCTCACATTACGCACAAGGCAATAGCACGCCAATTGCGGATAACATAGCTGCAAATGTGCAAACCGTGCAGTATTCAACCAATTATGTCTACGTCAGTACCAAAGGAATCCCGGCATATGTTACAGGGCCTTTTTTAGACGGCAATCCATCTTTAGCCACCAACCAAAATGCCATTTTTAAACTTTCCTTGAACCCCACTGCCAATACTGGAACACTTACAAGTACTACCGGAGGTAACATTGGTATTTTTATCAATGGAGTGGCGTTGTTTGATTACCGAGATGGCGTAGCTTGGAATACCCAAGCAAACGCCCTTTGTGGTGGGCCAGGCAATCCACCTTGCCCAGGAGGGCCAAGTGCCAACATGCCCTGGAACAGAGATGCCATTCCTGCTGAAAAAGCAGGATTTGATTGCTCCAAAGGGCATCCGGCAATGGGCAATTACCACCACCACCAGAATCCGAGCGCTTTCAAGCTAGACTTACAGGTCATCTCAACGATTTGCGATATCTATGATGCCGATGGTTTATACGCAATTGACGCTACTCAGCATTCGCCATTGATTGGTTTTGCCTATGATGGATTTCCTATTTATGGTGCTTACGGCTTCAAAAATAGCGACGGCACAGGCGGTATCACCCGCATTCAATCTAGTTATCAATTGCGCAATATCAGTGTGAGAACGCATTGGGCCGATGGAACCGATGTAGCGGATGGCCCTGCGGTTTCGAGCACCTATCCTTTAGGTTATTTTCGCGAAGATTACGAATATATTGCTCATGCAGGCCAAGAAGAGTATTTAGATGCAAGCAACGGCAGATTTTGTGTCACGCCAGAATATCCAAACGGTACTTATTGCTACTTTGCAACTGTCGACGAAAATTGGAACTCAGCTTACCCATATGTAGTAGGTCCGAAGTTTCACGGGGTTGTAACTGGCGCTAAAGTAACGAGTATCACCGAACCCGTCACAACCTATACTTCAAACGCAGGACTGCAAGAACTTTCCAGTACAGATTGGCAAGTGTGGCCCAATCCAAGTCATGAAATTGCAATGGTACAGGTCAACGGACTCGCTTCACAATCAAGAAAAGTAGGACTCTACGATCAACAAGGCAGACTCATTACACAAAAAATATTGGCGCAAGGAAGTACAATTGTTTATTTTGAAATTGACACGCTTTACCAAGGGCTTTACCTTGTCCGTGTCGAGGGCGATGCGCAATCCAAAACGTTGGTTGTCCATTAATTTGGAATGTGATTTTTGCAATATTCACAAAAAATGCCGCAATATTCAGCCAATTCGATGTGATGTTCATTTGAATAACAGCCCTAACAAAATCATCGTAAGTTTATTCTTGAAATAAGGAGAGAAACAGGTAACTTCTTTTGCATAGCAGTTGACAAGCTGCTTGGAGAGGCAGTTTCATTTTCTAGTTTGATAAGAGTTTAATAGTTTTTGTCAACGTCCGAAAGGAATGTGCATAAGAAGTTCCTGTCCTTATTACTTACAATGTACCACTCAGACAGTTTTGTCTACTACTAGGAAAAGGGCTGATTCGTCAGTCCTTTTTTTCATTTAAGGCGTAAAGCAAAGGTCGGCTTGGTGCTGCATCATTTACAAAATGAGCCACTTGAAGTTCTAAGATATAAGCGCCATCTTGCACGTCGGTAGGCACAAAAATCAATTCGGATATTGTTCGGTTGGCAATTGGGGCCTCTGGAACTTTCCAAAATGCATGATGAAAGGCCAACTCGCCAGCATCTTCTTCGCGATCAACAGATGGGGTATCTACCAAAAAGTGTTGTACCTCGAGCTGATCGAGTAATTCGACTACTCCTACATCAAAATAGCAAGGATTGGTGCCTGAATAATTCATCGACATTTTTTCATCCATATTGGGCAATGTGCGCACAATAATGGCTTCAGTAAAATCAGCATTTAATAAAGATTCTAACTGATCTGCAAATACAACATGGTCGCCATTGGCCAGAACTCTAGGCACAATACTGATGAGCGTCGCCTTGTAAAAATATTGCGTTAAAGCCTGACTGACCGGATAAAGAGCTGCACTAATATGGCCATAAGATTCGGTATGCGTGCCGTGGCCATGTGGATTGAAAAACACATCTCGAAAATTTACTGCGCCACCTTCTGCCACGCTGCCCACAAAACCATTTGCCCTAACAGGTTCCATTCGAGGTGGGTCAACATACCATGCTCTCGGGTTCTCTATTGTGGCACTCAAAGGCAAAGAAAGATCAATTGGGGCGCTGGTATCGAAAAAATGCGTGGGGTCGAGGTAAAAAATCATGGAGTAAAAATAGTGCTTTTCGTATCTTTGCAACTATGGAAGCACAAAAAGACCGCCTCAAAGACCTCATTTCACACGCCAAAGAATACGGATTCGTTTTCCCGTCATCAGAAATTTACGACGGCCTCGCTGCCACCTATGACTACGGTCAGTTGGGTGCAGAACTCAAAAACAACATCAAAACCTATTGGTGGAAAGCCATGGTGCAGTTGCACGAAAATATTGTGGGCCTAGACTCCGCTATCTTCATGCACCCCACTACCTGGAAAGCGTCTGGCCACGTCGATGCCTTCAACGACCCTTTAATTGACAACAAAGATTCCAAAAAACGCTACCGTGCCGATGTCCTCTTAGAAGAGCACATCGAAAAGATTCGTCAAAAAATCGAAAAAGAAGTCGAAAAAGGCCAAAAGCGCTTTGGCGACGCTTTCGATGCAGAACAATTCAGGGCAACCAACCCAAATGTGTTGCGCAATCAAGAAAAAATTACTCAAATTGAGGAGCGCATGAAAAACGCTCTTGAACAAAACGATTTAGAGGGTGTGCGTCAGCTCATCATCGACCTCGAAATTGTATGCCCAATTTCTGGCTCCAAAAACTGGACAGAAGTGCGCCAATTTAACCTCATGTTCTCCACTGAACTTGGTTCTGTAGCCGGCGATGCCAGTACCATCTACTTGCGTCCAGAAACTGCACAAGGAATTTTCGTCAACTTCTTGAACGTTCAGAAATCTGGACGCATGAAAATTCCGTTTGGAATCGCACAAATTGGCAAGGCCTTCCGAAACGAAATTGTGGCGCGTCAGTTCATCTTCCGCATGCGCGAATTTGAACAAATGGAAATGCAATTCTTTGTGCGCCCCGGCGAAGAAATGAAATGGTACGACTACTGGAAAACCCTCCGCACCAAATGGCACCAAAATTTAGGCTTGGGTGCCGACCGCTACCGTTTCCACGACCACCTCAAACTTGCACACTACGCCAACGCAGCTTGCGATATCGAATACAACTTCCCGATGGGCTTCAAAGAGCTAGAAGGTATTCACTCCCGTACCGATTTCGACCTCAAACAACACGAGCAATTTTCAGGTAAAAAACTCCAGTTCTTTGACCCTGAGATGAACCAAAGTTATGTCCCTTACGTGGTTGAAACCTCTGTGGGCCTCGACCGCATGTTCTTAGCTGTATTGAGTGCTGCATATCAAGAAGAAACACTCGAAGACGGCTCAGCACGCGTGGTACTCAAAATTCCAGCAGTTCTTGCCCCCTACAAAGCAGCCATCTTACCATTGATCAAAAAAGACGGCTTGCCAGAAAAAGCACGTGAAATCATGGCGCAATTGCAGCTCGAATATAGCGTTCAATACGACGAAAAAGATTCTATTGGCAAGCGCTATCGCCGCCAAGATGCCATTGGTACACCATTCTCCATTACCGTTGATCACCAAACCCTCGAAGACAACACCGTCACCATCCGCGACCGCGACACCATGACCCAAGACCGCATCAGTATTGCTGAGCTCGAAAACGTCATCGCCAATAAAGCGAGTTGGAAGAGCGTATTATTGGGTTTGCGCTAGTGAGAGTTTATTTGCTCTTTTTGTGGAGTTTTTGTGCCGTCGGTTTAAACGCACAGTTTATCTTGAATCAAGAAGGTCAGGCCTTTGGCACTACCCCTTTCTTCAATGACAGCCTCATTGCCGCCCAACACATTCGGACAATTGACGGTTTTTATACCTACAAAAAAGGAACGGAAGCTTTTAAACCCAGCCCCGATACGTTTCGGTACACTTTCAATCAAAAAGGGCAACTTATTGCCAGCATGGAAATCCTTCAAAAGGGAGCGGCCAAAGACAGCATTTTCCATCATTACGGTTATTTCGAAAATGGCCAATTGCGCTTGCATCGTTATGCAGCATATGGAGGGGCCATATCTGAACACTACACCTATGATTCGCTGGCTAGATTGGTGAGCATTGCACTTTATCGAGACGTCTACGACCACCGCAAAGACACCCTGCTTTCCTCTGTCAAGATGCGCACAGAAACACTGCGTTACCATACCGATAAACCTCAAAACTACACGCGCTACAATAATTACCAGAAACCCTATATTGAGGTCAGTAAGGGTTTTGATGATGAAAACTACCTGCGCAGCATTACAACGTATTACCGCATCTCGCAAAATAGCGAAAACACCAAATTCAGTTACAACCAAACGGGTTTGTTGGCCAATAAAGCCGCCTTTACAGATACTGCGCAAGTAGCTTTTGAAGAATGGCGCTACCGCTATGACCAATGGGGCAATTTAATTGAAATGCACCGTTACGAAAACGGCGTTTTTCTGACCGATTACCAAATTGTCTACGACTACAAAACCGGTTTTTTGGGCTCCTTGATCAAAAAGGATGTGCGCACAGACCAACTCAGTATTTTGCGCTTTACCAATTACTCCTACTATCCAAAACGTTAAATTAGGCTGTTAATTATTTCTTAAAATCTTAATTTTTAAGAACTTTGGCACAAAATTTAGGCAAGCCAGACAAAATCAAACATATGAGAAAACTTTACGCACTCCTTCTCTTACTGCTTACGGTTACGAGCATTTCAGCACAAAATGTCAATTACAGTTCTTCCAAATGGTTTTGGGGTCTCAATTACGGCGGCACCTGGCACAGCACAGACCTTGATTACGAACGCTATAATGGTTGGGGACTTACCCTGGGGCGTTCGTTCAAATACGATTACGGCCAAGCTGTTTCTTTCGACCTCCGCGGTCGCTTTTTAGCAGGGCAATGGTATGGGCAATCCAACGCATTTAGCACTTTAAATGCCCAAGATTTAAGCTTGAATCCTGTCTTGACACCCTATTTAACTGGCGCCAATCAATATGTACACAACTTTCGCTCTGACGTTAGGGAACTCGATTTAGAACTCGTTTTACATGCAGCCCGTTTGCGCGAGCGCACCGGATTTGATCCGTATATTTTTGGAGGGGTGGGCCTCACTTGGCAGCAAACGTGGTCCGATGTCTTGGATACAAATGGCATTTACGACTACAATTCCCTTGATTTGTCAATGCCTGCACAACAACAATTACTCGGATTTACCGATCAAATTTATGAAAGTCGTTTGGATGGCCTTCAAGGCAATGATTGGGCCTTGAACTGGATGCCAAGTCTGGGCGTTGGTTTGGCTTACCACAAAGGACGTTTTAGTATCGGTATTGAACACAAAACAACCTTTACAAGAGCCGACTCTTTTGATGGCCTCGTTCAGACTGATCCTCGCCTCAGAAATGATTGGTATCATTACACTTCAGGCTTTTTTCAGCTACATTTCAAAGGGAGAGAATCGAAGCCAGCTCCGGTGCGCGGCAACGACACCCCTATTACGAATATCAACAATTTTACGCAGAATTGTCCGCAACCTGTTATCAGTATAGTTGGGCAACCACAGACAAGTGTTTCAGTGACAACTTTACTTTTGCGTTTTGACCTCGCTAACGTCAATAATTCACAAGAAATCCAGCTGACCAATGCTTTCAACCAAACCCTACCCTTCAATTTCAATGCGCAAACCAAGCGTTTGGAAGCGCAAGTAAATCTGTTGCCAGGTGTCAATACCTTTACCCTCACCGCTACAACCAATTGCGGTAGCAAAACCCAAATAGTGCAAATTGAGCAAGTCGATTGCCAATTACCCACGGTACAGATCATGAACGCAAGTTCAAACGCACTTACCGTTCAAGAAGCGGCTTATGCACTGAACGCCACGCTGAGTGGTCATTTGAACAACAACCAAATTCAAGTTCTACACAACGGGATGTCTGTTAGCGGAATCAATTTCAATCCGAATAATGGCCTGCTGCAACGCAGCATCAACCTAACGCCAGGCGCGAATACCATTCGCATTACTGCCACCAACGACTGCGGTAGTGCTTTTGATCAAATCACCATCAACTACGACGACTGCCGCACGCCTCAGCTGAGTTGGTTGCAACCCAATGCACCGGGCACCACCACCAATCAAGGTGCATTTACACTGAGTGCACAACTGAATGGCAGCACGCAAAATGGTCAATTATTGGTTTTGCACAATAACATTCCAATCAACAACGCTCAACTCATTGGCAACAAAATAAGCGCCAACCTCACACTAACACCTGGTCTTAATAATTTTCAGGTGCGCTATACCAATCCTTGCGGAACCGATCAAATCAACAGTTCAATCAACTACCAAAATTGCACTCCGCCTTCGATTGCAATCACAAGCCCTGCCGCGAACAGCACCCTAAACAATGCTGCTTTGCGTTTGCGTGTCACGGTAAGTAACGTGAGTAACCGCAACAATATCAAAGTGATTTTCAACGGCATTGAGCAAAGTGCATTTACCTACACCGCCACAACCGGCCAACTCGAACTCAATACGCAATTGCTTCCAGGCGTCAATACACTGACAATTACCGCCACCAATGATTGTGGAGCCGATGTCGAAACATTTACATACACCTTCGACGACTGTCTAGCACCTAATGTCAATATATTGGGGAATTGGATTAACAATACAAGCAACGCACCGCTTATTGTGACAAATAGCGCCTTCCCGTTGACTGCCACCATACAAAATATGCCATCTCAAAATGGATTGAGCCTTACCAATAATGGCTCGCCAGTTGGCTTTGCTTATTCAAACGGTAATTTCAATTCCATAAATGGCAACCTTAGTGCAGTTGTGAGTTTGCAACCAGGACTCAATCAAATTGTTTTGAGTGCTGCGCGCAGCTGCGGTCAGATGACTCGAACCATCTTCGTTCGTTACGATAACTGCACCGCTCCAACGCTTACCCTTCTTCAACCAAGTGCGAGTGGCACAACTACCAATTTACCTAACTTGAACCTCATGGCCAATGTGAGCAATATCAGCAATAGCCAAGCCATTCAAGTCAAATTAAATGGCGTAAATGTTCCTTTTAATTTCAACAACAACCAAATCAGTAGCGCCCTGACACTGCTTCAAGGCGCCAATCAGATCAGCATACTTGTTACCAATGCTTGTGGCACCGACAACGAGACTATTCAAATCAATTATTCCCAATGTCAGGCACCACAAATTACGACCACAACTGCCATACCAAATGGTGCGAGCACAAGTGTTGGCAATTTTAATTATAGTGCCACTGTTGCCAATACATTTGCCAATCAAATTCAGCTGACCGTCAACGGACAAACTCAAAATTACAGCTTCAATAACAACCAATTGAGTTCAACAATCACGCTTCAACCTGGTCTGAATGTCATCCAATTGATAGCAAGCAACACATGCGGCAGTGATATTGAAAACTGGAGTGTCAATTATGAACCTTGTTCTGTTCCGCAAATCAATAACATTAGCCCGGCTGCAAGCGTGCAGAATGCTGAACAACTCCTCAACGTGAGTGCACAACTCACCGGTATCAACAATGCCAATCAAATCAGTTTGCTCCTCAATGGTGCGCCGAGCGTTTTCAATTTCCAAAACAACAATTTAAGTGCAGCACTTCAGCTGCAATCAGGCTTGAACAACATTGTTTTGAGTATTTCTAACAACTGCGGAACCGACGTGCAGGTTTGGAATGTGAATTACAATCCGTGCGTGAATCCACAAATTAGCATTTCAAACACAGGGCTCAACGGCAGCACTGTTGCAACAGCTGCACTCTCCTTGAGCGCTCAGGTAACTGCCCTGACTAGTGCGCAAATCATCTTGTCTTTAAATGGGCAAGTTGGGCAGCCCTTTACGCTTCAAAACCAGAATTTGAATGCTGCATTGAACTTACAACCTGGCCCGAACACAATTGTGATCCAAGGTAAAAACGATTGCGATCGAGTGAGCCAAACGCTAACCATCAACTATGTGCCTTGCAATGCACCAACTATCCAATTTGGACAAGCCGCAGGTGCACAGACCAATCCGCTGCTTCAGTTCAGTGCCACAGTAAGTGGTATTTCCAGCGCCCAGAATATCAACTTGATGTTGAACAACGCAGTCGTACCTTTCAATTTTCAAAACGGAACCATTACCACGACATTACAACTCACTAATGGGGCGAACATTGTAACGGTTGCGACGCAAAACAACTGTGGTGTGGCCTCAGAAAATATTACTTATACCTACACTGCGCCTTGCGTGCAACCTACTGTAGAAATCACTAGTCCTGGGGTTGGGGTGTTTGAAGTAAGTAGTCCGAATGTGATCGTCACAGCAACAATTGAACAGATTACGCAAGTTTCAGGCATTCAAGCTTTGAATAATGGCATTGTTCAATTCGGCGCCACGCTAGTTGGCAATCAAATGAGCATCCCGATGACACTTCAGACAGGCAATAACAACATCAGTATTTCAGCGACAAATACTTGTGGAACTGATACCAAAACAAAAGAAATCAACTATCAACCTTGTGCTATTCCACAAGTCATCTACAATACGGATCCGAGCGGTCAGACTACCAATCAGTCCATTTTTACATATGACGCGCAAATCGTGAATTATTCGCCAAACATGATTGTGACCCTCTCTATGAATGGCGTACTGCTCACTGGATACAGCAATGCCAATGGGAACATACTTGCCGAGGTAAGTTTTCAGCCAGGTTTGAACAACCTGACCATCACGGTAACCAATGACTGCGGTACACTAACAGACGTCTATTTAGCTACTTTCGATAGCACTGGCGGACAGGGCATGATGACCAATCCGAATGGCAACAAACAAGCGGAAGGTAAACAAGATAACTTCAGTACGCCGTCAAATGTAAATGCACCAAGACCAAATCCGGCGCCAACAGCGCCAAAACCTGTAGCGCCTAGGCCTGCACCAACTCCAGCGCCAACCACACCAAAACCAGTAGCACCAAAGCCTACAACAACACCAGCGCCAACAGCGCCGAAACCAGTAGCGCCGAAACCGACAACAACACCGGCGCCAACAGCGCCGAAACCAGTAGCGCCGAAACCTACAACAACACCGGCACCGACCACACCAAAACCAGTAGCACCAAAGCCTACAGCAACACCGGCACCGACCACGCCAAACCCTGTGGCACCGAAACCTACAACAACACCGGCGCCGAAACCTACCAATTCGGAGGCTACTCCGAAACCAAAACCAACCAATGAAAATACGAACACGAAAGGAGGAGGTCGCTAGACCTCCTTTTTTGTGTTCAAATACTTGGGGCTCTGCTCAAATCTTCATATATTCGCAATCTTAAAATTGAACTCAAATGGCATTAATCGGTAAAATTCGCGCAAAATCTGGCTTATTAGTAGCAATGATTGGTATCGCCTTGTTGGCTTTCATCCTTAATGATTACCAAAGTTTATTTGGCATTGGCGAAGGGGAATACGGCATCGGCCTCGTTTTTGGAGACAAAGTAGATCCAGCAACTTACAGCATCGCAAGTGCTAAGTTCCAAGAACAAGAGCGCAACCAAGCTGCACAAAACGGCAAAGAATTTACCGAAACAGACATGGAAGCTTCTAGCGACAAAGCCTGGAATTTCATGGTAGATTCTACAATCCTTAGTAAAGAATATGAAAAACTTGGCATCGGCGTAACCGACCGCGAATTAGATTCATACTGGTATGCTAAAGACGGTTTCAACGTTTTACAAGACCTTGCTCAGTTCTTTACAGACTCACTTACTGGAATTCAAACACCACAATCCATTGAAAACGGACGCGTTAAACTCAAGGCTACCTTAGATAACCTCAAAAAATCTAAAGAAGCGCAAGCAGTTGACCAATGGAATGGTTTCAAAGCTTATCACACAGACCGACGCAAAACAGAGAAATACTTTGGCTTGCTCAAACAAGGAGTATATGTAACCGACCTAGAAGCAGAAGACCAATACTACGCGAACAACGAAAAGAAAACGATTTCATTTGTTGTACGTCGCTACACCGAAATCTCTGACGCTGATATCAAAGTATCAGAAAAAGAAGTGAAAGCTTATTATGACGAACACAAAGGAGACAAAAAATACCTCGTTCGCAACGCGAGTCGCGATGTCAAGATGTTTGATGTAAACATTCGCCCTTCTAAAGCAGACTCTACTGTTTTCACCACCAAAATGAATATGTTACGTGCAGGTTTTGCTGCCAGCACAAACGATTCTGCCTTTGTTGCAAAAAATAGCGAAACACCTGTTTACTTCAGTGACAAACGCGCAACATCTGTACCGGAAGGGCATCCAAAAGCAGACCGCTACCAAACTTACCCAATGAGCCTCGATACCATTTTCAAAACGGCTGCATTAGGTCAATTGGTTGGCCCTTATGTTTCTAAAGAAAAGATGGTTTTATCTAAAGTCATTGGTTTTACACCTTCTAGCCTCAAAGCACGCCACATCCTCATTTCTACCAACAACAGCAAAGACGAAAAAGTGATTGCTGCCAAAAAGAAAACAGCAGATAGCATTGCAAAGGTTTTGAACAAAACCAACTGGGATGCAATGGCTAAAAAATACTCAGAAGATCCAGGGTCTAAAGACAAAGGTGGCTTATACGAGGACTTCCTCGAAGGCGATATGGTCAAAGAATTTGGCGGCTATTGTGCTACTGCACCTATCGGAAAGGTTGGCGTTGTCAAAACTGATTTTGGTTTCCACATCATCGAAGTACTCGAACGTGGCACAAGCAAATTCCCATTACTCGCATCTATCAGCGTTACTTTCAAACCTTCAGATGAAACTGTTGCCAACATGGAGAGCGAAGTAAACGGCATTCTGATGAAGCTTGATCGCAAAATTTCTAAAGAAGAAGACGCCTTCAAGAAAGCAGCTCTTTTTGACACCATTGTTACGCGCGCAAACTATGCACCACGCGTGATTCAAATCGAAGACAAAGCACCTAAAGTATTTGGCTTCACGACCACCATGGCACGTGACCGCGTACTTGAAATGGCATTCGCAGAAGATGCTACTGTAGGTACCATGACCCTATCCCCTATTCGCGATAAAGAAAAGTACGTCATCGCTATGGTAAGTGCAATACGCCCTGAAGGCGAGCCACTCTTTGAAAACGTGCGCGCTCAAATGGAACGAGAACTCATCCAAGAGAAGAAAGCAAAACGCTTCATGAACCAAATGGCTGGCAAATCACTTCAAGCCGTTTCTAAAAGATTCAACACACCAGTAATTGATGCAGAAGTTACTTTCGGTAACCCACAAATTTCCAATGCAGGTTATGAACCTACCATTATCGGAAATCTCTTCTCTGGTGCGCTTAAAAAAGGCGAACGCACACTTCCACTCAAAGGAGAAACAGGTGTGTACGTGATCCAAATCAAATCGAGCACTAAAGCGCCTGCCACTACCAATTTCAAGGCAGAAAAAGACCAACTTATGCAAGGCTTAGCCAACCAAGTAGAAGGTCAAGCGATGGGTGGTTTGCGCAAAAAAGCAGGCGTAGTAGACAACCGCAAGCTCTCTGAACTCGGCGTACGTTTATAACATGACAAAAGCCGAAATTCGCCAGCTATACAAAGCCAAGCGAGCTCAGCTAAGCCCTTTCGATATCACTAAAATCTCAGCACAAGTGCAAGCACTTGTGCTGGATTCTATACCCTTCTCCTCAAAATATGTGAGCATCTTTTTGCCAATTGAGCGGCAAAAAGAGATTTCCACTTACGGCTTACTCGAAGACATCATTTTAAAAGGCGGGCACCCGGTCTTATCCAAAGCTAACTTTAGCGACCACAGCCTCACATTGTATCATTATGAACACCCGAGCCAGCTCGAAATCAGTTCTTTTGGCATACCTGAACCCAAACACGGCCGAACCCTACTTGCCAACAAGCTAGACTACGTTTTTGTGCCGCTTCTAGGCCTCAACTCAGATGGGCAACGCGTTGGTTACGGAAAAGGATTTTACGACCGCTTACTCAAACAATGTAAGCCAGATTGTCTATTCATTGGCCTACATTTATTTGATGAATTTGTGTCTATTGCAGATTTGCATCCAGACGACATGCCACTGCACCTATGCTTTACCCCAGGAGGAATATATGATTTCAGAAAATAGCAATCAAGGAAAGTTTCATTTACTGGCTATTTTACTCATTCCGGTAAACTTGGTGTCCGTGTTTTTGATGCCAACCTATTTGTGGTGGGCCAAAGCACTGATCATAGGAGGATCAGTAGTGTTTACTTTTTTGGTTTTGAAGAAGAAGTCTTCTTAACCCACACACCATCGGCTTCAAAATTCAATTCGATTTTCGGCGCGGTAATGCGGTCGATATCGGCTTGTGGAGCTTTGGCATCTTCCAAGAAGTGCTTTTGAAGCTCAACAGAGATGGTGTCAAAATATGCTCGTCCATGGAAATAAGCCACTGAATTGATTTCGGTAACAGGTGGTATCAGAAAATGATCTTTGAAGCGTACGCGGATCATGTCGCCATTACTCGGCTGAACTTTAACCCAACAACCCGCACTTTGACAGACGCCAACAAGTGGTGCTGTAAAGGTAAAGATGTCGTTTTGAGGATTGGCTTTAAAAGCGACCAACATTTGGTCGAGCGAAATAGCTTGAGTGCTATCTACAGCAACAGGCCCGTAGTGTTTGTAGGCAATTTGACTGCTTTTACAGCTAGATAAAGTCAGGGATAGTGCGGCAAGCGCAACAAAAAATATTTTCATGGGTATGTGGTGGAGAGGCTGCTGTTATTGCAGGAAATTTTCAAAGAATGAGCCGAGGTCATAAGCGCGATCTGCTACTTGGACATTGGCGATTTGGTTGGCTCCTAAAAAACGCAAAATAACGCGTCTTGAATTGGCATCGTTGGTGAGCATATGAAAAGTAGCTTCATGTGAAGTAGCGTTGAAATCGACGGTAAACATATTTGTATAATATTTAGCGTACATTACTACGTTTTCTTCAGTGACCTCTGCTGGAAGGGTAAGTCGGATATGGCCGGTAGCCACTCCCCCTTTGAGCTCAGCAACATTTGCTGCAGTTGCACTAAGTGTTTTTTGACCAAAAACGAGCAAGTTTAGCCCAAGTGCCAATACGAGAAGAGTTAGTTTTTTCATGGAGTCAATTTAGATTAGCATAAAACTACAAAATATTTCAATAATTTGGTAGTGTGGTAGATTTAATCTTACAATACCAAGAACTCGTGCCGGAAGCCGGTTGCGATGAAGCCGGCAGAGGTTGCTTGGCAGGCCCTGTGGTGGCAGCTGCGGTTATCCTTGATCCCGCTCGGCCAATAGCTGCCCTCAACGATTCCAAACAACTAAGTGCCAAGAAGCGCGAAGTACTTAGAGCAGAAATCTTAGAAAAAGCACTTTGCTATGGCATTGGCATTGTAGATCACATCGAAATTGATCAGATCAATATCCTCAATGCAAGTATACTTGCAATGCACAGGGCTTTGGCACAACTTCAAATTCAGCCCGCTTATATTTTGGTGGACGGAAACCGTTTCAAACCTTATGAGCAGATCCCATATGCCTGCATGGTAAAAGGTGATGCCCGTTTTGCAAGCATTGCAGCAGCAAGTATTCTCGCCAAAACCCATCGCGATCAATTGATGACTGATTTACACCAAATGTATCCGCAATATGCCTGGGAGCGCAATCAGGGCTACCCAACACCCGTGCACAGAAAAGCAATTGCTGAATTTGGGCCAAGCCCGCATCACCGCATGACTTTCCAGCTACTTCCTATTCGCTCACAACTCGATCTTTTTGAGTAAAGCTTTTCAAAAGTTGGTGTACACAAACCATTGTTGATTAGATTCAAGAATGCCAAACGCAACTCGATACACAAAGTGTAACTTTGAAAAAAACCTTATGCGTCAACGTCTTATTCTACTCCTTCTTGGTCTTTTGGCCCTAAGCTGGGTTATTTTCAGCTCCTATGACCTCCTCTCCAACGAAAACCTTGTAGACTTCAGAACCTATTTCAATGCCAAAGACCAAACGGTTTATGTCATCCAAGATCCACAGGCGCTGGATTGGGAGAACGAACGCATGGTGACCACCGAACTCAATCAAAGTTTATACTATAGCATCGTCAAAAGAGCGAAAGAGCCTGTAACCTTGTTCTTTAGCGCTAAATCTACGAAAATACTCATCGAAAAAAAGGGGAATTGGACACAAAAAGACATCAAAGACCTTTTTTCAAACGGACTCTTTGCACTGCAACTCGGTCAGCTCAAGCAATTTGAATTTGGTCAGTTACACGGCAGATACAATCGCAATCAATTGCTCCTTTTTGAAGGTGATTTACCTACTGCCGAAGCGCTGCGCATCAACGTAAGTGCCAAAGCGAGTTATGCCCGGATCAAATGGGCACCGGATAAGCAACTGCGCCTCACAGAAACTTACTGTAAAAAAGACGCGCAATACCGTTATGTGAAATACAAAAATCCCAACCCAAGACTTCGCAAACTTGACGACCAAGCCCTATTCTCGGATGTGATTCCCGATTTCTTCAAGCGCTACTATTTTTATGAAAAATCATATGCCCAACAACTCGACCCTACTTTTGCCAAAAGCCCTTGGTTTAAATGTGTAGACCATGGTTTTGTGCACCTCAAACAAGATAGTGCTAGCCTAGTCATCTTTGATTTTCAAGAGAACTCCAACCCCATCCAAACGCTTAATGAATATTTCAGAAAAGAAGAACTCAATACAGAAAGTGCTTCTTACGATCAAATAAAGTTCAGTGAACTGATCAGCTCAGAAAAGACGACCTGGCATTTAGCGGTTTCCGGACAGTACGCTTTTGCGAGTCCAAGCCAAGCTCTATTAAACCAAGCCTTGGCCGCAGCAAGTTTAGGCCAAACCCTTTCTCAAGACGAAAACCTCTCTAGTAGAATTTACGCCCAAATGCCACAAAAAGTAAGTGCGCGCTGGGTAGATGCGGGTCAAAAGAAAACGATTACACTACTCGGAGGGCAAATTATCGAGACGAGTTATAAAAAACTCAATGCGCAAACGTTACAGCAACAAGACAAAATAAGAGACTACTTTGTAATGAATCCGGGCTTTAGAGTGTTGCAATTTGCAGCGTTTGCCGAACGGGGTAATGTGATCGCCCTGACAGAAAACCACCAATTGGTCGGTTACATCAATGGTCTGCGCAAATGGGAAAAAGCCCTCACGCAAGAAGTTGTTGAACTCTATCAAATGAGCGGGTTTCCGCAACTTATTTGCGTGCAACTTGCGCATGAAGCCCAACTATTCGACAAAACAGGACGCTTGGTCTACCGCCTAACCCACGATGCGGGCAAACGCATACAAGTGATTGAAAATAAAGGCAAAAAGGAATTCATCTGTGCAGGAAATGCAAATAGCGTACAGTTGTATTCCGAGACGGGAGGGCTCATCAAACAATTTAGTATGGGAAGTAAAGTGCGTTCCATTCACAGCTACAAGCAAAGTGGAAAGGCATATGTCAGTATTTTAACGGACACACAGCAACAAATTATTGATTTGTCGAAGCGCAAAGTTGCTATGAAGCAAAATGCTGATACAACTTACGTTTTGGTTGGTAATGCAAGCGCATGCTATGCCGTGAAAATTGAAAAAAATACCGCCACACTCCTATCTTTGAATGGTCAAAAACAATTTGAGGTACCTGCGCGCGTTCTTTGTGTCGGATCGTATATGCAAGCTGAAAACCAAATAATTGTCTTTAAACGCAACAACAGTCTTTATGCCTTCAATGCCAAAGGGCAGCGGGTCTGGGAAAAAACAATTGATGCCGTTGAGCTCACCCAATTCTCAAGTTTCTATGGCCCCAACAAACAAAGTATTTTAAGTCTTCTTGATGCAGTAGGCAACCAAATCTATCTGCTCGACGACTTAGGACGAGACCTCGACACCGAAAAGCGTCACGGACAACAAGAAGTACAGCTGAGTTCTTTTGGGAACAACGCCTATTCGATTACCACATTTTTAGGAAACTACATTATCCAATACAACAAACAATGAGAAAATCAATCTGGTCATTTCTATTGCTGCTCAGCACCTTTCAAGTACAAGCACAGGCTTATTTAGGGGTGAGCTCGAGTAACTACGCTGGCGCGATGGGCAATTTAGTCAACCCGGCTTCTTTTGTAGACGGCCGTTATAAAATGGACTTGGCATTACCCGCTTTGAACCTTTTTACCTATCAAAATTTTGGGTACTTCTCTGCAGATGCCATGCGCAACCAACAAGGAAACGGCGGCTATTGGTGGGCCAAATCCCTTACAGACACGGCCATTCTCAATTCTTGGGCTTATCCATCATCTACTTTTATTGACCGCCTCATTGTACACAATTACAATGCTAGCTCCAATGGTGTATTAGGCGCCAATATCAATTTCAGACTCGACTTATTCAATTTGGCCTTCCATATTGGCGAAAAACGCTCTTTGGGCCTTTATGCCAATTTGCGCTCCATTACCAATGTAGACAACATGGATCCGAAGTTGGCCGTATTATCCGAAGAAGGCCTGGAATACCCAGCACTCTGGAACATGCAGCTCAATGAAGAGCTCGTCAATGTGGACCACATGACATGGAGCGAAATTGGCTTCAATTACAGCCAAGTCCTCATCGACAACAAAGAACATTTCTTAAAAATTGGCATCAGTCCTAAAATATTACTTGGCTTTGCGAGTGCCTATGTACACACCAAAGATTTTAGTTACAACCTCATCAACGAAGACACCTCCCAATATTTAGCCGGTACATTTGACTACGGTTATTCCAAAGAAGTTGGTGATTTTATCACCGCAGGAGTAAACGGAGACATCAATAGCAACAACATAGGCAGCTACCTCAAGCCAGGTTCTATAGGTTTTGGACTGGATTTAGGTGCGGTTTACGAATGGCGTCCGAATTACGCAAAATACAAATACGATATGGACGGCAAAACCGACCTCTGGATGCGCAATGAAAACAAATACAAGGCGCGCGTCGGGTTTTCCATGCTCGATATGGGTTCCATGAAATTTACTAAAGGTGGCTTGAGCCGCAACTTCGTTGTGAATTCAAGCTCGCTGTTTAATTTACACCGCTTTGAAAATGCAACCGATCTAGAAACATTCGACATGGTTATCGATACGCTCATTAACGAATCTACGGCGGCCAATAACGGAGAATGGGTTTCACTTCAGGATCCCGCACAAACCTACCGCATGCGCACACCGACAGCCATGAGCTTGCAACTAGACTACCATATCTGGAGTTACTTTTATGTGAACGCTACAGCCATGCTCAACATGATTCCTAAGAACAAGGATACGAAAGTGAATATTGCCAGCCAGCTCTCACTTACGCCAAGCTTTGACAGCCCATATTTTGGACTTTATTTCCCGATTGCCTACAACAAATACAGCGGTTTGCGCACAGGCTTGGCCACGCGCATTGGCCCAGTTATCTTAGGGATGAACGACATGCATTTGCTGCGTGCAAAAGGTGAAATCAGTGGTGTAGACTTTTATGCCGGATTGCGCTTGCCCATTTTGTATCACCGCGTCAAAGACAAAGACAAAGACAAAGTTTCCGACAAAATGGACGAATGCAAAAACGTGCCAGGAACTTGGGCATTCTTAGGTTGCCCTGACACAGACGGCGATGGCATTCCGGATTCAGAGGATGCTTGTGTTACTGTTGCTGGTCTCAAAGAATTCAAAGGTTGCCCCGACACAGATGGCGATAAAATTATCGACTCCGAAGATGCTTGCCCAACCGTTGCCGGCCTCAAAGAATTCAAAGGTTGCCCGGATACCGATGGAGATAAAATCATCGATTCCGAAGACGCTTGCCCAACCGTTGCCGGCATTGCAGCCTTGAAAGGTTGTCCGGATCAAGATGGAGATGGCGTTACTGATGCAGAAGATGTATGCCCACAAAACGCGGGTCCGAAAGAAAACCAAGGCTGCCCAGACCAAGACCAAGACGGCTTGTTTGACTTTGTGGACAACTGCCCTCAAATAGCGGGTCCGAAAGAGAACCAAGGTTGCCCGTGGCCAGACACCGACGCAGATGGCTTACTCGACAAAGACGACGACTGCCCGAACCTCGCTGGACCAAAAGCCAACAAAGGCTGCCCTTACAAAGACTCCGATGCAGACGGCTTGCTCGACAAAGACGACGACTGCCCGAATACACCAGGGCCTAAATCCAACAAAGGTTGCCCAGTGATTGAACAAGCAGTCATTGAAGTACTTAAAACTGCTTTCAATAACCTCGAGTTTGAAACGGCAAAAGATATCATCTTTGAAAGCTCCAAACCATCGCTCAACGAGCTTGCAGAAGTACTCAAGAAAAAACCGACCTGGAAGCTCGAAATTTCCGGCCACACAGACAACGTCGGAGACGACAACCTCAATCTAGTACTTTCTAAAAAACGTGCCGAAGCGCTCAAAGCATATTTGATCAGTCAAGGTGTTGATGCATCTCGTATCATTACACTTTATTTCGGCGAAACCAAACCAATTGCTCCGAACGATACACCTGAAGGACGCCAGAAAAACCGTCGCGTCGAGATGAAAATCGTTTTTGAATAAATAAGCAAATACAACTCAAAAAGAAAGGGAGGCCCACAAGCCTCCCTTTTCTATGTTATGTCAATGTTAACAAATAGGAACGGCTTATTAATGCTTTATTAATCTTTGATTAATGTAATCGTCAAGATACAAATTGACCTTTGCACTATTATTTAAAGATAACAAATGAAGTATTTTACCCTTGCCCTTACGCTATTCGTCGTTGGTCTATTTTCAAGCCAAGTAAACGCTCAAACAGGAGCCATTTCTGGCACAGTTCTCGACGACAACAACAACCCAGTCAAAGAATTTACTGTCCGTTTATCTATAGCCAACAAAGCTACTGTAGACCTTGATAAAGGCACCTTTCTATTCAGTGCACTCCCTGCAGGTACCTATACAGTTGAAATCAAAGCACCAGGATTTGAAACCTTTAAATCTGCAAGTCTTGCGGTACAAGAAGGTCAAACAACCACAACTCAAGCTATCTTGAAAACCAAATCACAAACAACTGGTGAAATTCGCATTGAGCGCAAATCAGATAAAAACAAAGGGGATCTTGAGGTAACCAAAATGCAGATTAACCAAGCTGGAGTTGTTGATGGTATCAATAAAAACACGTTTATCAAGACACCAGATTCAAGAGTTTCTCAAGTATTCAAGCGCGTAAGTGGAGCGAGTGTCCAAGACAACAAATTTGTAGTGGTGCGCGGTCTTTCTGACCGTTACAACTTTGCACTGATCAACGGTGCGCCACTACCAAGTACAGAAAGTGACCGCAAAGCCTTTTCATTTGATATTTTCCCTTCAAACATGCTCGAAAATCTCTTCATCATGAAAAGTGCCACACCAGAACTACCAGGAGAATTTGCCGGTGGGGTCATCGACATTAAAACAGTGGAGCCTAGATCAGAAAAATTTCAAAACATTCAAATCGGAATGGGCTACAACACCATTAGTACAGGTAAAGATTTCAAAACTTATAACGGCGGCGCAACAGATTTGCTCGGTTTTGGAACCAATACAAGAGCCATTCCAGACGGATTACCAAGTACAGCCGAATTCAATGCACTCAGCGCCCAACAAAAAGCTGACTTTGCAAAACTGATTCCTTCAAATTGGTCTACATCTCGTGGAACTGCCTTGCCCAATGGTAGCCTTCAATATAGCGTAGGAAATAAAGTTGACCTCAAGGACAAAAAGAGTCTATCTTATGTGTTTGCTTATTCTTACAGCAATGCCAATAACTTTAGTTTAGTGACACGCCGTGAGTTTGAAGAACAAGCAACAGGTGTCGTGACAAAGAACGAACTCAAAGATTCTGCCTATACAAAATCAATTCTCAACACCGGATTGCTCAATTTGAAATTGGATCTTGGAAAGAAAACAGAATTACAACTCAAAACACTTTACTCTATCTCATCTGACGACAAAGTAAATACCCGTCAGGGCAAGCGCGACATGGATATCGAATCGATGTACAACGAACGCTCAACCAATATCTGGTATACCCAAAATAACTTGCTCACGACACAATTGATCGGAAAGCACGATTTCAAAGACGACTGGAAATTCAACTGGACAATTGGTTACAGCAACGTCAAGCGCGATATTCCCTTCTTGCGTCGCATGGTTTACCAACAAGTAGATACCACTTTGCCCTATTTTGCTGTCATTCAAAACAACGACATCTCCACACTTGGGGCCGGGAACATGTTTTGGTCTACTATGTCTGAAAATATCTCAAGTGCGCGTTACGATCTAAGCAAACAAATTGGCGGTGACAATTCTAAAAACTACCTGAAATTTGGCGGTTTCCATCAGTACAGAGGTCGTGACTTCGCTGCCCGCAACCTCGGTTTTTCTAAATATGACCCAGCCGGATCTTCTTCATTCAACTCTAACTTGTTGCTCTTACCTGAAGACCAAATTTTTGCCACAGAAAACCTTGGTCAAATGGCCGATGGACAAGGTGGTTTCAAACTAGAAGAAGGAACCAATGTGGACGATAGTTACGATGCGTCGTCTTTGTTGAACGCTGCATACGCCATGATCGATACCAAACTGTTTACTAAACTTCGTGTGGTGACCGGTGTTCGTGCAGAGGCTTACCAGCAAAAATTCCATTATGTTGAATTTGGTTCTAATGCAGATAAATACCTCGATACAACTGTACTTGATTTATTGCCTTCTTTGAACTTGACCTACAAAATCACAACGCGATTTCAATGGAGAGCAAGTGCTGCACGCACCGTTAGCCGTCCGGAATTTCGCGAATTGGCTCCTTTCACCTTTTATAACTTTCTCAACGATAATTTAGCTTCTGGTAATCCACAATTGAAGCGTGCGACCATCAACAATTATGATACGCGCTTGGAATACTTTCCTGGAAAGGGTCAGGTGATCAGTATGTCTGGTTTTTACAAAACCTTCCAGAATCCAATTGAGTTATTGCTTAGAACCGGAACCTCTGGTACACCCGAACTCTACTTTAACAACATCAATAAAGCGACAAGCTATGGTGCTGAATTGGAATACCGCATGAATCTCGGTTGGTTGAATCGTACAGATTCTAACTCCGTATTTTCTAGAACAACTTTCTACACGAATGCTTCTTTGATCCGGTCTGCTGCTGACCTCAGCGCATTTGCAGGGCTAGAAGAATATCCTGGCTCTACAAGACCACTTCAAGGTCAATCGCCGTACATCCTCAACGTTGGCCTCTTCTATGAAAGTCAGAAAGATTTAATGGTCAACTTCTCTTACAACTATGTTGGTCAAAGAATTGCCATTGCAGGTAGTATCCAAGAACCAAGTGTTTGGGAAAATGGACGCCACGTACTCGATTTCCAAATTGCTAAAACTTGGAAAGACAAATACGAAGTAAAATTAAATTGTGCTGACCTTCTTGCACAAGACCTCGTATTCTTCCAAGACATCAACAAAAACAAGCGCTACGACAAAGGTGTGGACAGTGCTTGGCAAGAAATCACCTTTGGTCAGACCATCACTTTGAACTTCAAATACAAATTCTAGAAGCCAATGTTAAGGAATTGTTCCACATGCTTAACACACATTTAAAGCAAACTTAAGGGAGCTATAACTTGACCCAACTGAATACGCAAGAACTTTGCCTCAGTTAAAATTTAAAAAAGATGAAAAAACTTTACACCCTCTTGACTGCCCTTTGCTTTGGTTCTTTTGCCATGGCTCAGGATGCTTTCTGGACACCCACTACTTATCGTGGCGCATTTCCAGTAACTGACAACACCCCAGCTACAGACTGGACTTCCGGCTGGACAAACTTCGATCCAGAAAACACAGTTTATCCTGCAACCATCACTACTGTTTCAGCTGATATCACTACAAACACAACATGGAGTGGTGTGGTAAAGCTGATGAACAAAGTTTATGTCAAAAACAACGCGACATTAACAATTGCACCAGGAACAATCATCCGCGGAGACAAATTGACGCAAGGTTCTTTAATTATCACACGTGGTGCTAAAATTATTGCCGACGGTACTGCTGCCAACCCAATTGTTTTCACCTCTAACGAAGCCGTAGGTGCGCGCAACGAAGGTGACTGGGGAGGATTGGTAATTTTAGGTTTGGCTAAAAACAACCAACCGGGTGGTGTTGCAAATATCGAAGGTATTGTTCCAACCACAGATTCGCAATTTGGCGGAAACTTCGACAACGACAACTCAGGAATTCTGCGTTATGTGCGCGTTGAGTTTGCAGGTATTGCACTCGAGCCCAACAAAGAAATCAATGGCATCACTTTTGGTTCTGTAGGGAATCAAACTATTGTAGATTACACGCAAGTTTCTTTCTCTGGCGACGACTCTTATGAGTGGTTTGGTGGAACAGTCAACTGTAAGCACATCATCGCTTACCGCGGTATAGATGACGATTTCGATACCGATTTTGGTTACAGAGGAAAAGTTCAATTCTTCCTTTCAATCCGAGACAAAGACATGTCTGATGCCGCTGGTGACTCTAACTCTTTTGAATCTGACAACGATGCAGCTGGCTCTACAGCACAACCAAAAACAGCTCCAATCTTCTCGAACGGCACAATCGTAGGGCCAAAAGGAGACGGTACAACAGCACTTCCTGTCGGTGAGAAATTTGAAAAATCATTCCGCTTGAGAAGAAATACGGCTACTTCAGTTTTCAATACACTTACCACTGGTTGGGAAAAAGGCTTGTCAATTGAAGGAACTGCTGTTGTAAACAACGTAAATGGCGACACCCTTGTTTTTGGTCACAACACGTTGAGCAACTACGCAGCAAACACAAATACGATTTACAACGCCGGAACAGGAACAGGCGCAGCATCAACTGCAGCTTTTTACCTTTCTTTCATGGGTCCGGATGGCAATGATACCACAGCTACTTTAGCTCAAATCAATTGGGTGAATTTGTTTCCAGCACTTGGTGTTACACCAGATGCGCGTTTGGGCGCAGGATCAGCTGCAGCTGCAAACGGTAACTTCATGAATGCGAAATTTTACTCTGTGGCTACGCCTGTTGTGGCTACAACTAACTTTACTTATTGCCAGGGTGCAACTGCAACTGCTTTAAGTGCTACTGCCCTTACTGGAAATTCACTTCGTTGGTATACACAAGCAACTGGTGGAACTTACACCACTACGGCTCCAGTACCAAGCACCACAACAGCCGGAACATACACGTATTACGTTTCTCAAGCAAACGTAGGTAATGACGAAAGTATGCGTGCAGCTATTACAGTAGTGATCAATGCACTTCCTGCAACACCAGTGATTACAGCTAGCGGCTCAACATCGTTTTGTACAGGTAGTTCTGTAGACCTTACTTCTAGCGCTTCAACTGGCAATTCATGGTCAACACAAGCTACAACTGCAACCATTACCGTTTCTACATCAGGTAGTTACACAGTTACAGTAACTGATGCAAACGGTTGTACAAGTACTTCTGCTCCAATTTCTGTGAACGTTTCTAACGCTCCTACTCCTACTATCAGCGCATCTAGCACACAAGCGTGTTCTGGTGATGTCGTAACGGTTACGTCATCTGCAGCTGATTCTTATTTGTGGTCTACAGGTGAGACTACCCAAAGTATCCAAGTTACCGACAATGCTACCGTTTCTGTAACCGTAACAAACACGAATGCTTGTAATGGTGTAGGCCAATCTGCAACTTCTACCATTACCTTTACAGCAACGCCAACAGCCGCAGGTTCTTTCACAACAGCAGGTAATGTCGTGACTTTTGCCAACACTTCTACTGGTGCTACTTCTTACTCTTGGGATTTCGGTGATTTCACCAACTCATCAGCAACTGCACCAGCACATGCTTACGCTGCAAACGGTAACTACAGTGTTGTTCTAACAGCAATCAATGGCAACTGCTCATCTACTGCAACTTTCGAAATTGCTATTGAAGTTGGTATCGAAGAAGCAAACAAAATGAGCTTTGAGGTATATCCTAACCCAGCTTCAGAACAAGTAATCGTAGCTTTTGAAAACAATACAAGTGCTTCATTGCATATCCTAGATGCAACTGGTCGTTTGGTTTACACACAGCAAATCAATGAAGTTGGTGCGATGCTTCTTCCTGTGGATGTAAGCGAACTTGCTTCAGGAAGCTATACGGTTCAACTGATCAATGCAAATCAAGTGGGCGTAAAACACCTCTTGATTCGTAAATAATTAGCTCACGCACAAAGAGGGGGCTTCGGCCCCCTCTTTTTTTAAACGCTGAAAACGATGGAAAACACAAAAGGACATACCATACTGATCGTTGACGACGAACCAGATATCTTAGAGTTTTTATCGTACAATGTGCGCAAAGAAGGCTACAAGGTCTTTACTGCAAGTAACGGCATTGAAGCACTCCGATTGGTACAACAAATCAATCCTTCGCTCATTTTACTCGATGTCATGATGCCAAAAATGGATGGCATTGAAACCTGTCAGGTAATCAGAAAAGACCTCAACATGGTACAGCCTGTTATTGCTTTCTTGACCGCGAGAACAGAAGATTACGCGCAAATTGCCGGTTTTGAGGCAGGTGCAGACGACTACATCAACAAACCAATCAGACCGCGATTACTCATTAGCAAAATTGAATCACTTTTGCGCCGACTCAAAAGCAAAGAAGGTGCTGAAGGTGCAACGAACATTACCATTGACCGCGATCGTTATGTGGTTGAACTCGATGGGAAAGAATTGCAATTACCCAAAAAAGAATTTGAATTACTCGAACTTTTGGCCAGCAGACCCGGTAAGGTCTTCAACCGCGATCAAATCCTAGCTGTTGTATGGGGCAATGACACCATTGTTGGAGAACGCACTATTGATGTTCATATCAGAAAATTGCGCGAAAAACTCGGAGATGCGTATATTCGTACCGTAAAAGGCGTCGGATATACCTTCAATGACAAGTGAGAAAAGCGAGACCCAGTTTCTTGATCCTAAGTGGCAGTATTTTATTTTACATACTGACCTTTCTCTTTACCCTTTTTGTACACTTACAAATTGTTACCCTAAGCAACACCTTGCTTTTTTTAATCCCGCTCGTTTCCGGGATTTTTGCTTACACGATCTTTTACTACATCATCAAGCGCTTTTTGCAATACCGCATGAGCTTGATTTACCGCAGTATCCAAACTTTAGAAAGCGAGCAGCGCAAGGACCAATCTATTGATGAACTCGTTGCACAAGGCGAGCAAGATGTCAAAGAATGGAAACAAAAGCGCAACCAAGAAATTGAAAAACTCAAAGAGCAAGCCGCTTTCAGAAAAGAATTTTTGGGCAATTTGGCACACGAGCTCAAAACACCTGTTTTCTCTATTCAAGGCTACATCGACTCCCTGCTCGATGGCGGCATGGAAGACCCTGCCATTCTTCAAACCTTCTTAGAGCGCGCTTCAAAATCTACTGAGCGCATGACGCACATCTTAGACGACCTCGATCAGCTCACCAAACTTGAACTCGAGCGCATTCCATTAGATATCAGAAGCTTTGACTTTCTTGAATTGGTCAAAGAAACGTATGAAACACTTGAACTCATTGCCCGAGAAAAACATTTCCGACTCAGTATTGATGCTTCCGATCCTTTCTGTTATGTCAATGCAGATAGAAATAAACTTTCTCAGGTCTTGCTGAATCTGGCTAGCAATGCCATTTCATACGGAAAAGAAGGCGGTCAGTTGAGGGTCAGTGTTGTTCAAATTGACAACACCTATAATATCGAATTCAATGACGACGGCGCTGGTATAGAACCCCAACACCTTCCAAGACTTTTTGAGCGTTTTTATCGCGTCGAAAAAAGCCGCAACCGCAACGAAGGTGGCTCAGGCCTTGGGCTCGCGATTGTCAAGCACATAATTGAGTCACACGGACAACAAATTCAGGTAGCAAGTAAAGTGGGCGTGGGTACAACATTTACATTTAGTCTTGAAAAAAGCAAAGCGACTGGGCCTGTTAGTTCAAGAGGAATACCACTCAAATAGCCTAATGCGTTGAGGTCATATTACTCGGAACGCATATAATGAAATCTGCCTGACCCAAATGCGCTTTTTCTAATTTGTGCACGTTGTCTTGACTCACTGTACTGATGGTCATTATGTCCGAAGCAACTCCTTCATGTTGCAAATACCACATGATTCCTTGATAAAAATCAGAATGATACGCACCATTGAAATGTAAATGCACCGTTTGGTTGGTTCGCCACGGATTGTGCAAGATAAAATGAGCCATAGTGGCGTCTTTAATGGCTTGGGCTTCTACCATGCGCCAGCCCATTCCGGGCCCCATGTGTGCGCCCATTTGCTTCATGTCTTGGTATTGCGAAAGCGTAGTGTCAAAAGCAAAGTTGAGCGGAGCCATTTGTTGTTTGATGCTTTCGGGAAGCGTATCCAATGCCGCCCTACCCTTTTTGAAAAGTAAACTCGCATACTTGCGCTGGATATTCGTAGCCACACAAGAAAGTCCTTTTTCTTTAGCGAAATTGACCAATGGCGCATAATCGGTAGGGTAATTCGGCCATAATCTGAGTGTGTCCTTCAAGCTATCGGCAGGTATGGATCCATTCAAATAAGCACTGAGTATAGCCTGCTGATCTTGTTCAAACATTTCAAAGCCCAATTGTAAGTTAGTGCCATGTGCTGCAAACATTTGTTGGGTTAATTCCAATTGCAACCAATGGGCTATTGGGTTGTCATGAAATTCGCCAAATAAGACGATTTGCGCGTCATTTGCCGCTTTCGCCATTGACTTAAAGGAGACCTCTTTTCCTTTTGCATTGTAAATTTTGTATGCTGGCAAATCCTGAGCACTGAAATATTGGCATCCAAAGATGAGGAGTAGCAAAAATGACCTGAACATATTGTTGTTTTTGGCAAAGTAAGTGATTTTCAGGTCTTAAATCTGAAATTTTCATAATTTAGAAACAAAATCAAACCCATGACAAAACATATACGCGCCTTTTTATTCCTGCTTTTTGGACTTCAATTACAAGTTCTTGCACAAGACCCTTGTTCAAGTGGGCGCTATGCCGAGGCTGTATTCCCACAATTCACCCTCACGAGCAACCTTACCTACGGACAAAATAGCAACTGGGCAAATAGCAATACTGTGCTTAAAATGGATTTTTACGAACCTACAAATGACACATTGGCCGCGCGTCCTTTGATCATTTGGGTTCATGGCGGTAGTTTTATTGGTGGCAGTAAAACGGATCCTGATGTGAAGGCGCTATCTGAGCGTTTTGCAATGAAAGGTTATGCTTGTGCAAGCATCGATTACCGACTTGGCTTTTTTCCATTTGACTCCACGAATGCTATCAAGGCCGTTGTGCGCGCCGTGCAGGACCTCAAAGCGGCCATTCGTTACTTTTACAAAGACGCCCAAACCAACAACCAATTCAAAATCGACACCAACCACATTTTCATAGGCGGGAGTTCGGCTGGGGCAATTACCGCACTACACGTAGCTTACCTCAATAACGACTGCGAATTCAGTGACTACATGAGCGCCAGCGCCTTGGCAAATCTTGGTGGCCTAGAAGGCAACTCGGGCAATCCGGGATATGCTACCAAAGTACACGCCGTCATTAACGGTTGCGGGGCCTTGGCAAAATACAATTGGCTCGAGGCCGGTGATGTGCCGCTTTGCTCTGTACACGGCACCAACGACGGCACCGTGACCTACAACCGTGGCCTAGTGAACCCGGGCACGCCACTCATGTACCTGGACGGTAGCCGCATGCTGCACGAGCGCGCTTGTGCAATTGGCGTTACCAATCAAATTTATACTTTCAACAACGCCCAACACGTGCCTTACATTAGCAACGCCGCCTACATGGACAGCACGGAGCGCTTTATCCGCGATTTTCTCGTCGATGTCATGGGCTGTACCCAAACAACGCTTCTTGCGGCCAACGAGATGCAAGAACAAGCCATTTTATACCCTACGAGCTATTGCAACGGCTCGCCAAGTAATGAAATTTGCGGCAGCAATGGATTGGCTGAGCAAACTCCTGAACTGCAACTTAATGTTTATCCAAACCCATCCGATGGCAAGGTAAGTGTTGAAGCCAGCGACCTACTTTCTAGTATAAAAATTTTTGGTCTCGATGGAAAAACACTGAAGCTTACATCTATGCCCCCTACTTTCCATCATGACATCTATTTAGATACACTACCTAATGGGATCTATATGTTGGAAGTTGAAACGATCAATCACCACACCACTCGAACCAAAATTCAACTCCTGCGTTAAAACCTACCATGAAAAAGATTTTATTTTACCTCTTTATCCTATCGAGCTCCATTACTCAAGCCCAAACTTGGAGCAGTGATGTCGCTCAAATTTTTTACAATAAGTGTACGCAGTGCCATCATCCGGGTGGGGCCGCTCCGTTTTCACTCATGACACACGCCGAGGTAAGCCCACTAGCTGCAGCGGTTTATCAGTGTGTCAATACAGGCGAAATGCCACCTTGGCCACCCGACAACAACTACCAACAATACCAACACAACCGCGCACTTTCCACTGCTGAGAAAACCACTATTATCAGCTGGCTCAACAACGGCGCACAAGAAGGCAATGCCAATCAAACGCCTCCGCCACCGGTATACACATCAAATACCTTTTTAGGAAACGGTGATTTGCAAGTCCAAATACCAACCTACATGTCAAAGGCGACAACCCAAGACGACTACGTTTGTTTCAATATCCCCACAAACCTGACTCAAAACCGCATCATCAAAGCAGTTGAAGTTGTGCCAGGTAACCGAGAAATTGTACACCACTGTTTGGTTTACCTCGATCCAACGAGTGTAGAAGCAACAGACACAATTGGTGGCAATTGCGCAAGCCCAAGTAACGGCACAACCAAACTGATTACAGGCTACACTCCAGGGGCCACCCCCATGATTTTACCCTCTACAGACCCCATTAAGTTGGGGCTGGATATTGGCCCAGGTTCTTCAATTTATTTTGCCATGCACTACCCAATGGGCTCATATGGACAGTATGACTCCACCAAGGTCATTATCCATTTTTATCCAGTAGGCACCACCAATGTGCGGCAAATTAGTGCGGCCCCCCTATTAGCAGACTACAATTTCAGTCTTCCGGCTAACCAAATTACGGATCTCAACGCTTTTTATCCGCCAAGCGGAGCCACAATTCCGACAGCGTACTCCGTGCTATCCGTTTTCCCACATATGCACTTACTCGGCACGAATATCAAGGCCTACGCCTACAAGGCCGGCGCAGATACCATCAAGTTTGTGAATGTCCCTAAATGGGATTTCATGTGGCAAGACTTCTACTTCTTTAGGTATATTCAAAAAGTACCCCAAGGCTACAAGCTCAAAAGCGAAGGTACCTACGACAACACATCAAATAATCCCAACAACCCACATTCACCACCTCAAACCATCTACAGTGGCTTCAATACAACCGATGAAATGTTTCTCACTTATTTTCATTACCTGCCGTACCAGCCCGGAGATGAAACCTATGATTTAGAAGCCCTCATTAGTGCATCCTTAGATAGCTACCCGCTCAACGACAATAGTTCTATTGTAGCTTATCCCAATCCTGCACAGGAGGCGCTCACTTTGTCTTTCCCACTCGCCTTGAACAACTCCGACTTGATTTTCATCTACGATGCCAATGGCCAGCTCAAAATGAAACTTTCACCCGACGCCGGAACCACCCAAGTTCATTTGGGGTCTGAAAATGACGCATGGCTCGGCCTACCCAAAGGTGTTTACTTTGTTTCTGCAAGGGTGAATGGTCAATTATTGTCAAAAAAAATCATCAAGTTCTAACTGACGCTTTTTTGAAAGTGTAAAATTGCTTATCTTTGCAAACCTGATGGTCTCATGGCCGAGCGGTTAGGCACCGGTCTGCAAAACCGTCTACAGCAGTTCGAATCTGCTTGAGACCTCATCTAAACCCCTTGTTCTTTTGAATGAGGGGTTTTTTGTTTGCTAAAGTGCCAGAGCAGCCACATAAGCAGCGCAAAAATGATCAAAAGGATGTGAAACAATATCCAAGTGCTGGGCGCTTCTTGCCAATTGGGCACTTGAGAATTGTATTTTTCAGTTAGAAACAGCCTGCATCCAAATATCTCTTGGATCGAAATAAGAACGAAGATCAGGGGAATCTGAAACACATAAATTGGCAGTTGAAAACGCAGTAAAAAATATTGGAGCCGCGTTGAATCAATAGCATATTGCTTTTTATTTGCTACCTCAAAAAGCCACAAACTGATGTTTAGCGCAGCGATAAATGTCAAAGGATCGATGCACGATGAAAGCAATTGCCAAAAAGTTGTAAAATTCCAAGAGAAAATGAGCGCCGTTTTTGCTAAGAAATAGATTCCAAGCACCAGAATACAACTCAATAAGCGCTGCAAACTAAATCTATTGCCCAAATGGAGTGGGCCTTTTGGACGTGAGAAGCCGTACAGAAACCAAAAGAAATACACCACAATAGAGAGTAAGGTTGCTGCAGCTAACTGGGTCGGCGTTTTCAAAAAAACACCTCCTTGTCCATATAATCCAAGCGCATGAATGCAGAGCGGAAGCGCAACGGGTATCCGCAGGTTCTTAATTAAGGCTGAATTCAATCGCTGCACAAGAAATAATAACAATTGGAACCCGGCCAAGGCAACAATAAACCACAAATGGTAAAATGAAACTAAAAAAGTGCATTCATCAAAAGCCAAAAAGCGCCCCTCTGAAAAAGACAACAACAAATAAAAAATGAGCGAAAGCAAAGTATAATACTTGAAGAAGCGCCACATGTTTTTGTTTGCTTTTTGCAGCAAGTAGCGCTCCTGATTGAACGCTTTTTTTCGGAGTGTGTAGCCCGACAAAATAAAAAACAAGAGCAGTCCAAAAAGATTCAAAAATGACGCAAAACCAGTCAGGCTTATACTTGGTGCCTCCACACTGATTGGCCAAATACCGTAGAGTTGTGGTATCCAAGTAAAGCTCAGTAGAAGGTGCAATACAAGAAGTGCGCAAATGGCAAGTGCTTTTAATCGGTATAATGTGAATGCTTCCTGCTCCTGCATAGTTTGCCCTTTAGGCGTTCAATTCATTGGCGCCGATTTGTTCAAAAGCTTGGCTTAAATCCGCAATAAGGTCATCTACCTCCTCCAAACCAATGCTGAGCCTGACGAGCTGACGGGTAAGCCCCATTTGCTGTTTTTGCTGCTCGTTCATGGAGGCATGGCTACCAGAATATGGCCGGGCCACCATAGAGGTTACACATGCCATTCCGGTGCCGGTATCAAAAAGTTGCAATGCGGACACAAATTCATCGTAGCGCTCACTCAAAGACTCCGCTAACGTGAAAAACAATAATGTGGCATAACCTTTCAATTGACTGCCATCGATTTGAGGATAAAAAACCGCTTCCACCCCACTTTGCTGCTGTAACCAGTCTCTAATTTGTGTGGTGGCCTGTCCATGTGCGCGCATCCGAATAGTGAATGTCTGCATGCTTCTGCGCAACAACCAAGCGCTATTTGGATCCAGAATAGCGCCATGATAAAACCGCGCTTCTCTTAAATGCTGCGCAAGAACAGGATCATTTGTTGTGAGTACGCCACCCATCACGTCGCTGTGTCCCGAAAAGTATTTTGTTGCAGAATACAACGAGAGATCAGCGCCATGCATTAAAGGCTGTTGGAATAAAGGAGTGGCCCAAGTGTTGTCTACAACTACCACACAATTCGGATTGCATTTTTTAGCCTGCTTGACCACAGCGGCAATAGCAATGCTGCGCACAAAAGGATTGGTTGGGGTCTCAAATAAGACCATACTGACATCTTGCGGCATGGCGTTTATTCCTTCATCAGAAGTGAGGTCGAGCACAGTGAGCTCAATTTGATACTGTTGACAAAAACGCTCAAAAAGCACATAAGAACAGCCATAAATCAATTGATTGATGACCAAATGATCACCTGGCTTCAATAACAGGAGCGTATTTGAAATGGCAGCCATTCCTGTCGAGCAGCACACCGCAAATGCGGACTCCTCTAAAGCACAGAAAACTTGCTCTAGTTCTTCGACATTTGGATTGTTCTTACGCGTATAAAAAAAAGGAGAGTGCGCTTCAAATGCACTATTTTGATAGATAGGCGTAACAACAGGCGCAGCGTTGGTTGTATCTACGCGCTGTTTTAAAATTTGGGTCAGTTTATGCATAGCTCGATGCTTTGGTTTCATCAATAACAGGGAAGTGTGCGCGGTCGAGCACCGGCAAGATGTGCAGTGGCGTTTGACATGCGGCTGAAATAATGAGCGCTTGCTCTTGCGCACTACTCTTTGACAAAATAATGCGCTCGAGCCCTTCATTGAGTTCGAGATAATGGATGGTATTGGCAGGCATGCGCTTTAATTGGATACGTACCGTATCTTTTTGCGGACTGTCCAGGAAAATATGAACGGATCTGATTTCGTCGTTCCACTCAAAAGTATGCGTTTGCTCGGCAACAAATGGTACCAAAACAGGCTTTTCTGTTGGCTGCCCACCCAAAGCATCTCTGATTACTGACGGTGTATGGCAATTTTTGCAATTTCCATCGGCATCGAGGCCTGGGACTTGAACAGAGAGTCCAAAGCGTTCTACAAGCAAATTCGAACAAGACTTACAATAGGTATTGCTCATGTCGTCGGCATAGACATTTCCTAAATAGACATACTCCAAGCCTTCCTTGATCACAAGTTCTCTCAGCTTGAGTAAGGTGGACAGTTCAGTACGCGGCTTTTTATACTTGAAACTAGGGTGATACGCCACCAAATGTAAAGGCACTTCGGGTTTGAGCTTTTCGCGCATCCAACGTGCAGTTTTAATGGCATCTGTGCCATCGTCATTGAGGCCCGTAACAACCAATTGTGAAATCTCCAGATGGCGCTCAGAAGCAGCGATGAGCTCAATAGCATCGAGGACCGGTTGCAATTTTCCCTTGTTTTCCTTGCGGTAAATCGCATCGTCCATGCACTTGAGTGAAATCGAGAAAATGTCTATCACTTCAATTAATTCTCGCAAAGGTTCAAGCTCAATATATAGCGCAGATTTATATAAGGTGGTGAGGCCTGCCGCTTTAGCTAACCTGGAGGTCTCTAGCACAAATTCGTGCCAAACTACAGGATCGTTGTAGGTCCAGGAAATGACTTTGATGTCGTTGGAAAGCGCAAGTTCAATTACTTGTTCTGGCGTGTACTCAAATACATTTGCATCATTGAGGTGCTTAATTTGAGAAGTTTGCCAGTTCTGACAATAAGAGCAAGCCATCATGCAACCGATATTACCCAAACTCAAGATACGGGCACCCGGCATGTAATGGTTGACAGCTTCCGTTTCAATACACTCTTGGGTTGCCGTCACCGATTTACCGAAATTGAACGTATGAAAGGTTCCATCAACATTCCCTCTGACTTTGCAAAATCCCATCTGGCCAGGTTGCGTTTGGCAATGTCTTGGACAAAGGTCACAAACAATTTTATTGCCTTGTTCATTGGTGTGCCAATGCATGGCTACTCTAGAGTTTTCTTTCCAATTCATGTGGTTAAGGTTTTAGTTGTTGAATAGTTGTCGTTAGGCCAAGCGCCTCGATAGCCTCATTAAAAAGCAAGAATGGAACTGCTGATTTTGACCAGCCCCGAGCGTGGGCTAATGCTACAAAGTCTTTGCTTATCATTGGATTGGTCAATCTCGAAAAGTACGTATCAATTGAAGGCAGGTCATCTTGACGTTTGGTTCCTGGCGGAAATTCTGTGTAGGTATCGCAGACAATGAAGGTTTGGTTGTGACAAAAAGGCAAGAAACGTAGGGTTTCCCAGCGTTCGAGCCCAAGCAAGATATCGATGGTGCCCGGAATCAGTTGGCTACTCTGCTGTTCGCTAGCCTGCGCTGGGCTTAAAAAGATCTTTATTTCTGCATGAACTGAGCCAAGGCTTTGGGCCCCACCTTTATAGCGCGCGCAAATCAGTTCATAACCTTGAGTGTACATCTCTTGTTGCAGCACGCGCACAAAGCCATGAATGCCCTGCCCGCCAACCCCGGCTATTAATATGCGCAGTTCTTGTTTCATGCTTGACCTGTTTTTGCGCCTAAGTCAATGGCGTCGTTCGGACAAATTTCATGGCACACACCACAGCGCATACAGCGCGCCAAATCGATCTGAAACTGCCCCTTCTCATCCCGATCAATTGCGGGGCAAGCCAATGATTCATAACACAAGGTACATGAAGCACATTTACTGGCATCGATCTGAGGTGCGTAATGCGCCCTTCTAAAAGTAGCACGTGCATCAGGTATTTGTGCACAGGCCCCGCTTACCCAGATGACATGAACCCCCTCGAGCTGTTCTTTTTCTTTTACAAGTGCTTCAAGCTCTTTTGGATGAAATGCGCTGGCTTCAGAAAAGGATGCAACGCCTAGTGCGCGCAGTAAATCTGCATAAGCTACCTGCGTGGAGGCAGATAACTGATGCCCGGTCATGGCAACACTTTTGTTGTCAAAAACGAGGTGTACCAAATTGACTTTATTTTGAATAGCGCTCAATACGGCCAATAAACCACCGTGAAAAAAACTACCATCACCTCCTGTAGAGACTAATTTTTGAGCTTGTACAAACGGGGCCATTCCTTGTGCAAGTCCAATTCCAGCATTCATACACAATAACCAATCTGCTCGAAATGGAGGTAAAGACGAACAACCGATATCGCCACCAATGATACGTTCTTGTTCGGGTAGGGCTTGCTCAATAGCAAAGTAACTCCCCGTATGCGGACAACCTTCGCAAAAAGTACCCAAACGCTCCGGAATAGGGAAGCTTGGTAAACCTGCAAACGGATACACAACGCCAAAGTATCGACACATGATTTCTAGTAGCTCGTTAACGCGCAATTCACCATATGCCGGAAAAAGATTTTTTCCTTGAATTTTTGCACTGAGCTCATTGTACAACTCCATTTTGATGAGGTGCTCTACAAAACCATCTTGATCTTCCATCACGATGATTTCTGTTTTGTCTTCAAGCAGTGGCAACAAGGCATTCTTTGGCAGAGGATAAACACCAGTCAGCTGAATCCAGGTGCAATTGGCTAATTGCGGGATGTAGGTGCGTATTTCAGGAAAGTGTAATGTTGTATTACCTCTTGTGATTACCGCCAACGGAGCATTTGGCGGTCCGTCCACTTTCAAAAAAGCATGGGTCTGCGCAAAACCAGCTATTTTTTCCAGCAGTAAGCGGTGATTTTGAACGGCGCGTTGGCCAACATTGATATACCGATCTCTATTTTTCTCAAAATAATAGTGGCGTGGTTCATTTGCCACCTGTCTGGTATTGACGCGGGTGCTCTGATGGCAAATGAGTCCTGTTACATATACAAGGATTGGCAAACCGAGCGCTTCAGAAAGTGCATATCCATTATGGCAGCAATCATAAAGTTCTTGTGGGCTTGTAGGCTCAAATAGGGGCAAATTGAATTGCTTGGCATACCAATGTACGTCTTCTTCTCCCGTACTTGAATTTGCCCCGGGGTCCGTCCCCACCACAATGAGCATTCCACCTTTGATTCCCGCATAACCCACATAATTCAATGGGTCAGCAGCAATATTGAGCCCAACATGTTTCATGACCAACATAGCGCGCGCGCCTGTCATACTCGCTCCTATTGCAGCGCAAGCCGCTATATGCTCATTGAGCGCATCGTTAAAGGTAATCTGGGCAGAATGTTGTGTGTTGAGTTGCTTCAAAACGGGTTCGATTCCATTTACCGGAGAACCTGGATAATGCGCAAAATAAGCGACTCCGGCATGCAAAGCGCCATAAGCAAGCGCTTCGTTACCATTGAGCGCCCATACTTTTTGAGCGAGTGAACTTGCCTTGGCATCAATCATGAACTTCTCGATTAAACTGATTTAAAATCCATTGAAATAAGGTGAGTTCACCCAAGAGTCCGATAACAAAAACGAGCGCGCTCACGCCCCCAAATATGCGGGTTGGCTTGAAATTGCTAAAAACAAAACACCCAAAACCTAAAGCAAGTAATATGGCTGCATGTATAATGATCGGATTCATCTGCGCTACTGGAGCGCGCAACACATACTTCTGATACAAAACGTGAATGGTGTCGTCATCGAGTAAGCCCACACAAACCACCAATGTGAGCGCAGTAAGCATATTGAGGCCTTGGTCAAAAACCACGAAAAATACGACTACTGCTGCCAACGGCACTAAATTGGGAATAAAGCCCAGCAATGCTTGAAGCGGATTTCTTGTCAACCATAACATGAGCAATACAATAGCTGCACTCGCAGTGAGCAGACTCCAAAATAAGGAAGCCGCAACCTGTTGGTTCACAACATCAAAAACAACAAACGGACTATATGCATGCAAGCCCAGCCCCTCGCGCTTGAAATCACCTTTGTATTCGAGTTGTCGGTAATAGGCACCGATTGCCTTGGTATCTGTAAAATAAATACTTGCTGCTAATGGTTTCTGAGCTTGCTGCGGCTTGAATTCCCAATGCAACAAATGCGCCGCATGTTGTTGGTCTAGCCAATTTGCAATTTGTATGCGTTTCAAGGAGTCGTCAGGAGTCGCATCAAACCAAAGGTGTAGTACTTTTTGTGCATCAAACTGACTTCTGAAGAAGGCGTGTTCTTTGGTCACAGGATGGCCGTCTGGAAAGAAGTCGTCGGTCGCTGCTTCAAAGCGCAACTTTGGCAAAAGCAAAAGTGCAGCAAGCACCAAAGCCAAAAGCCCCCAACCTATTTGTTTTTGACGACGCTCTAAAAAATGACTGGTGTTTAAAATAACCTGACTTTCCGCTTTGCGCAAATTCACCATGTGTAAGAACTGCTGTGCTAGCGCCATAGATACCAAAAATTCCAATAAAACGGCGGTTCCGGTCACCATTCCAAGCTGTACCATATTCGGTGCATCATTGAAGTAAAAGCTAAAAAAGGCAATAGCGGTGGTCAGGCTGCTCAGTAAGGATGGAATCCAGATTTTACGTAAAGTAACCGCGCTTGTCTGACCTTTGGCAATTCCTCCGAGTAAATGAATCGCATCGCTCAAAGAAAGCACCAATACTATTGGAAGGGCAAGTACACTCACTACCGTCATTTGGTAACCGAAAAGAGGGAACAAACAAACAGTGAGTAGAATAGACAAAAGCATGTTGCTCACTAAATAAATGATTGCACTAAGCCGTCGATAACGCCAAAACAAATAACCTCCAAATAAAATAAATATAAGCCCGGTAATCGTTAAGATGTCTTCTTGCATTGAGCTAGCGATCGCCGCCTCCAGCCCTTGCATGCCAAAGCCTCTAATTTGACTGATTTGAGGAAACTCCATTTGTTGCAATGCCGCAACTTTTTTGAGTGGAACAGACGCCCCCTTATAGTCGGCAATGAGTAAAAAAGACTTGCCGTCTTTTGAAATGAGTTTGCCGAGTTGTGGGTGCTGAGCCGCAATCTTCAAAAAATCACGTGCCGACATTTGTTTGGGATAGAGCCGCAGCCTTGCAAATTTGCGCAACTGACCCGATGAGCTAAGGAACTCCAGCGCGGGTGTCTGCTTTTTGAGCGCTTGCTCAAACTGCGTACAGGAAGTTAGAAAGCCAAGCTTTGCATTTGCTTGAGGTGTTATGCTCCAGTAATATCGAAACTTGCTTTGGCCAAAAATGGAATCATAACTGCGGGCATCTTGAAAGACTGCTGAATCTCCGGCAGCAAAACCATCGAGGCTACCCGTCATTTGTAAATGCGGGAGTTGAGAGAGCAACCCAACCATGAGGAGCAAAGTCAACACAAAACTGCCACGCCATTTTTGAAGCCTCAAACCTGCCGTTAAATGCGGTTTTTGTAAGTCGTTTATGTTTGGATCTGGCTCCAAACAGTCATATTGTACTTGTGGTCTTTGATGGTGTTCGTGGTGTAAACCATTGTTGAGCGTCAGCCAATTGTACCATTTTGCGTAAACACTCGTGGTTTGTTCCTGCCCATTGACAGGCAAATGCTGGCCATAATTCTGCGCACTTATCAGGACCCATCCTACATAAACGAGTAGCGCATACAAGCATCCTTTCCAACCAAAAATGAGGAACAATAGCACATAAAAGAAGACAAGCAACAACAGCTCTATACCCAACCATCGCGCTCCATTTGCATTCAGCCAACCCGTTGAGCGGGCCTTTTGAATTTGCACAGACAAAGGCACCTTGGGGATCCACCAAAAAAGAATGTAAAACCAAAAAGGTCGGGGTGCTGCTGTGCCATTCTGAAATGACCACGTACTGGTAAAATCACCCTCTTCATTGTTAAAGTTGTGGTGATTGCGGTGAATGAGCTGGTAATAATGAAATGGAAGACCTAGTAGTAAAGATGAAATCAGGTAACACAAATTGCGGATGACTTTGTGCTTTGGTGGATGATGCACCAAGTGGTGAACACTCACATGTAAGTTCCAATTGAGTAAAAATGCCGCAAGGCATGCGATTAATAGCAACCAAAGCGTTGAAAAATGTCCGGCAAACAGCACATACATGGCAAGCATTTGCAAGACAGGAAAAATCAATAAATGCAATGAAAACCTAAATCTTTGCATCATTTTTAAGTGTTATTGGACTATTCAAGGTAAAATAAGGGTTGTCTAAAAGCCATGATAAGCCTGCCTGATCTAAAAATTGCCCAGGACTCAAGACGCCAAAATGAGTAGGCCGTAATTGGAGTTGCTGCAGCGTCAATACGACAAGCGCTGCCGTAATTTCATACATGTTGTACCCGCTTATTGAGGCCACATGGGTCACGTTGTGGGTATGCAGCAGCAAATAAAGCTCAAAATGTTGCTTTTCCCGGTCTGTGGCTGCTGGGCCCACATGTTGCACCTTTTTAAATCGTTCAATTATGGAATGAAGTTGCGCTTCGTCTGTTTGAGCTGGCCTCATGAAGTGGCCGGAAAACGATAGATTGCTGCCTTGCTCCACAACAAAATGAGACGCCGCGCGCTTTGGCTGAAGTCGTTCATAGGCAAAAATTACCTCTGGATAAGGCACCACTCTTGCGGCTTCAAAGGGCAAACCTTTCGGCACATTTGCGAACTGATTTGCAAAAGGCAACAAACGCTGGTTCTCAACTATATAATTGGAATGATAATTGGCCAACTTCATTGTTAGTTTGGTGCCAGGGCTCATTTGCTGGCTACCAATATGATAATACGATTGTACCTCTTCTATTTCGTCCTGCGCTACCTTTTGCAAGGAATGGCTCAATAAAATATCGGTTAGAGCAGATTCAAAAGCCATTGAATGCAGCACACAAATTTCATTCTGCCGAGCCGTACGCGCATAGCGCTCATAACTTTGCCTTACGATTTCTTGTTCTCCGGTGATATCGATATAATGTGCGCCAACAGCAATACATTTAGCCAATAAGGTAGGCGCAAGCAAATTGAATGGGCCCGCACAATTTATCACCACCGCTCCTTTTTGTAAAAAATCGAGCATGGCTTCATTTTGGATATCCGCAACGATATACCCATAACAATTTACAAACTCTTGTTGGAGTTGCTCAAGTTTAGTTTGATCCCTCCCCACCGCGGTAAAAGCCAAGCCCGCTGCTGCCATTTGTGCAGCAATGAGTTGCGCCGTATAGCCGTAAGCCCCAATTAAAAAAGTATTTTGCGCCATCATTCAAATTGAAGTGTGATGAAATCTGGCGGATTTAAAACGTAGTCATTTGGGACCAATCGCCCTGCGCCAATGATATTTGAACCGCCAATTTTAGAACGGTGTCCGTAAGCCACCCCAAGCAAAATTTGACCGGAGTCACAGATCCCTATTTCTGTGGGTATTTTGATGGTTTTTGAATCGAGTCGGATATCTGAATTAATGGTGGCAAAAACCGCTGTGTTCTGGCCAAAAATACTGTACTGATAAGGGCCATGAATCGTAAAAACAGAGGGGTACGTGAGGCTGTTGACCAAATGATTACCCGTACTTACAAAGTTATTTGGCCCCAGCACCGAAAAACTCACAACTGCGGTATCGCCAATGAAGGTTCCACTCCCAATGACACTCATGCGGAGCACAGCGTTGGCTCCAACGGTCACGTTGTCGCCTAAGACACAACCCTCCACCACAGCGCTCGGGTGTATTCGACAATTCTTACCGCTTCGATTCATGCGCTTTAATCCAAAAGAAGTCAGTTTGGTAAAAGGTTTGGAAATGCGCATGCGCAGCCAATCCGGAAGCAGGGCCTGGATCCGAAGACCCCTGTTCAAATTCAGGGCCATATTGGCACCATGCAAATGAAATGGAGACAATAACATGGCTGCAAAAACCGCATTCTGATTCAAGCGGTAGGTGCCCCCAGGCATTACCTGAGCGGGCATTTGAATTTGCCACTCGTACTCTTTTCCAGCTAATTCAATTCGTTGGGCTTGTTGGGCAACCACACTACCTTTATAGAACAAGGGAAAAGTGAGTTCGGTTTCATGTAACGCGATCGGCAAAGAATGCTGCTGAGCCGAGGGCTGCATTTTTAAACCAAATTGAATAAATGCACTCGGATTCGCAATTGTTTCTTGAATTGCCGCCTTTAGAAAGTCAAGCGTGAAAATCATTTTGGCGTGGAAATACCACAAGGGCATATCCGTTTGAGGTAAATTTTCAATTGATGAGACATCCACAATACGCATACCGCATTGTGCACAAATGCGCGCTTGATAGGTCCCCAAACTTTCATTTAGGATCGGGACATCCAAAATAGGATCTCCAAAACCATAAAGTGCTTCCTGTGCGGCAATGCGATAGATTACGCCGGGCATACCTTTATTTTTTAGCGAGTTGATGCGCTACCATATTTGCCAAACTTTGGATATTGATCAATTTGATCACATCGAACATAGACAGTCCCTCCTTGAGTAGATTGGGATCTATCTCAGGCATGCGTCGGCGCAAAACTTCAAGTCCTTTTGGCGTAATGATTTGGTTTACTTCAAAAGGTTCCTCTCCCATTTCAACTTTAGATTGCTGCTCAATTTCAGAAATTTTGAGCTCAATATTATAGTGTCTTTCCAATTGAAATAAAATGTCTACCATATCGATAGAATCGATGCTCAATTCATCAAAAATCGTTGAATGCGCATGCATGACGGCAGGGTCAATACCACAAGACTGGTGGATGATTTGCTTGATTTGTTCGATAATTTCTTCGTTCTGTGTCATTTTTGAAATATAAATTTGAATTAAATACTGAGGCCTCCATCTACAGATAAACAAACGCCAGTGATGTAACTAGCTGCTCGGTCTGAAGCTAAAAACAAGGCTGCTTGTGCAATTTCTTCTGGTGTGCCCGGCCTCGAAATCGGACTCATATTCATGAGCTCCGCTGGCATATTCGCTTGGATATTTTTGCTCATCTTGGTGGCAATGAGGCCTGGATTGATGCTGTTGACACGAATGCCTTTTTTACCTACCTCTAGAGCAAGTGTTTGTGTAAAGCGATCAATAGCCGCTTTGGCTGCAGCATATACAGCCACTCCCCTACCCAAACGTTTGGCTAACAAACTCGAAATATTGACAATATTGCCTTTGCGCTGTGCAAGCATGACCTTAGCTACTTGCTGTGTGAAAAGTGCTTGTTGGCTAAAATTAGTGGTGATTTGCTGCGTAATTTCTTCGGGTGTCAAGAGCAAGAAAGGTTTTTCTAAGGCCGAACCTGCACAATTGACCAAGACATCGATGCGCTGATGTGCGTTACACATTGCAGCAACACATGCGCTTTGACTTGCTTGGTTTTGAAGATCGAGTGGGTACGCAAATAAATGAGAACCAATCATTGGATCGAGCGTGGCGCGCAGCTGCTCAATTTTATCTGGGTTGCGATGATACGTAGCGCAAACAATAGCTCCCTCATCTAAAAAAGCACTCACCAGAGCCAAGCCAATCCCACCTGAGGCACCGGTAATACACACAATTTTATCTTTTAATTCGAGGTTCATAGGGCTAAGTTTTCAAGTGCTAAAGCACAATTGACACCACCAAAAGCAAAATTATTGGTGAGTGCATATTTGATTTTTCGATTTTGATTGGTTTGTAGGGGCAGCTCAAGCGGCGTTTGAATTGGATTGTTACAATTGAGGTTTGCTGGTACGAGTCCGTTTGACATACAGGTAGTGAGCACATGAAATTCTTGAATACCCGCGGCTGCAATAGCATGACCGTGTCGGTCTTTGGTCGAGCTCACGGCAATATTAGCTGCAGCCGAACCAACAACCCGTTCAATGGCGCGCAACTCTGCTTCGTCATTGGATCGCGTTCCGGTTCCGTGGGCATTGATGTAATCCAATGCCTCTGGCGATAGTTGAGCCATCTGTAATGCGCAACGCAGCGCGCGTTCAACGCCGGCCCCATTTGGATCTGGCGCAGTGATTTTGTAAGCGTCCATGCTGTTGCCATAACCTAGAAGTGCAATCTGGGGTTGCAAACCGTTTTCCCGAACGAATTGCTCAGATGCCAACAATGTAAATCCGGCACATTCACCAGCAATTGTACCGTTGCGTCCTGTATCAAAAGGCTTACATTCTTCAGGGCTCAATACGCCTAATTTGCCAAAAGATATGTAGGCAAACTGATTGAGAATAGAGTCGGTGCCGCCTGCTAAAACCAAATCAGCTTGTCCGGACAAAATATGTGCAGCACCAAAAGCAATGGCTTGCGTACTACTCGAGCATGCCGTCATTAAATTCCTACAAAAGCCAAATGGTGCAATTTCTTGGCGAAAATAGTTACCGTATAAATCGGCATGATTGAAAATCGAATTGGCTTTTTTACCCACATGAACATTTAGTTGGGCAATGGCTTGATTCAATCCAAAAGCGGTAAAATCAGAAACGGATTTGGCGATATGTTGGACGGGGATCGCGTTGGCTCCCAAGCCCAAAAATAATGCTGTTCGCTGTGTTGAAGTTTTGCTAAAAAGCGCTTGAAGTTGCGCTTGCTCGCTTTGCACTGCGGTGGCCCAAAGTGCAAATTTACGGTCATAGGCTGCCACCATTTGCCAAGCTTCATGAAGAAGGTCAAGACCCGCCAAATATGCAGGCGCCACTTCACAGGCTTTGGTTTGGGCCAAACCAGCAGGGTCAAATTGTGTGATGTCAGCGGCAGCTTGCTTTTGATTTTTTAGGGCTGCCAACAACTCAGCGCTACCCATCCCTAGCGGACTCACCGAATGTGTGTGAAGGACATAAACTTTTGCTGAACTCATGCGTGCTCCACTTTGAAAAGTTCTAGAACGCCAAATGCATCTTGAATCAACACAACTGCAGTTTGACCTTTTCTGAGCCAGTTGCCCGCAGCCGCAAGCAGCATGCCGAGTTCGGCCGCACCAAGATTACCCGTATGAGCAAACCAGCTAAATGCTTCTTGATATTGCAAATGCTGACAGCGCGCAAGCAATTTTGCATCCTCAAGCGGCGTAAATGCACCTCCGTAAAACAACCAATCTACATGTTCTCCTTGCAGCTCTTCTAGATTTTGATAAAAATGAAGGATGTGTAAATTGTGCTTGCCGCTCACCTTTGGATTGGCAGCTGTTAACATGAAAAAACTAGCAGCGCTTGCCTCTGCATATCCTTCGGTATCATGAAGCAACAAGCAATTATTTAGAAATGAGAACAAATTGGCGAAATGACAACCGCCAACTAAAATCAAGCGGCTTGCATCAATAATGATTAAGTTACAGGCATCTCGTAAGGCCTGAACACTCGCAATTCCTGTACTCCCGTAAGTGGTAGAACTCCCATAAAATCCTAAATATTGCGCAATAAAACTCTGTGCGCCATTGGTTAGCGTTCTGAGTGGCAATAAAGGTGAAATAGTAGAACCAAACAATTTGTTTTCAGTTGCAGGATCAAGCGCCGTTTGTAACTGACTCACTGCAGTAGTTATGGACTCAAAATCGAGTACGTCGTCATCGATAAAATTGCTGTTCGCAACCAAAAGGGCGCCATGTTCCTTAAATGTAGTGCCCCACTGATGTAAAGCCTGCATCTGCTGGCTCAGCACAAGTGCTGCAATTGTATCGTTGCGCAAAATTTTAAGATCGCTCTGTTTGGGGTAATTAGGGTGTGTGGGATCGAGTTGAATTTGGCGAAACGCAGCGTTAAAGTGAGGTAACTGACGCTGATTTATAGCCTCATTAGGCAACAACTCAGACCTTGGCTCCAAGGTGCCGTCGACAGAAAACATAGCACTTTCCCAAAATCCGATGGCTGTTATGGTAGCGAGCATTAGCGCTTTTTAAGCGTTTGTTGAACATTTAAAGACAAATAATATTCGTCGCGTTGACCAATAAAAGGGTTATTACTTGCTTGTTGGGCTTCCAAAATAGTAAAACTCAAATCCGCTTCCGCGCGGACTTTCCCCTCCACAAGCAATTTTGCACTACCGGCAGCACGCATCGTATCGAGAGAGGTTAAAACAACTTCTATGTGACTTTGGTCGCCGGGAATGATGACATCTCTAAATTTTGCCTTTTGAACAATACTTAGGATTGGATAACACCTCCCTTTCTCTGGATAGGCTGCAGCATATGAATGTTCAATAAGGATGCCCATTAGTTGGGCCATCGTTTCTATTTGTAAAACGCCCGGAACAATAGGAAACCCTGGGAAATGTTCCGCAAAATAATCTTCCGATAAAGTCCAACATTTGATTCCAGTGGCCTTTTGTCCTGGAATAATCTCCTCAATTCTGTCAACTAAATAAAATCGCATAGCAAAGCAAAAGATATATATTTTTTAGAAAAAACCCAAAGATTTATATGCTCAAAAGGCAAATCTAGAGTTTGAGAAGTAGAAACCCGTACTGATATTCGCAAGTACCAAGAAGCGCAGTTTGGTTTTTCGCAAGTAGACCGTAAGTAGGTATTTTTAGGCTCCAAACATATGTTAAATCTATATTAATTTTTGTGCGGTATAGATTGAAAACAATTTGATAATGGACTCAATATAGCCGACTTTGTGTTAGAAATACAATAATTATACGTTAGGCTAGCGCAAACATGTAAATTTCGTTTTGAAAAGGGGCTAAAGTTTTTTTATATTTGGCGTTCAATTGTAAAAATGAAAAATTAAAAACGATCATTATGGACAAAAAACAAAAAACCGCCGGGGGCTTTTCAGCAATTATCGCATTCTTGGCTATTGCACTTGCACTTATTGCAGGTATCTTGATTTACAAATACATTTTTGGTGATCCAGGAAACTTTGTGGACAGAAATCCAGAAGCAGAACCAGTAGAAGGTAACCTATTAGGGGTCATCTACAAAGGTGGGTTCATTGTACCAGGTTTGGTAGCTATCAACCTTATCGTATTAATTTTCACGATTGAGCGTTTAGTGACTTTATTATTGGCTAACGGTAAAGGTAAAGCCAACCAATTCATTGAAAAAATCAAAGAATTAATGGCTGCCAAAGATTTCAATGGCGCTATCGAAGCTTGCGACGCACAGCGCGGTTCTTTGGCTAACGTTGTTCGTTCTGGTTTGGTTAAGTACCAACAAATGTTGAACGAAAAAGACATGGACAAAGAGCAAAAGCTCGAAGCTTTGAAAAAAGAATTAGAAGAAGCCACTTCTTTGGAATTGCCTATGCTTTCTAAAAACTTGCCGGTTCTTTCTACAACTGCATCTATCTCAACCCTTATCGGTTTGATCGGTACAGTACTCGGTATGATCCGTTCATTTGCCGCGATGTCACAAGGTGCTCCAGATACAGCAGAACTTTCTACAGGTATCTCTGAGGCCCTTATCAACACCGCATTCGGTATTGCTGGTTCAACAATCGCGATCATCGCATTTAGCTTCTTCTCTACTAAAATCGACGCCATGACTTACGGTATCGACGAAGCGAGCTTCACGATCGTTCAAGATTTTGCAGCAAACAACTAATTGACTCATCATTAAGTAATACCTCAAGCAATGCCAAAAATCAAAATGCCCAAAGGCACTCCTTCCATAGACATGACGCCTATGGTGGACTTGGCGTTCTTGCTTGTAACCTTCTTTATGTTGACGGCCTCTTTCAGAAATGCCGAACCCGTAACCGTAGAAACACCTTCAAGTATCAGTGATAAAATCATTCCTGAAAACATCCTGATGGTGACCCTAGACAAAGACGGTCGCGTGTTCTTCAACCTTTCCGATGCGGAGGCCCGTAAAGAAATGCTCAACAATATGCTCCAAAAATATAAGATTGGTCTTAGTGAGGAGAAAATTGAAGAGTTTTCTTTTATGTCAACCTTTGGTTGTACCATGCAAGAACTTCCTGCATACATGAACACCGAAGCTGCAAAACGTGCAAGTTTCCCTACAAAAGGGATCCCTTCAGATTCTACCAAAAATGAACTTTTAGATTGGCTTTCATTTGCAGCAACCGCTGCAGGCAACACCGGACGCACCGCTTTTGAAGAAGCAAAGCTCAAAGGTGGCGAGCCTAAAATGGAAGACTTCAAGCCTAAATTTATTTTGCGTGTAGACTCCAAAACCTTGTACAAAGATGCGCAAAAAGTGATCGATGTATTCAGAGAATTGAATTTGAATAATTTGAATTTTGTAACCTCTGCGGAAGCAATTCCGGTTAACTAACAAACACATGGCACAAATCGCAGAAAGCGGCGGTGGCGACCACGGCAAAGGCAAGAAAAGAGCAAAGAAAGGTTCAACGCACGTAGACATGACCCCAATGGTCGACCTCGCGTTTCTACTTCTTACGTTCTTCGTCTTGACCTCCACCTTTAGCAAGCCTAAGGTGATGCCACTCGCTTACCCCGCAAAACCAAAAGTAACAGACCCGAAGCCGCCAAAAGCTAACAACGTAACTACCTTCATTTTAGCCGACGACAAAGTTTACTATTACCGTGGTGAATTTTACCCGAAATCTAAACCAGGAGCCAACGGACCAACAGTACTCGAGGAAGCTAATTTCGGATCAGGAGAAAATAGTGTAAGAAAATTGTTAGCTTCTTGGAACGAATACGTTATAAAGAATAAGGTTGAACTTGATAAGAAGCTAGAAAAGAAACAAATTGCAGATAGCACCTACGAGAAAAAGCTCAATGATCTAACGGTAGAAAGAGAGGCTGTTAAAGTCTTGATCAAAACCGACGACAAAGCACTCTGCAAAAGCTTTATTGATCTAGTGGACGAACTCAAGATAGCAAGTATTGGTGTCATTGCACCAACAGACTTGTCAGCCGGAGAGAAAGAATTGTTAAAATCTAAAAACTAAGGTCATGACAGTCATTTATGTTATCGTCGCTCTTGTAACAGGTTTCTCCCTATTCGATTACTACGTCAATCGCAACTGGGAAGCCATTACTTCTGTAAGCCGCAACGAGGCCGTATTTGCCCATCGCAACCGCGAATATGGTGCTTACGTACTGCGCAGTGGCTACAACAAACGCATGACGCTCATTTTGGGCGGATTGGTTGCTTTTGCAGCCCTTGCCTTTGCTGCATCCGTTATCATTAAGAACCTTCCTAAAGAGGAAAAACGCAAACCAAAGATAAGTGATACCAACTTTACAGTTGCGCCTCCAAAAGAAGACGTTCCTCCACCGCCACCACCAACCGCTCCACCTCCACCACCAATGACCCAAACGCAAGCGTTCATGGCTCCAGTAGCCGAAGACGAATACGTCGAAGAAGAATTGGTATCACAGGCAGAGTTGGAAACCGTTACCATCTCAACCGAAACCAACGAAGGTGATATGGAATGGGGCCTTGCAAACACAACCGAAGATGGCCCGGCACTTACCGACAACACACCAGTCTTTGAAGAAGTAGTAGACGTTGCCGAAGAAGACGCCGAATTCCCTGGCGGTTACGACAAAATGAATGCGTTTATCAACGCAACCATCAACTACCCAGATGAAGCCATTGAACTTGGTGTTAAAGGGAAAGTAGTTGTGCGTTTTGTTGTCGAAAAAGATGGCCGTATTTCCAATGCAAGCGTAGAACGCCCAATCGTTGAGTGTCCTGCTTGTAACAAAGAAGCACTTGCCATTATCAATAAATTCCCACCCTGGACCCCAGCCAAGAATGCCGGTCGTCCTGTACGCCTCTGGGTTCGTGTACCTATCATTTACGATACCCAATAGCAAATCAAAAATTTAAATCCCCATCTCGATGGGGATTTTTTTTCCCAAATAATGATGAATTATATACAACATTTTCTAGGTCTATTGGTCGTAGTTTTATGTTTTGGTTTTGCCATTGTATTGCTCACAACCGATTTAATTGAAATGGAACCTTGGCGCAAGCAGCTCATGGTTGTCGTTTTTCTAAGTTACGGCCTGTTTCGAACGTTTCGCATTTATAAAGGCATCAAGTCAAGTCAAAAATAAGCCCCCTATGAAATACTTCTTTCTTATACTCATCGGAGCACTCGTCAGCACTGCTTGCGACCGCAACAACAATCCCTTCGTGTATCAAAAAGATGCACATGGTCGTGGCAAGGCAAAAATTTTAGTTGAGCAATCTTTTCAGCCGCTTTTCCAGACATCTATCGAGACATTCATGAGCCAATACCCTAGAGCTCGTGTGAGTGCTCAATACTTGCCAGAAAACGCCATCATTGAGGCGTTTTATGCCAACAAATCCAAAACAATCGTCATTACCCGAGATTTCAATGACAAAGAAAAAGAATACCTCAAGAGCAAAAATGTATCTTTCCGCAGCGACAAAATTGCATCAGATGCAGTTGTCCTGATCATGCATCCGTCCATGACCGATACGCTATTGAGTGTAGATCAAATCAGAAACTTACTCAGTGGAAACAAAACCAAACTTGCATCCAATACGTTGCCAAAGCAAATTGTATTTGATCAAAACGGTTCTGCCAATTTTAACTTCATGATCAATATGCTACAGATTGGCCAATTAGGCCAAAATGTGTCGGCGCTCAAATCCAATCAAGAAGTAATTAATTATGTCAAAACGCATCCTGGCACCATGGGCATCATTGGCCTCAACTGGATTTCCGATCAAGAAGACCCCGCTTCACTGGCATTCATGGATGGGCTCAAAATTGCTTCCGTTTATGACAAAGACCCTCAGGCAGCGTGCAAGCCTTACGCAGGTTTTATTTATACTAAAGAATATCCACTCATCCGCGATATTTGGGTCATCAATAAGGGGCGCCGATCTGGCTTGAATACTGGCTTTGTGTTGTTCATGAAAAAAGACGACAAAGGACAGCTCATTATTCAGAAGTCAGGACTCGTGCCAGCCCTCACTCCGGTAAGGCTGGTTTTACAATAATTCCATCAAATAATAATAGGCACAATTTTTGTATCCCAAAAAACTAGGCTATTTTTGGCCTGAATTAAGTTAAATAGAACAGACATGAAACGCATCTTACTCCTTAGTACGCTACTTATCTCTGGGCTCAATTATGCACAGAGCCTTCAAGTTGCAAATGCAAAAACCGAAAACGAACGTTATCGCGACGCCATCAACGATTTCAAAAAACTTGTTGCTGCCGACCCGATTAACGGTGAGAACTACTTTTATTTCGGTGACTGCTACTTTGAAATGGAAGAACTTGATTCTGCTAAAATCATGTGGAAAAAAGGTTTTGAAGTGGACAAACTTCGTGCGCTACCACTTGTTGGTCAAGGCCGCGTACTTTGGCTCGAGGGCAAAACAACAGAGGCGAAAGCTGAATTTACAAAAGCACTTTTAATGACCAAAAAAGACAAGCTCAAAAAAGCTGAAGTCATTCGCGGTATTGTTGAGATCTACATTGAGGCGCCTACTAAAAATCTCGATGAAGCACTCATCCTGATTGAAGAAGCTATTCTCAAAGACCCAACTAACGAAGACAACTACCTTCTCAAAGGCGATGCTTTGTATGCGCGCAATTCTTCAGATGCATCTGAAGCGCTCAAAGCCTATAATCAGGTATTGGTAATCAATCCGAAGTCTCCACGTGGTATCGTACGCAAAGCACTTATTTACCAACGTGCACGCAACGAAGCCGAAGCCAATAAAATGTACAACGAGGCCAAAGCAATTGACCCAACCTATGCGCCTGCATACCGCCTGAATGCCGAGCTTTTCATGATGTTTGGCAAGAACGAGAAAGCGATTGAAAACTGGCTCAAATACCTTGAGCTCAACAATAACGTAGAATCAAGATATCGCTATGTCAATGCCCTTTATGGTGCTTCACAGTGGTGTGTGATGCTTCCGCAACTCGATTACTTAACGGCTAACAACATGAATAACTTCTTTATTCAACGTTTTTATGCCTTTGCTTATGCTAATTGCACTGCGGACAGTCTCTTTCTTGACAAAGCATTGAGTGCAAGCGACCGTTTCTTTGCCATAGTGCCGAAGGATAAAATCAACTACCAAGACTACAAGCTTAGGGGCACAATTTATCAAAAGAAAGCACAAGACAGCCTTGCAATTATTGCATTTGAACAAGCGGCAAGCATGAACGACATCGCTTACAAAGAATTGGCAAACGACCTCATCAAGTTGTACAACAAAAACAAAATGTACGACAAAGTGATTTCTGCTTATGATGTACGCCGTCAAAAAAATGGTAAACTACTTGCTCCAGAGCTTTATGAACTTGGCAAGGCTTACTATTTTGGTCGCAACGACTACAAAACGGCAGACAGCATCTTCTTGTTGGTTATCAAAAATGATTCTACGTATATCCCTGCTCATATCTACCGCGGACGTTGCAACTACAAAATGGACACCAACAATGAAAAATGGATGGCTTTCCCGCACTACTTTAAGGTAACCGAAATCGTGAAGCCTGAAGACCGCAGCCAAGCTACCAAAAAAGCGTTTGTACTTGAGTCTTTGCGTTATGTAGCTGATTACTACTCAAAGTCTGCGAACAAAGACCTCGACAAAGCGAAGAAATACTTTGAAGAAATCTTGTTAATTGAACCTACAGATGCCGTTGCCAAAAAAGCACTCGGTATTAAAGATCCGGTGCCAGCCACAACCACAACACCAAAACCAGCTGCACCCGTTCGCAACTAATAAAACATATGCTCAACAAAAAGGGCGGCCCTGCGGGCCGCCCTTTTTTTGTATTGTTGTTTCATTATGCTTGCTGCATACCTAAGTAGCGGGCAACATATTTGCCGATGATATCAAACTCGAGATTTACTCTTGTTCCAACTTGGATTTCATTGAAATTCGTGTGCTCGTAAGTATATGGAATAATACATACAGAGAATTGCCCTTTTTGCGCATCCACAACCGTAAGACTGGTGCCATTTACCGTTATAGATCCTTTTTCTACCGTTACAAAAGCGTCGGGATGTTCAAAGGTAAAGCGCCAAGAACCGTTTTCGTCTATGACTTCAGTGCACGTACCTACGCAATCTACATGGCCCTGCACCATGTGACCGTCGAGCCTTCCGCCCAATTGCATGCAGCGTTCAATATTTACTTTTGTGCCGAGTTGCCAGGTTCCTAAATTCGTCTTGTTGAGGGTTTCGTGAATAGCAGTGACCACATGCTGTTGTGCGTTTTGCGCCACAACTGTCAAACAACATCCGTTGTGCGCCACGCTTTGGTCAATTTTAAACCCTGCCGATAATGCAGACGCAATGGTAAAGTGGATATTACCCGCTTCTTTTTCGATGGCCACTACTTGGCCAACTTCTTCAATGATTCCTGTAAACATGTTGCAAACTTACGCAAAGTTAGGCGCTCATGCACATATCTTGGAGTACGAGTTGCAGTGTGGTGCGGTTCATATAAGTATTGGCAGTAATTTGAAAAACGATATCTATAAAAACGCCAACAGCCAATTCTTTCTCGAATGAGGCCATCTGAAATCCAATGGCATCTATACCAACCTGCGCACCTTCTTGTATCAATTTGAGTTTGAGGTGTGCACCCTTGAGTACTTTATATTCTAACACCATACAGTTTTTAGCCACAAAAACAGGGTGCATATTGCCTGGGCCACACGGCTCAAATGCCGCCAAAATCTGAAGTATGCGTGCAAAGTGCAGCTGTGGATTTGAGCCCAACTCCTTGAATGCTAATTCGGTATCGATATCGATCTGCCTTCGCAATTGTTGTTGCTCAAGTGCAGTGGCGACCGCGCTTTCGAATGCACTTTTGAAATGGTCCAATTTTTCAGGTAAAAGCGTTAAACCAGCCGCAAATTGATGCCCTCCAAATTGAATGAGATGACTTTGGCACTGCTCGAGGAGTGCGTATAAATTCAGGGGCTGCATACAGCGAGCAGAGCCTGTTAGCACGCCATTAGACTCCGTAAGTACAATGGTTGGTCTGTAATGTGTTTCTATCAGCCTAGATGCGACAATGCCTACCACGCCTTTGTGCCAGGTGGAGTCATAAACTACCGTGGCAAATTGTTCATGAAAATTAGGATCAGCTGCTATTTGCGCCAAAGCTTGTGTAGTCATGTCTTGATCTAAGGCGCGGCGGGTGGTATTGTCGGTATTGATGTCGAGCGCGAGCGCTGTGATATCTTCTTGTACCGTGCTGAGCATCCAGTCTACAGCGCGCTTACCTGATGCAATACGGCCAGCCGCGTTGATGCGCGGTGCCAAAATAAATACGAGGTCGCGCAGCGACAAAGGCAAGGTCTTGGCGGCAAGGTCTAGAATGGCTAAAAATGCGGGTCTTGGCGCAGCGTTGAGCTGCGCCAAGCCTTTGGCACAAAGTGTTCTGTTTTCGTCGCGCATTTCCACAATATCTGCGCCAATAGAAAGCGCCACTAAATCTAAACTCTGTAAAAGCTGTTGTTCATCTAAGTTCAGTTGTTGATAGAGCCCCTGTAATAGCTTAAAGGCCACCCCACAGCCAGATAACTCCTTGAAAGGATATGCGCAGCCGTTTTGCTTTGGATTGAGAATGAGTGCGTCAGGAAGAGTAAGGTCGGGTTGGTGGTGATCGCAAACAATGACATCGATATGAGCTGCTTTTGCTCTGGCGAGTTCGACTTGCGCTTTGATCCCGCAGTCGAGGGTGATGAGTACGTCAAATTGCGCTGAGATGGCGTAATCGATGCCCGCAGCACTTACGCCGTAACCTTCTTTATAGCGGTCGGGGATATAGTACGCACACTGCAAACCCAATAAAGCAAGCTGCTCGGCCATCAGGGCAACTGCAGTAGTGCCATCTACGTCGTAATCGCCGTACAACAGAACCTTTTCTTGCTTGGCGATTGCGCGCTGCAATCTGTTCACGGCAGCCTGCATATTTTGCAGCAGAAAGGGGTTGTGCAAACCGTTTTGCTGAGGCTTGAAAAAGGCTACCGCACTTTCTCGGGTATCCACACCTCTTTGCAACAATAACTGTGCTGCAAAATGCGGGATTTTGAGCACCTCAGCGAGTTCTACAACAGCAGCTAGGGGCTCTTGAGCCCGGAGTTTCCAAGATTCGTTCATTTGATAAAAGTACGCCGTATCGGCAAGCGAGCCTTCCGTTAATCTACGTAAGAGAGCTTCAACATGTTGGAGCCGCCAAGATCTTCTAATGGAATAGAAGCAACGTTGATCACGACATCGCCGGTTTGAAGATGTCCGCCCTCTTTCATGATGTACTTGATGTCGGCAATGGTATGGTCAGTAGAAATGCGTTTGTTGTAGTAAAATGCACGCACACCCCAAACTAAATTAAGCTGGGTAAGAATTTTGCGGTTGCTTGTGAAAACGAAAATCTCAGAGGCCGGCCGTTGGGATGCAATTTTGTAAGCGGTGTAGCCAGAGAAGGTCATGGTGATGATCGCATTGGCTTCTACGCGTTGTGCCAAACGGCAAGCATTGAAACAAATGGAGTCAGAGATAAAGCGTGGATTGCCTTTTGGAGGCAATTCTTCTTTGTGATACATGCTCGGGTGCTGTTCCATTTCTTTGATGATATTGGCCATGGTTTGCACTACCTGAACTGGGTACTGACCAACGGATGTTTCGCCAGAAAGCATGACCGCATCAGCGCCGTCTAGCACCGCATTTGCGACGTCATTTACTTCGGCTCTACTTGGCGTCAGGCTATTGAGCATGGATTCCATCATTTGAGTAGCCACGATAACGGGCTTGGCCTTCGAGATGGATTTGCTGATGATCATTTTTTGAATTAAAGGAACATTTTGGTAGGGGATCTCGACGCCGAGGTCTCCACGTGCTACCATAAGTGCATCGCTTTCTTCGATGATGGCATCTATGTTTTCTAAAGCTTCAGGTTTTTCTATTTTAGCGACTACCTTAGCGATACTGCGTTTTTTGGCAATTCTTGCTTTGAGATCGATGATGCAGTTGGCCGTGCGCACAAAAGAGAGGCCAATCCAGTCTACGCCTAACTTCAGCGCATAGTTGAGGTCTTCGATGTCTTTCTCAGTGAGCGAAGGCATTGAAATTTTGGTGTTGGGAAAGTTGACGCCTTTTTTGGAACACAACAACCCTCCTTGGATGACTTCACAGCGGATTTTTTCTTTTCCGTCAGTCTCAATAACAGCTAATACTAACTTGCCATCGTCTAGAAGAATTTTTTCTCCGGGTTTGACATCGCGAGGTAACAAGTTGTAATTGATAGAAAAACGTTGGTTATTGCCCAATACCTTTTCAACTACGATATCAATTTGCTGACCTACCTCGATTAAAACGCCATTATTTTCCATTTCGTGGGTACGAATTTTTGGGCCTTGGAGGTCGGCAAGTATGGCCACATTTAAACCCAATTCATCGTTGAGCTCACGGATAAGCGTAACCGCCCCCGCGTGATCTTGGTGGCTGCCGTGTGAAAAGTTGAGGCGGCAAACATTGAGGCCTGCGCGCATCATGTCGGCAAGGATTTCTTTTTTGAGGGAGGCGGGGCCCATTGTGGCCACTATTTTGGTTCTTTTCATGTTAACTAGTAAGGTAATCTAAAATGTCAAATTCTTCGTAATTGAAATTAAACACAGCCACAACGCCGTTTATTTTTCTGAGTTGTTCTAGTAAGGCCGTTGCCTCGTGTGAAAAATTATCTTTGAGCACCAAAAAATAATCGATCATGGGGCGGTCTGCTTGCAAGAGTTGCTGATCTTGTTTGTTTTTAATCAAATAAAAACGCGTCAGGAGCTCTTGATCTTCGTAAGAAAAATAACTAAACGCTTGTTGTGTCTTGAGCTTTGGCATGTAGAGCTCAAAGCGCTGTTGTTCTTTTTCTAGACGGATTCCAAGCATTTGATTGAGTTCCCAGGTGAGTCGGTAATCGGCAAATGCAGTAGATATTCCGTAAACTTCGAAGGGTTGTTCGTCGTCGAGGGTGAGTTCGTATTTTTTGACTTTTCCCATGCGTTTCAAATTTACTCATTTAATGGCAAACTGCACATCAACAATTGATTGTCAATTCATTTATTCTGTTTAAAGTTCTACCGTAGCGATATTGATTAAATTTGTACATAGAAACAATCGCATGCGTCAACAACTCTCCATATTTTTCAGCCTCATTTTTGTCTTGATTCAAGCAACAGCGCTAGCACAACCAGACAAAATGATTACCAACCGAGACAACTACTTTTGGCAATTCGGCCTCGCCTGGACCACCACCGACGACGACGGTCAAGAGCTCAACCCAATGCCTTTTGACCAACTGCATGGTTTGCCTTTCCCTTCAAGGTTATACATCGACCGTTACATTTACAATGGTTGGAGCGCCGAAGCTGTACTTGGTGCACAAACCTACAAACCCGAAAGAAAAGTCAATGACTCTATCGGTGTCAATGGCTTTATTGGTTATTTTGATGCCGCACTAAAATATTCATTTTACAAGCAACTTGGGCGTGGTGCAATTGACCCCTACTTGGGCGCTGGTCTTGGATTTAGCCTGCGTTCAGCTGACCCCAAACAAAGTGCGCCACTGCTCAGCCCAACCCTTAATTTATCGGCAGGCTGTACCTTTTGGCTCAGCAAACAAATTGGCCTTCAGGCGCAAGGTGTCTATAAATTTGGTTTGGTAGATATTTTAGGCAGTTCGTCTTACACCCAATACAGCTTAGGTTTGGTGTATCGCATCGAAAAGACCGACGGATACAAAAGCGACTTTCACAAGCCTAAATACAAATTGCCAAGAAAACCTTCTCGCATCAAAATCGAGAAGTCTACCGACGAATCTTAGTTGGCAATAGTCATGCGTTTTTTGGTCTCCTGATCGGCAGTTACAATTCCGTAATAATACACGCCATTGGCAAGCTTCGTGCTATCAAAGCGCAAAATATGGCCTCCTTTTTCAAAGTTAGCCTGCGCTACTTCACAAACAATTTGATTGAATTGCCAGATAGCAAACTTTACCTCGCATTCCTGCGGACAAACAAAGTAAAAAGCCAATTCTCCTTGGGCAGGTTCTTGGTCTAGCGTATACAATTCACAATATGCTTTGTGTACTACTTGACCGCGCTGAAATTTTCTCAGCAAGGCGCGGTAGCCGATAAAGGCTAATAAGATGAGAAGTGTGACGAATAAAAATTGAATAACTGCTTCCATTTTATAGAGAGATTATGCCCGGAATGAGCGCGGCACGTTCGTAAACAGCAATGATGTCCGCTGCCGAAAGCATGACTTCTTTTGCACTCAGACTCACGTATTTACCTGTTCCGGAATGATGATAACTGATTTCACTATTGGCGTCGAATAACGCGGTTACTTGTGCCAAATGGTGGTTGTCGTTGGGGACGATAAACTTGAATAAATAGACATTTGGCCATTCTTGTTCTTCGAGTTGCGCTTTAAGCGAGTCAAATGTTCCCATGACACAAAATTACGAACTTGCGTTAGACCAAAGCAATCAATTTTTATATTTGTTTCAATGCGGCTTTATCACCTCTTTCTTGTCAGTATCTGTTTTGTGCTTTTGGCTTTTGCCTATTGGCCCTCAGCACCTACAAATCTATTGGTGCATGCAAAAACACAAGATAGCGCAGCTTTACCTATTCCGCCAACTGACCCTTACTTATTTACGGCCAAATTGAACAACCGCTTGGTAGAATACATGGACCGTTCTGTAAAGCAAGGCATACAGCCAGTAGCTAATACGCAAGGCCTCCGCAAAGCTTTTCGCGCCAAGAAGCTCGTGCTAATTGAACCCAAACAAGGTTTTGTGTTGGATACCTTTGAATACTCATATGCCTTCCTAACGCCGTATGCTGCAAAAATATTAGAAGAAATCGGCTCCGCTTTTCAAGATTCTTTAGCTCAGAGTCCACTCCAAGGTTGCCAACTGATCGTCACGTCCATGACCCGCACCAAACACACGGTGGCTAAATTGGTCCGTAAAAATCGCACTGCTGTAAAAAGAAGTCCGCATTTAAACGGCAATAGTTTTGACATCTCCTTCTCTCGGTTCAAAGCAAGCAAATCCTTGAGCACTGTTGAAAAACAATATTTACAAACCGTCATTGCGCAAATATTAGTGCGCTTTAAAAAAGACATTAAAATTTGGGCAACGTTCGAAGTACACGAAGAATGCCTACATGTTGTTGCAAGAAAAGGAGTTTAAGTTGTAAATTTGCCCATGCGTTGGGAGTTGCTCTTTCTTTTTTCTTTTGTAACTATTCACAGTTTCAGCCAAAAAAAACTTGAAGCTAAGTTCACCACCGAAAAAATTTCTATTGACGGCGTACTTTCAGAAACTTCTTGGTCTTCAGATGCTGAACTGAATCCGTTTATACAAATTAAACCAGAACCTGGCCAAGCATCGAAGAGCAAGACGCGCATCCAAATGCTCTATGACCAAGATGCCATTTACTTCGCTTTTTTCTGCCAAGACCACCCCGACTCCATTTCTAAAGTGCTCTCGCTTCGCGACGACTACAACCCCAATTGTGATATCGTCGGTGTATTTTTAGATACCTACAACGACAACCAGAATGGCTTCTATTTTGGACTCACCAGCCGTGGTGTACAACTCGACGCTAAAATTGTCGGTACGGACTACAACGACAAACTCAATCTGGTATGGCACAGCGCCGTTCAAATTGTTGAAAACGGCTGGATTGCCGAAATACGCATTCCCTATTCAGCATTGCGCTTCCCCCAAAAAGAAGTGCAAGATTGGGGCGTTAATTTTGGCCGACAACTCGCTAGAAATAGGGAAGAATCTTCATGGGTAAGAGTCAACCCAGATCTCGAGAATATGTTGCTCGAAAGTGGCGATATCACCAATATCAAAAACATCAGCCCGCCTTTGCGTTTGGCGCTCATTCCTTATGTTTCTGCCTATGCAGACCAAGTACGCAATGATGACGGCAGTAAAGGACTGCTGCGCTCGTTTAATGGCGGTATGGACATCAAATACGGGATCAATGAGGCATTTACCCTTGACCTGACTTTAGTTCCCGACTTTGGCCAAGTTGTTTTTGATCAACAGGTGCTCAACCTTACTCCTTTTGAGGTTCAATTCAATGAGAACAGACAGTTCTTTACCGAAGGAATGGAGCTCTTCAATAAAGCGGGCATCTTTTATAGCCGCAGAATTGGCATCCAAGCGCCTTACAAGGTCACACAAACCATGCTCAAAGAAGGCGAATACTTAGAAAACGTGCCGGGTTCGTCTCAGCTTTATAACGCATCTAAATTATCGGGCCGAAACAGTAAAGGGTTGGGTATCGGTGTTTTCAATGCCGTCAATGCGGAGCAAATGGCCACGGCAGTATCTACCCTCGACGAAAGCCGTCGGGAGGTCCTGATTTCACCACTCACCAACTACAACGTGCTCGTTTTTGATCAAAATCTCAAAAACAATTCTTCGGTCACCTTTACCAATACCAATGTTTGGAGAGCAGGTTCTTTCTACGATGCCAATGTTTCGGCGTTTAATTTCAACCTCAATACCAAAGACAACAACTACAATATCAACGGCAAGGGCATTCTTTCGGCCCAACTTGACAAACAAAACACATACGGGCACAACCTCAATTTAAATATTCAGAAACAACGCGGCTCACTCATTGCTGGCCTTGGGTATCTAGAAGAATCTGATACCTATGACCCCAATGACCTCGGCTTCAATTACAACAACAACCGCAGAATTTTTGAAGCGAGCGTCGCCTACCGTGATTTCACACCCAAATGGAAAAAACTCATGAAATGGAGTATCAATGCGAATGTATCTCAAGCGTACCTCTATGCCCCAAATACTTTCTCCTCCAATATGGCGAGTTTAAATTTCTTTACAGTAAGTAAAAAATTCAATGCCTGTGGCTTCAATGCAGGAGGGAGCCTACAGGAAAGCAAGGACTATTTTGAAGCACGCACTTGGGGCGAGGTATTTACAAGCCCGCAGTTTGTCTTTTTGAATACCTGGTATTCTTCTAATTACCAACGCAAGTTTGCCATAGATTTAGGTGGCAGTTCCACCCAATATCTTGCTCATCCTTGGAAGCAATATGCCTATAACTTTAGCCCAAGAGTGCGGCTTTCCGATGCTGTTTTCTTGGTATATTCATTCGAAAAAGAACTACAATTCAATAGTATTGGCTATGCCATTCCATTTGCAACACCTGCCCAAAGCTATACAGGTATTCTTTTTGGTCAACGCGACCGCAACACTACCGTCCAGGCTTTATCTTTCGATTACATTCTCACCAACCGCATGTCTTTAAGTATGCGCTTGCGTCATTACCGCTCTACCCTAGCCTACCAACATTTTTCACTTTTACAAAAGGATGGCAGCCTCGAACTTTTAGAAGGCTTTAATGGGCTCACTTCAGAAGGTAAATCTGCCTACGACATCAACTACAATGCTTTTACCATAGATTTAGTCTACCGTTGGGTCTTCTTGCCCGGAAGCGAACTCAATATTGTCTGGAAAAATTCTGTATTTGCCAGCAATGATCATATTAGCGCCGCCTACTGGCAAGATCTCTCCTATACCCTACAAACTGGCGCACTCAATAGCTTTTCAATGAAATTGATCTATTGGCTAGATGCCCAACAAATCAAAAAAAGCCGCAGTCAATTACCACGCTGAGTAGGCGCCATCACCGCTCACATAAGCACGGTCACTGATGCGTTCAGGCGTTTCAACAAAAACAAATGGGAATACAACTTTGCCATTCCAAATCACTTTTTTACCATTCGGGACCGCAATTTGTAATTCAACTTCTTGATCGCGCATGCGGTCTTTGGCAGGATAAGAAAATCCGCTAGCAAATTGGATGGTATTTTGCTGTAACGTGCAAGGAAAATCAATATGTGACGCCCTTCTATTTGCTTTGAAAAAAGAGCGGCCATGTGCTTTCTTCCATATTTTGACATGGTATAAACTATCCGTAGATGCGATGTAATTGATCCCTATTCCGCTGATAAAAATACGTCCGTCTTGGGCCATAAGGATGCCATGATCATTTTGCTGCTGCGACCTAAAACCAAAATTATAAGTGGCATTGCGGTGAGTGCGGTAGCCTTCGATATGTAGCTCAGGAAGGATATCCAAGCGCAGAGAGTCGCCGGCATAGGTGCCAATTTCTTTACTGAGTTCGCCTTCAATTGTGAACCCTTGCGCAGTTGAGATCCCGACGTAAGTCAAAAAGATGAGTCCGCAAATGCTGGCAAATCCAAGGCCAAAATATCCCGCACGCAGCCACTTCGCTTCAAAGGTAAACAACAACCTAAAACCGGTCAGCATGCTAGAAAAACTGATCGCATAACCGATGAGGCCAATCCCTAAATAAAGCAGTTCATTTTGCCCTTTGTCGAAAAACAAGGCACTCAACTCGCCCAGAGAAGTGAATTCGCCATTGATCTGAGCCGGAACCAGCTGGGGGTCAACAAAAATAAATACGGATAAACCTATCAGCAAAACCAAACCCCACAAGACCAACGTAATTCCGATGGCTTTTTTTAGAACTTGCACCAGCCGACGCGCACTGTCACTCAGACCCGAGCCTGTTTTGAACTGATTGGACCATTTTTTGGCGTTTTTCTCTACGCGTTCAGTGGCTTCTTTAAACTCCGTTTTGATGCTCTCAATATTGACCGGAACGCCTTTCATTTGAAGTTTTTCACTTGCTGTTTTGGCGACCGGCGTAATGATCCAAAGTAATATATATATGGGGATGCCCGAACCAAAAGCCATAGTGAACAACACAAAAGCTACGCGAATAAAAACCACATCAATATTGAAATACGCTGCTACGCCGCTAGCCACCCCACCTAGAAGCGGATTGTCTGGGTCTCTGAAAAATCTCTTTGGAGCGGGAGTGGATTCATTGCTTTCATTTGCGGGTTGATCTGTTGCCATGGATTCTTGTTCTCCAAAAACCTCCGGACTGCCGAGCAATTGAATAATTTGTTGAATTTGTTCCAATTGCACCACTTGCTGGCTTGAAACTTTTTCTTGTAGCAATTCGACAATGCGCAACTCAATATCTTGCAAAATTTCATCTTTTCCCTCTTCGTGTTGCAGCACGTGTGCAAGGTCATAGAGATAGTTGCGCAGTGCGTCGTAGGCTTGTTCTTCTAAAATGAAAGCAAAACCCTGGATATGAATGGAAACTGTTTTATTCATGATTTGGTAATTTGAGTAAGTAATGAGACCGCTTGCTGTAATTCTTGCCAAGTATGAGATAGGTCTATAAAAAATTGTGTGCCTTTGGGTGTAATCGCATAATATTTCCGCGGCGGACCCGAGGTTGATTCTTCCCAACGGTAAGACAACAGTTCTAAATTTTTAAGGCGCGTCAATAAAGGATAAACCGTTCCTTCTACAACCAGCATTTGCGCACCTCTTAGCTTCTCTAATATTTCTGAAGGGTAAGCCTCACCATGATTGAGGATGCCGAGAATGCAATATTCCAAGATGCCTTTGCGCATTTGAGATTGTGTATTTTCTACATTCATCTTTCGAATTTTATACAAAGTTATAGGTTTTATTCTGTATTATGCAATACATAGTACTATAAAAATAAAAAAAGCGCCACAATGGACGCTTAAAAATTTATTTATCTCTTTCTATTTCAAGCACTTAAAATAATCAAAAGGTTCTTGACACTCATTGCATTGATAGTGTGCTTTACAAGCTGTGCTGCCAAACAAACTCACCATTCGGGTATCTTTGCTATTGCATTTTGGGCAAGCCACACGTGGCGGTTCTGAAAAAAGTGCGCTTTTGTCGGGTTCATTGACCGGCGGTGCAATCCCGTACAGACGTAACTTTTGGCGCCCCTCCTCGGTGATCCAGTCGGTGGTCCAGGCAGGGCTTAAGATGTGCTTTACTTTGGCGTTGGCAATGCCTTTCTCTTGTAATTTTGCAAGGATATCTACCTCTATTTGCTGCATGGCCGGGCAACCGCTATAGGTTGGCGTAAGTTCGATGATCCAGGTTTGTTCTTGCAAATATATCTCTTGAACGACACCTAAATCTATGATGGTCAGGACAGGAATTTCTGGGTCGCTAACCTCTTTTAAAAATTGACGGAGCTCAGTTGCACTTACCATTCCATATTTGGATAGGCTCTTTGCATGTATTGCAAATCGGAGAGCAAATAACCCATGTGTTCTGAGTGTCGGCCTTCGCGGCCACCATCAAATTTCCAATTATTTTTTGGGATCTCTAGAGTGGCCTCCTGAAGAACGCTGGTGACAGTAGCCATCCATTGGGTTTGAATATGCGCCATGGTAGGTACTTTTTGTTCTGCTTGTAGCGTATGGTCGTTGGCGTCTTCGTAGAATAATTCGTTGGTGAAGCGCCAGAGGTGGTCTATGGCTGCTTGTGCCCGCTGATGAGATTCTTCGGTGCCATCGCCCATGCGAATTACCCACTCTGAAGTATGCTTGAGGTGGTAGCGCGTTTCTTTGACAGATTTGGCAGCGATGGCAGCCAATTGCGCAACAGGGCTTTGCATCAATGCTTCGTATAAAGGCAAACGAAAAGCATCAAAGAAGAACTGACGAAGAATGGTCATGGCGAAATCACCGTTTGGTTGTTCGACGAGCAGTACATTTTTGTACTCGTTTTCATAGCGCAAATAGGCCAGTTGATCGTGGTTTCTGCCTTTGCCTTCTAACTCGGCGGCGAAGTCATAGAGGCTTATTGCTTGGCCAATGAGGTCTAGGGAAATGTTGGTGAGGGCGATATCTTCTTCTAAGATGGGGCCATGACCACACCATTCGCCCAAGCGTTGACCTAAAATAAGGCTGTCATCAGACAGACGCAATACGTATTCAAAAAGAGCTGATTCTTGCATCTTTACATGTGTTTGACGCCGTCAGGTACCTCATAAAAAGTAGGGTGACGGTAAATTTTGGTATCAGAAGGCTCGAAGAAAGACGCAACATCGTCGATATCGGTGGCATGGATATGTGCAGATTCTACCACCCAAATACTGATTCCTTCGGAACGACGGGTGTAGACATCGCGTGCGTTTTCAAGTGCAAGCGTAGCATCAGGAGCGCGCAAGCTACCGACGTGTTTGTGGTTAAGTCCTTGTTTGCTGCGGATAAATACCTCCCAAAGAGGCCATTCGTTTGTTGACATCGTCTTATAAATTTAATTAGGCTGATTTTTTCATGTCGCGCTTTTTAGCAAAAGCGCTTGCGGCTTCGCGTACCCAAGCTCCTTCTTCTTTGGCTTTGACACGGGCAGCGAGGCGTTCTTTGTTGCAAGGGCCGTTTCCTTTGACTACTTGCCAAAATTCGTCCCAATTGATTTCTGAGAAATCATAGTGTCCGCGCGCTTCGTTCCACTTCAAGTTAGGGTCAGGAATAGTAAGACCAAGTATTTCGGCCTGCGCTACAGTAGCATCTACAAAATTTTGACGGAGTTCGTCGTTTGTAAAACGCTTAATTTTCCATTTGATCGATTGATCTGAATGGGTAGAATCTGCATCGCTGGGGCCAAACATCATGAGGGCCGGCCACCAAAAACGGTTCATGGCATCTTGCGCCATAGCTTTTTGTTGAGGGGTGCCATTACAAAGTTTTGTGAGCGACTCATAGCCTTGTCGCTGATGAAAAGACTCTTCTTTGCAAATCTTGACCATAGCGCGGGCGTATGGACCGTAAGAGGTGCGGCAAAGCGCAACTTGATTCATAATAGCTGCGCCGTCTACCAACCAGCCAATTGTACCGATATCGGCCCAAGTAAGTGCAGGATAATTGAAAATAGATGAATATTTTGCCTTTCCAGAATGGAGGTCATCGATGGTTTGCTCACGGCTGGTGCCGAGAGTTTCCACTGCAGAATACAAATAAAGACCATGACCGGCTTCATCTTGTACCTTAGCCAACAAGACTGCTTTGCGTCGCAAATTGGGCGCACGGGTAATCCAGTTGCCTTCAGGCAGCATGCCAACTACCTCTGAATGTGCATGTTGTGAAATCTGACGAATTAAAGTTTGGCGGTATTCGTCTGGCATCCAGTCATTGGGCTCAATCTTGATTTCTCGGTCGATTTTCTCTTGAAAACGGATTTCTTGTTCAGCTTGGGTCATAATGTCTTTGTTACGATGAAACAAATATAGAAAATAACTACGCCTTCAAAACATGATTAGCGTCAGTTTGTTCATTGATAGTTGTTGGTTGAGGCTTGCGCATTATTGCTTACTTTTGACCCTGATTATTTACGACTATGTCTACTCAGTTTCATTCCCTCAAAGTCACCGACCTTCAAAGAGAAACAGAAGGTTGTGTATCAGTCGCTTTTGAAGTGCCAACCGCGCTTAAAGCACAATTCACATTTGCCTCCGGTCAATACCTTACTTTCAAAACAACGATCGACGGTGAAGAAATCAGGAGGTCTTATTCCTTGTGCAGTGCGCCACATGAAAACGAATGGCGCGTAGCCATCAAACAAATACCAAACGGAAAGTTTTCTACTTATGCCAATGAAACACTTCAGGCCGGCGCAACGCTAGAAGTGATGGCACCAATGGGTAATTTCAAATTTGAGCCCAACCCAAGTGCGCAAAACCATTACGTTTTATTTGCCGCCGGTAGCGGTGTCACGCCCATTTTTTCAATCCTCAAAACAATCCTTCAAGCCGAGCCACAAAGTGGTGTTACGTTATTTTACGGCAACAAAGGTTTTGCAGAAGTCATTTTCCGAGAAGAACTCGAAGCGCTCAAAAACCGCTTTCTCGATCGCCTCAATTTAGTACACGTTTTCTCCAGAGAAAATATAGGTGTTCCACTGCTCAAGGGCAGAATAGACGCCGCACGCACCAAAGACTTACTCAGTGCTTTTCTTAAAAATCAAACGATAAACGGCGCTTATATTTGCGGCCCACAAGACATGATTTTAGCGGTAAAAGACGAGCTGAGTGCTTTTGGTGTACAAGCCAAAGACATCCATTTCGAATTATTCCACGCCGCGCCAATTGCCAAAGCAGCAGAAAACAAGCAAAGTAATGAAGCTGCATTTGAATCCCATATTGAGCTCATTATGGATGGTGAAGTCACTGATTTCTATCTCTCTTCTGATGGCCCAACCATTCTAGACGCAGCCTACAAAGCTGGTGCCGATGCGCCGTTTGCTTGTAAAGGTGGTGTTTGCTGTACCTGCAAGGCTAAAGTGCTCAGAGGTGAAGTCACGATGGATGTCAATTATGCGCTCACGCCAGAAGAAGTGGAGCAAGGTTATGTACTCACTTGCCAGGCGCATCCAAAAAGTAACGATATACTCATTTCATTCGACGACTAACATGGGCTTTTTTGACCGTTTTAAATCCAACAAAAACAGTGCTTTACCAAAAGGCGCACACCTGCTAACTGTAAAAAATGTCAGTGCCCTTAGTGCACAGGCCGTGCAAATTGATTTTTTAGTGCCCGATACACTGCGCGCCAATTTCCAGTTCCAAGCGGGGCAATACCTCACTTTGGCACTCGACATTCATGGTGAGCAACTCAGAAGGTCCTATTCTATTTGCAGCAGTTCTTCGGCTGGCTTAAGTATTGGTGTCAAGGCGATTGCTAACGGAAAAGCCTCCAATTTTCTGCAAAATATCAAAGCAGGCGAAGAAGTAATCGTTTTTGAACCAGAGGGTAACTTTACTTGGAAACCCGAATACAAAAAAGCAGTTGCAATAGCTGCTGGTTCGGGCATCACTCCTATCATGAGCATGCTGCAAACTGCAGGTGCACAAACCGATTTTCATCTTTTTTACGGCAACAAAAGTCCTGAAGAAGCCCTCTTCCTTCCAGCAATACAAGCGCTCTCCAACACGCAAACCCAGCTCTTTTATTCTCAAAAAGAAGTTGAAGGTGCGCAGTATGGCCGAATAGACGACGCCGCGCTCAAAGCCCAAATCAAAGCCGACCTCAGTATTTTACAAGCCGATGCATTTTTCTTGTGTGGCCCACAGCAAATGGTGGTAAGCGCAGAAAAAACGCTGGCCTTTTTTGGCGTGAGTCCACAGAAAATTCACAAAGAATTATTTTTTGTGAGTGAAGAAAAGCCTACAAGCTCGGCCGAGGCAACTTTCTCAGGCAAGAGCCATGTCAAGGTCATGATAGACGGCGATCTTGCCACCTTTGACATGCAAGGCCAAGACAAAAGTATTTTAGAGCTCTCCGAAAAAGCAGGACTAGACGCGCCCTTCTCTTGCCGTGGCGGGGTTTGTTCGTCTTGCAGAGCCAAAGTACTCAAAGGAAGTGCCGCAATGCGCATGAACCACACCCTCACCGACAGCGAAATTGCCGATGGCTATATCTTGACCTGTCAGGCGTATGCCACCAGTGCAGAATTAATCATTAGTTTCGATGAATAAAAGGATTGCTATTCTCGGTGCAAGCCAAGGCATTGGCGCCGCACTTGTTGATCATTTTGCGCAAATAGGCGATACCGAAGTACTTGCTTTGTCTCGTAATTTGCAAAAAATGCAACAACGCTTTTTACAAAAAAATGTAAAGTGTTATGGTCTAGACATTTCAAAAGATGTTCAAGACCAAATAAACGCACTCAACCTAGACGCACCCATTGACATCCTCATCAATAACGCTGGCCTTCTGATCAACAAGCCGTTTTCAAACTTGACGCATCAAGACTTCACCGATAGCTACCAAGTCAATGTCATCGGAATTATGGAAGCAACCCAAGCCCTACTCCCCGCACTCGCCCCAAATGCACACATCGTCAATATCAGTTCTATGGGTGGTTTTCAAGGCAGTCTTAAATTTGCTGGGTTAGCCGCCTACTCCACTTCGAAAGCGGCATTGTGTGCCTTCACGGAGCTTTTTGCCGAAGAATACAAAGCAACGGGCATCCATATGAATTGTCTCTGTTTAGGGGCTGTTCAGACCGAAATGCTTGCTGCTGCTTTTCCAGGTTATATTGCGCCCACTTCTGCAAGCCAAATGGCACATTTTATTGCAGATTTTGCGCTCAATAGTGGCGCCTTTTTCAATGGCAAAATCATTCCGGTTTCTAGTTCCAACCCATAATTTCTAATCCGCAGGCTTTTTTGTAACTTCGTTACGTGAAGCAGCTTTACAGGATTCTTTTTTTATTGGTGGCAAGCCCTGTGTTTGCCCAAGATATCCATTGGACACAATTCAACAACAACCCCATCTTTTTAAACCCTGCAAACGCCGGAAATTTCAAAGAAGACCTCCGCCTAACAGCCAATTACCGCACGCAATGGCGCAGCGTGAGTATCCCTTTTCAAACAACCGCAATCGCTGCAGATACAAAATGGAAACAATGGGGTGTGGCTGCCAATTATTTCCATGATCAGGTTGGCGACGGCAAGTTTCAGACCAACGAACTTCAGCTGAGTTTGTGTCGGCCGTTCGTACTCAACAAACAACAGCAGCTCAGGGCAGCCTTTCAGCTCGGTTTCAATCAAAGGCAATTGAACAGCAATGCTTTTTATTTTGATAGCCAATACAACGGTTATATTTTTGATGCCAACGCCCCAACAAACGAAGTATTCCAAACGGCATCCATGACCAAACCAATGTTGGGTCTGGGTGTAGTGCATCAATACCAGCTCAATGAGCAACTTTCTTTACAAAGCGGTTTGGGTATCTTTAACCTGACCCGACCCAACCAAAGTTTTTTTAGCGAAAACACCCAACGCGATATCCGAATCAATTTAGCGAGCCAATTGCGTTATCAATACAGTACTCAATTGGTTTTTGAACCAAGTTTTCAGCTCAATTTGCAAGGTCCTTACCGCGAGCTAACTTTGGGTTCCACAGCCGAATACTTGCTCTCGGCAAAAGAAAAAATTAGCCTGAGTTCGTCACTTTGGTGGCGTACAAAAGATGCCGTTTGTATACAATTTGGTTTGGCTAGAGGACCGCTTTATACCGGAATATCCTACGACTTCAATTATTCTTCACTAGTGCCTGCCAGCAGAGGCCGTGGCGCTTTTGAATTAAGTGTGCGCTACGTATTTAGCAAATTTCAACCACCTCAACTGCAATACCGCATATGCCCAGATTATATTTGATATGCTTGTTGCTGCTTTCTGCAGAATGCTGGGGTCAGAAGCAACTCCAACGACTTGTTGCGCATGCCGATGCACAAGTAGTTGCCTTAGATTATATCGAAGCGCTAAAATATTACGACCAAGCACTTGAACTCGAGCCCAATTCCATTGCGCTCCAATGGAAAATTGCCCAGGCCAATCTACAATTTAAGGATTACAAAACTGCAGCAACCTATTTTCTAAAGGTTTACGAGCAAGATCCGGACGGCCAAACATATCCGCAGGCACAACTCAATTATGCGCTCATGCTCAAACAACAAGGACGCTACAAAGAGGCTTTGGCTCAGTTCAAAGAAGTCAAAAGATTTTTTGCCGACGACAAAAAAAACAGTGCCTATCTAAAGGCTGAACAAGAAGTATTGGCCTGTAATTGGGTGCTCAAACAACTCAAATTTATAAGTGCAGAAGAAAATACCGCGTTGCGCCCACATGCCGTCAATACGGTTGATACCGAATTTGGCCACTTCTTTCTCAACGACACGCTCATCTTTAGCTCCTTAAAAGCAGATTCCACCGCTGATGACCAAGAACAAATTTTTAGTACACATTATGCGGTCCAACTTTATCAATTTCCGTCTGCTGCCCAAAAGGATTCGTTTATAAAAGGCTTGCGCCCCCATTTTGAATATGGCAACTTTACCCTTGCACCAGACAGCAGTTTTGCACTTTGCAGTGAGTGTCAGCGCAATGCCACAGCCTTGACGTGTCGCATCATGAAGCTAGACAAACAAGGAAATATCTGGCATTTAGATACCAACACAGTTTTTACGCTGCCAACTGCCGCGTATCAAAGTATGCCGCATCTTTTTGAGTTAAACGGGCAACTCCAACTGATTTATGCTGCCACTTCTACACGAGAAAATAAAGATCTTGACCTTTGGATAAGCACATTTCAACAGGATGGTTCAGTTCAAAATCCAATCAACTTATCAGTGCTGAATTCGCTTGAAAATGAGGTCTCGCCGTGGTATGATCCGCTTTTCAAACGGCTCTACTTCTCCAGTACTTGGCATGCCGGTTTTGGTGGTTACGATATTTTTTACGCCAACCTCCAAACCGATGGCAGTTTTGGCCCGCCAGTCAATATGGGCTTGCCTTTCAATAGTGCGGCCAACGAACTTTACTTTTTTTGCGACGCCGACACCGCCTATTTGAGTTCAAACCGCATTGGCAGCCTATATGCATCTCACCCAACATGTTGTAGCGATGTCTTTTATCACTATTTACCACGGCCAAAGCCACAACTAAAAGACACAGAATCTACGCGTGTTCAGGTTGTACAGCTTCCGATCCGCCTATATTTTGAGAACGACCATCCGAATCCCAAAACAACCGCTGATTTTACTGAGCTTTCCTATGAAGAGACCTACAGCAAATACAGGAGTCAATACCCTTTATATCTGCAAAAAGTGACCGAAGGTCGAGATTCCTTGGCCGCGCTTCAGCAAACGCAGTCTTTGCTTGAATTTTTTGAAACCGAAGTAGACCACGGCATGCAGGACCTCGCCTTATTCAGTGCGCAAGTTTGGGAAGCTTTGCAATCTGGGCAGCAGGTCAGTATTCTCGTGCAAGGTTTTGCAAGTCCGCTGGCCAAGTCAGATTATAACGTACATTTGACGAATAGACGCATTTCCGCCATCAAAAATTATTTTGAAGAGATAGATGGTGGTAAATTTGCACCTTATATGCAGACCTCTCCACTTCGCTTGCAATTTATTGAAGTCCCGATGGGTGAATACAAAGCCAACAAAGACGTGAGCGACAATTACTACGACCAACGCAATTCAGTTTATTCCAAAGATGCATCCATAGAAAGACGCATCGAAATCATCGAATTGCGCACCGAATCCCTACCTCCTCGATGAACCAAAAACAACGCATCCATTTTCTCGATTTCAGTCGCAGCGTAGCGATCCTCATGATGCTGCAAGGACACTTCATTTCTATGACCCTAGAGAGCTACCCCACTTTCATGGCAGAAGTGAGGCTAACTGGGTCTTCGGGCAGCATTTGGTTTAGCACCTGGGGCTTTTTTCGAGGGCTCACTGCACCGCTGTTTTTCACCATCTCAGGTGCTGTATTCACTTACTTACTGCACAAAGAATGGCAAAAGGGGCATGCGCCGTTCTTAAAACTCATGCGCGTCAAAAAAGGGCTGCGCCGTGCAGTAAGCCTCTTGCTCATTGGTTATTTACTGCAAATCAATTTGAAATACCTGAAGTATTATTTTGCTGGACATTTCAACCCGCATTTTTTAGGTTTTCATATCCTACAATGTATTGGCGTGGGCTTATTGCTGCTGCTGTTAATGAGCGGCCTATTGTATAAAATCAGAAAATTGAGCTGGTTATTTTACTTGCTTTTAGCTCTTCTTATCTTTGGTTTTACGCCTTTAGTGCGCCTACAACCCGAGTATTTCCCGAGTGCCTTTCCTCCTATTTTACAAAACATGATCCAAGGGCCAGATACCGGTTTTTCTATTTTCCCATGGATAGGCTTTGTGTTTTTAGGCGCCGGTTTTGGCCACTACCTTAGTCTGCACGGCACTGGCTTCAAAAACAAGAATGTGTACCGCTACTTGTTAGCTATGGGCATCGCTTTTTATTTGGTTGGCTGGGTCATGACGTTTATCTATAACGGAGATTTTACACATTTTCATTACAAATACCTTTGGGCTTTTGACCGCGCTTTTTTTGTGGCTTTGTTGCTGATGCTTTTCACGTATTTAAGTGGCTTTGAAAGATTAAGAAATCCATACTTCATGGCCGTGGGGCAAGAAACCTTTGCGATCTATGTAATTCACGCGGTCATCTTGTACGGGGCCATTACTGGCTATAGCTTGCGCACGATTTTAGAAAACAAACTAAGTGCCCTTGAAGCTATCTTGGGAGCGGTTATTTTCTTGGCCTTCTTTATTGCTTTGGTTCAGGTTCTTGAGCCAATTCGTCATTTCTTTCGTAACTTTCGCACGTTTTTTATCTCAAATGGGAAACCAAGTAAGCCTCAATAAACCCAAAACCCGCCTTTATTTCATTGATATTGCGCGCACCATCGCCATTTTATTAATGTTAGAGGGTCATTTTGTTCACGATTCACTCGCGCTTGAATGGGTAAATGAATCATTTCCAGCTTATCATACCTGGAAATTCATCCGTGGCTTTACCTCGCCTACTTTCTTAACTGTAACCGGAGTAGTATTTACGTACCTTCTTCTGGGCAACGAGCACCTTAAATTTTGGGACAACATGCGCGTTCGCAAAGGCTTCAAACGTGTGGTAGAGCTTTTGTTTTGGGGCTATTTATTGCAGTACTATGCTTTTCATGTTTTGCAGTGTATCGCAATTGGCATTTTAACAATCATCTTGCTATATGGCCTTTACCGCTTGGTAAAATTTATTCCACTTTGGATTTACTACTTTGTGGCCGGCACCCTGCTTTTCTTCTCTTATTTATTTTTTGGACAACTCGGTGCTACATATTGGCCCTCAAACGCACCATCTTTTATTCAAAATATGTTTCACGGTCCGCATTCACTCTTTCCGATCACACCTCATATGGCCTACACAATGTACGGTGCCATGCTAGGGGTATTGCTTTATCAGCATAAAGAAAAAGTGAAAACTTGGCCCGTTATTTTAGGCGCTTTTGTCTTGGGGCTCACGATCTTCTTTGGAGTGAAGTTATTTTTGCTTTGGTTGCAGTCTTTTGACGCATTGCAACATATTCCATTTTACCGTATGGATTGGCTTTATGAAAAGTTTGGAATGGTCTTGATCGTTCTTTCTGTTTTACTCGGACTTGAAACTTACGTACTTGATATCAAGAAAAACAACTTGTTTCTAAAGATTGGCCAAAACACGCTCAGTATTTATATTATCCACATGATGTTACTTTATGGCAGCATCATTCGAGTTGGATTCAATGATTTTCTTCATGAAAAACTGGGGCCTTATGAAGTAATCCCATATACCTTAGGCTTTTGGTTGATTTTCATTGTATATGTTCATTATATCGACCAAATACGCGCAAAACTGCAGTTTATTTTGTGGCCAATGAAAAAGTACAGCAGCCAACTTTTTGGAATTAAGGTCTGATCAAATAGTGATTTTGCGCTTCAACAAGCGCTCACCGCAAGCATCTTGAACTTTGATTTTGATTTCGTAGTTCCCTGGTTTGCCATAAACATGTCTCGTTTTGAATGCACTTTCGGTCATGCCGTCACCAAAATCCCAAACAACACTCTTTGCATTCGGGTAGTTCGCACTGAGGTGTACCACCTTTTTATTTTCTGCATTCAATTTCACGTCTAACTCAACGGTATTTTGACTGATTTTGTAGCGGTTTTTATTCATTAGCACTTGTGTTCCTGCAACTTCTTGAATAATTGCAGTATGCTTAGGGTCGAGTTTAGCAGTGAAACTCAGATTTGGCTCCGTTTTGAAAAGTGCAGAATAAAAACACGAAGCAGCTAAATAAGAACCTGCCAAAGACGGGTGCTGTTTGTCTTCCTGATAAAGCTCAATTTCAGGATGGTTCTCCTTTACGGTTTCCCATACTTTCCCGACCGGAACGACAGACAGGTTGAGTTTCTCGCTCACATACAAATACCCTTCGTGAATGCGGTCAGACATCGTTTGGTAAGTCCAATCTATGCCCAAAGAATCATCTTTGAAACCGGTGTCATAGCCCCATGTTTGATAAAGCAAGACGTTGGTGCAACTATTATTGGCATAAATCGAATCTAAGAGCTGTTTGATGTAGGGCAGGCTCTCTTTGTCTATTACCGCGCGATCCTGTGCTAATTCACGGCTAAAACCCTGTAAAACGACGTAATCCCATTTGGTTGACCTGATACTTTTGTAAAGTTCAGGTCTTTTGGAATGCATCTGAAAGGTATGACTAGATTTTGCATCCATCAAAACCTCAAGTTTGACTCCTTTGCTATCTGCCATTTGTTCAAAAAGCTTTGGCATATTGTTGTAGTGTGTGTAGGAGTTGCCTACAAACAAAACACGCATGGGCTGCGCAAAAGACAAGCTCACAAAAAAGATGCCTACTAAAAAAGAATAAAATCTCATTTGGTTGTTATTGGTTGTTGGACTCCAACAAAAGTCTTGCCAAAGCGGCTAACTCCGCTGGATCGGCTGCAACTTTAGCTTTACTAAAGTTGATGTCTTCTACTTGCTGCAAAGGAATCAAGTGAATATGTGCATGGGCAACTTCTAGCCCAATGACACTCAAGCCAATCCTTTTGCACGGCACTTGCAAACGAAGTGTTGCCGCAACTTGCTTGGCAAAAAGCCAAAGGCGCTGATAAGCGTCGTCTTCGATATCAAAAATATAATCTGTTTCTTTCTTAGGAATCACGAGTGTATGGCCCTTTGCCAATGGCATGATATCTAGAAACGCCAAGAATTCATCGTTTTCGGCGACCTTATGACAGGGGATTTCTCCACTCACTATTTTAGTAAACAAACTCGACACTATCTAGAAATAGAGATGATTTCAAATTTGATAATGCCGCCTGGTGTTTGGATCTCGGCGATATCGCCGACTTTCTTGCCAAGTAATCCTTTACCGATTGGTGATTCGATTGAGATTTTGCGCAATTTGATATCTGCTTCGTTTTCAGCAACAAGCGTATACTCGATTTCCATCCCGTTTGCTGGGTTCTTGATTTGCACCTTTGAAAGGATGAACACTTTACTGTTGTCCATGTGCGTTTCATCGATCAAGCGGGCATTGGAAACTATTGCCTCCATCTTAGAAATTTTCATTTCAAGGATGCCCTGTGCTTCTTTAGCAGCGTCGTACTCCGCATTTTCAGAAAGATCTCCTTTGTCGCGTGCTTCGGCAATTTGTTCGGAAATTGAAGGTCTTTGAACTGTTTTAAGGTGATGCAATTCGTCTTTGATTTTTTGTAAGCCTTCTGCAGTATAGTAATTGATATTTGACATGCTTTACGATTTATGGAAACAAACAAGAGAGCCCTAATAAGAGCTCTCTTGCACCTAACAAAGTTAGAAAATTATTTTAAGCTAATAGTAGCTCCGATAGTATGAATTGTTCCAAATATACCTGCAAAACGTGCAGCGTATTCTAGGCCAAGTGCATTTTGGTTTTCGCCAACCAACGCATCGATAGAAAATCCAGCAGAAGGGCCACTGAAAGCACTTGATTTGGTCTCTTCGGTGAACATACCGTTCTCATAGCAGAAACCAGCTCTCAAATTGAAGGCCATGTTGTCTTTGGCTACACCGTAATCAAAACCAATACGGAATTGGTCTTTCATAAATGAGTTGGCTGTAAACCCGAGCGCCATGTTCAATTTGTTGCTTTCATTGAAGATGAAATCATATGAGGCACCTATACCTAATAATGAAGGCAATTCAAAAGTAGCTGAGCGTTGTTCTAATGAAGCATTGTAACCAGTAGTTACATATGTCACTTGTTGCGCCAAACCATCACCTTTATAGCGCATCACTGGGCCAACGTTTTTCAAGGTGATACCAAACTTTAATTGATCTTGCTCACCAGAAACATAACGGATACCTGCATCTATTGCAATTCCGTTGGCTTTTAAGTTAGAAATGCTCTCAGAGATTACTTTGAAGTTGATTCCACCGTAAATAGACGATGAAAATTCTTTTGCATATCCAACACTAAAAATATTGAAGCGAGGTGAAAAGAAACCGATGTTTCCTTCAGGGTTAGCTACAGTGGTAATCGGAATATCTCCGTAGTTCATTGCTTGAACACTCACAGAGAAAACCTCTGAATCAGAGATGCGCTGAGCAATACCTGCACCATTTAAAGAGATACCAGCAGAACCCATCCAGTTTGAATAGTTGTATTTGAGCTGGGTTTTGTCTGTAAAAGCCAAACCTGCGATATTCATGTAGGTAGCCTCAAGACCATTGCTATTTGCATAGGAGGCATCGCCAATTGCAGATGATCTGGCCCAAGGGTTGACCAACAATTGTGATGCTCCTGCAGAACCTACACGGTCTTCGTTACCTGCCTGAACGGTTAGTGAGGCGAATAGACCTGCACTAAATAATATTTGTTTGAATGTCATTTTCATAGCTTTCAACTATTCTATCATTAAATACCTTGTAAATCCGCTTGACGCATACCACCAAAGAACTTCAAGACGCGCTCACCAACATTTGGAACATCTACGTGGATGAGATAAATACCTCCGGCTACTGGAATAGCCTTAAAGTTGGTTAAATCCCAATCGATATAGGTTTGTGGGCTGTCTTTTTTGAAGGTTCTTACCAACTTGCCATTTGCAGTATAAATACGAACCGTACAAACCTCAGGAAGATTCACAATCTTGACTTTTGTATCTAAGCGCGTGCGCTCGTACTCAGAGAAGGCGTAGTAAGGGTTTGGTACCACGTTGATCATGGCCAAAGCTTCTTTGAGCATGTCTTGTGAACCTACTTTGGTAGCGATGTCTTCCATAGACCAACCATACATTGGCTTACCGGCGTTTTCGTTAGAACCGACAAAGTTTTTGTACTCTTTGTTGACACGCAAGCGAATGGTAACATCAGTGGCCAAAAGCTCTTGGTCTGGTGCCAACATTGGGTATGCCACCCAAGTAAGTGAGCCATAAAGCTCGCGTTTCGCAGTAGTGCTGTTGGCTTCTACTTCTAAGTACTTAGCGTATGCCACATTACCCGCGTTGTTCTCAGCTTGTGCAGGAACATAAGCTGGGAAGTCAAAACCTGAGCTAAAGCCATTGATTGTTTTTTGATTGTAGCTGAACACGTATACTGGGTGCATACCGCCCATGAGTGGCGTGCCTACGTTGCTAACCAAACGATCGGTTGGGTTCCAGATCATGTCAGCGCCGTTTTCACCACCTAAGAAAGAGTTTTCTCCGAAGGCCATGTACAAGCGCGCACCTGATTCGAGGTCAACGGCGTAGCCTGGGAACCAACCCATACCGGTGCCTGTACCGTCAGGCTGACCATTTCTAAATACACTAGGGCTCTTGCGCAGTGCACCTGGTTGAGCAGCACCTACGTTGAGTGCCGAGTTGCGACCAAGTTCTACAATCGGACAACGTGTCCAGAGTGTGGTATCTTTGGTTAAGACAATATTTACGCTTGGCAAGAAGGAAATCGAGGCATTGAGTTTACTAGAACCAGAGAAGGTTCCAAAGTATGCCATTGGCATGTAGTCGGCTTGGTAGCCTACCAAACGGTGCGGTGCAATGATGCCATCCAATACGCGCTCGTATGCTTGTGTTGGGTCTGCACCTGCCTCGTCTGGATACTTACATGGGTCTAGATAAGTTGGTCCATTAGGCAAGCCTTCAAATGCAGGATCTGTGTCATCACATACAGGCGTGTAATCGCCTGAGCGCACCCAGTTGGTTGGGAAGAACGCATCGTTGTCTTTGACACCTGTAAGCCAACGTTTAGATGAATCGGCAAACGTAATGCTTGCATCGATCATATTCGCAGACTTAGAGGCTAAGTTACCGATTCCGGTATATTTGGTTTGGAAAATTTGAACCGAAACACCCCACTGTGGAATAATTTGCTCGTTGTTGGATGCGATTGTCAAATCTGAGCTTACTGAATCGATTGGCGTAGCATCGCCTTTGTTGGCGTAGCGGTAAATTACCCAGCTTGCAGTATCGGCGCTGTTGCCGATGTTTGGCGCAGTGTAGTCTCTGAATTTGCATTCGAAATAACCGTTTGCCAAGTTGAGCGGATCCACTACTTTGATGTTGACAGGGCCAGCACCATAATCATAGGTTGGGTTGGCCATATAACCATCTGAAAGTATGGTTTTCATGCTTGCAGTAGTGAGTTCCAAGCTGCGGTTGCCATTTCCGTAACCATCTAGGCGCGTGATGCGCGGCGAAGAACCGTAAGCAACGAGTTGCGCTGTACCTCCAGCCTCAGGCATTGGGTTGTGTGGAATAGCAGTTACTGGAGCAATTGCAGTACCGTCAAAATTCAAGCGGCTAGAGATATATGGAATTTTTTGACCATCTAAAAGTAATGGATCGTTAGGATCGTATTCTTTAAACTGATTGAATGCGTAAGCAACAGCCACATAATAGTATTGCTTGTGGTTTACTAAGGCACGTGCACCTTGCGCAAATGCATCTTCTTTCACTGAGAATGAGTGACTGATTCCGCTGTTCTCCCCATCAACTTTTTCAACTGGAACTGAGAAACCTAATGCTTCGTCGAATTCAAAGTTGATTACGCGAGAAATATTGTTTTTGATGTCACATTGTGCAACCAAACGTGCTTTGTCTGGGTCAGAGATGTCGGCAATTGAAACATCTTGTGCCTTCAATTGGAAGATTTGATATCCCTCAAAGCGGTAGAAACGATCAACGCTTGGGTCTGTAATGTTGATTTCATCCAACTCAGCATATGCTTCTTGGTAATTATTAGAAGAAATTGGGTTGTCTATCATCAAGATCAATTCGTTCTCCAACTCTTGAATAGTGAGACGTGGTGCGTCTGGAGGAGAAAGAATCTTGAAACATGCATCGAACAAAGCTTGTGCTTTGGTATCTGCGCGTTTCATTGCCTCTACTGAAGCCAAAAGACCACCGTCGGTGCTGCGTCCATAAACGATACCTACAGTAATGTTGTTAATGGCTCCCGGACGCAAAGTAAACGGACCTGCAGACTGTACAAAACGACGGTCACCAGAAGGGTTGTTGTTTGTTGTTTCATCCCAACCGTTGGCGTAAAGCGGATTAGCTGACATATTTTCACCTTGTGTAGACCAATGTAATGGATCTGAAGTACCAGGGAACATATAGTCAGATGGAGTTGTAGTGACACCTATAGAACCAGTATAACCTAAACCACCATAAAACATTTCTGAACCATTGGCCCACTCACCTTCCATGAAATTGTAGAACTCCGCAGCTGGCCCTGGGTCATTGTATGGGTAAGCAGATGTAGATGTATAGTAAGTAAAGCGACGCATACCGAAACGTTCGTTGTCGATGATGCCATCAGAATAACCAATACCAATGCCTTTATAGACGATACCATTGTTGGCAAGGGCATCTACAACTGTAGGAACAACATCAGTTTGGGTAGCCTCATCGTAATAAGGACCAGGGTTATCAATGCCATCTGCATCTTGGTAAGGGCCTTCGAAGAAGTCACAACCAATTGCTGGTGGGTTTTCACCATAACCTAATTTACCACCGTCAGATTCATCTAGAAGGTCACCGTTGTACATGTAACCCAAACCACGAGAGACATCACAACCGGTGTAGTCATCGGCGTAGTTTCCGACATCGGCATCTAAGTATTGAGAGAAATAAGTGTTGTAAAGTGTTTGTGTACCACGGTTGATGAGTTCGTAGTTATAGAACGTCATGCGATTGACTTCGTCATTGGTTGCAAAAGAGAAGGCTTGCGCGCGGATCTCCATACCAATTGGGTCACCGTTTGTTTCGGTGTGGATGTTTCCTTTGTCGTTGAAAACCCACCAGTGTGTTTCATCACCATAAAGAGAGATACGGCGGTCAATTCCACATTCGATGTCGTCACGACCTAAGATGTCGTCATACCATGGGTGGTCACCGTTGTCTGGATTGTAGTTTCCGTCTTGGTCACGGTCGTAGAAAGGCGCTAAGAAATAATCTTGTCCTCTTGATACGTCACCGTGTGCAGGCCAACCATAAATGCGGTTGAGTTCGTCATTGGTAGGTGCCGTGATTTCATCACAACCTTCAGTTGTAATGCCAGCGTTACATTCCCACCAAATATTGAATTTGACTACCTCCGCCTTGCGGATAGTATAAAATTTGTCGTAAGCGATACATTGGTCTGGATCAATGTTTGCCTCACCAAAATCGCGGATAGCGTCGTCGCCAACCGGATTGAGTGGGTTAAAGTTACCAGATCCTGGAGTAACGCTAAGCGGACCAGGCCAGAAGTCGTTACCTGAGCGGTAGCGCAAGGCAGCTAATTTGAGCTGACCGTTGACGTCGGTACCACCCATCCAGAGTGCGCCAGCAAAAATAGCGAAACGGCTACTACCCTTTGGAACTTCGTAAGCGGCTACACCAGCAGCACGGTTTTGGAACATACTACCACCCTGCTCGATGAGCGCAGAAACATCGTTGAATTTCATGGTCAACTTAGCTGTTGCTGGGCTACAATTAGCCTTTGGCTTAGCAGTAGGTTTGTAGTCTTTGTCATTTGGGCCTAAGTATGCGAATGCTTGAGAGCATGCTACAGTGAGACCAATAAACGCGGCAATGAATTGCTTTTTCATAATACTTCGTTAAAGCTTCTTAAAAATCAAATTTTACTCCCAAACGAATAGTTCGGGGTACACTGATGTTAAACGGATTTTGAATCTTCATGGTGTAGTAGTCACGGAAAGATTGCTCATCAATTTGGTTTTGAATTGACGTTTGACTAGCTGCAGCAGCAAGATAGCCGTCGTCATCCCAGTTACCAGTAGCGCGGTAAACGTTCAAGACATTGAACTGGTTGAATAAGTTAGTGGCACGTACATAAACTTGTAAGAAGGCTGTTTTCTTCTTGTTTTCTTTGTTGCCGTATTCGATGTTGATCGTTTTGTCTGCTTGGATATCCAAACGATATTGCCATGGCAAACGAGATCCGTTCAATGTACCGTTGATACCAGCATTGAGGTTACCAATACCTTCGTCAGTGATAAATGTTTGCGAAGAATATGGCGAACCAGAGTTGATGTTAGCAATGAGGTTCAAGCCGGTATTTTCAAAAATACGTGTCTTGCCGATCATTGGGCCGTTGTAGTCTTGACCCTCGCCATAGCGGTAGTCAAAGGTAAAGTTGAATGCGTGGCGTTGGTCGTAGCTGTAAGGGAAGATGACACGTAAGTTAGGTAAGCCCGCATTGACAAGGGCAGACATAGAAGTGGCGTCAGAACCAGTACCGTCTGCGAACTGCAAGGTATAGTTGGCCGTCATGCGGATGTTACCTGTTTGACGCATGTCGTAGGCCACAGTTAAACCTTTAACCGTACCGAAGTCGCGGTTACCATATGTTTTGTATGTTACCGGATAGGCTTCAAATACATTGATCAACTGAACGTTGTTGCGTTGCTCGCGATAGAACGCAGAGATTTTAACTGAAGACGTGCGCGTAACAACTTGTTGGAAACCGAGTTCGTAATCGACAGTTTTTTCTGGTAACAAATTGGCGTTATTGATAACGGCATTGCGGGTCTGAATATACTGATATTCGTAAGGATTGAAGCGGAAACCTGATGTAGGACGCTTGGTGAGGATGTCGTAGTGTGCAAAGAAAGAAGCCTCTTCTGAAATTGGGAATGAGAAGGCAATACGTGGCATCACGTTAACTTGTGCTTTGTAGTCTTTAAAGGCGTCAGCTGTAGGCGTTTCTAAAGAAGGGTCTTGTAACCAAGGTGCAATACCTGCTGCACCACGGATTTTAGAAGGGTCTTCGATTGGAGTACCTGTAGCGTCGTACCATTGTGAACCATTTCTAAAGCCATTGATGCTAGATGGATTGTTGACGTCGTTTACATAAACTACATAGTCATCGCCCATTCCTTCTGGTAGATTGACCCAACTGTACTGGTTTGGATCGTTTTGAGAAAGGGCTCTTGCTTCTTGAACTGTTTTGGCTGTGTAGAACAAATAAGGATCTTTCAATACCGGTTGGTTAGCGTCAAAGACGTCTACGCGCACACCTACGTTGAAGACGATATCTTTAAAGGCGAATTTATCCATGATGTAACCAGCCATATAAATTGGTTGGAAAGCACCTACAAAACGCTTGTAGTTGCCATTTTCATCGAATTCGTTGAAGTATTTATTGATGTCTGTGTTGCCACGAACTTTTTTGCCTGTGTGGTCATAGCCCCAATAAGAAACATAAGATTGGCCACTGTTGAGGAGTTCGTCCGGAGAGAACATGTCAAACTGGAATAAATTAGGATCGTATTGGTCGATGTCAACAAAATCCGTACCTGCTGGATTGTAACCTAATTTTTGACGAAGGTTGTAGTCAAAGAAAGATTGCTGGTCGTTATTGATTTGTCCACCGTACTCGCCTGTACCTGTTTGGTAGGCATCACCTGCGTTTAAGCGGTTGTAAGTAATGGCTTTGAATGAACCGGAGTCAGTAACAACACCAGAATTAAGATCGAGCTCTTTGATGTGGAAGTTGGCTAACTGACGGGCAATTGACCAAATGCTTGAAGGACCGTTGTCTCCGCTTGTCCAGCCGCGGTCTACGCGTTGTTCGTATTCAAACCCCAAAGAAATGGAGTGGTCACCGAGAACAACAGAACCAGCACCTGTAACGCGGAATTGGTCGTTTTCAGACTTGCCGAAACCATTAGATGGCGAGCCGATGTTGGCCCAAATGCCATAAACACTATTAGGTAAGTCACCATTTCTGAGTGCATTACCTTGTTGGATTTGGAAAAGGTTTTCGTAACGACCTATTGGGTTGTCTTGATAGATATCAAAGTACTGAGTTGTAATAGCAGCAAGAGCAGCATTGGTTTCAGATGGTGTGAAATCTACCTGTACATCGCGGAAACCATTGTGCACATACATTTGTGTTGCTGGGTCAAACTCATATGAAGGAACGCGTGTGGTGACAAACTTTCCAACATGACCGTAGTTGAAGATGTTGTATTTGTGGTTTGGATCGTAAGACTCGTTGAAAGACTTAGAGTAGTCTACCATTAAGCTATACAATGCAGACTTGATTTTAGAGCTAGAGCCTTCGCGGTCGTTGTTGAAACGTTGCGTGAGGCGCGCATAGACGCGGTAATCTAGGTTTTTGCTTACACCGTAGTTGGTGAAGTTCAATAATGAAGATCCGTAACCATAAGAAGTACCTTGGAAGTAGTTGAGTGAGCCACCAAATTGAAGGTTGACAGATGGCCCTGTATTGACATCAATTTTTCCAGAGGCTGAGAATACATTGTTGCGTGCATTCATGCGCCAATCTGTTTTCTCGAAGTCATCGGCTCTGAGGAAGAGTGCATTGTGGAAGGTACCAAAACCTGTAGAGGTTGGACGCAATGGATTGGCAAGTAATTCTTCGCGTGCTTCTTTGGTGATACGGTAAGATCCACCTGCTAACGGGCGAGAATCTAGTTGGTCTGTGTAGTTGGCTGAAATCAAGAAACCTAGACGTGGACGTGTTTTGTTTCCAGCGGAATCGCGCTGCATCCAAAGTGGACCAGATAACATCCCTTCAACAAGGTTGTAACCGTACTTATCCAAACCAATTACTTTACCGTCGTAGCCATTTGGATCAGCACCGTTCAGGTAGATACCAGAACTTACGGCTTCTAAACTTCCGAAATAAACAGAAGAAGGACCGCGCGTTGTAATGGAGATGATACCACCCGTTACGTCACCATAGTTGGCAGGAACACCACCTGTAATAACGGATACTTCTTCGAGTGCTGACTTTGGGAGGTTAGATGAACCGCGAACTTTGATACCATCTATATAGAAGTAGGTTGCATCTGAACGCGTACCGCGAACAGAAATTGCACCAGAACCTTCATTCACATTGACACCACCAACTGTACCTGCAACCGCAGTGGCAGAACGCGCTGGAAGGCGAGCGATATCTTCTCGGGTAACGGTTGCACCTGAAGCGCCACCGTCTTTGTCAATGAGTGGAACTTTATAGCGTACAACTTTAACTTCTTTGGTTTCTTGTGTTTTGGTTGTGAGGGTCAGGTTATCCAAGAAAGTAATGCGATCAGGAGAAATAGAAACACCCTGCATGGTGAGGTTTTGATAACCTCCCTCGGCATTTCTAACCTCGACATCGTAGGATCCTGGTTGGATACCATTGATTTGGAATTTACCCTTATCGTCGGTGATTGCACTACCACGAATAGCTCCGGCTTGCTTCAACAAGACCTTGCTAAACTCCAAAGGAGCTTTGGTTGCTTCATCTGTCACGGTACCGCGAAGCGTACCAAGACCCGATTGTGAAAATGCATAAGTGCTTACAAACAAAACACTTAAAAGCAATAATTTCAGTCTACCCACCATATGAATGCGTATAAATTTTACTATTTCTCGTTTTTTAAAGATTGTAAATATAGAAAATTCCATAGTCTTAACATAAAATTCATCAAAAATCTATCAGATGTTTGCGCATCTTTGTACAATATTTAAGCGTTATCCTGAGATGTACGACCTCTTCGATTTCAATCTTCCTCTTTTTCAATTTGCCTTATTGAAGTCAGATTCTTTTGATCTTGAAGCGACCGTGCTTTTTGAGCAAGAAATTGAACTCTTAAATCTCCGTTCAAATCCTAAACGTAAAATTGAATTTTTAGGGGTGCGACACCTACGCAACCAACTGATTATCAACTCTCCAATTTTGTATCAACCCTCCGGGAAGCCCTATTTTTCTGCTGTTGAAAAAGCACTTTCTGTTTCGCATAGCAAAGATTATATTGCCCTCGCATGTTGGACGTTTCCTATCGGAATAGACATCGAACAAAAAGAACGCGATGCAACAAACATCATCAATAAATTTGCGCTTGAGGATGAAAAAATTTTATGTGCCGACCACCCAAAAGAATGGTACTTGCAATTGTGGTGCGCCAAGGAAGCAATATATAAATTGGTTGGGCTAGAAAATCTTTCTTTCAAAAATGAAATCCACATTCATTCTAGGCGAAAAAAAGAGGAAACGACTTTTTTAGATGCCCGTGTGCATCAGGGTACGCAAATACATGAAATTGAAGTGCAAATCCGTGAAACTGCCGACCTGTATTTGGCCATAGCCTATTTTAAAGTTGCGCCTTGAGGCTCATGTCTAGTGCCTTTACCGAATGTGTAAGTGCACCAACGGAAATATACTGTACTCCAGTTTCGGCATATGCTCTTATGGTTTCTTCAGTAATGCCACCAGAGGCTTCCGTCTCGATAGTCGAAGGAATCAGGGTTAAAGCTACACTGAGCGCTTCAGGAGTGAAGTTATCTAACATGATGCGGTCATATGGCTGATCAATTGCTAACAGTGCTTTCAATTCTTCCATTGACCTCACTTCTACCTCCACCTTCAGATTTAATTTTTGTGCTTGAAGATAGGCGTTCGTGCGCTCCAGAGCTGGTCTTAAACCGCCAGCATAGTCGATGTGGTTGTCTTTGAGCATGATCATGTCATAGAGTCCAAAACGATGATTTGCTCCTCCGCCGATTTTAACCGCATATTTATCTAAAAAACGCAGGCCCGGTGTGGTTTTACGCGTATCCAATAAAGTACAGTTTGTACCGGCAATGAGCGAGACATAATGTGCGGTTTTGGTTGCAACGCCACTCATATGCTGCATGCAATTTAAAAGCAAGCGCTCAACAGCTAAAATGGACCGGGCCGAACCCTCCAAGGTAAAAGCAATTTGACCATAACTGACGTGATCGCCGTCTTGGAGAAAGGAGGTCAATTCTAGACTTGGATCATATAGTTCACAAATTCTTTGCGACACTTGCATTCCGGCTAACACGCCCGTTTCTTTGATCAATAAAATCGCTTTTGAACGCGCCTCAGCAGGTACACAAGCCATTGAAGAGTGGTCACCGTCTTGGATATCTTCCTTTAAGGCAGATTGGATAAATTCATCTAGCATACAACAAAGATAAGAAGAGCGAGATATTCCGCGCAATGTTTCTAATTTTGAGCTATGAATTCCAAAGACCAACTTGCCAATAAAGTAAACACGCTCCCACATAATCCGGGCGTGTATCAGTTTTTGGATCAAAATGGCACAATTATCTACGTCGGCAAAGCCATCGACTTAAAAAAGCGCGTAAGTTCTTATTTCCAGAAAGACCATTTGGATGGCAAAACGCGCACTTTAGTGAAGCTCATTTGCGATATGCGCTTTACGGTCGTTCAAAATGAACTCGATGCGTTGTTACTCGAGAACAACCTCATCAAGAGTTACAAACCGAGATACAATGTTTTATTGAAAGATGACAAAACCTACCCCTGGATTGTGATCAAAAATGAGGCGTTTGCGCGGGTTTTTCCGACAAGAAGGAAATTCAATGATGGATCCACTTATTACGGCCCCTACCCTAACGTCAAGCAGATGCATCAATTGCTGACGCTCATCCGCGAGCTATTTCAAATCAGAACGTGTGCACTAGACTTGAGAACCCAAAAACTAGAACAGCGCAAATACAAAGTGTGCTTAGAATATCACATCGGCAAATGTGCAGGGCCTTGTGAAAACTTACAAACGCCCGCTGCTTACGACCAAACCTTACAAAGTGTTCGCTTATTACTTGAAGGCAAGAACTTTTCCTTGATTCAGCAACTCAAAAAAGACATGTTGGTGCACGCCAGCAATCAAGCATTTGAAGCTGCTCAGCGCTGTAAAGAGCTGATCGATGCGCTCGGTAAATACCAAGCCAAATCGATGGTTGTTTCGGATCATACCCAAAATTTTGATGTGTGTTATGTCGAAAAAAACCAAACAGATGCTTGGCTGAGTTACCTCGTCATTTGCGAGGGAAGTATTGTGCATGCCTACACATCAAAGGTTTCCGACCCCTTGGATGTACCTCTTGAGACCTTATACAGACAAATCATTCCGCAACTCAGGGGTCACTTTGAAAGCAGCTCAAAAGAAATTGTGGTGGGTTTAAATGACCCATTAGTGCTGGCAGATGCAAAGAGTATTTTTCCTAAAATCGGCGAAAAAAAGCAACTGCTAGAAATGGCCATGAACAACGTTCGGCATGCACAGCTTCAAGCACGTAAAGCAGCGATGAACAAGAGTACCGCAGTTCAAAATGTACCCATGCAAGCCGTATTAGAACTACAAAGTGCGCTCGGACTGTCCAAACCACCGCTGCACATCGAGTGTTTTGACAACTCCAACTTACAAGGCACCAATCCTGTTTCGGCGTGTGTTGTTTTCAAAAATGGGGTGTCGAGTAAAGCCGACTACCGCCACTTCAATGTCAAAACCGTGGTTGGGCCAGATGACTTTAGCACCATGAAAGAAGCCGTAGGCAGACGCTACAGTCGCTTAAAGGAAGAAGGGCAGCCATTACCCGATTTGGTCATCATCGACGGCGGGAAAGGGCAATTAGGTGCTGCATTAGAAGCCATCGAGGAAATTGGCTTGCAAAGCCAACTTAAACTTGTCGGTTTGGCCAAACGTTTGGAAGAACTTTACAAGCCCGGATTCTCTAGGTCCTTAATTTTGGACAGAAGGTCTTTAGCGCTCAAATTAGTACAACAGCTCCGCGACGAAGCACACCGCTTTGGCTTGAGCCATCACCGCAACCGACGCAGCAAAAATGCCGTAGGTTCCGCACTTGATCAAATCAAAGGTTTAGGGCCAAAGACAATTGAAGCCCTCTACCATGAGTTCAAAACATTGGCTCAAATTCGGGAGGCGGCCCCTGAGCTAATTGCAAAAAAAATAGGAGCCGCAAAAGCAAAACTCCTATTTGAATTCTTTAGCCAAAACGAGGACGATTTGAATTGACCCCCGCTCGACCTAAATTTATTTGACTACAAAAGGTCGGGTGCTAGACACGCCTTTGAGTTCAAGAACCATTAGATAGCTACCGCTTGCCAATTGTTTGGTGTCGGTGATCACTAAGTTGGCACCAGTTTGCACTTGTAATGGGTAATTTGCAATGATTTTGCCGCTTAAATCTGTGATGCGCAATTGTGCTGCTCCACCCACTTGAGCTGTGAACTGTACATGGACGTCGCCGTCTGTTGGGTTTGGATAAAGATTTAAATCAGCGAATTGATTTTGACCAACAGCAGCCACCACTAATTCATTTGATGGGCCACCACTATATAAATTGATGTCATCTAGGAAGAAGTTGTTACCGCCCTCGCCTTCAAACTTGAAACGCATGCGGAAATTATCGGTAAAGTAGTTGTTGGTGACGTTGGTCATGTGAACGGTAACCCAGTCCGCTTGACTAGTTGGTGCCCAAGAAGAAGATGAGACCTGACTAGAAAGTTGGTTGCCGCCTAGTGTTTTTCTTTGGGCCCAATTTTCACCACAGTTGCCAGTAATGAATACTTTGAGGTATTCGTAGTCACTGGCCGTTTTTTTGCGATAAGCATAGCGGAAAGAAAGTGTGACGGTACCTGTTGTGGTATCGATACTTGATAAATCGATGTTGGTAGAGGTCAGCTCATCAGTATTGGAAGCTGCCTGACCAAAGTTATTGAGGCGTACACATTTAGTTCCAGAATGGCCAAAGTTCGATTCTAATACAAAAGCATTGTTGATTGGCGCGTTGTAAATCTCCCAATTTGGTAGGTTACTCAATGAGGTATAAGCCTCAAAACCTTCCCAATACGGAATGCTTGCTGGCGCACCCAACACGCGGATAAATCCTGTTTTGGTTTCGGCGTCGCTGTTGGTGCCGTCGGTTGCTGTCAGCTGGACATCATACATGCCTGGCGTATCAAACGTAATTGCAGGATTTGCAACGTTTGCCGAGGTGCCGTTGGCAAAGCTCCAACCTGTTGAGGGTGTAATGACCCAATTCCATGTTGTAACGGCATTGTAAGATTCGTCTTGGAACTGAACGGTATTGCCAAGACAAACCGTAGACTTATCGGCACTGAAATCTGCTTTACAAAGATAAGGGGTTCCGGATGCACCTACAGCTGCTAAATTGGCTGCCGACACAACATTTGCGCGACCTGTGCTCGATACTTGTAAAGCACTGCGCATTCTGGTGCGCTGTCCTTCGGTAAACATTTTAGAACAATAAGAGTAATCCATGTAGTTCTCGACGTTGTCTCGCATATCAAAACCCCAATATGCATTGTCATTGCTACATGTGTTGGAATTGAGGAGGCAAGCTGTTACGCCAATACAGGTTGGTGTATCTTGCACGTTATCGCCGTTTCCAGCACAACTTGTTGCTGTTCCTGGATTGTTGTTTCCACCCCAAGTGTGGTCAAGGTTGAGCCAATGCCCTACCTCATGCGTAAGCGCTCTGCTCGTGCCTGCTCCACCGGTTCCGATTGCACCCACGTAATCGTGGAGAATCCAGATGCCGTTTTGCATACTTGAAGCGGACCAATTGGTAGGTTTGTATGTATAACCTGCAGCGCCACCGATTTCAGCACAAATAAAAATATTAAGGTATTTATTGCCTGGCCATTGGCCATTGTAAACGTTATTGCCTGCGACGATGGCATCTACTTGTGCGCCTCCGTCAGTACCTTGAAGGCTCATCGGTGAAAAGGTGCGGGTAATGCCGCTAAAGCATTGACCATTGGGTGCAATTGTTGCTAACTTAAATTCTATTTCGATATCAGCAGGCATTCCGAGAAAATCAGGGTGCACATTTGCTGTATCTGCATTTTGCTTGCGGTAATCTCTGTTCAAGATGGCCAAGGCATTGAGAATTTGTTCGTCTGAGATGTTTTCAATACCACCAAAGTGAAGCACGTGAAAAACGACAGGAATGGTGTAGATCGTTGCCTTTTGAGTTTCGCCTTTTTTGGAGACCTCTTCAAACTCTGCTTCTGCAATAGCTAGACCTTTTACATAGTCTGGGTTTTGGAGTAAAGCCGTGTGTTTTTTGTGCGTAATGCAGTATTCTACATTTTCGCCGTCGCGCATGTTTTGCACGTCCAAAACACGTTGTGGCTGTTGGGCCTGGACTGAAGAAAAAAGAGCGAGTGCACCTAAAAAGAGCACCAGTTTGGAGTATCGTTTCATAGTTGATTCAGATAGAGCATGATAGTTTGTGGTAAAAATACAATAAGTCTGCTAAATTTTTATATTGTCCTTTTAAATAATGTCGATAACATGGATTCATTAACTTTGTTCTATGAAAGCCAACAAAGCCATTGACACCCTCGCCATTACAACCAAAATTGTATTGCCCAACGACACCAATACGCTCGGAAATCTATTTGGAGGCCAGCTCCTCGCCTGGATGGACGTTATTGCGAGTGTATCAGCCCACCGCCATTCCAAACGCGTGGTGGTAACGGCATCAGTCAATAATGTATCTTTTCAAAAACCAATAAATCACGCATCAATTGTCACGCTAGAAGCCAAAGTTTCTAGGGCATTTAATTCCTCAATGGAGGTGTTTTTGGATGTTTTTGTAGAAGACCCTGTTACTGGTAAACGCGAAAAATGCAATGAAGCCATTTACACCTTTGTAGCAGTAGATCAGAACGGCAACCCGATTCAGGTTCCGGAACTCATCCCTGAAACAGAAGAAGAGAAAATGCGTTTCGAGGGCGCGCTCAGACGCAAACAACTTGCGCTCATATTGGCGGGTAAAATGAAGCCTTCTGAGGCCACAGAACTCAAAAAATTATTTTTGGAAAACGAATAGTTTTCTTGTTCGGCACTTTTGTAATCTACTGATTCAGTGCGCGCGCTATTCCGGGTAAGTCTTGCTTGCGCATGCAGTTAAAATGCCCTTTCGGACATTGCTGATGGCCAATTTTAGAACAGGGTCTGCAGGCCAAATTTGGCACTTCATAATGGAATATGTCCTCTTGTTCTAAACGGTATGGGCACATGCCAAAATCAAGGGTGGTATTGCCCCACATGACATGAATTGGCAAGTCAAAACTTGCGCCAATATGCATCAGGCCGGTATCGTGGGTAAGCAACGCACTCGCATTTTTAATCAGCCATGCCGACTCATGGATATTTGTTTGGCCCACGGCAGAAATAACTTTGCACTGCTGACAATGCTTTAATATGTGTTCGGCCGTTAGCAGGTCTTCCTTTCCTCCTAAAATTACAATGGGTTGTTTGATTTGCTCAAGGAGTTGAATGAGTAAATCTGTGGGTAGTCTTTTGGTGGCAAACTGTGCGCCAATTGCCACGGCAGTATACATTTTTGGCTTGACTTGAAACCTAGCTTCTACGTCAAATTGGGATGTAATTGGAATGTCGTATTTGAAGGAAGCAGCAAGCGGTTTCCATGTCGGAACCAGTTTTGATAAAGGTTGCAAATAGCGCTCTACCACATGTGTGCGCTGTTTTGGACGCACCTTAAATTTAGTCAGCAGCCACTTCTGCAAGTTATTTTTTGGGAACCTATACACAGGCGTACCACAGGCCCATAGCAGTAAACGCGTGCGCAGGTTGTGGTGTAAATCAAATATGACATCATACTGCTTGAAGTTAATTTGTTGACGCAATTCAGGCAACGAATGATCGAGCACAAAAGTCTGGTTGAGGTCCGGACAAGCTTGCAGTAATGTTGAAAATTGTTTCTTAGTGACGTAGTCTATTTGACACGTCGGAAAATAAGATTTTATTGCCGCAACAACAGGGAAAGTCAGGACGATGTCGCCAATAGAACTGAAGCGAACAAGTAGAATTTTTTTGGGGGCTACACCGTGCATTGTACGAAAGTACAAATTCTATTTTGTGTGCTGAAAAAGAACGCGGTCACGATCTATTTGGCTTTCTAGGGCAGTAAAAAAGTTGGTTTTCTGCTGCTCTTCAATGCAGTCTAGCGGGAAAGACAACTGTAGATTCTCGCTGTAATCGAAGTATATTGTCTGCTGGCTAACCGATACTTTTCTTAGGCCATTTAGGTAAATCAGGAGCACTTCTCTGTCGGCAACAAGAATTGCTTTTGAGCTCAGCCCTACCCTAAAATTGGATTGATTGATCAAGACAAAAAGAAAGGAATCGAGCGCTAAAACAAGGTAAACAAGTTGCACAAAAATAGCTGATGGTGTCAAAAACCAATGTGCAAATGCCAAACTCAAAAAGACGACGCCTTCCAAGGAATTGTAGACAAACACGCGGGTGCGACGCTCTTTGCTAATGGCCTCATTCCAAACGAATTTACTGACTTGCTTCACCATAGACACGCCCATCCAGCGGCGGATACTGCGTCTGAGACCGATGATCAAGAGCAATAAGCCCAAACCAAGATAAACTTCAGCACCAAATGGCAGGCGCTTACCGGTCGTGTTCAGAAAGTCAATAGGAAGGTCAAAACCAACAAAGACAGAAAACAGGAGCGTCGGGAAGCTCAAGACAAGCAACAGTAAATTGATGAAGCTATTCATTCGGGATGAGTTTAAGCTTTGCTTTGAGACCTTGGATTTTTTCTTGCGCTGCTTCGACTTTTTTCTGCACATCTAGGCGGAGTTGGTCTGCGCCTTTTGAGCGTGCAAAGAAACCAAGATTGTTTTCTAAGGTGAAAATATCTTTTTGCAAGAAATCGATTTGTTTGCGGATCTCTTGGCGCTCTGATTGCAAGAGGCGTTGTTTGTCAGGAGAAGCCAACAAACCTTCAAGTTTTGCTTGGAAGAAAATGCGTTCTTTTTCCTGACCCTCGAGTTTGAGGTCTTTGTATAGTTCGTCCATGCGTGTTTTAAACGCGGTGTAGACGTTTTGTCTTTCTTTGATGCCTACTTGGCCTATCGCATTGAATTGTTGCTGAAAATCGCGCAATTGAGCTAATGCAGCTTGTTTATCTGTTGGCAAGGTATACTGATTGAGGGACTCAATTAACGCCAGCTTTGCAGTTAGGTTTCCGGAATTCTCTGCATCCTGACCTTCAAAATGTGCTTGACGCGCATCAAAGAAGCCATTGCAAGCGGCTCTAAATTCTTTCCATAATTTGTTTTCGTAGCGCTGGCCAGCAGAGCCGAAATCTTGCCACTGTTTTTGGAGTTTTTTGAGTTGGTCGGCGGTGTTTTTCCAGTCGGTAGAACTGCTCAAGGCCTGTGCCTTTTCGATCAAGCCCTTTTTCTTTTGAACGATTTCTTGACTGACGGCGTCTATCTCTTTGGAGAAGTTCTTCTTAGCGGCAAAGAATTCGTCGCAAAGTGCTCTAAAAGATTGATATACCGCTTCGTTATCCTTGCGGCTACCCGAGCCAATAGTTTTCCATTGGGCTTGTAAATCGAGTACAAATGCTGTTTGGGTTTCCCAATGCTTGAAGTTGTTCCATTGTTCGGCCTCTTGCAAGCGTGCTGCGAGATCGGCAACCAATTTTTTCTTGGCATCGATATTAGCCTTCAATACTTGTCTTTGGGCTTCGTAGTGTTCGTTGATTTTGTCGTAGATGCTGCGGACGGCTTCCCAGTACGCATTTTTCATGAGCTCCCAATCTTCATTTTGAACCGGGCCGATTTCTTCCCATTCGTCTTGAAGTACGTGCAACTGCGCTTCTAAATCGCGTTGTTCAAGAGCAGCTACGCGCAACTGTTTGAGTTTGAAAATCAAATCCTCTTTGAGTTGTTTGTTGCGGCGGTAGTCGTGGTCCTTGAGCTCTTTGTAAATTTTAATGTTGTAAAAGAAAATCTCGAGCAAGCGAGAATATTCTTTTTGAATGGTTTCGCGCTGCTCACGTGGAATGGCGCCGATTTTTTTCCAGGTCTCGTGGATTTCTTTGTAGGCCTGAAAAGCAGTACCGATTTTCTCTTCGTTGTCGATGACTTCTTTGAGACGTGTAATAAGGTCTCTTTTGAGCTTGAGGTTTTGCGTCTCAAGGGTTTGCTGCAACTGTTGTTGGGCTTTACGCTTTGTTACAAATACATTGAAGGCTTCAAAAAACGCTTCTTTTTGAGGCGTGTAATCGATTTCTTCATAGGAATTGCCTTGGTCTGCGGCTTCTAATCTTTTGACTTGTTCTTGGCGCTCGAGTTCAATCAAGAGATCTTCGAACTGCTGTTTGAGCTCACTTGCGGTGCGACCTAATTGCAAAAGATCTTCTTGCTGGCTCAAAGCCACGATTTGTTCGGTGTAGTGCTGTAATTCCATTAGGCTTCCAGTTGAAAGGTAGATAAAGCGACAAATTCTTGCATGCGCTCGTGTAGGTCTTGTTGATTGATTTCTAGTAAGCGCTCAGTTCCGAATTTCTCTACGCAGAAAGAAGCAAGTGCAGAACCTGCGATAATGGCGCGTTTCATGGCGTCGAAGTCGAGCTTTGGTGCTGCGGCTAAATAACCCATAAAACCACCTGCAAAAGTATCGCCAGCACCAGTTGGGTCAAAAACTTCTTCTAACGGAAGCGCAGGCGCGTAAAAAATATTTTCTTCATGAAACAACAAAGCGCCATGCTCACCTTTCTTAATGATGAGAATAGCAGGGCCCATTGCACGAATTATGCCTGCAGCTTTACGCAAAGAGTATACCCCTGAAAGCTGGCGGGCTTCTTCGTCGTTGATGATCAGAACGTCGATATGTTTGAGTGTTTCTTTGAGGTCGTCTAGGGCGATGTCCATCCAGAAATTCATGGTGTCCATGGCGATGAGCTTAGGACGGGTAGTCATTTGTTGAATGACAGACAACTGGACAGCTGGGCTCAAATTGCCGAGCATTAAAAAAGCTGCATTTTGAGCGTGTGTTGGCACAACTGGTTTGAAGTCAGCTAGCACATTGAGCTCTGTAATGAGGGTATCACGCGAGTTCAGGTCGGTATGGTAACGACCCGACCAGAAAAAGGTTTTTTCGTCTTGTTTGATTTCAATACCGCTGACATCAACTCCTTTTGCTTCTAACAAAGTGAGGAAATCTTTTGGGAAATCACCGCCTACTACAGAGATTAAACTCTGTTCTTTGACGAAGAAGGAAGAGGCCAAGGCGATATAAGAGCCTGCGCCACCAACGATTTTGTCTGTTTTCCCGAAGGGTGTTTCGATGGCGTCGAATGCGACACTACCAACTGCTGCTAAATTCATAGTTCTAAATTGTGCGGCAAAGATAGGCAATTTCAGCGCTTTGCCTATTAATTTACTATGATTTCAATGCTCTTGGATGCGCGCTTCCATAAGCTTTGCGCAATTGAGCAAATGAATTGTGTGTATAGACTTGCGTAGCAGATAAATTTGCGTGGCCAAGGAGGTCTTTGAGGGTCTCTAGCCCAGCACCATTATTGAGCATGTGTGTGGCAAAAGTATGGCGCAAGACATGTGGGCTGCGCTTCTCTACTCCACTTAAGGTGCCGAGTACTTCTTTAACCAAACGATACACGAGTTGAGGATACAAAGCTTCGCCATTTCTGCGCACCAACAAATTGGGATGCTCAAGGCTCAAGGCTTGTTTTGCTGCACGGTATTGATTGATTTTGATAGTGAGTTCAGGAGCAATGGGAATAAGGCGCTCTTTATTGCGCTTTCCCAGAACTTTTATGTGCTGTGCATTGACAGCCGCTTCTTTGAGGTCGATGAGCTCAGACAAACGCATGCCTGTTTGATAAAAAAGCTCCACGATGAGTTGGTTGCGCAGGCCTTCAAAATCAGTACTAAAAAGTGCATTCACTTTCTGCGCGTCGAGTTCAGTTTCTTTGACAAAAACAGGAAGGCGTTTTTCGCCTTTTGGGCCTTGTATACGCGTCATCGGATTTTCGGCGAGTCTCCCCTCTTTGCGCAACCACTTGAAAAAGGTGCGCAAGGCGGCAAGTTTGCGATTGACAGAACGCTTGCTCAGGCCTTGTTCTAGCAACGCAACCATCCAGCCCCTAATTGTTGCACTGTTCTGCTCTTGCCAATCTTGGAGTTGCGCACAGCCTGCAAAAACACTGAACTGTTGGAGGTCTTGTAAATAGGCAAGACAAGTATGCGCTGAATAGCGTTTTTCTTGGCGTAAATAATTTTCGAATTCTTGGAGCATAAAAAAAGGAGCCGAAGCTCCTTTCCATACGTATTTTGTAGCAAATGGTTACAATTGCTGACTTTGCATTCTTTGTTTGTAAGCTGCGCGAATCACTTCCTGACGGTTTGTAATAGATGGCTTCACGAATTCTCTTCGGGCACGCAATTGTTTCATTACATTGGTTTTCTCGTACTTTTTCTTGTACTTCTTCAATGCGCGTTCGATGTTCTCGCCTTCTTTAATTGGAATGATCAACATATGCTTTAATTTCTTTGTTTTAAACTTAGGGTCGCAAAGATACGAGAGAAATTGAATTCTACAAAATTATTTCAATATTTCTCTGGAAATAACCAACTTTTGAATTTCAGAAGTGCCCTCCCCTATGGTCATGAGCTTGGAATCTCTGAGAAATTTCTCTGCTGGGTACTCTTTGGTATAACCGTATCCGCCCATAATTTGAACGGCTTCATTGCCACACTTGACCGAAACCTCAGAGGCAAAATATTTCGCAAAAGCACCTTCTTTAGTGACCGGTAGCTTGGCATCTTTCTTAGCAGCAGCTTGAAAAGTAAGAAGTTCAGCTGCTTCTATTTGGGTAGCCATATCGGCTAATTTGAAGCTGATTGCCTGGAATTGAGCAATTGGCTGGCCAAATTGCTCGCGTTCTTTGGCGTATTTTACAGAAGCTTCAAATGCGCCGCGGGCGATGCCACAACTGAGCGAGGCAATGGAAATGCGACCGCCATCTAGAATTTGCATGGCTTGCACGAAGCCCTGCCCTACCTCACCGATTACGTTTTCTTTAGGGAGGCGAACGTTGTCAAAAATGAGCTCGGCTGTTTCACTTGCGCGCACGCCAAGTTTGTCTTTGATTTTAACCGCTGAGAAGCCAGGTGTGCCTTTCTCGACAATAAAAGCCGTAATGCCTTTGCTGTCTAATAGCTCTCCTGTGCGGATGAGTACCACAGCTACATCACCAGAAAGCCCATGCGTGATCCAGTTTTTGGACCCATTCAAGACCCAATGCTCTCCATCTAAAACCGCTGTGGCTTTCATGCGCATGGCATCAGAGCCGGTATTGGCTTCAGTTAAGCCCCATGCGCCTATCCATTCGCCGCTAGCTAATTTGGGTAAATATTTTTGTTTTTGCGCCTCTGAGCCGTGGTAATAGATATGGCCCGTACACAGCGAGTTGTGGGCGGCAACACTGAGCCCCACACCACCACATACTTTGCCAAGCTCCATCAATACGGTGGCGTATTCATTGTAGCTAAAACCCGAACCGCCATATTGTTCTGGGATAAAAATACCTAGTAAGCCGAGTTCTCCCATTTTTTTCATGACCTCGACAGGGAAGATTTCGTGGTCGTCCCAGTGCTTCATTTGGGGACGAATTTCTCGCTCAGCGAAGTCCCGGACCATTTGGGCCAAGAGCTGCTGTTGTTCTGTAAAATAGTTACTCATGTTGTTGATTGATGTTGTTGATTGATGTTGTTGATTAATGCGATTTGGAGTGAAGGGTCAGTCCATAAATTAGATTTAATAATGAACGATGGCGTTGATTTGATCGCTGAACTTGGAAAGGTGTTCAGTACCGTTTAAAAAATCAAGTGACACTAGAAAATCAAATCCGGCTACTACCCCACCACTTTTTTCTATGAGTGTTGCGGCAGCGGCAGCCGAACCGCCGGTGGCAAGGAGGTCATCGTGGATCAGAACACGCTGCCCTGCTTTGACTGCATCGGTATGCATTTCAATGACTGCCGAACCATATTCGAGCTCGTAGGCGTGCTTGATTTTGTCATAAGGAAGCTTTCCTTCTTTGCGAATGAGTACAAACGGAAGACCCAAGCGCATGGCCAAAGGATAGCCAAAAAGAAAACCACGGCTTTCAATACCCGCAATGGCATCTAAGCCTGCGTCTTTGTATTGCGCTTCTAAATGATCCAAGACGGCATTAGAAACCTCAGGACTGAGCATAATGGTAGAAATATCCTTGAAGAGGATACCCGGTTTTGGAAAATCGGGCACATCGCGGATGACTGCTTTGAGTTGATCGTGAATTGTCATGTCACAAAGATACATAAGGCAAGAGTTTTTTGTACGTCTCGTCGTCAATTAATACCGATTCTTTGAGCTCTTCTACATCTTTAAACTGGCCGCGTTGTTTGCGCATTTTGATAATCGAATTGGCCTGATTCCAAGTTAAATAGGGATGCTGCTTGAGTTTTTCATAAGGAACGCTATTGATTGAAATGCGCTTGACGGTTTGTTCAAGTGTCAAATAAGGCAAAACCTTTTCTAGCGTTTCTGGCTTGAGGCCTTGAATTTCCAGAAGTTGGTCCAAAGATAAAAATCCACCTAAACGCTCGCGATAAGCAATAATTTTTGCTGCGGAATAATCACCTAGTCCGGGCAAGGCAACCAACATGACGACTGTAGCGGAGTTCAAATCCAATTTGTTTATTCGCTGTTGAGATACATTTTTTTGATCGTTTATACCTCTATCCTCTTTTGCAATCACTGCTGTGTTTGCTTTGCTTGATTGCCCATCGAAAAGCAACGAATCTGAAATCAAATTGAGTAAGGCTGCTGGTAAAACGCGAATGCGCCGCATCTGTTCAATAGAATGAAAACCATAGTTGGCTCTGTAACGCAACAAAGATGCGGCCTGTTTGGAACTGAGCCCTAAGCGTTGCCAATCAGAAGCGCTTAAGGACTCAGGTGCGCATCGTTTCCAAAGTGGCTTAAAACGCACTGAATAGTGTTGATATTGATAAGCGGAAGCGTTTCGCCCGGTAAATGCTTGCTTGACTTTGCGTTCCTGTACATAAGTCCACTCATAGGAAAGGTCTTGCGGCAGGAAAAAGGCCACTATTCTAGGCATAAAAATAGTCAGCACGCAAACAAACAACCAAAGAATGGTGCCGCGCTCTAGACGTTTGGAGAAGATAACAAAAGGTTTTTTCATGGAACGCTCAACGAGGTAGCGCCACAAATATTGATTAATCGGCCTTTCTTTTCGACTCTATTAAGTAATATACCGGAATGCCGAGCAATACGATAAACAAGCCCATACCGGCATTGCGAAAATCGTAAATCAAGAGGTCGATGCAAATGGCGAGTGTAAGCACGATATAAAGTGCAGGAATAAATGGATAACCCCAAGCTTTGTAAGGCCTTGGTGTATCGGGTTCTAATTTGCGCAACCTGAAAATTCCGTAAATAGTCAGGATGTAAAACAACAAACTAGCGAAAGTACTGTAGGTGAGCAAGTCGCCGTATTTTCCGGAGAGACACAAAACACTCGCCCAAGCACATTGGATCCAGAGTGCTTGAGCAGGGACACCATTCGCGTTCAAACTGGCTGCACTCTTGAAAAACAAACCATCTTTGGACATCGCATAAAACAAACGAGAACCCGCCAGAACCAAGCCATTATTGCAGCCAAAAGTTGACACCATGATCAGACCAGCCATTAGGAGAATCCCAGCATCGCCGAAAATAACATAAGCTGCAGATGCACCAACGCGATCGTTGCTTGCAAAAAGCATTCCTTGGTCTATTGGGTTGAGCCCATCCGGACTGCCGTTGATCGGTAATAAAGCGAGATAGGCAATATTAGCTAAAATGTAGATGACGGTGACGATTAAAGTACCAAAAAACAAACTTTTAGGGATGTTCTTTTTAGGGTCTTTGATTTCACCTGCAATAAAAGTGACGTTGTTCCAGGCATCGGCAGAAAACAACGAATTGATGATGGTGGCACCTAATGCACCAACTAGCGCCCATCCAGTGAGTGGTATCTGAAAAACTTTAGCGCCGTCATTGGCTACAACAGTCTTGGTGGCTTTCCAGGCGTCGGCAAAGTTGAGGGCAAAGACATCTGTTTTCAGGCCCAAATATATTCCTAAAACAATCAAAGCTCCGAGCGCAAAAAGCTTGGCAGAAGTAAAAATGAACTGGATGATTTTCCCATTCTGAACGCCTTGGGCATTTGAATAAGTAAGTAAAGCAACCGACGAAATGGCAAGAACCTGAGCCCAAGTAACCGTAAAGTAAGAAGTTTCAAAAATGCTTGCATTCAAACCAGGGAAAAAGACGGCAGTATACTTCGCAAAAGCAACCGCGACAGCCGCAATGACGCCTGTCTGGATCACGGTAAAAACGGTCCAGCCGTAGAGAAACGAAGCCATTTTGCCATAAGCGCGTTGGATATACACATACTGCCCTCCTGCGTTGGGCATCATGCCCGCAAGTTCTCCGTAGCTCAAGGCGGCAAAAACGGTGATCAGGCCGGTAAGCACCCACAAGACCAACAACCAAGCCGGCGACCCAATATCGCGCAGCATTAGTGTAGAAACAATGAAAATACCCGAACCGATCATCGAACCCGATACCAACAACGTGGCATCGAGCAGGCCGAGAGACTGCTTACTTTTCATTTGCGACATTTCCCGTTAGTTCAAATAGAGTTGGTCTTGAAATAGCCTAGGCTTAGTATGTTAAATAAGCTGCAAACAGTTTATTTTTTCGGATGGAGGTGTGAATTTCTTCGGCTATATGTGAAGTAAATTACAAGCCCAATGGCCATCCATATACCCGCTGCTTTGAGGGTAGCTTGATCTAAAGAAACAATCATTGCGGTACAAACAAGAATTCCTAATATCGGAACTAAAGGAACCAAAGGAGTTTTGAATGGGCGTTTTAATTCAGGATTACTTTTTCGCATTATTAATATTCCTAGGCTCACAAGAATGAATGCGAATAAAGTACCAAACGAGGTAAGGTCACCAGCTACACTTCCTGGCACTAATGCTGCGAATGCACCGACAAAAACAAATAACATCCAATTAGCAATATAAGGTGTTTGGAACTTAGGGTGAAGCTTTCCAAATGCGGCTGGAATAAGTCCATCCTGACTCATGGAAAAGAACACGCGGCTTTGTCCCATGAGCATGACCAAAATAACTGAGGAAAAGCCAGCTAATATTGCAAGTGTTACCCCTGTTCCTAACCACTCATAACCCACCATGTATTCTTTAATTGCATAGGAAACTGATGCTTCTTTTCCTGCTGTTGCAAATTCACTCCAATGCGCAACACCAGTTAACACATGTCCAAAGAGGATATATAAAACTGTACATATCGCAAGTGATCCTAAAATTCCAATTGGCATATCTCGCTTTGGATTTTTTGCCTCCTGTGCTGTTGTGCTAACCGCATCAAAACCAATAAAAGCAAAGAATACTATACCAGCGCCTCCCAAAACGCCTCCCCAGCCCCATTTAAAGAAACCATCATGTCCAAATGTGCCTTCCGGTATAAGGTAAGGTGTATGATTTGAATCTTTAATGAAGTACCATCCGATTACAATAAATACCAAAACAATTGCAACTTTAACAAAAACAATGATGGCGTTGACACGTGCGGATTCTTTTGTTCCTTTGATTAACAATAGGGTTAATGCTAAGAGAATGATTAATGCAGGAGCATTAATGAACCCCGAAGTAATCGTTACTTTTGAAGCTAAATTTGCAGGTAGATTTTCATATTGCGCTGCACTCAAAATACCTTTTTCTATTCCATCCCAGTGTCCAGGTAATTTTTGAATCTGTACCACAATATCATGAGATACATTGTACATACTTTCAAATGGTGAATGACACCATTCGTAGGGTATGGCATGACCTAATAAATTATTGAGGTATTCACTCCATGCAATGGACACTGTAGCGGCTCCGAGCGCATATTCCATTATTAATGACCAACCGATAATCCATGCAACAAGTTCACCCATCGTTACAAATGAATAAGCATAGGCACTTCCCGAAATCGGAATCATAGAAGCAAATTCGGCATAACAAAGGCCTGCAAAAGCACAGCCTATAGCCGCAATAATAAATGAAATCGTCACTCCTGATCCTGCGGCCTCCGAAGCCGCAGCGGCCGTGCGAACAAATAAGCCAGCGCCAATAATTGCTCCTATTCCTAAGGCAATTAAACTACCAGCACCAAGGGTGCGTTTCATTTGGCTATTCTCAGCATGTGCCAACAAATCTACTAGTGACTTTTTTCTCCAAACACTCATATTCTATTTTTTTTAGATAGGTAAAGATAAATTTTTTTCTCAATTACAAAAGCGCAAAAGTTTGCTCAAGCGTATGCGGCTGATAACCCAATAGCTCATTTGCCTTGTCGAGCACAAAGCCGGTGCGTGGCGGGCGTTTTGCGGGCTGTTGAAGGGCAGCGCTACTGAGTTGCGTTACCTGCGACATTGGCAGCTTGTAAAATGCTGCAACACGCGCCACTATATCATAAATCGAGAGCACCTCTGGCCCTGCAATATGGAAAATACCAACTTGACCGAGCTTACAAATACGCACGCATGCCCATGCGAGGTCGGCAGCCCAGGTTGGCGCCCTAAACTGATCATTGACTATTTGTAAAGGGCTGCCCTTTTGCAACGCCTCTTTGGCCCACAAGATTAAATTTGATCTGGAAAGTTGCTCGCCTTGCCCGTAAACAATAATGGTTCGGACGATAGAGTAGCTTAGGCCCTCTGTTTGTTGCAAGATTTTTTCAGCTTCTACCTTAGAGCGCGCATAGACACTCAATGGATTTGGCGTATCGGTTTCAATATAAGGCCCCTCTTGACCATCAAATACAAAATCAGTAGAGAGCAATTGCAAATGAACTTGGTGCAGTTGACAATACTTGGCGAGCATCAATACTGCCTGACGATTGACTAAATCGCAAGCTTCTGGCTGGAGCTCGCACTGATCTACGTTGGTCATGGCCGCGGTATGAATGACATGCGTTGGTTGGTAACTGCTGAGCACCTCTTGCATGTTTTGCTCATCGGTGATGTCTAGCGTTTTGTACCGATGACTTGGGCAAACCGAATAACGGTTGGCTCCACTTGAGGTCGCAAGGAAATCGATTTGCTTCGACACACATAAATCGATAAGTTTTTGGCCCAAAAGGCCATTACTTCCGGTGATCAGTAATTTCATAAATCCCAGATAGATTGCTTGCGCTTGGCTTGAAACTTAAAATAGTGCTTGTGCTCGAGGATCCAGGCCATAATGAGGTAGAGCAAAACGGGTGAGCCCAAACCAATAAAACTAAGATAGATAAACCCAAGTCTTACTTTGTTGGTGCGGATGCCCAAGCGACGGGCCCACCATTCGCATACGCCAAAGGATTGCAACTCAAAGAAGAATACGATTTTTTGTAAAAGGCGTCTCATGGCTCAAAACAAAAGGCGCCTTCCGACGCCTTTATTTTTATAATCTTGGAAGTTGTTTAAACTTGCGGTATTCTGGGTCTGCCGCAGGAGCCGTGTTTGGATCAAAAGTGGTACTGGTGATCTTGGCGGTGGTTCTACGGTTGATGGTGTGCAGCATTTCAAACTTCGCTTTATCGGTCGTTTTGAATTGATTGATATATTCTTCTGTAAGGACAACTGTTTTACCTGACTCATCTACCCAAGTAGCTGGTTCAGCCTCTCCACGACCTACAGGACGAATGCGGCGTGGGTCAATGCCACAAGTCTCAACTAAATGCTTGTAAACAGCCTTTGCGCGGTTTTCAGATAGCATTTGGTTGCGTGCATCGCCACCGCGTGAGTCGGTGTGTGAGAATAAGTCAATAGTTACATTCGGGTATTCTTTGAGCATGCTATCCAAGAACTTGAGGGAGTCTAAAGACATACAAGTTGCATCATTGATAAATACCCATTGGTCGAATACATAGCGAATTTCAGGTGTGCGGATTTCACCTACAGGCAACAATGGCATCTCGATCAAGAAGCTTTGGCTTTGATCCATACCTAATGTTGAGATTTTTGCGCCTTTTTTGTCTTCGTAGTAACCTTCTTTCTCTGCTTTGAGGGTGTATTCTTTACCTGTGAGGATGTAACGGCCTTTTTTGTCCGGACGCTCTTTCCAAATGATTTTACCTTTAGCATCGGTAACGCCTTCCCAGCTTGTGCCATCAGAAACCGTAACAAAAACTTTTGCGCCTGCTAATTTTTTCGATTTTTTACCAGACTCGTAAACAGTCACGCGCAAATCAAAAAGGTTTGGTGGCGTATTGAAGCTCCAGATTTCTGGTGCGTATTCTTGATTACTTGTTGTTTTGCGTTCAGAGGTAAAGAAACCAGACTTGCCATCGAAATCGGCCATGGCGTAGTCGTTGCCTTGTGAGTTGAAAGGATACCCCATGTTTTTGACGCCAGTCCATTTGTTTTCTCCGGACACTTGTTCTGCAACGAAGAGGTCAAGGCCACCAATACCTGGAAGGCCGTCAGATGCAAAATACAATTGGCCATTCGGGCCGATAGACGGGAACAATTCATTGCCAGCAGTATTGAACATAGCGCCCATGTTGTGTGGGATGGAATCCCAAGTTTTGCTGCGCTTGTCGAAATTGACATACCAGAGGTCACGGCCACCGAAAGATTTTTCACCGTTCGGGCTTTGTTTCATGTCAGAGGCAAAAATGAGCATTTGGTCATCTGGAGACAAGCATGGATGCCCAACAGAAATGGTATCGGAAATCGTTAAAGAGATTTTGCGTGGGTCGTCGAAATCTTCGCCATTCATGACGGCTGTCCAGATTTCACAACCTAAATCCATCTTTTCAGCATTCGGGCAACGCGTGAAGTAAATGTTTTTGCGCTTAGAGTCAAAAGTAGCAGAACCTTCGTTTTGGGTGGTGTTGACCACTCCTTTGGTATCGAGTGATTTTACATTTGTTGGGTTGCCATTGACGTCGTATTCTGCAATGTACAAGTCCATGTATTTTTCACCTGAAATTGGGTCGCGTTTGGCACCAGTGCTTTCTTCACGGGAAGAACTAAATACGATAACTTTACCTTTCTTGTCCATGAAAGAAGGCGCCATGTCCATTTGCTTGGTATTGATTTTGACTTCTGACTTAACAACCAATCTGGAGGTTTCGAATTCATCAAAATCTTTGTATTTCTCACAAGCCATGATAGCGTCGTCTACTTCTTTGGTTCTTGACTTTGGCGCAATGCGCTTGAACTCGCGGTAGCTTTTGATGGCGTTGTCGAAGTCTTTCATCATGCGCTGCATATCGCCTTTGTAGTAATAAACTTCAGGAACTACATCAAAATATTTGAGTTCAATGCATGTGCCATACCAGTCGTTGGCTTTGTCAAAAATTTCGAGCGCACGGTAAGACTCAGCGATTTTGAAGGCCATATCGCCTTTTTGACGCAAAGAACCTCTCGCACCAAGTTTTTTGTAGGCATCTTGACAAGCGTTGATGGCTTCAAAGTAGTTGCCAGAAATGAAGACTTCGTTGGCTTCACGCACAAACTTTGGATCTGTAGCGTTTTGTGAAAAGCTTACAGATGCAGTGCATAGCGTTAAAATGGCGGCAATGAATAGTTGTTTCATAAAGCGTAGTTTTAGCTTGGTTAGCAACCAAGGAAAGCAAAAATAGAGAAATTTTATTTAAAATCCGAACAATAGGTTCTCCAGCGTTCTAATAAGCGCTGAAAACCCTCAGGTAGCTCAGAATCAAACTCTAAATACTCTTTGGTGCGTGGCTGAACAAAACCCAGTGTTTTGGCGTGTAAGGCCTGACCAGGTAGCAAAGCAAAATTATTGACCATGAACTTTTCGTAGGCGGCAGATTTAGTTCCTTTCAGGATGCGGTCTCCGCCATATTCTAAATCGTTGAACAATGGATGGCCAATCGATTGCATGTGCGCCCGAATTTGATGTGTTCTGCCCGTTTCTAGTTTGCACTCAATGAGGGTCACGTAACCAAAACGCTCCAAAACTTTGTAATGCGTAATGGCAGGTTTACCATAAGCGCCATCAGGAAAAACCGTCATGACTTTGCGGTTTTTGAGCGACCTGCCGATGTGGCCTTCGATGGTGCCGTCTTCACTGATGTCGCCCCAAGCCAAGGCGTAATAACGCCGTTCGGTAGTGCGGTCATAGAATTGCTTGGCGAGGTCATTGAGGGCATTTTCTGTTTTGGCCACGACGAGTAAACCTGTGGTGTGTTTGTCTATGCGATGCACGAGGCCAGGTCGGCCAAAATAATCTTTTGGACGCGTTGGCAAGTGATCAAAATGGAAAACAAGTGCATTGACAAGCGTGCCTGAATAATTGCCATAACCAGGGTGCACAACCATATTTGCTGCTTTGTTTACCACCAATAAATCGTCGTCCTCATAAGTGACATCGATTGGAATATCTTGGGCAATAAGTTCAATTTCCCTGACTGGATAGGGCAATACGATGGCAATTTCGTCTCCGGGTTTGACGCGGTAATTTTGCTTGACCGGCTGCCCATTGACATGAATGTTGCCATTTTTGGCGGCCACCTGGATTTTATTGCGCGACGTATCGGCCATGCGATCCAACAAAAATTTGTCGATCCGAACGACTTCTTGGCCAGGATCGGCCTTGAATCGGTAATGTTCAAAGAGGTCTGCTTCCTCTACTTCAATCTCTAAATTTTCGCTCATTATTTGTTGATGATCAGCTTTAAAGTGCCCAAGCTCGTTTGCGGGCAGCGCAAGAAATAAACACCGTTAGGCAACATACTGATGTCAAATGTGCTGTCCGTTTGAGACAACTGAATTTTACCCATTGCGTCCAATAACAAAATTTGTTTTCCATGATAAATAAGGGGCAAGGTTACCTGCACTTCTTGCTGTGCCGGATTTGGGAATACACTCCATGTTTCTTGCTGCGCCACTTCATGTGAAAAACCTAAACTTGCATCGAGCGCAGTAGAAAAGATAGGATGAAGCATAGCCGAACCTTCAAATGGCGAGGTATACCAAGTAAAGCCTCCATCTACGCTATATTGTACTTTATCCGAATGGTCGATATTCCTATCCAAGCCTAAATTCAAGCGCTCGGCATCGAGTTGTCTCCAGCCGATAAAAAAGGAAGCAGGTACACTTACTTTCTGGGTATCGGTAAAATAATACGGTACAAAAATGCCGCGTTCATCTCCATAAAGTGGGGTTCTCGGGAAAAACACGTCGTCTTCGTAAAGTAGTGTGCCTGGATGCCCGTTTTCATTGCTCCAAACACTCACCAAAAATAATTTATCGGATACGTCAACTACTGAAGGTACAAAATGAAAAGACACGCCCACTAAAGAATCGGCCTCGTAAGCATTGTAAGCTACTGCCAAACGCGCTTGCGCCCCAGTAGGGCCAAACGCAGCTTCTGCACTGCCGTCGTCGTAACTATAAAAATTGAAAAACGGTTGGTAAAAGCTCGTTGTGTCGTTGAGGGTCAAATTAGGGAATTGGACGTTTAAAGTACCTCTGACACGGAAAGCTTGTTGGTCTCCTCCCCCATTGATTGGAAACGAGCCCAAAGTACTGATGTTGTGCGTAGATAGATAAGTGGTATTGGGTGCATAGTTCAAATCACCGTTGGAAAGTTGACTCCCAGCAATTGAAAATTGATTGAGTTGTGTGCCAGTTTGGTCTATCGTAAACTGACCTGCGAATTGGTTGTTTTCAGGCGTTGGGCTGCCATTGTGAAGCGCGACAGGGAAGTCATTCCGAAACGGTTTTGGTGTGTTTTTGTAATGGTCCCAAGGAACTGCAGTGTAGTCTTGTAAAAGTGTATTCATTGGATATACCCAGGCGAAATCTTTAAATAAAGTGTCTGCGAGGTTGGACTGCGTACGCAAGTGCACATAATCGATATGAAAATGATCTAAGGCACCCGATAGCGCACCGTAATTACTGAAGCGAAACTGGAATCCTCTTTTAAAATACTTGGCGTCTTTAACCGCAATATGAACTACCTTAAACGGCGTAGTGGTATCACCAGCTGTTGCCCAAACGTGAAACCATTGATCGAGGTCTTTGGCATAAAACTCCAGTCGCAGCGAATCGGTAGCTTCTGGTAGGTCTCCAAAACCTTGTGCTTGAACTAAAAACGAAAAATATACAGAATCGGCAGCAGTATACGGACTGAGGTCTAGTGGCTTGGCATGCAGGTAGTCTGCAGTATTGGTAAGGCTGGTGCCAATTGCATATGGGTAACCAGCAGCATCGAGGCCGTCAAAAGTAACGACGCCAAGAGAGCGTGGTTGGACTGCAAACCTGTTGTTTCGATAGGCATTGGCATCTAGCCAAAGTGCATTCGGGTCGTTGAGCGTAGCAAAGAAAATACGGGCCGAATCTTGCACAAAACTTGGATTTTGCACCCAAACGGTATCGGGCGTGTCTACAACACCGATAGTATCGTAGATATAGTAAGGCGGATAAAGGCTGAGGGTCTGATAACTCAGCGGAAAAGCTGAAAAATCGGCAACTTTTACTGCTGTTGTAGGGAAAATAGAATCTGTAAAAGTACTTGTTGTTTGGTCAAAAGTGCGGCGAAAAGTAGCTTGGTCAGTAAAGGATTGAGCCGAAGCAAAGGGCACAAGCGTACTTGGATTGAGCAGTTGATAGTAGAGCGTAGAACTCACGCCCGGATCATTGAACTGCGCGGCGTATTTTTGGAATTTATCCGTAGAAAACTCATCAAAAAATGGCAAGCTGAGCGTGTCAGGGGTGTAGAAAAAAGTGCTGTCAATGGTGTTGGTTGTGCTTTTTAACTGACCTTTTGAAGTCCCTAACTCAAAATTCCGACTGATTGGGCCAATTTCCATTTCTTGTGACCATGTAGCTATAAGTGTCAAACAAGAAAGAAGAGTAAAAATAAAGCGCGTCATATTTTAAGGATTTTGTCCGTCCCCTCCTTTTTGCATCGAGAGGATAAATTGAGTGGATTTAAAAACGGTAGTTGCTTCAATATATTCTGGAGACTGCGAAAAAATTCGGGCCGCTGCAGAATCTTGACTCGTTATACAATCCGGACAAATAAAGGAATAGCTGCTCACACCCAATGTGTCAAAAATATACTTGGCTTCCGACATGCTTAGCCCCAACAAATTTGGCAAGGCAATTGGTTCACCCTCGTCGTTTTGCCCGACAATGAGTGTCACGACAGCACCGATTGGCAAGCGCTCCCCTTCTTTGATTCGACGACCTCTATAGCGCTGATCGAGAACCGATCCGTTGGCCTCGGCAGTTGGCTGGTATTGAATTGAGAAACGCAAACCTCTTTGCTCGAGAATACTTTGTGCAAACTGAATTTGCTTGTGTAGCAAACTTGGCATTTCTACTAATTGACTCTTCTTAGACAACCTCAAGCCAATAATGCGCCCTGATTTCACATAAACTTGTGAAAGCGAGGTAGGCTCAACAAGCTGTTCAACTACGGTTCCTTCTGGCAATTTGGGATCGTAGATGCTGTCCAAAATTTGATACGTGAGGTCGAGTGCTTCGATGCGGTTTTTGGCCTTTTCGCCAGAGATGCCAACGAGGTTGGGAACAGCGATTTTTTCACCGTGGTTTGTTGCAAAATCTAGATACAAAATGGTAGCAAAAACCATCACTAGGTAAAACAAAATGACCAAGCCAAAATGTTTCCAGAAAAGTTTGGTCTTGATAAAAGGGATGACCAGCCTAAGCGTACTTTTGATTTTATCCAACATAAAGATTGCGTATATGTATTACAAAGATGCTTAGAAATTTGGAGAAAGTGCGTGTGAACGAATGAGGTTTTGCATTTGTGTTATTTGACAAAGCTTACTTCAAACATTTTTGGCCAGTATTTACCCGTCATGTAGGTTTTACCCGTTTTGGCATTATAAGCGATACCGTTCAAGACTTCGCCATTGCCCTTACCTGCAGCCACCAAATTACCGGCGTCTATTAGCGCAATAAGCCTGCCTAATTTGGGTTCAATAACAGCAACAAAATTTGTTGTGTAAATATTCGCATAAATAAGCCCATCTATAAACTCGAGTTCGTTGAGTTGTGGCAAGGGGCCTTGGTCAGAGTAAACTTCTAAAGTGCGCAAGGTTTCAAAAGTCTTGGGGTCGCGAAAAGTGAGGCGCTCGGTGCCGTCGGACATAATGAGCTGCTTGCCGTCTGTACAAAGCCCCCAGCCTTCTCCGTTATAGGCCAACTCGCGTTTGAGTTGGAAAGTTTTGAGATCATAGACAAAACACTGCTGGTTTTTCCAGGTGAGCTGAAAGATTTCATCGCCCAAAATAGCGATGCCTTCACCAAATTTACTGGCGTCTAGTTGCTGCTTGAAGGTCGTTTTGCCTTGAACAACTGGCTGACCCGTTGCCATATTGATTTTTGAAACCATGGAGCTGCCATCTTGGTTGGGGTCGCCGGTAGATTCATAGAGTTCACCGTTCCAAAATACCAACCCTTGTGTATAATTGCGGGTGTCGTGGGTAAAAGACGTTCCCAATTTCAAAGACCATCTTTCTGGTTTGATATCGGACAAAATGCGCAAATTGCGCTGTTCTGTGCAGAGGTTGCCATTGGCGTCTTGCACTTGTAAATCTAGGAGGTAAGCCCCAGGTTTAAAATCTTTGGTGTCTAAGAAATAGATTTCCTTTTTCTTAGGTTTTTGAACCTTTAAAACCACAGAATCTGCAATTCTGAGCTCAAGTGCCGAACAGTTTTCGGAGAGTTTTAAAGGAATCGCAATGGTTTGTCCGTAAGTGGTGGCTAAATTTTCTTTGAAACCAAAAGTGGCTGCTTGGCTGCTACTATCACTCGAAGATGAATTGAATAGTGGCGCTAAAAAACCTATTAAAAGGCCCAGAACCAAGACCCAGATAATTATTTTTTTCATTTGTTTAGGATCAATTGTTGAATAGCTTTGGCGTCGATGGAGCCATGGCTTTCTGCGTAAATCACTTTGCTTTTGTCAATGACAATACACTGCGGAGACTCATGCCAAACCTGGGTTTCATCGGCAATTAAATTAGATAGGTCCCGAAAGGCAATGAGGTCAAGATACCAACATGGCAACTCGGCAGCTTGAAACAATGCACTGGCTTCAAAACGGTTCAAGACCATTGAAGAAATAGAACAGCGGGTGCTGTGTTTGAAAATCAGTTGCGGCGTATCTTGAGAAGCAGCTAGTATTTCTTGCCAATTTGCTGCGGTTTGAAAGTTTAGCCAACTCATGCCATACCCGGTTTAAACTGACGCAAGAAACGGGCGTCGTTTTCTGAATACAAACGCAAGTCGGTCACGCGGTATTTGAGCTGCGCAATGCGCTCCACGCCCATTCCAAATGCAAAACCGGTATATACTGTTGGGTCAATGCCACAAGCTTCGAGCACATTTGGGTCTACCATTCCGCAGCCCATGATTTCTAACCAACCTGTATACTTGCATACATTACAACCTTTTGCGTTGCACAGCGAACAAGAAACATCAACCTCTGCACTCGGTTCGGTAAATGGAAAATACGACGGGCGCATGCGGATTTGGGTTTGCGGACCAAAAAGTGCCTGCGCAAAGTAAAGTAATGTTTGTTTGAGATCGGCAAAGGATACGCCTTTGTCAATGTACAAGCCTTCTACCTGATGAAAAAAACAGTGTGCGCGTGCAGAAATGGCTTCGTTGCGGTAGACGCGCCCTGGCGAGATGGTTCTGATTGGAGGCGCTTGGTCTTCCATGACGCGCACCTGAACGCTACTTGTATGTGTGCGCAAGGCCAACTCATTTTCTCCTTTCGAAATAAAGAAAGTGTCTTGCATGTCGCGGGCAGGATGCTCAGGCGGAAAGTTGAGTGCACTGAAGTTGTGCCAGTCGTCTTCGATTTCGGGGCCTTCTGAAACCACAAAACCAACGCGATTGAATATTTCGATGATCTCACGGCGAATAAGCGAAAGCGGATGGTGCGCGCCTACTTTGGCATCGCCCGCAGGTCTGCTGAGGTCTTCGGCTGTACCTGCACTTTGCGTTTGGGTCAGTGCAGCTTTTGCTTCGTGGTAAATTTGTTCGGCGCGTTCTTTGAGCGCATTGACCTGCTGGCCATAAGCACGCTTTTGGTCGTTGGGAATGTCTTTAATAGCGGCATATAAATCTTTGAGCACGTTTTTTGAACCCAAAAAGCGGATGCGGAATTGTTCGAGCGTTTGTTCGTCTTGGAGCTGAACTTGACTTAATTCTAGTGATAAATCTTCAATATTCATTTTTAAGCGGTTCTGTTGTAACCTTTTGACCCTTCTTGTTGTTTAACAACGAAAAATCTTGGTCTTCATGCAAATGTACAAGAAAAAAAAGCTGAACACTATCGCCGCTATCGCATTTCTATCGCTGATGGCGATGGCGTTTTTTTTGGTGTCCTGCAAAGAAACACCTCCCACTACTTTAGAGGTTACTGTTGTTTCAGCCAACGGCAACATCATTGCTGATGCAAAAGTTTGGCTCGTGGCAGAACCTACCGACACCGCCCACAACCCAATTGCAGTAAAAGATAGCTCGGTTTCAAATGACTCGGGAAAGGCCTATTTTGACCTCAGTTCTTTTTACAAAGCCGGGCAAATTGGCGTCATGCAAATCAAAGTGAAGGGCTTTTATTTTGGCTTAACTGGCGAGGCACTTGCAGAAATTACGGAGCAAGAACGCAATCAAGTGCTGCTTCAAATACAATAAACACCCCTTTCGAAGTTTTAAAATTCAAAAATTAAAATGTAAATTTGAGACATTCAAAACCTATGAAAACTATCCTAACCAGCTTTTTTGCGCTTTCACTGCTCTTTATTTTGGGCGGCTGCGAGCCCACAGACCCAGCCATTATTAAGGTCTTTGTACGCTCCTCATCTAACCAGCTCATCGATGGCGCTAAGGTCATTATCGTTGGCGATCAGCAATCTACACCCGCTACTTTAGCCTACGTAGACACCGCTTACACGAATTCTTCCGGATTTACGTCTTTCGACATGGATCCTTATTTCGCAGTTTCAGGAGAGAGCAACAAAACCGGGTATTTTGACATCATTGTCAAATACAACAACAAAACAGCTTACGGCTATACCCGCGCCAAAGTGCACACCACTGCTGTCGAGACTATCTACTTACCCAACTAACTACCATGAAAAAGATTCTTTTATTTGCTGTTGCAGCTACGTCACTTGTCTCTTTAAGTGCGTGTCGTAAAAAAATGGATACCGTTGCGCATATTTATGTCAAAGACGAGACCAACGCAAGTGTTTCAAACGCCATGGTTGTTTTGTACGGTACCAACACCCAAAGTACGCCGCAACAAGTTGCTGTCTTTGATACTTCCTACACCAACGCAAATGGTTTAGCTACTTTCAATTACAACGAATTGTATCAGTTAGGGCAAGCAGGTGTTGCAGTGCTAGATATAAAAGCGCAAAAAGGCAACAAAACCGGGCAAGGCATCATTAAAATTGAAGCCGAAAAAGTAAACGAAGAAACCGTTTTTATCCAGCCTTAAGCTTTTTAAGCTACAATTCTTCTGACCAATTGCTGATCTGCTCCTACGATATCTTGTAGGTCTAAAAAGTATTGTACATCCGTCGGGAACTTTATTTCGTATTCCGTAATAAAGCCAAGCTCAAATCTGCACATGTATTCGCTCACTTCAATTCCAACTATTTTTTGAAGTTTGGAAACAATTCCATTGAGCTGTGCCATCTTGATCACAAGCTTTGTCTCATAGACTAAAATGTCGTCTTGCATGCGTCCGGCTAAAGTGACTTCTGCATCTTGATTGTTAAACCAAATGTGTTGAATTGCAAATTTCTTATTCATGGCGTTTGTTTTGATGATACAAATTTCAGTATGAACATCGTAAACAATTTACGTTCTTCTTTTCATTGCTCATTTTCGGAATAAATCCTTAATTTTACTGCATGTCTGAGGACCAACCAATGTCATTTTTAGATCATCTTGAAGAGCTCCGCTGGCGCTTGCTTAGGGCAGCCGTTGCGGTCATCATCTTCTCTATTGTTATCTGGATCTACCAACGCGAAATCATGGAGAATGTCTTCCTCAACATGGTAGACCCTCACTTTATCACCTTTGAACTCCTTTGCAAATACCTAGGTGTTTGCGTCGATCAAATTCAAGTAGATTTTCAAAGTACAACGCTTGCAGGTCAATTTTCTTATGCCCTCATGATGAGCATTATGGGTGGCGTCGTGTTGGCCTTTCCTTATATCTTCTACCAACTATGGGCTTTTATCAAGCCGGGTTTGAAAGGCAATGAAAAAAACATGGCAAAAGGCATCGTGTTTTATGTCAGCTTGCTTTTTTTCTTAGGAATCCTCTTTGGTTATTATGTGGTAGCGCCCTTAAGCGTTCAGTTTTTTGGGGCTTTTCAGATAACGCCTGAAATCAAAACAGACGTCACCATCGCCTCGTACATGAGCACCATCCTCTCCACCGTATTTTACACAGGCTTGTTCTTTTTGTTTCCGATTGTCACGTTTTTATTGGTAAAAATTGGGCTATTCACCCCTGACTTCCTCATCAAATACCGCAAGCATGCCATTGTCGTTATCCTCATTTTAGCGGCCGTCATTACCCCGCCAGATGTCATTTCTCAGGTCATTGTTACCATTCCAATTTACCTTCTTTTTGAGGTGAGTATTTTAGTTGCCAAACGGGTAGTTAAGCAAGAAAAAAGCTAATGCGCTTCATTAGTTTCTTCTTGTTCAACATTTGCTTTTTGGCGCTGTGGGGCCAGCAAACCGTTGTTACCGGAAGGGTTGTCGACAAAAAAGGAGAGCCGATCAGCTACGTCCAAATTCAATTCCTAGACAGTAAAATCGGCACAAAATCCGATACCTTAGGCAACTTCTACCTCAGTACCTACTATCCAACAGATACCCTCGTTTTTCGGCTCATCGGTTATCAGACTGAACGCATTAAAATCAAAAAAGACCAAACACAAGAAATCCTTGTAAAACTATCTACACAAGACAAGGAAGTAGCTGAAGTTTTTTTAAAGGCGCCCACCGAAACACGTGGTGCACAGCTCCACAGGCGCATCATTACCTACAAGGATATCAATAACAAAGAAAAACTCTCCGCCTACCAATACCACCTCTACAACAAAATTCAACTCGATGCCAACAATCTAGACTCTAGTCTTCTGAACAACCCACTTGTCGATAGGCTTGCCATTGTTAAAAGTTACCTCGAAACAGACTCTTCAGATAAATCATTGCTGCCAGTAGTGTTATCGGAAAGTGTTTCTGACTATTTCTATCGCAAAGATCCTAAACTTAAAAAAGAGGTCGTTGAAGCTACGCGCATAACCGGCGTGGAAAACATGCAAATGACGCAGTTTCTCGGCGACATGTACCTAGAGCTCAATATCTACGACAACATTTACGATCTATTCAACAAATCATTCATTAGTCCGCTTGCGCCTTATGCCCGCACTTATTACCAATTTTACCTAGACGATTCTACATTTATTGGTGCCGATTGGTGCTACAAACTCCGCTTTGTCCCCAAACGAAGTGGCGATTTAGTCTTTGAAGGACACATGTGGATCCACGACACCACCTATGCAGTCAAAAGATTCCAAGCAAATATTGCGCCGGGGGCCAATCTCAATTATATCCAGGAATTCTACATCGAACAAGCATTTGAGCAAGTTCAAAAAGAAGTTTGGATGCTCACCAGTGAAAAAATGGTGCTTTCGTTTAAAGTGACCGAAAAATCCAAATTCTTAGGCCTTATCGGGCGCAAATACAGCCAGCGGAGTCAGTACGTGATCAACAATGCCCAACCCGAAGAATTTTATCGCTCTAGCAATGCTGTTGATGTCCAGAGTAACGCCAAAACACGCACTGACGCAGAATGGGAGCAACTTAGACCCGTTGCATTGAGTGACAAAGAAGAACGCATTGAGCAAATGGCGGACTCCCTCGCAGCACAACCCTTTTACCAAACCATGCGCAAACTTACCTATTTTGCGACCACCGGATATTGGCCTGTGAAAAAAATCGAAATTGGTTCAGCAGCTTCCTTGGTGAGTGTCAATCCGGTAGAAAACTTTCGTGTGGCTTTAGCGCTGCGCACTTCCAACGAATTCTCTAAACGCTTTGAAATAGGTGGGCGCTTGGCCTACGGCTTTGGAGACGAGCGCTTCAAGTATAACGTCAGACTGCGCTACAACATCACCCCTCAAAAACGCGGCATGCTCAATGCCTATTACAACTACGACATCGAGCAAATTGGGCAGTCGCCAACGGCCGCATCTATGGGCACCTCTTTTGCAACTTTTTTAAGTACGGCTCCATTTGACAAACTTACATTTGTGCAAAAAGCGGGAGTCAGCCTAGAAAAAGACATCCGTAAAGACCTCATCTTGTTTGGCGCACTTGAATGGAAAAACTACACCCCACTTGGCTTGGCTACATACCAACAATGGAATGGCCTAGACACCATCAACATCAGTCAAATTACCGCCACAGAGTTCACCACGCGCATCCGCTGGACCAAAGATGAAGAATTCCTATCAGGTTCTTTTGACCGCACAGCCCTGCGCTCTCCCTATCCTATTTTGTCTTTTCAAGGGATTTTCGGCTTCAAGGATGTTTTCGGCAGTAACTACAACTACCAAAAATTAGAATTCCAATTTGAACACAATACGCAACTGGGGGTCCTCGGGAGAATGCGCTATGGTTTTACACTTGGATATATCAATGGCCTTGCTGCCTATCCCCTACTCAAAGTGCACGAGGGCAATCAGTCCTTGTGGTTGCTCACCAGTACGACCAACATGGTGAACTTTATAGAGTTCATCAGTGATCGCTATGTAATTGGATTTGCTGAAAACCGTTGGGAAGGCTTATTTTTTGACCGCATTCCACTCATCAAGGCCACAAAAATCAGACTCATCACCACCGAACGCATCATGCTCGGTAGCCTATCTGCTCAGCAAAATCAAGCATTGCTGATTCCTTCTTTTGTGAGGCCATTTAACGGAATCCCCTATGTAGAAATTGGTATCGGTATAGACAACATCTTTAAAGTGATCCGCATTGACTTCCTATACAGAGCCACACACCAAATACCAGGAGTGAGTCCGTTTGGCATCAAAGCCCGCTACTCCCTAAATTTTTAGTAAATTCGATTCGTGAAACTTCGAACGCTTGATATCTGTAAAACATACCGTGGTCGGGCGGTAGTCAATGGCGTGAGCGTTGAGGTGAATCAAGGCGAAATTGTTGGGCTACTCGGGCCAAACGGCGCAGGCAAAACCACCTCCTTCTACATGATGGTAGGCTTGGTAAAGCCCGATACCGGCCAAGTTTTTCTCGACGATACTGAAATCACCAAATTACCCATGTACAAGCGCGCACAGTTGGGGCTTGGCTATTTACCACAAGAAGTTTCAGTGTTCCGCAAACTGAGCGTTGAAGACAACATCATGGCCATTTTGGAAATGGGGCCGCTCAATAAAGTCGATCGTGAAGCAAAGCTCGAACGCCTGCTCTCCGAATTCAGCCTCACTCATGTGCGCAAAAACCTTGGAGACCGACTTTCTGGTGGTGAAAAAAGACGTACAGAAATTGCACGTGCACTAGCAACAGACCCAAAATTTGTTTTGCTAGACGAACCATTTGCCGGTGTAGATCCTATTGCTGTAGAAGATATCCAAGCCATCGTTTCGGAGCTGAAAAAACGCAATATCGGCATCTTGATCACCGACCACAACGTACAAGAAACCCTCTCTATTACTGACCGTGCCTACCTTTTGTTCGAAGGTAAAATCTTGAAATCAGGAACCGCTGAAGAATTGGCAGCAGACGAACAGGTCAGAAAAGTATATTTAGGGCAGAACTTTGTCTTAAGGCGCTCAGAGTAATTCTAGCGCAACAATTGCACCACACCTTCGCGCTGCCTACGGATATACGGTTCATGACAAGGCCTGAACTTCACGACATAATTATACATGCCATCCTGACACGGCAGGCCTTTATAAGTACCATCCCAACCCTCTGCAGCATTCTGAGTTACAAAAACGCGCTCGCCCCAACGGTTAAAAATTTCTAAAGACCAATCCGTTACGCCAAAGTCTGTAACTACTTTAAAGATGTCATTGCGTCCGTTTGCATCCGGAACAAAGGTGTTTGGTGCATAAATACTAAATGGTTCCACTTCAATACTCGCGTAAGCGGTATCGGTACAACCAAAATTATTGGTCACAACCTGCATTGGATAGTCAGTGCCGCCAGATTGATACGCATGGATAAAATTGGCTGTAGTATACTGTACAGCGCGGTCCTCGACAAAATATTGGTAGGTTGTTGCGCCAACGGAGAGATCCGTAAATACAGCCTCATTCTGGCAAACATCTACGCGGTCTGGACTAATAGAGAAACCTGCTTGGGGTGAAGGGTGCACCGTTACGAGGTCTTGCTGCGCCATAAATAAGGTGTCTAAGCAACCAAATTGTTCAATGAGTGTAAGCGTTACGGTATAATTCCCTGGTTGGGTATAGTTATGAACTACATTGGTGCCTTGCACTTGCGTGCCGTCGCCTAAGTCCCAGATATATGTGGTTGGCACTTCACTCTGACTCAGGTTGACAAATTGCGCTTGCGAAGGTGCACATTGCAAGGCATTCAAAAACATAAAATTGATGCTCGGATGTCCAAAAACCCGAACGAGCGCAACTAAGGTATCGGCACAAAGTGCATTTTGGCCCATCAATAAGACTTGTTGGTTTCCGCTTTGATCAAATAAAACCGAATTGCCCGTCAGTTGGGTACTCATTGCAGGGGTTGCATGTGGGCCAAAGTCCCAGAGATAGGTGGTTCCGGCCGGGCCACTGACTTGTGCGTCAAAGGCAAACAAATTATCGATGCAAAGTGAATCAGTGTTTGTGAAGTTCAAGATAATTGGTTGCTCAATGGTCACGTTTACGGTTGTGGTATCCAGACAACTCGGAGATGAACCAGCGATAAGCGTCACGGGATATACGCCAGGGCCTGGAAAAGTTGTAGTAGGCAGCATTTGGGTACTGACTTGCCCATTCCCAAAATCCCAATTATATAACATAGCATTCTGGGAGGCATTGCCAAAGGAAATGGTATAACCCAAGCATTCTACTTGAGGCGGCACCACAACAGCTGCCGTAGCCTCTCCAAAAATAAAAATGGAATCCAAAAAGCTTTGCTGACAATAGGTAGTTGTGGCTTCAAGCAGTACAGGATGAAATCCTGGTGAGGAAAACACGACATCCGGAACAAGGAGGCCAGTTGCTTGCGCTACAGATGCACTTGGTGGAAAAGTCCAGGAGAGTGTTGCTGATGGGTCCGAAACTTGGGCTAGAAAATCGTGAGAATTGCCGGTTAAACACAAGGAATCTTGGGTTTGCCAATCAAGAGTAAGTTCTTCATTGACAATAATTTCAATATATGCAGTGTCTGTACAGTTTTGACCGGGATTGACAATCAATTGAGCAGTGTAGGTGCCAGAGCTCGGATAGGTATAGGTGGGTTCAAATAAAGGGCTTACGTCTGCGTTCGTGCCCGCCACACCAAAATTCCAACTATAAGTGGTGCCGCCATACGACATGTTGTCAAACTGCACGGTTAAACCATCGCAATAGCCGCTAAAGTTCGGCAATTGGGCTTGAGTGGGTAAAATGGCGGCAAGCTGAATATTGCAATCAAATACCCGGAATAAAAAATCGCGAACAGTTTCGCCAATGAGTTGGCCATTGCGGTATTCTTGCACGCGTACACCAACAACGAATAATCCTATCAAATTTGGACTTACTGTTAAAAGCCCAGTACTTGGGTGAATGATTGTTGAGGAGCCGGGGCCAAGTGGTACTGCTGCATTGAAATTGGATTGCCAGGTGACTGGAAAATATGGCGGAGGAGGCATTTGAAGTGGTTGCGGACTACCCGAATTGGCACCTGCGTTTGGTGTAACCAATGAATAAACGAGTTGATCGCCGTCGGGGTCTGTTGCTGAGTGGTCAAAAAGAAGCTGATCGTTGTTGCAGAGTAAAACCGGCGGGTAGTTCGTGAAGCGCGGGCTACTGTTATTACTAGCACCGGTATTTGAACCCGGAACTTGCGCAACAAGGGTCAGGCCGGTGTCGTCGGGAAATTGCAAATTGGTAATATTTGGCCCACGACAGCAGCGCTGATAAGACACCGTATATCCGCCAGGGATAGGCGGAAGCGTCAGGACTACTTGATAAATTGCGCGCTCCACACAAATTCCGGAAGGTTGCGTAGCGCAAGGGTTATTGAAATTAATTGGTAAAATAACAGAGCCAGGAAAAGGAACTTGCACCGTTTGGTAATGAATATTTCCTTGTGTAAAAATGGAAAGGTAAAGTGGATCATCGTATTGGGCTCCGGTAGAAGCACAATCGCGATAAAGGGTAATAAAGAAACGGTATTGGTTATTACCAAGGTAGTTGTAATAAATATCGCCGCCGATGATGTGCGAAGCCACTGACCACCCCGAAAGGAGTAGTGAAAAACTTAAGAAGAGTGTTTTTAACTTGTGCACAGCGTTACAACGCAAAATTAAGGCTTTGGTTGTTCGTGTACAAACTGTAAATTTGTAAAAAAAATAGACGGATGGAAAATTTTGATGTGGTAGTAATTGGTTCAGGACCCGGCGGATACGTATCTGCATTGCGTTGCGCACAACTTGGCCTGAAAACAGCTTTGATAGAAAAATACAGCACTTTGGGCGGAACTTGCCTTAATGTGGGTTGCATTCCATCCAAAGCCCTACTCGATTCTTCCGAACATTTTTACAATGCCCAACACAATTTTTCAGCACACGGCATTGAGGTAAAAGGCCTCAAAGCCAACCTCGCTCAAATGATTGCCCGCAAAAATGAAGTAGTGGCTCAGACTTGTGCAGGGGTCAAATACCTCATGGACAAAAATAAAATCACGGTTTATCAAGGTGTTGGTAGCTTTATCGATGCACACACCATCGAAGTGAAAGGCGAACAAACAACCCAAATTAGCGGCAAGAACATCATCATTGCCACCGGCAGCAAGCCCAACTACTTTCCAGGAATGGAACCAGATAAAAAACGCATTATTACCTCAACAGAAGCGCTCAAACTCCAAGAAATCCCTAAAAAGATGCTTGTCATTGGAGGCGGTGTCATTGGCCTTGAATTAGGCTCGGTATATGCCCGCTTGGGTGCTGTGGTAGAAGTTATCGAATTTGCACCAAGTATTTTACCTACCATGGATGCCGGTATTGGCAAAGAATTTACCAAAATTCTCAAAAAAGAAGGCTTCAAGTTCCATATGGAGCACAAAGTAATTGGTGTGGTCAACAACGGCAAACAAGTTGTACTTACTGCCGAAAACAAAAAAGGAGAACAAATTACACTCGAGGCCGATTATTGCCTCGTTGCAGTCGGCCGCAAAGCCTATACAGAAGGCTTAGGCTTAGAGAAGGCTGGTTTACAGGTAAACCAACGCGGTCAGGTAGAAGTCAATGAGCATTTGCAAACAGCCGTTGGTCATATTTATGCCATTGGCGATGTCGTGCGCGGCGCTATGCTCGCACACAAAGCCGAAGAAGAGGGCGTTTTTGTGGCAGAGCAAATTGCAGGGCAAAAACCACACATCAATTACAACCTCATTCCAGGTGTTGTGTACACTTGGCCAGAAATTGCTGCAGTTGGGCAAACCGAAGAAGAGCTCAAAGCAGCCGGACGCGCCTACAAAGCAGGTTCTTTCCCGATCAAGGCATTAGGTAGAGCACGTGCCAGCATGGACACCAGCGGTTTTGTCAAAATTTTGGCAGACGCCGCTACAGACGAAATCTTAGGTGTACACATGATTGCTCCTCGCGCTGCTGATCTCATCATGGAAGCTGTTACCGCCATGGAATACCGTGCCTCTGCCGAGGACATCGCGCGCATTTGCCATGGGCACCCTACGTATTCGGAAGCCGTCAAAGAAGCTGCACTTGCCGCTACTGCAGATCGCGCTTTACACATCTAAATTCAAGGCCTTGGGCTGAACGCATCTTTGATGTGCTCGAGATCGGTATGGTTGCTGTTGTGCACAATAGACACGACATCAAACCGCACCTCATGTGGCCATTCGATTGATTTAGCAAAGTAATTAGCCACTCTTATGAGCTGCTTTTGCTTGGCCAAATTTACAGCGCGCCAGGGTTCGCCCAGCTCTGCGCTGTGACGCGTTTTGACCTCCACCACCACCAGCGTTTGGCCATGGATCATGATCAAATCGATTTCCATTCGGTTGAATTTATAATTGCGTGCTTTAAGCGCGTAACCAAGCCCAAGCAGGTGCTGCAAGGCGTAGGCTTCGCCCCATTTGCCGAGCACATCGTGCTTCATGTCGGAATTTCTTTGTGTCATCAGAACGAAATTAAGCCGAATTTGCCCTTATCTTTACAGTGAAAATACGTATGCAGAAACAATTTATCAAGAATATCAAAGGGCTAGTTCAAGCTGGCGAAGACCTTCCAATGGTGCTACGTGGCAGCCAAATGAACCAATTGCCCCTCATCGAAAATGCCTACCTAGCGCTCGAAGACAACGAAGTAATTGCCTATGGCCCCATGAATGAATGGCCAGGCATCACAGACTGGCGCGATGTCGAAGTGATCGACGCTACAAATTGTTACGTGCTGCCCGCGTTTATCGATTCGCACACCCATACCGTATTTGCCGCAAGCCGCGAAGAAGAATTTGTAGATCGGATCAACGGCCTGACTTATGAAGAAATCGCTGCCAAAGGCGGCGGCATCCTGAATTCTGCCAAAAAACTCAACGACCTACCTGAAGCTGACCTCTACGCTGCTGCCCTCGAACGCCTTCAAAAAATGCAGGCCGCCGGAACAGGTGCAGTCGAAATCAAATCTGGCTATGGCTTAAGTGTCGAGGGTGAACTCAAAATGTTGCGCGTCATCAAAAAGCTCAAAGCAACTGCCCCAATTTCCATCAAAGCAACTTTTCTTGGTGCACATGCTATTCCCCAAGACTACAAAAATAGGCGCGAAGATTACATTGCCCTACTCATCAATGAAATGTTGCCGGCAATTGCAGCCGAACAACTTGCAGACTACATCGATGTTTTTTGCGAACGCAATTATTTCAGCACAGCCGAAATGGAGCAAATTTTAACAGCGGGGGCGCAATATGGGCTCAAACCTAAGGTTCATGTCAATCAGTTTTCGGTGTTAGGAGGTGTGCCTGCAGCAATTGCCAAAGGTGCCGTCTCAGTTGATCACTTAGAAGAAATCGACCAAAACGACCTCCACGCCCTGGCCAATAGCAACTGTGTTGCAACGCTCTTGCCTGGCTGTTCGCATTTCTTATCGATACCATTCGGCGCTGCTAGAGAACTGATGGCTGCAAATGCTATCGTAGCCCTTGCCAGCGATTTCAATCCGGGTTCTTCTCCGAGTTACGACCTCATGCACGTGCTTTCTTTGGCTTGCATCAAGATGAAAATGACACCCGAAGCCGCTATCAACGCCCTCACGATCAATGCCGCCGCCGCGCTAGAGCTCGGGCAAACCCATGGCAAAATTGCTTTGGGCAGAAAATCCCCAATTCTTTTGACAAAAGAAGTGCCCTCTTTGGCTTATTTAGCCTACGCATACACAGAAAAACACATTCAACGTGTTTTTATTTGATTAACTTTGAAATACATGCGTACGGTACTCATTTTACTGGCTTTGCTGAGCTCAAATATCGGGCTGACACAACTCATTGAGCTCGATAAAGAGCTCCTTTGGGAAGTGAGCAACCCTAAATCCGGTGTAAAATCTTACCTATTTGGCACCCTTCATGCCAATGACCGCGAACTTTTTGAACTTTCAGATAGCGTTTATATCGCTTTTGACCAAGCGCAAAAAATTGTACTCGAGACCGACATCTACAGTCTTTTCTCCACAATGGACACCCGCAAAAATTTGCCCGAAACACGCTTTGACGACAAGGGCAAGTCTTACACGAGTCTGATCATGACCTCTCAAACACTCTACGGAACAGAAGATGGCATGCCGCAGTTTTTAGATGCCTATTTTCAAGTTCTTGGCCTCCAATTAGGTAAAGAAACCATTGCGCTCGAAAAGGTCGAGGAGCAATACGCCTTATCTAATGAATTCAAGCTCAGTGAACGCCGTATCCTCGACAACCAAATCAATGCTTTCACACAAGAAAAGCTACTCGAACTTTATTTGCGCGGTGACCTCGATGCCCTACAACGCTTCATGAAATCCTACCTTTCTGTTCAAGAAAACCTCTATAATGAAGTGATTGTCAAGCGCAACCTACTTATGCTCGACAAACTTCTAGAGTTGCTTAAAGCACCGCAATCATTCTTCTGTGCAGTAGGTGCAGGTCATTTAGGCGGCGAAGAAGGGCTCTTGCAATTGCTGCGCGCACGTGGTTACAGAGTGCGTCCGGTACACTGGACAATCAGCCCACAGGCGCCACAAAGCAAGCGCTTGATCAAAAAACAAACCGAATCTATTTACATCGATCAAAAATCTGGCTTAGTAGCCAAGTTTCCTGGCAAACCGCTTGCAATCAACCTGCCCGACGGCTCTCAAAAACTCATTTACCGCGAGCTCGGCCAAGGCAATACCTTTGAAATCAATATCCAAGTACGCGACACCACAATTTCTGCTGAAGAAATTGCCAGCATTTATATCAACCCACCGGCCGGTGCAATCATGACCAAAAAAACTTTAGAAGATGGCTCTGTTATCTTTCAAGGCTTGTCAGACACCTACCCAGAAGGTCTCAATTATGTTCAAATACAATTTGGTGCCAACTACTTTGCCATCATCAAATGTTATGGCGGACACAAATTCATGCATTCCAATCGGCCTTTGTCTTTCTTTGAAAAGGTTTGGTTCGAGTAAGTTAATCAGACAGCTGCATGAAATTTCTGGATCAACTCGCCAAAGACATCCTTCAAAAAGGACACGACCCAAAAAACCTGACCGTTTTATTGCCTTCAGAACGTGCCAAGCGTTATTTGCTCAATGCGCTGTTTACGGCAAACGGCGGGCCTTTGATTTCACCGCACATTCTCACCATTGACCAATGGGTAGCTACTTTGTGTGCGCAAGAAATCCTGCACCCGACCAAAGCACTACTCGAACTTTACAAAATATACCAAGCCAAGTTCAAGGAAGAGGCGCTTTCTTTTGAAGATTACCTCACTTGGGGGCCCATTTTACTTTCCGACTTCGACGACGTCGATCGTTATTTGGTCGATCACCAACAACTCTATAAAAATCTAGCCTCCATTAAAGCACTGGAAAGCTGGCAAATAGATGAAGCATCCTATTCCGCTTCGCAAAAAAAATTCATGCTGTTTTGGGAGCTCATTCCACACCTACATGAAGGGCTACAACTCAAGTTCAAAGAACTTGGGGCTTGTAGTAAAGCACAAGCCTACCGACGACTCGCCGAAAATCCGGCGCAGTATTTCGAAGACAATATGCACTATCTCTTTGTCGGATTCAATGCTTTGTCTGCGGCAGAACAGCGCATCATCAAATACCTCATCGATAAAAAACAAGCTGAATTCATCATCGATTCAGATCAATTCTACCTCGACAACAAATTTCATGAAGCGGGCCACTTTCAGCGCAAGAACTTGCAGTTTTTTGGTCTAAAACAACCAGAAAATTTGCGCAATGCACTGCAAACAGCTAGTTACAATGTGAAAGTAATCGAGTGCGCCCAACATATCGGTCAGGTAAAGGTTTTGGCCACCGAACTGCTTGAAAACCCTGTTGCTGACTGGAGCGAAGTGTTGGTGTTGCTCGCAGACGAAGATTTGGTTCATGCCGCCATTCGCAATATTCCCAAAATTGTAGGGCAAGCCAATATTACACTTGGCTTACCGCTCGATCAAACGCCCGTCAGAACTTGGGTAGACCTCTGCTTTCAACTTCAAGAAAACCAACTCAAATTCAAGACAAAAGCCCTTTACTACAAAGATTTTCAGCGGTTCTGTCACCACGCTTTCACCACCCTTGCATTTGACCAAAAACAACAAGGTATGTTGGCGGCAGCAGAATACAAAACCGTCAAAAATAACCGCGTTTTTCAGAACGTCGATCAGCTCCAACTTGACCCACAGCTGCTCGAACTCATCCGTATTCTTGCCACATCCTGGGACGCCGATTGGCAGAAAGCCATCCAACAATTGCGCAAACTCAATAGCCTTCTGCTAGAAAAAATTCCGGCAGCAAATGATTTTGAACGCACCGCCTTGCTCTCTTTTGAACTCGCTTGCAGGCAATTTGAACTATTTGTAGCTGCCGATTTTCCAAAAATGGCCCTGAGCAGCTTCAAAAAATTATTCTATCAGCACTGGACGCGCAGCAATCTCGCTTATCTCGGCAGCCCAACCGCTGGCTTACAGCTTACTGGTTTACTCGAGACGCGCTTACTAGACTTCGAGCGCATTTATGTACTCGGCATGAACGAAGGCAAGTTGCCGCCTACCAACCCGATCCAGAGCATCATTCCTATGGACCTCCGTGCGGCTTTCGGCATGCCAAATAACCGCGATAAACAGGGCCTATTTGCGCAGCACTTTTACAGGTTGCTCCACCATGCGCGCGAGTTGGTTTTTACCTATACCTCAACGAGTGAAGTGCTCGGGAGTCATGAGCGCAGCCGTTACCTCTTGCAACTCAAAATGGAGTGGCTTCAACAAAATCAGCAGAGTACTTGGCAAGAATTTTTCTACCAAATTCCAGCTGCAGAACAAAAAAGCACCCAAACGCTCATTCCAAAGACACCCGCAATTCAAGCGCGTATCAAGACTTATCTAGCAGGAAATGTGTCTGCTTCAGCACTAAGAAAATACATCACTTGCCCGCTCGATTTTTACTATCGCTATGTTGTAGAATTCGGCGAAGAAGATGAAGTTGAAGAAGACTTGGCCTCCAGCACTTTTGGTTCGCTCATTCACAACTGTCTAGAAGAACTATACACTCCGTATGCGCAACGCGACAAACTTGGTGCACCCGTTGTGCCCAAACCGGGGCCACTTACCGAAAAAGCACTTGCGCACATGCTCACCACCTATCCGGCGGTATTGCGCAAGTATTTCTTGAATTACTTTGACCAAAACGAAACGCTTTTTGCACGCGGCAAAAACTTGCTCAGTTTTGAAATGGCACTGGACCTCACCAAACAAATGTTGCTCAAAGAACTCGCGTTTGTCAAGTCACTACAAGAGCCTTTGCATATTATTCAACTAGAAGCCAAATTTGAGCTGTCTCAAAGTGTGCAACTCGAACAAGAAGCCATACCAGTTCATTTTGTCGGATATATTGACCGCATTGACTGTATAGGCAATAACCACTACCGTGTAATTGACTACAAATCAGGGAAAGTAAAAGAAACCGATGTCAAAATGAGTGGAAAAGAGGACGCCTTCACCAACTTTACCAAACCCAAACACGCACTGCAACTCTGTTTGTACAGCATGTTCTTTAAAGAAAATTTTGGGCACTTACCCGCAGAGGCACGCATAGAATCGCTGATCAATCGCGACGACGACTTCGCGTTGTGCATGGATAAAAACACAGATTTAACTTTTGTTCCTTCCCTATTTGAAGAAGGTGTTCAGACCCTAGTATCGGAGCTTTTAGCTGCCCAAACGCCATTTGGACATCAAGAAAACGCGAAGTATTGCCAGTTTTGCACATAAAAAAACCTGGAAGGTAATTCCAGGTTTTTCTGCAAGATAATTAAAACCAAAATGAACAATGACTTGCTCTTTTATACGAGACGAGTCATGTAGTTCATTGGTTGCTTAATACAATTCTAATTTGAGTGCTGAACGGTAATCTTTGATTTCTTCGCGGTTGATTTTATGCTCGGCATTTTTGAGAAGGTTCAAGAAATACAGCAGGTTTTCTTTGTCTTCGATTTCGATAGGATACTCGTTACCTTCTTCATCTTCTTCGTATTGTGCTTCTACATCAAAGCATTCGTTTTCTTGAAGAAACTCATAAGTCAGGCGCAAAGACTTTACCACCAATGGGTCTTGTTCGAGCAAAGCCATTTCTCTGAGTTCTTTGAGGTCTTCTATCAATTTGGGAGCTTCTAGGCCCTCTTTTTCGATATTAGCGATGATTTGTTCAAGTTTTTGATTGGCGCGCAAAGTTTTCATGTTCTCTTAATTGAGCAACAAATTTAGTGCATTTCCCGAAATAAACATCGCGCTGTCCGTAACATTAGTACACTTGAAGCATTTCTAGCACATTAAAAGCTATTTTTGTTCAATGGATATAGTATTCCACGCGTTTTCTATCGGCCTGATCTTATCTCTGATTCCAGGACCTGTGTTTTTTGTTTTGCTTGAGAACAGCATTACCAAAGGCATCAGAAGTGCTTTGGCCATAGATTTTGGCGTTATGCTCAGCGATATCGTATACATTCTCTTATCTGTACTGTTTGTTGAACAGATCAATTCTTTACTCACTGGCAAGAACAAAGAACTTTTTGATGTACTTGGCGGGCTCATTTTTATCACTTTTGGAATTGTCAATTTGTTCAAGAAATCAAAAATGCACAACGGCGACCAAGAACTAGAAGAAGTCACTGAAAAATACCATCTCAAAGAAAGTAAAGACCCAAAAAAGAACTTTGGGCTCATGATTGCCAAAGGATTCTTGCTCAATTTTGCCAATCCGCTTGTCATTTTTTATTGGCTAAGTGTGGCTTCAGTAGCCAAACGAGAAAGCTCCGACGACAGCAATGGCTTCTTGTTTTTATACTTAGGTATTATCCTGGCCACCTTCATTTCTTTTGACATTCTCAAAATTGTGACCGCCAAACGAATCCGCAATTTAGTCACGCATCGCCTGCTTAATTTGCTCAACAAATTGATTGGAAGTGTCTTTATTGGTTTTGGCCTATTTTTCATTTTCCGCGTTATTTTCTAAGTCTAATATGCGCTCAATACTATTTGTCTTATTCGTATGTCTATTCGGCGCTGTTCTCGGACAAGACGTAAAGGTGCTCAAAGAAAACCTCAGCCCCAAAGTGCGCATTTTCTGGGATGCACAAAATAAACACGTGCAGGGCTATGGCGCCTATTTTACGAGTGTCGCCACTCCTCAGACAACAGAAAAGCACGGCAAATGGCTCTTTTATTCTTACGACGGGATTTTAGAGGAAGAAGCTACATATTATCGCAATCGGCTCCACGGCAAACGCAGCTTTTACTACCCCAACAAACAATTGAAACAAGAATCCTATTTCAAGTTTAATGTCCCTGACTCTATTTACCGTGAATATACTTCTGATGGTAAAATTCAAGTTCGTGGACAATTTGAACTAGGGAGCCCTGTCGGGATTTGGGAGTATTTCTACGCCGACGGGCATCCTAAATCAATTGAAAGGGTTCAAAACGACACCGTTTACCTACAAGCTTATTGGAAAGAAGACGGCAACCACCAACAAACGATCAAAGACGGCAATGGGCAAATCATCAACTATTTTGTAGATGGCACCGTCAAGGAATTATACACTTTTCAAGATGGTTTAAAAACCGGTCCGTTTGAGGAGCGCACAGCCAATGGCGTTTTATCTGTTGGCGGCGCATTTCAAAAAGGCAAAAAAGATGGCATTTGGGAATTTTACCGTTTTGACGGCATACTAGAAAAACGAGTGGCCTACAGTGCCGATTCCTTGAATGGCGTTTATCTTGTGATGGCCAACGAGACAGACACGCTTACTTTTGGCCACTACGAAATGGGTTTAAAAACCCAAAAATGGAAGTGGTTTGCAGAAGAGGGTAAGTTGGATATGGAAGGCTATTTTGACAAAGGGAAACAAGATAGCATTTGGCATTATTATTTCTCAAACGGACAGCTTTCTTATATTGCACACTTCAAAGCAGACTTGCGCAGCGGCAATTGGACTTACTATTATCCAAATGGTGCGTTGTATCGAACGGGCAGTTACCTCAATGATTTGCGCACCGGTACTTGGCAAACTTGGTATGAAGACTCCACGCTATTAATGACCGGTCGCTACACGAACGGAAAAGAAGAAGGCGAATGGCTCAATTACTGGGAAAGCGGTCGACTCAAAGACAAAACCACTTTTCATGAAGGCCTTCTCGATGGTGCCTGGGAGTCATATGCGCCCGATGGCGTACTCAAGCTCAAAGGAACATACAAAGCTGACCATAAAGTGGGTGAATGGGTCAGCTATTTTAACAATGGCCGGATCAAAGAGAAACAACACTATAAAGTTTTCACCCAAAAGAACGTAGCTGATGGCATGGCTATTATGGGGCTCAAAGAAACAGTAAGCGACTTTCACGGATCCTATGAGGCGTATTCACAAGTAGATTTCCAAATCAAAGAAACGGGTAAATATTACCACGGACTCAAGCACGGTACCTGGACCAACTATTATCCAGGAGGCGTAGTGCCAACTATTGTAGCCCAGTATCAATACGGCAGATTACACGGCGTTTTCAAGCAATACGATCGCTATGGCAGACTCGTATATGAAATCCATTACAAACATGGTCTCAAAGATGGTCCGTTTTATGCCTTCAACGAAAATGGACAGCTGATCAGTAAAAAAATGTTCCGAATGGGGAAAGAGCTCGGCGCACAAGGCGAAGATAGCTTTAGTCCATATTAGGGGTTAGCTGCTCAATAAAACAGGTCAATTCGATAAAATCTTCTACACTCAAGCGCTCTGGGCGTTGTTGCTCAAATTTTGCTGGCAAAGGCGCATCTTTTAACAACACCCGCAAAGAATTGCGCAGCGTTTTACGTCTTTGGTTGAAAGCGACTTTGACAACTTGAAAATACAGCTTCTCATCGCAGGGAAGCGAAGTGCGTTCATTGCGGATGCAGCGAATGACACCACTTTTTACTTTTGGTGGCGGAATAAAAACGTGTTCGTCTACTGTAAAACAGTAATGGATATCATAATAGGTTTGCAAAAGTACACTGATGATCCCGTATTCTTTTGATCCAGGCTTTTGCGCCACTCTTACCGCCACTTCTTTTTGAAACATGCCCATAATTTGCGGCACCTGATTGCGGTACTCTAAGCACTTAAATAGAATTTGCGAGGAAATATTGTAAGGGAAATTACCTACCACAATAAATGCAGCATCGCCAAACAATTCTGCCGGATTCAAGCGCAGGAAGTCACCAAATAGGATGCGCTCAGACTGCGCAGGATATGTAGCACGCAAATAATCTATAGACTCAATATCGACATCTAGTAGCCATAAGTCTATTTCAGGTATTTCCCAAAGGTATTTACTCAAGGCGCCCATTCCGGGGCCAATTTCAAGCACTTTTCGCGTTTGGTCTGTCCAGATGACTTGATTGGCAATCTTCTGACAAGTGCCGGCATCCTTGAGAAAGTGCTGACCGAGCTGTTTTTTAGGCTTTACAATCATTGCTTGAAAGCTTCAATAAGCGTGAGGGTGGTGCGAAAAGCGGCAAACTTGCCTTGGAAATGCAGCGCGTGGTCTTGCTGGAGCGCAGGAGCAAATTGGGCTTGATATTGATCGAGGGTTTCTTGATCTTTGGCCAAATACATGACTGAATACGTACAACCGCCATCTTCTTCGCCATTTACCCGAGAAAAGCGGCATTCTAAAAAGCAACCTGTGTTGAGCACATCTTGAATATGCTTGCCTCTCATGTAGGCCAACCACTCGTGCTCCACCGCTTGGTCAATACTGACCGTTACATTGTATAATACCATAGTGCAAAGGTAGCCAAAGCAGCGGATTGCAAAAAATTGAGGGGCCATAAGTAAATTTACGGTAGAATTAAAATAAAAATTATAGTACTTTTAGCCTAGAATCTTTAAACTCATACCATGAAAAAACTCTTACTTTCTGCTTTATTTGCAACTACTTACGCCCTTTCTTGGGGTCAATCTTGCACACCCGGCACCAACTTCGTAGATTCCACCTACGGCATTTGGCCAGACACCACACAAAACCTTCCACCTGCACTTCCCAACGTGGCCTACTCCACAGATATCAACTTCAAAGTGCCCTCAACAGTTACAGCCGAAATCGATCCAAGTGGTCAGTTTGTAGGTTCCGTAATCCAACAATTTACAATTGATGCCGTTCAAGGCCTACCTCCAGGATTTGATTTCGCGTGTAATGTTTCAAACTGTACCTACCTTGGCGGAGCCAACGGCTGCGCAAACCTTTATGGCACCACAGACTCAGTAGCTGTATTTCCAGTCACTGTCGATATCACTGCAACCGTATTAGTTGTGCTTTTCCCTGGTTTGCCGCCAACGCCCGTTACGCAAACTGTTTCTTTTGACGGCTACAAAATTGTAGTGGGTTCAGGAGGCGTAATCAATCAAGTGATCAATCCGCTTAGCTTACAACCAAACCCTGCTACTTCTACTATTGAAGTATCTGGTTTGTTTGCAGGTGGAGCATCTGTTGTCACACTACGCGACCTTTCAGGCAAAACAATAGAAGTGCTTCAAACCAATGCAAGCACCGTTACTTTTGACCTTAATAAATTGGCTAGCGGTAGCTACCTCATCGAGCTTACCGATACCTTTGGTACACAACAACAAAAATTTGTGAAGCTTTAAGCCAAAAACACAAACTGAACAAGGGGAGGCAACTCCCCTTTTTTTGTGCTTTAATTTTGATACAGGCCTCTGTTGGAAATAAATTTGATAACTGGCTCCGTTAGCAAAAAGGAGCAATCTTTACCCGCTGCTAAGCGCTTGCGGACATAACTCGCACTAATGCCTAAAATAGGCACGTCATGGACAAATTCAATATTTGAATGCGATACAAGCAACGGATTTGGTTGGCTTTCAGTGGCCTCTTCTTTCAAGCGTGGGTACACAAAAATTTGATGCTTGGCTACAATTTGTTCCCAGTTATACCACTTGTGAAATGAGCGCAGGTTGTCTTCGCCGAGCAGCAAGCAAAATTCATCCTGAGGATACTTTTCTTGTAAATGAGTAAGTGTAGAGATCGTGTAGTTGGGCTTGGGCAAATGAAATTCGATATCACTCGCTTTGAGATGAGGAGCGTCAAAAATGGCGTCTCGAACCATGTCTAAGCGCAGGTGATCTGCGAGTAAAGTCGCTTTCTCTTTGTGCGGATTATGCGGCGTTACAACGAACCAGACCTGATCAATGGTTGCGTGCTGTGCCATATGGTTGGCAATGATCAGGTGCCCCACATGAATAGGATTGAAAGTACCAAAAAACAGGCCTATCTTCATGAATGAATCATTTGCTCAACGATGCGTTCTACTTCTTCGATCGCTTTTGTGAGGTCGTCATTGACAACCACATAATCAAAGTCTTTGGCATGGCTCAACTCCTCCGAAGCTTTGGCCAAGCGCAACTGTATTTTATCTTCGGTGTCGGTCTGGCGTTTGCGCAGTCTTTGCTCAAGCACTTGTATACTTGGTGGCTGAATAAAAATAGAAACCGCAGTTGCCTGTAGTTTATCCTTGATATTTAAACCGCCAATGACATCTACGTCAAAAATGACGACTTTACCAGAAGACCAAATGCGTTCAAGTTCGGACTGAAGTGTGCCGTAATACATCCCTGCGTATACCTCTTCCCATTCAAAAAATGCGCCTTGCTCAATTTGTTGTTGGAAGGATTCGGGGCTCAAAAAATAATAGTCAACTCCATCCTTTTCTTGTCCGCGAGGGGCTCTTGAACAAGCAGAAATAGAGAACTCCAGTTGAGGATATTTGCGCAACAATGCACCAACAATGGTAGATTTACCTGCGCCAGAGGGGGCTGAAATAACTATACTTTTTTTATGCAGCATTTTAAAGTGCGTTGAGGACCTGTTCTTTGATTTTTTCGAGGTGGTCTTTCATGATCACCACCCTGCGTTGTATTTCAGAATGATTGCACTTACTTCCTAAGGTGTTGATTTCGCGACCCATCTCTTGGGCAATAAAGCCCAGTTTTTTGCCCGAAGCTTCTTGATTCAGTGTTTCTGTAAAATAGTTGAGGTGCTGTTGCAAGCGCTGTTTTTCTTCTGAAATATCGAGCTTTTCTACATAATAAATCATCTCTTGTTCCAAGCGATTGGCATCTATACGGCTTTCGTCTATTGAAGCCAATCCTTTCTGAATGCGCTCCTTGACTTGCGCCACGCGCTCTTGTTCAAACGGCACAATAGCTTTGAGTTCGGTTTGGATGTGGGCGAGGTTGTCAAGTAAGTCTGTTGCCAAGCCAAGCCCTTCCTGTTTGCGGAATTTTTGGAGTTGCGTGCAGGCCTGATGCACTAAGTCTAGGATAAATGCAGCTTCAGGTTCAGAAAGTTCTTCGAATTGGCTAGTGAGTACGTCTGGCATGCGCAAAACTAAAGCGAGGTAGTCTTCGGTGTTGGTTCCCCAATTCGCATTGATTGCTTTGAGTTTTTCAAAATACGCAGTGGCTACTTGTTCGTTGATCAGACCCGCCACTTGGTGTTGTTGGCTTTCGATATAAATACCCAGGTCCATTTTGCCGCGCAATAGATTTTCAGTGACTAACTTGCGGATAGGAGACTCGAGATCGCGGTAGCTCGATGGAATTTTAAGATTGAGGTCGAGCCCTTTTGAATTGAGCGAACGCACCTCGACTGAGATTTTTTTATCCTGAAAATGTCCGTTGGCTTTACCAAATCCGGTCATTGATTGCAGCAATACTTGCGTCATGTTGTTAGTCGTTGTCAATTAGTAAGTCGGCATCGATGCCTTCGTTTTGTTCTTTTACGAACCAAGCAATTTCACTCATAATTTGTGCCTTTTGATCGGTTTGTGGTGCGCGCTCTTCGACATATTCCTTGAGCAAAAGTTGAGATTCAAGCAGCTGAGATTCATCAAAGGGACCAGACATGTTTTCAATGATGGTCAGGCAGTCCAACGCTTCAAGATAATCGCCTTGAGAAGCCAACATGACAAAAAAGGGCAAATGTGCATCAAATGGCAACTTGGAATTCCAGATTGCCGACAAAACAAGCTTGCGCTGAGCGGGATCTGTTTGCTCTTCAAGGTAAGCAATGAACTCTTCAACTGCATCCGTATCTTGAATATCAGCTAAAAAGCCTAAAACAAGTTGTTGCTCGGGGCGTTCAAGACCTTCCAAACTATTAAATACTTCTGAAAGAACAGTTGGATGACCGTAATCTTTTAAGATGGCAAGTGCTGCTGTAATAGAAGGCTGGTCTTTTTTTTGTAGATAGCCGACAGCTTCTTGCAACTTCTTTTGATTTTTCCTGACAATACTCATGATGCAAAGGTAAGGAATTCGCCCTCGCGGCGCATCAAATTGCCCTAATGTGTTACTTTATACAATATTTGGTGTTTATAAATACAGAAAAAACCCGATTTCAATTGCCGATAAAAAATCAACTTTGTAAAAAAAGCTGCATCCATGAAAAATTTCTTTTTCCTTTCCATCTTCGCCACCTTATTGTTTTCGGCTTGTGTGCCTTCAAAAAAATACAATGAACTACTCGAACGCGAAAAATCGTGTAGTGAAGAACTTGCCAAATACAAAAAGAGCAGCAGCGACTACGAAGTACTCTCCAAAGACCTTCAAACTAAATACGATTTAGCAGCCAAAGAAGTGAGTCGCCTGCGCGGAGACACCAACAATTTAGGCAATCAAATGCGTCTTTTGAAACGCGAAACCGAAACATTAGAGACGCAGTACCAAACATTAGAAAGTTCTTTTGACAAGCTCAAAAACCTCAGCGCCAAAGAAACCGCTACCCTTCAGTCAGAACTCGAACAAAAAACCAAAGAACTGCAACGCAAAGAGGATGCGCTATTGAAATTAGACCAAGAACTCAAGGCCAAACAAGCCTTGCTAGAAGAGCGCGAAAAACGCGTCAATGAACTCGAGGAAGCTATCCGAAAAAAAGATGCGAAAATCCAATTGCTCAAAGCACGTGTGGCCAATGCACTGCGCAACTTTGAGAATCAAGGTTTAACGGTCGTTCAGAAAAATGGCAAGATTTACGTGAGTTTAGAAGCGAAGTTGCTCTTCAAATCCGGTTCGACCAAAGTAGAAGAAGAAGGCACCACCGCTTTGATTGAACTCGCACGTGTACTCGAAACCGAACGCGACCTCGAAATTGTAGTAGAGGGGCATACAGATACCGATAAACTCAATAGCACTGTGTCTCCAAAAAATAACTGGGAGCTTTCTGTGTTGCGCGCAACGGCTGTAGTAGAATTGATGTTGGCCAACTCAAATATGGCACCGACGCAAATGATGGCAGCTGGCCGCAGCGAGTATCATCCGGTAGATCCTGCCGATAAATCGAAAAATCGCCGTATTGAAATCATCATCTCGCCTAACCTCAACGAGTTATTTGAGATCATTTCAAACGACTAAGTTTACTGATTGAAGCTGAGTTAAGGCTGCTTAACGGATGACATTAACGTGTCCGTACAGATCTTCATAGATACCTTTCTCGACTTCATAGATGAGGTACCAGGTGTACGTTCCGTCTTGAACCGGCGTCCCCTCATAACTTGCATCCCAGACAAAATTCAGCTCATCAGAAAAGAAAACTTCTTCTCCCCAGCGGTTAAAGATGTAGAAACGTGCGCTCATGAGCCCAATAAAGCGGCCATAAAAATATTCATTGAGTCCGTCGCCGTCTGGCGTGAAAGAATTGGGTAGGTAAATATAGCGCTCTGGTGCAATCTCGATCCATTTGGAAATGCTGTCGATACAACCCTTTTGATCTGTAGCAATCAAGGTGATTTCGTAAGGCCCTGGTTGCGTATAGGCGTGCGTCGGGTTGACCAAAAAAGAAGTGTTTCCGTCGCCAAAAGACCAAGTATAAGACCACGCGTTCATGGATGCGTTCTGCAACTGCACTGGCAAACCTTGCATCGGTGCTTGAGTGAGGATATAAAAATTTGCCAACGGCTTCACCACCTGAACCGTAGCTACCGCAGCTGTACTAAAAGTCTGGCATTCATCACTCACCTGTACAAAATAGGAGGTAGAAACTTGTGGGGCGACAGAGATTTGTGGTGTAGTTGCTGTAGTAGACCAGTTATAATAGTAGGTGCCATAACCGCCACTAGCCGTTACCAATAAGTCTACGGTATCGCCAGGGCAAATTTCAAATGGGCCATTCATTTGTAAAACTAGTGGAGGACTTAAGATGGTATAAGTTATGGAATCTTGAACTGAAGCGCCACAATTATCTAATACAGAAATGTTGTATGTACTGGTGCTGCCCGGATTCACTAACAGCGAATCTGTTGTGCCACTGAGCACGTTGTTGGTGGTCCAAACATAGGTGTATTGGCCAGAACCACCGCTAGCTTGCACGCCAATTGTGGCGGGAATATATGGACATATTTCAGTAATGTCCGGACTGGTGACAATTGTTAGAGGGCTAAATACAGGAACACTGACCACAATTGTGTCATAAGCCGGTATACCCGTGCACGCGTCGGTAACTTCGAGCCAAATAGCTTGGGTTGTAGATGGCGTGAGTGCAATACTGCTCGTGGTTTCACCCGTACTCCAAAGATAGGTGTAGGGCTGAACACCACCACTAATTTGTGAGTTGATGACAATGGGGTCTCCAGGGCAACTGATATTGGTGGTGCTGAGGACAACTTGCATTGGCTGGTTATCTTGGATCCAGAGGTCAAGTACCAGAGGGGTGATGTTCCCACATGGGTCGGTAATCGGGAACGTGATGGTAAGTGTTTCCAAACCTTCTAGCAAGGCGTCAGTAAGCGATTGAATGGTAAAACTCACGGTTGTCTGGCCCGGTTGAAAAGTAATACTCGATGGAATGCCGCTGTAGTCTTGGCCATTGGTGGCTGTACCGCTGAGTTGTATGGGAATCGTAAGGCTTTGTGTGAGGTTAGACTGGCGCGTGAGCGTAACGTTGGCACTGACACAGCCCTCTGCCAACCAATCTGGGTTGGTGAATACTTGCTGCGATAATGTATGGTCAATCTCAATTGGGGTAACTGTAGAAAGGCTATTGGCTTCTAGAAAGATGCCGGAATCCCATTGGCCATCGCCGACATCAGCCACTGCAATAATCAGGTGATAGGTTTGTCCGCATTGCACTTTAGAAATCGCCTCAAGGACTTTTGTAAAGCCGTCGTATTGAATATACTGCGGGCTTTGGTTATAAGGTGGGGTGTTGCCATCCCCGTTATTTACAAAGTAAAATGGGTTGGTGTTGGCATTGACATTATTGATCGAGACCACTGCTCCGTTTGGTAACTTGGCAATATTTTCAAAACCGACGATGCCAGGTCCGGCAATGAAAAAACCAAATACATCGTTGTAGGTGGTGTTGTTTGGCGGTGCAAATTCTGGGTATTCATCCGAACCAAAGACATATTTGAAACGAACGGTGTCTGCATAGGGGATGAAGTCGAACTCTAAGATAGCCGCATTGTAAGTTTGGGTGCCTTGTATGAGTTGTGAAAGCTGTGCAAAACCACCCATGTTGTTGTCTACTCCTGCACCGGGTGTATCATTGGGGCCTTGTGGGCCATCGCCGTTGGGTAAAGTGGTGCCAGTGGTGAGTACGATGCCGCTGTTGATGCCAAGTGTGGTATTGGCTGCGGTAAATTGCGCAATGGCCACAGGACTTCCGTTGTAAGTAACATTAGAAACCGTAACGCCATTGCCAAGCAATACATTCTGTACCAAGCCCTGCGGGTTGAGAGAATTATTGGTGATGAGCTGGGCATAGGAGTTGAACAGGAATAAATTCCCGAAAAGCAACAAAAATATACCCAAACGTAAAGACATCATCTCTATAACGGATTTGAAAAGATTTCGTTGTGCTTTTTGGGCCATTTTTTCAAAAAAAAAGGATGCCGAAGCATCCTTTCAAGTATTGTGCCAAAAACTGACTACTTTTTATTAAAAATCAGGGGTTGAAACGACATCCAAATTAGTGGCAATACAAATAAACAAGGAATGGCTACGATTGGTAAAAACGTGGTGTCGATTTCGGTGTTGGTGTATTTCAAAGGAACACCCATTGACGCAACAGCTAGAAAACTAATGACCGCATTCAAAACGAATAGGCCTCTATTTTGCCATTTACTTTCAATGAAGAATGACAAAATAGAAAGTGTTAACGCCAATAAAAAATAGCCAAGTACAACTTTCCAAATGGGTAGGATTTTGATGGTTTGATCAAACTCAAATGCATAAAAGTAATTGAGAAAAAATCCGATTACTGCTGAAGAAAGTACAGCGATAAGTAGTCCGTAGGTGAGTGTTCTTAACATAAGTCTATTTTTTAATGACAGGAATAGTGGCTGTTATTTTAATGGTTTCCGCTACCCCTCCGTTCTTTTTGCCGATCTGAAAATCGGAGCGATCTACGCTAAATTTAGCAACAAAAGTGCCTTTGTTTCCTTTTTCAGAAAAAGTAAATGGAATACTTACTTCTTTACTGACACCATGCATCAAGAGTTTGCCTGTTGCCTTGTAACCCTCGCTTGTTTTTTCAATCTTAGAAGATGTGAATTCAATATATGGATATTTATCGGAATTGAACCATTCTTCACCTTTAGCGTGCTTGTTCATCAGGCCATTACCCGTATTGATAGAACCAACCTCGATTTTGAAATTGAGTTTGGCTGAAGCCAACTTTGCTGCATCAAAAACGATTGCAGACGAGGTAAGTTCGTCAAAGGTGCCGCTGACATCTGGATTGGTGAAAGCAATTTTGTGTCCGTCGGCAAGTTTATAGGTCTGAGCAAAACTTGCAAGTGCGAAAAGGCAAAAACAAAACAAGAAGGATTTTTTCATGTTTTTAGTTTTTAGCGATTTCTAAATCTGCTTGAAGTTTCACTTCGTCAGCCAAACCTGGGCTCACTTCACCCATTCCAAATTCTGAGCGTTTTACAGCACCAGTAATTTGCAAACCTGCTACTTCAGTTCCTTTGTAGTTTTTGCTATTGCCAGTGTGTACACCTTTGAAAATAACTTCTTTGGTAGTGCCGTGCATTGTAAGCTCACCCTCAATTACATAAGTTCCTTTTGCTTTAGCAGCAGTTACTGAAGTACTTTTGAAAGTGATTGATGGGTGTTTTTCTGCATCGAAGCAATCTGCGGTGCGCAAGTGGTTGTCGCGGGCTTCGATACCAGTGTTTACAGATGCTGCATCGGCATTTAAAACGATAGTAGCGCCAGTGAAGTCTGCATTTGGTGTAGTGACTTCCATTGTGAATTTGTTGAAGTTACCATGGACGTTTGTGATGCCATTGTGTAGGATTGTGAAACCCAAACGTGAGTGTGCGCCGTCAACTGACCAAACACCTGCTTGAGAAACTACGAATGAAAATAAGGCGAACGCGCCAACTAAACCAACTAATAAATTTTTCATGTTTTAAATTTTAAGATTACTGTTTAAACAAATTATTGACCACAAAGTTGCGACAAAGTCACTTCTTTTCTCTTGACGTAGGTCAAGGAATCAGTTTGTGGCGTCTTGGAGCGCTTGTAATTTTTGAAAAGCGTCTTTGATATGGCGAATTGGCTCAATGACCAATCTGAGTTTATCGTCTTTTTGAGCCAGCCTGTAGCCAATTGGTTGGGCTAAGATGCGGTTGAGAATGCCCTGAAACTGATCTGTTTCATAAAATGGCGACTGCGGATTGGCAATGAAATGACCTACTAATTTTTCAGACTTGAGTACCAAGCGCTCGAGCCCCATAGATTCGGCCAACCAACGGAGTTCAAAGGAGAACAAAAGTTCTTTCACTTCTTTAGGAAGTGGACCAAAACGATCTTGAAGTTGGGCGCTAAATGCAGCAAGTTCTTCTTTGTTCTTTAGGTTGTCCATGGCTTGGTATAAACTCAAACGCTCTGCAACTTGATTGACATATTGGTCTGGAATTCGGACTTCCATATCTGTTTCAAATACACAATCCTGGACAAAACCGTTGAACTGATCGGTGTTGCGCTCATCAAAAAGTTCCTTGTATTCGCTTTCACGGAGTTCTTGCATGGCCTCATTGAGGATTTTTTGATACATCTCAAACCCGATTTCAGCAATAAAGCCACTTTGTTCACCGCCTAACATATTACCTGCCCCACGGATATCGAGGTCTTTCATGGCAATATTGAAACCAGAACCCAAATCCGAGAATTGCACGAGCGCCTCCAAACGCTTGCGCGCTTCGGAGGTCATGATGCTGAATTTTGGCGCAATCAGGTAGCAGAATCCTTTTTTGTTACTGCGCCCTACCCTTCCGCGCAATTGGTGCAGGTCGCTGAGCCCAAATTGGTGCGCGTCGTTGATAATGATGGTGTTGGCATTGGAAATATCAATACCTGACTCAATGATTGTGGTAGCTAAAAGCACGTCGTAAGCACCTTCGATGAAATCCATCATGATTTTTTCGAGTTGCTTGCCATCCATTTGTCCATGGCCGATACCCACTCTCACCCCTGGACACAAACGTTGGATCATGCCGGAGAGTTCTTTGATATTTGATAGCCGGTTATTGACAAAAAACACTTGGCCGCCGCGCCCTACTTCATAGGCAATGGCATCGCGGATTTGTTCTTCGTTAAAGGAAATGATATCGGTTAAAACCGGCTGGCGGTTGGGTGGCGGCGTATTGATGATGCTCAGGTCTCGGGCACCCATCAATGAAAACTGTAAGGTGCGCGGTATTGGCGTTGCGGTTAAGGTTAGTGTATCGACGGTGGTGCGCAAGGTCTTGAGCTTGTCTTTGACCGCCACCCCAAATTTTTGTTCTTCGTCGATGATCATGAGGCCCAAATCTTTGAACTTAACGCGTTCGGCCACCAAAGCATGGGTGCCGATTAAGATGTCAATTTGGCCAGCCGCTAATTTCTTAAGCGTTTCTGTGATTTCTTTGGCAGATTTGAAACGGTTGATGTAGTCGACAGTTACTGGAAAACTTGAAAGCCTGTTTTTAAAACTGCGGTAATGTTGTAAAGACAAAATAGTTGTCGGGACCAGAACTGCCACTTGTTTGGAATCGGTTACGGCTTTAAAGGCTGCGCGGATGGCGACCTCTGTTTTGCCAAACCCGACATCACCACACACCAAGCGATCCATTGGCCGCGGCGCTTCCATGTCGCGTTTGATGTCTTGGGTAGCTTTGTACTGATCGGGGGTGTCTTCGAACATAAACGAGGCCTCGAGTTCGTTTTGCAAGTAGCTATCCGGAGCAAAAGAAAAACCAGGTTTGCTGCGTCTTTGCGCATAGAGCTTGATGAGGTCAAACGCCAGTTCTTTGATTTTCTTCTTGGTCTTGTTCTTGAGATTAGACCAAGCTTGTGTGCCGAGTTTATTAAGCGTAGGTGCGCTGCCTTCTTTACCCGTAAATTTAGAAATGCGGTGTAAAGAGTGAATGCCAACATAAAGTACGTCGCCATCTTTATACACCAAACGAATGGCTTCTTGTGGCTTGCCATTGACATCGATTGTTTCTAGGCCTGAAAACTGACCCACTCCGTGGTCGATGTGTGTGACGTAATCTCCTTTTTGGAGTTGGTATATTTCCTTGAGCGTCAGTGCTTGTTTGGCTTGCTTGAACCCTTCTTTGAGTCTGAAACGGTGGTAGCGCTCGAAAAGTTGGTGGTCGGTGTAGCACACCAACTTGAGTGCGGGAAGAATAAAGCCCTCGTGCAAGGCCAAAGGCAAAGCACTGAACTCACCTTCTTCACCGATATCACTAAAAATCTGGTAAAGCCGTTCTACCTGACGCGGTTGATTCGAAAAAATCAGGTTCTGAAAACCTTCGGCCTTGCGCGCCTTTAAGTCTGTATTGAGGCGCTGAAAGTCTTTGTTGAAACTCGGTTGTGGTATACAATCAAAGGTTTCTGCATGCGTGGCCTTGAAATGATAGACCGGACCAAATTCAATGACACGATGCGCAGCAAGCTGTGTTTCAAAATCTAGATGTGAGACAAATTTGTCTTGAGGTAGCGCGTAAGGGACTGGACCCTCGTGCTTGCTATGGATTTCTACCGCACGTTCGTATTCGCGTTTAAGCACGTCAAAAGATCTTTGTACATCTGCTATCCAACAAATGGTTTGAGTGCCTACAAAACCCAATAAGGTTTCTTGGATCTCTAGACTTTCTCCGGACTGTATATTCGGAACAACATTAAAAAACTGATGACTTGCAATCGATAACTGGCTTGCAGCGTCAAAAGTGCGAATGCTCTCCACCTCATCGCCAAAAAATTCTATACGGAAAGGGTGCTCGTTTGCGAAAGAAAAAACATCTAAGATGCCGCCTCTTATAGAAAATTGACCGGGTTCATAGACAAAATCGACGCGCTCAAACTGGTATTCTAAAAGTAAGTCATTGAGGAAATCGGTGCTGTAGGTTTTGGCAACCTCTAAACGCATGGTGTGCTTGACCAAATTTTTCTTGGTCGGGATTTTCTCAAAAAGTGCCTCAGGATACGTAACCACCCACGTATTTTGCTTGTCGCTGAGTTTTTCAAGGACCTCTGCCCTTGCCACTACATTTGCGTTGTCTGTTTGTTCTTGCTGATAAGGCACCCGATAAGATGCAGGATAAAACAAGATGCGTTTGTCTTCCGGGAATAAACCTTCAAAATCATTTAAAAAATAAGCCGCTTCTTCTTTATCTGAAAGAATAAATAAATGGGTGCCTGGCACTTGCTGGGCAACCATTAAAGAAAGTAAGGACTTTGCAGAACCCACCATGCCTTTCCAATGCAATCTTGCATGCGCATTTTGCAAGGCTGCTGCACTGCGATCAAGTGCAGGATGTTTGGCAAGGGTTTTGATGAAGGTAGTGAGTTCCATAGCGGGGTGCAAAATTACGCAAAGTATCCGCGGAGCGAAAAAATTTGTGACCTTTTCCAGTCATAACGTTACAAATAACAATTCAGTGTGAATATCTCCAAGGAATTCCATCTTCTCGACCTCCTTCAATGACTAATTTTAGCGTACCAAATTAGAACCCAATTATGAAGTTTTCAATCAAATACACACTAGTAGCTGCGTTTTTAATGAGCGCAGGAGTTTTAAGTGCTCAAGTAGCAGAAGCCGCAACCGAAGAATCATTCAAAACAGTCGAAGAAATTTCAGCTATCGACTTCCTCATGAAAGGTGGGGTCTTTTTAATTCCAATTGCACTTCTTTTATTCTACACAACTTACGTCGCAGTTGAACGCTTTTTGTACATCCGCCGCATGACGAAGCAAAATATGTTGTTAATCAACGAATTACAAACACAACTTAATGCAGGGAGCATGCAAGGCGCTCTCGATGTCGTGAACCGCGACCAAACCGCTTATGGCGCTGTCATCAAAGAAGGCGTGCAATCTATCGGACAGCCTATTTCACAAATTGAAGGCAACATGGAAAAAGTAGCCAATATCGAAATTGGCAAAATGGAGAAAAACATCAACCATTTAGGGCTTATTGCAGGTATTGCGCCAACACTTGGATTTATCGGTACCATTTCTGGGGTAATTAAAATTTTCTACAGTATCTCCATTTCTGAAAATGTTTCCATCGGTAACATCTCAGGTGGTTTGTACGAAAAAATGATTTCTTCTGGATCGGGCCTTGTTGTGGGTATCCTCGCTTTCGCGGCCTATCACCTACTCAATGGCATCATTGATAATTATGCGTTGGGCATTCAAAAAATGAATTTAGACTTTATCAAATTAATGAACTCAAAAGATGGCCATAAAGCGAAATAGAAGGTTCCATGCAGAGGTGGCTACTTCTGCCTTGAGCGACATCATGTTCTTCTTGTTATTGTTCTTTTTGATCATCTCAACTTTAGCCAACCCGAACGTTATCAAAGTTCCATTGCCGAAGTCAGATGCAAATGAAAAGACACAAAAACAACACGTTACCCTCACCATTAAATTTGACGAGAACCAACAACGCCATTTTTATGTCAACAACGATGAAATCGCATATGACCAATTGGAAGGCGTTTTGATCGGTGAAACCAAAAAAATCAGCGACAACACTGTCATTTTGCGCTTGCCATTCGATGCGCAAGTACAAGAACTCGTAGACTTACTTAAAATTGGTATGCTCAATGACCTCAAAATGATCATTGCGACCAAAGAGGGGTAATTCTTTTATTGTCAAATTAGCTAGAGCTCCTTATCATGGAACAATTTCAATTAGAATACAACAGCGCACGTGAAGATTCCAAAAAATCTTTGATCTACACAACTGTGTGGTTGCTCTCCATGTTGCTGTTGGCCTTCATTATTAAATTTGACGCCAGACCTGATCAATTAGTAGATACTCCACCTCTGCGCTCCGATGAAGTCATTGAAGAATTTCAGATAGACAACTTAGAACTAGAAGAAGCCGCAGGTGGATCTCGCGGTGGTGGCAACCCGGGTTCGGGTCGTATAGCGCCGCCTGCAGAGCAAACGGAAAGAGTTGCTACCGCTAGTCAGAGCGATTTTTCACACAACAGCGGTAATTCCAATAACCACAATTCTCAGAACGGCACAAATGGTACGTCTACCACAACGCAAAGCACCAACTTCTTTGGCAATGGTGGCAGTGGCAACGGAAATGGCTCAGGTAACGGGCCTTTCGGTGGAAACGGAAGCGGCAGCGGGGAAGGCGATGATGGTGTTGGATCAGGCAGAGGTTCTGGTAAAGGCCGTATTCGTGTCAATAATGTGAGTTTGCCTTCTTATGAGAACGATTTTGATTGCCGCATTGGTTTCAAGGTACAAATCAATGCAGAAGGACAAGTAATTGGTGTAAGATCGATTAAATCTGTAACTACTTGCGCCGATGACCGCACTATCAACGACATCAAAGAACGCATCAAGCGTGAAGTAAAGTACAATAAGGTTCCGGGTGCAGGAATTGCAGAAATGGACTACACCATTAACCTGAAAGCGAAATCTTAAAGTCGGGGCTACGAAAGAACAGAAAAGTTCAATGCACGCTGCTTAAAGCCCCATGGCTTTTTCTACCATTAACTTCGAGCCAATATAAAAACCAACGCGTTGGTGTAAGGCTGTAGGTTGTATTTCCAAAATTCTATCCTTACCATCGGTTGCCAAACCGCCAGCTTGTTCGGCTATGAAGGCCAATGGATTGCACTCATATAACAGGCGCAAACGGCCTTTTGGTGCAGATGGAACAGTTGGGTAAATATAAATACCACCTTTAATGAGATTGCGATGGAAGTCGGCAACTAAAGAACCGATGTAACGCCCTGAGTAAGGTTTTCCTGTTTGGTTGTCGTTGGACTGACAGTAAGCAAGGTAGGCGCGCAGCTGAGGGTCAAAATCATTGAGATTGCCTTCATTGACAGCATAAAGCCTTCCGTTTTCAGGCATTTTCATGTCGGGATGCGATAAGAAATACTCACCGATAGAGGGGTCTAGGGTAAAGCCATTGACACCATTGCCCGTTGTGTAGACTAAAAGTGTTGATGATCCATAGAGTACGTAACCAGCGGCAACTTGTTGGGTGCCTGGCTGCAACATGTCTTCTAAGGTTGCTTTTGATCCTTGAGGTGAAACCCTGCGGTAGATCGAAAAAATGGTGCCGATTGAGACATTGACGTCTATATTGGATGAGCCATCTAGCGGGTCAAATAATGCAACATAATTGGCGTTTTTGGCTTGCTCGGATTCAAAAGCGAGGTAATCGTCGTTTTCTTCTGAGCCAATACCACACACCTCACCACCATTTTCAAAAGCACGTATAAATGCCTCGTCGGCAACAACATCTAATTTTTGCTGTTCTTCGCCTTGCACATTTTGGCCACCTTGGGCGCCGAGTATGTGGTCGACTAAACCAGCTTTGCGGACATCATTGCTGACAATTTTTGAAGCTAGGGCGATATCGCTCAGCAAACGAGATAACTCGCCTGTTGCAAATGGAAAATCTTTTTGCTTGCTGACAATAAACTCGTGTAGGGTAATGAGTTTAGACATGCTTACATAGAGAACATATTGCTGTAGTCAGAACCTAAGTGAATAGGATTGACAATAAGCGTAGGGATCAGTGCATCGTTGGTGATGATGTACTGCTCGTGATTAGAAGTGAGTGCGGTAAAGAGGTTATTGCGCTGAAGGTTCATGATAGCAATGAGGTCTGCATCTACACTTACCGCATATTTGACAACTTCTTTATCAAAGCCTGCGCTAGGAACAAGCGCGCTGGTCATTTCAATGCCGCGGTCTTTGAAGAATCCTTCAGAGAAAGTGATATTGGAACGCACTTGGTGACGCAAAAACTCGTCGGATTCGTCTGGCGTAACCACATGAACTTTAGACTTGAAATATTGCGCCAAATTGGCAACTATTGAAAGCTTTTGTTTGGTTTCTTTGTGGAGGTCCATAGGGACAACAATGGAGTCATAGCCACTTGCTTTGACAGCTTTCTCTTGAACGATAATGAAAGGAACCTGAGAGCTCGTGACTACTTTAAGGGCGCGGCTGCCGGTAATGTGCTGCCAACCGTGAGCGCCATGGGTACCCATGACGATAAGTTCTGCTTGATGTTCTGCGGCAAAAGCGCCGATATCTTCGAAAATGCTTCCAATGCGCACATTGGGTTTAAGCTGAACACCTTCTTGTTCAAACTGACCAATAATATTTTCTAGTTGCGCAAGTGCTTCAGGGATTTGGGTGTCTTTGGACACTACGTGAAGTACTTGAATCTGAGCACCTAAAGGCTTGGCTGTGGCAATAGCGTGTTGTAGGGCGATGTCGGCAACTGGTGTGAAGTCGTGAGGAACAATGAAGGTTTTAGTTTGCATAGTCAAGTTTTTTACAAATTTAAAACAAAGTGCAGTAAGAACGCACTAGTTTTCTCTTTATTTTTGTGTGAAGCCTCCACCTTAAAAGCTTCTTTTCAAATGCCGATAATTGGTAAGCTCATTCAGCGCAGTACAGCAATCAGTTTCAAGCGCATATCGCGCGTAAGTGCTGACTACAAACAACAACTAGAGGTCCTGCGTCAAAACATGGACCACTCCAAAAAAACAGCCTTCGGTCTGCGCTATCAATTCCAGGCCTTACTGCAAAAAACTGACCTCGTATCTCGCTACCAACAAAGTGTTCCAATTACCGAATACGATCAATTTTACACAGATTGGCTCAAAGAGACTATTGAGGGTAAAAAAGATACTATTTGGCCCGGACGCATTAAATACTACGCGCTGTCATCGGGCACAACAGGTGCGCCAAGCAAAAGAATTCCTGTAACCACTGAAATGATTCGGTCTTTTCAGCGCGTTTCACTGCGTCAATTTTCCATTCTGCATGAATTGAATTTGCCTGATTCATTTTACAGCGCAAAAGTTCTTGCCGTTGGCGGCTCCACCAAACTAAAAAAGATTGACCAACATTACGAAGGCGACCTCAGCGGCATCTTGAAAAAACACACCTCTCTCATCGCTGCGCCCTTCACCAAACCCACCAAAAAAATTACCCATCTCAAAGATTGGAAGGCGAAATTACCTTTAATGGTACAAGAAGCACCCAAATGGGATATCGGTATTATGGCGGGCATTCCGAGTTGGTGTGTGCTACTGCTTGAAGAAATTGTTAAGCACTACAAGCTCGACAATATCCATGAAATATGGCCAAATTTTCAGGTTTACGTTCATGGCGGCGTTTACATGGATCCGTTTGTAGAACGCTTGCAAAAAATCTCTGGTAAGCCCGTTGTTTTACTCGATACATATTTAGCCAGCGAAGGGTATTTTGCCTACCAAACGAGTCCGAAAAAAAGAGGCATGACGCTGCTCATGAACAACAGTATTTTCTTTGAATTCATTCCTTTTAATGCCGAATACTTCACAGAATCTGGCGAACTTAAAAATCAATATAAAGCGTATTCGATCAGTGAAGTGAAGCCTGGTATAGATTACGCACTCGTCATTAGCACCAATGCTGGGCTGTGGCGTTACATGATCGGCGACCTCGTTCGGTTTATTGACACCACCACCCATGAAATCATCATTGCGGGGCGCATCAAGCAATTTTTGAGTTTGTGCGGCGAACATCTGTCATTGGATAATATCAATCAAGCGCTCAAAGAAGTGAGCTCAAAAGTGAAGCGCTCTTTTTCAGAATATACGATTCATGCCGATGAAGCAAACCAACAACATTGTTGGTATATTGGTTGTGATGAACAACTAGCAAGCTCAGCGATCATTGCGCAGATAGATACAGCACTACAAGCAATTAACGACGACTACGCTTATGTGCGCAAGCACAGTATGCCCATGCCGCAACTCACGGTGTTGCCCACCTCAGTTTTTTATAACTATTTGGAAAGCATCGGAAAATTAGGTGCGCAAAATAAAATACCGCGCGTCATGAACAAAGAACAAGCAACCAAATGGACAGCTTTTCTTAACGCAAACGGCTACCTTTGAAAGCGGATTTTTTAAGAAATGTGTAAGCGAGGTTGAGCTCCACAGAATGTCTGAAAACAGAAGACGTAGCGCCCAAATCTGCATCGTAAGAAATCCCAAAATCAAAGGCGCCCAAATCTAAAGCGATATACGGGGCTATAGCAGCTGTAGAGCGAAAATAAAGCCCTGCGCTCAAGATTCTGGTACTCACTTCGTTGGTAACCTGAGAGCTACCGCGGAGTTTCATGCGGTAGATTGCACCTAACATCGATTCTGAGTGGCCTCCTTGGCGCAAATGGGTGAGCGAAAACTGCAGCGCCGAAACTTCGTTGAGCCCCAAAGAAAAGCAAGCATAGACAACAGCTTTTTGATACAGGCGATCGGCAGAAAGTGTGTTGTATTGTAAGCGTGGGCGATTTACATGCTGCAAAGAAAAACCTGTTTGCAAAGACCACTGGCCATCGCGCAACTCGCCGCGCTGATTGGGTTCAAAACGATACGCAACGCCGAGGCCCGCATCGACGAAAGCAAAATTGACAAAATCGTTTTCTTCGCCAGAATATACACTTGGGTCCAAAGCACTGCCGTTCCATTGGGAATAATAAAGCAAGCTACTGAAATCTGCACTGCGTTGCTGGATGGCTGTTTGAATGCCTGCATCTAGCCAATGGCCCTTTGCTAATGGAATGTGCCCGCTTGCGGTAAGTCCAAACGATTTTTGCGACATGCGGGAATCTCCGCCCACATCGTTGCTAAATCCGGCGCCGATACCTGCATATGCGCGATCTGATTGACGTGTGCGCCCTGGTGTAAATTCGGCCATGCCGTAACTTGTCAGGAATTGGGTGCCTGAACCAATCCATTGATTGCGGTTGAGCAAAGTGAGCTTTTCAAAACCTTTATAAGTGCCAACAAAAGCAGGATTCAGAAAAGGCATGCTGCGGTCTGCCTGGGTCAGGTGAAAATCTTGTGCAGCGCCCGTTGAAATCCAACCAAAGGACAAGAACAGCACAAAAGAAGAAAGGCTTAGCTTCAAGCGCATCGCTTATCGAATTAAAGTGATGTTACCCGTGAATTTTTTAGTGCTGCCGTTTTCATACGTGACATCGCAAACGTAAGCATAGACACCACTGTTACAAGGCTTGTCTTTGTGCGTACCATCCCATTTGAAAAGTTTGTTGGTCGAGGAGAACATGAGATTACCCCAGCGGTCTACTACTTTGAAGTTAATAGCTGCGATATCCTTACCCGCAATAATTTGATATACTTCATTGAGGCCGTTTCCTACACCATTTGGTGAGAATGCGGTTGGGAAGAAAATTCCGGTCGCACATTCAGGGCTGCTGCCATCTGGATCACACGGGTCGAGCGGATTGGAACCATTTGTCACTTCAGTGCCGTCGTTGATGCCATCGCCATCGGTGTCTGCGTTGAGTGGATTGGTGCCGAGTACGCCTTCTTGTGCATCTGTGAGGCCATCGAAATCGGTGTCTATTTGGCAACCAGGAAGGGTATCGTCTGGATCGCAAGGATTGAGCGGATCTGAGCCATTGGTTACCTCAGCGCCGTCTGTGAGGCCATCGCCATCGGTGTCTGGGTTGGTGGTGTTGGTGCCAGCTGCAGTTTCTTGGCTATTTGTAAGGCCATCGCCATCTTGGTCGCAAGGACCCGCATTTGCATTCGGTATACATGGATTGGTGTTGTCTGGATCGAGTTCATCCATCACGCCATCGCCATCAGTGTCGACAATTGAAGACTCCAATGCATCGATGATGCCATCGCCATCGGTATCGGTTGGTGCGCCAACATTGCCTATTTCAGCGCAGTCGTTTTCGCCGTCGCCGTCGGTGTCTGGGTTAGATGGGTCTGTACCCAATAAATTTTCGTCGACATTTAAGCAACCGTCGGCATCTAAATCTGGTACATCTGGTACAAAAACAGCGACGATGGTTTCCGCCCCAGTAATGGTAATAAAATTGGTGTCAGAAGTAGTTGCTAAGCCCAAGGGGCCAGTAACGACCGTCCAATGATCAAACATAAAGCCAGGTGCGGCTTGCGCAATAATATTTGTTTGTATTCCGCCAAAATAATCAGTGGTCCAAGGGTAATTTGGTGGATAAATTGAATTGACTTTGATCTGCCCCGCACCAGCTGGCGTCACATCGAAAGTAGTGGCAAACGGCCCTGTTAATTGGTAACAGTCGATGAGGCCTTGCGTGAGTGCAACACATCTGGTATTGATAAAGTTTTTGAGTGCCAACACGTTGTTTTGCCATGTGGTCATGGATCCGCCCCATTTGGCAATTTGGGCAGGCATCTCGGGTTCAATTTCGGCAAGCATGGAATCGAGAAGAGGAATCATGAATGCACAAGAAAACTTGGTGTTCATGAGGTCGATATAGCGCGCAATGTAATATTGCTCCACGATCGGATTTTCGTTGATGAGCTTTTCTAAAATCTCTGTATGGCCCTGGCCTCCTGGATTTGGAAGGTTTTCTACGTTACAAGGGTCGGCGTTTGGCGCCGTGCTTGGCACACCCGTATAGTTGATGTAGTGTCCGAAAGTGGCATCTTGATCCCAAAGGGCATAGCCCCATTTTTTGTGGTCACCGGTGGTGTCTAAACCTCTCCACCAAGCAGTATTCCAATTCAACCAGTCGGTGGTGACGGTCACGGAATTCAAGACAAAGTAATCCACTAAAGATTTCCAATTGAAAAGGCTATCGACATAGGCAAAATTTGCGGCATTTCCCATGTTGTTGGTGGCCACATAATTCTTGAGGTTGTTCCAGGCTGGTGTAGCGTTTGGCGCACCATATTCTTGCCACGTGCCTCCCCAAGTTTTCAAGTAATATAAGTCGTATTTGCCTTGATCAAAGTAATAGTCAGTGAAGTCGTGGTCGTCGGCTTTTTCGCGGATTTCATAAACGCCCCAATAACTTCCGTTAAGATAAAGGACGCATGGCCTCCATGTTCTTTCATCTAATTTGAGATCGGCACGGATAGAGAGTGTATGAACGTAAGCATCGCGGATGTGTGCGCCGCCATTTGAAAACGGATAGTTGTCGTTGGCTGCTGGCTTTAAAATAAGTTTTTGATAGCGATCTCTTGTTCTTTCCGGGAAAATGAGGTGTTCGATGTCTCCATTTTGTCCGTATTGATCTTTACAAATAAAGTCGAATCCTCTTTGTTGATATGCCCAAGAGTCATTTCCGTGTTTGTTGAAATCACCTTCAGATTCATCTTTAAAAGAACCGTCTTGTTCAAAAAGCTCAAAGGCACCGATTCGGTCCGGTGGATTTTGGCTACCATTGGCCACCAAAGAAAACACGCCCTGACTGCAAACTGAAACGACAGGTATGGTGTGCGAAACATTGATGAAATACGTATTTGTTTCGGTAAAAGATGACAAAGTTGTACCAAATGCGGTGGCGCGCAAGACTTTAGTGGAAGGGATGTTAATGGGTGCGGTGTAAGCCGTAGAAGTAGCGGTCGGGTCTGAACCATCAAGGGTGTAACGAATGATTGCAGATGGATCGGCACAAGTGATGGTCACGGTTTGAGCACCCGAATAAAAACCTGGTGCTAAACTGAAAACAGGCTTTGGCGGATAAAAATTGACGCCGCCCACGTTGTTTGCATTGGGGGTTGGGGTGGTGAATAATTTGAAATCGATGGCGCCATTACTGGAGCGACCTACCGAATGATTTGATTTTGTGAGGTGCACAATTTTAAAGGAATCGACAACTACTGCTGATGGATTTGATAAGATGATCCAGTCGCCATCGGTCTGAGACAAATTGAAATTGGGGTGGTATTCATTACCAGAGACTAAATCGCGTTTGGAACAAAAAACCATTTTGAAGCCATTGGCGTTGATGTTGCCACTCGGAATTTGCCACTTTGTGAGGTTGCTCGCCTTATCAGAAAGATACCAACCTGTTAAATCTACCGCCGCTGCTGTTGAGTTGTAGAGCTCTACCCAATCTTCTCTTTGACCAAAGGCATCGGTAGGGCCAGTGATATTTGAACACGAATATTCATTGATAATCACCTGCGAAAACGCCAAGGTTGGAAGGGTAAAAAGTATGGAGAGTAGTAAGTGTTTCATTTAGCTTGGTTTAGCGGTACCAATATTACTGAAATATCGATTTTTATCCAAACAAACAGACGCAAGAACTAGAGAAAAGTTGTTTTTTTCTTAACATTGTCAAAAAATCAGAAATGAAAAGACTTTCCATTATTTTAAGTATCACCATTTTGACACTCGGTTTTACAAGCTGTAAAAAATATGAGGGTCAAGGCGGACGCAGCAAAATTACTGGCAAACTGACCGTTAACGAAAAGCTCTACATCAATGGCGCATTGGCCCAGACGGTAAGTTATGCTGGCGCAACAGAAGATGTCTACATCGTTTACGGAACCCAAGATAGCATCTTCGACGACAAAATTGAATGCAACTACGACGGTACTTTTAGTTTCAATTATTTATTCCCTGGAACCTATACCGTTTTTGCATACAACGAAGTATTTCATACGGGCAATTCTATCACCAACAACGACGACGATTATTACACCAAAGAACCTGTCAAATTTACCATCGAAATTGGTAAAAATGAAACCAAAGACTTGGGTGAAATCACTGTTACTCGTTAAGAATGCGCACCCTTATTCTTAGTTTACTGTTCTTGCCTTTTTTTGGCTTGAGTCAGAACAGCACGGTATTTCAGGTATGGAATGAAGTTGGGCTTGCTTACAAAATAGATAAAAAGCAAAGTCTTGCCTTCGACCTCACAACTCGGCACGGCGCTGGAGGTGTTCAGACCTACTTTCCGCAATTCTCTTACAAGTATAAACTCAACAAATACCTTCGTCCTTCTGTAGATTACCGCTACATCGGCACAAGAACCAATGAAGCCAACTTCACCTATCAGCACCGCATCAATGTCAATGTGCAAGCAAATTATGATGTTGAGCGCTTTCAGTTAGGCTTGAGAGGCCGCTATCAATTTACAACCAATCGGCTTGCAGCCAATTATGAGCCCGAATTTGGTGAAGCATTTCGTATCAAACCAAGCGTTGCATACGACATCAAAAAATCTGTGCTTATTCCGCAAGCTTCAATGGAGTTTTTTACAGGGCCAATGACTGGGCAACAAGGTTATCACCTCAACCGCATTCGTTGGAGTGTTGGTTTGGGATTTGATTGGACGGGGCCACACACTTTCGAACTCGCTTATTTGTACGACCAACGCATCATGAGTCCTGGGGCTTTGAATCGGGCTATTTTGAATTTTTCTTATGGTTATAATATCGCCAACGAGAAGTCCAAAAAAACAGCGCCCAAACAACGCGACGGACGCTTCTTATAGATTAGTCGGTATAGGCATCTGCGGCCAAGCGGTCCATGACTACTTGTAGATTTTCTTGTTTCTTTTTTTGACGAGATTCAATGGCCGTGGTCGTAAAATACTGGTGCTGCTTGAGGAAATTCACCTGAATGGCGTCCCATTCTTTACGCGACTTGATTTTGCCCATTTCGGTTAGCTCTTTTCTCAGGTTATCGGCAATTTGCTCAAAGTCTGAACGCCCTAAATAATCGAGGTCGGCATCGCAAATGATTTCTTGCAGTTTATTGATCGGTTTGTGCGGGATTTCGGTTGCATGTATCAGTTCTACAATTGTTTTGACGTGCTGCTCTGTGTAGCCGTATTTAGGCAGGATTTCCTGCGCCATACTCGCACCAATGGCTTCGTTGTGGTCATATTGACTGATAAACCCTGCGTCGTGGAAAATAGCTGCTGTTTTGAGCAGAAATAAGCCTTCGTCGGTAACGCCTTCAAGTAAAGCGATGCGCTCCACAGATTTAACGACGTCTTTGGTGTGCTTGATGGAATGGTAATAGAGCGTTGGGGCTAAGTTTTTTTGGAGAATTCCCATGACGTGGTGCTCGGTCTTGTAGTATTTGATGGAGCTATAATGGTGTAATTTTTTAATCTCCTCAAATCGCGAATTCGGGATCAGGCCTTCTCCGTTGACAGAAAGTTCAGGCTTGATGCGCTGGACCACATACATGTCTACTTTGGTGCGCGATTTGGTCAGGGCCTTGCCTTTGTAGTCGCATTCAAAATAAGGCTCGATTTGCTGAAAGGTATTGCCAGTAATGGTCACTTTTCCTGGCTCACCGAGCATTTCCATACGCTGTGCAAGGTTTACTGAAGAACCCCAAACGTCGTAAGCCAAGCGGATATTTCCAATAATACCAGCAATCACGGGCCCCGTATTGATTCCTAAACGGATTTCCCAGTAATCTTCGTGGTCTGCAATAGCTTCGTACTTGAGCTTATCCATAAAAGCCTGGATTTGCAAAGCAGCACAGCAGGCGTCTATAGGATTGGTAGAGTTTTCTACTGGTACACCACCAGCGCACATGTAGGCATCCCCGATGGTCTTGATTTTTTCGAGGTTATTGGCCTGAATAATTTCATCGAACTTTTGAAATAAGATGTCGAGTTTAGACACAATCCGACTCGGCGCCATGGATTCCGAAATGCGGGTAAAGCCCACCACATCGGTAAACATGATAGATACTTGCTTGAAACCCTGTGCTTTTACTTTACCATTGCGCTTGAGTTCTATCACAACTTGAGATGGCAACGTATTCAGCAACCACTGTTCTGTGCGGTCTTTTTCGCGCTGCAAGAGCGCTTGCTGCTCTTCAACCTTGTTTTTTTCTTCTTCTAAAAGGCGTTTTTGCTCCTCAATTTTGGTTTTTTGCAGCCGAATTTCTTTGGTGCGTTCCGCGATTTTAACCTCAAGCCTGACTTGATTTCTGCGCGAAGTTTCTATGCGGGTGCGTATGAAGATAAAAACCAACAAAAACAAAAATGTGGCTGCCAAGATAGACAGCCACCACGATTGAAATATAAAGAGCCCTATGAACAAAATCTTGAGTACTAGCAATTAGAATCTATAAAACCAGCTGGCCATCGGCAACGGGAAAGAGATGTCTGGGGTAATTACACCGGCTAAACTGACCTGAAACGCCTTGTTTTCAGTTTTTTGAAAGCGCATACCCGGCATAATGACCAACGCATTTTGACGCGTTGAGCCAGTATTGATGGTTTCTTGAAAATTATAGACCTCTACTTGACTGAGTATGCCGTTTGCATCATATTGTTCTGTCCTAGGCTGCCCACCGGTAATTGACTTGTAATTATTGGTTGCCATAATCAACATACAGTCGTAAATGAAACTTGCTTTCTTTCCAACTTTAGCCTGACCTGCAAGCCCAATGATTGGGGCTTTATAAGTAGACTTATTGCTAGAATAGTAATAGCCATCGATAGGGATGTCGGGATACATCCCGTTAGGAGCCGCATAGACTCCAGGGGTATAAATAGGCTGTCCAAAAGTGGTGTTTGACATACCTGGATTGAAATAACCATAACCTAGCGATAGCGTGACATTATTGCGGCGATCTCCGTAGGTAATCATGCCCCAATGCAAGCCACCAATACCTTTTCCTTGGTTAAAGTAACCGGAGGTGCCTAATAATGTACCGATTCCATAATTGATTTTCGGATTGGCAGTGCCTCGGGTGTATTTCAAGGCCAATGCCATTGGGGAGCCTATCCAGGTTGACATCACGCCGACAGAAAAGTCTTTGTGCACCGCAAAATGTACTTCGGGACCATACAAATTGATCATGGCATAGTTTTCACCTTTTCTAATTGGAAAGCAATTGGTGGTGAACTGATAACGGGTGGTAAACACACCTGCTGCGCTCATCTCTCCTTTTATCATATCCTCTGCATAATCGATGGGTCGCATCGATTTGATATCGCTTTTCGGAATGTAAATTTTACCCAATGATTTGGTCTCGATCAAGACTTCACGGCCATCATCGGATAGAATTAGTCCCACATATTCGTTGCCGTCGTATTTGACAACTAAATATTTGGTGGTGTCCGTGGTTGGTGCAGTTGTACTTGGCGTTTGTGCCTGTACTTGAAGACTTCCAAAGAAGCAGAAGGAAAGTGGAAGTAGCACTGAGAAAAGGAAACGTGTTTTCATGGTATTCAAATAAAAGTCCAATAATGAGTAAAGCTAGTTATAACGATACAAAGGGCCAAAAAGAGTGTTTAAAAATACTACAACCTGAAAAACCAACTTGCCATCGGCAATGGAATAACTTTGTCTTCAGTAATAACCGCTCCAAACATCACCTGAAGGGCTTTTTTGGCAGAACGTTCCGTGCGAACACCCGCTAATAACATCAAAATATTACCCTTTGTGCCGGGCCCCTTATTCCAATATTGAGCTTGCGGCACAATCACTTCTTGCAGTAAAAAACTCGTGTTTACATAACCATAATTTTCAGTGGGATATTGAGAAACACCCATGTAATTTGCCGAGCGGTTAGTCGTATTCAGATACATGCAATCATAAACAAAACTCCGCTTTTCATTGATTTTAACTTGTCCGGCTAAGCCAATTATTGCTGCATCAAAAACAGAGGCACCTCCAATTGAGACGACTTCTTGAACGGGCAAATTTGGATAATTTCCATTGACAGCCTGATAGGTTCCCGGGATATAAATTGTTTCGGTATAAGTACCTTTTGTTCCATCGTTCATATGTCCATAGCCCAATGACAAAGTAACATTGTTTCGGCGGTCACCATAAGTAACCATTCCCCAGTAAAGGCCACCGTAACCGCGCCCTGCATTCATATATCCGGAGGAGCCTATTAACGCACCTGCGCCATAATTGATTTTTGGATTGGCGGTTCCGCGCGTATATTTCAAGGCGAGCACAACAGGCGAAGCAATCCAGGTGGTCATGACCCCGACAGAAAAATCTTTATGGACAGCATAATGAAATTCTGGTCCGAAAACATTACACATGGCATAGTTTTCACCTTTTTTAATTGGAAAGCAGTTGGTAGTGACCTGATAGCGCGTCGTAAACACCCCTCCAATATTGAATGCGGGTAATGTAGGGTCGCTCTTTGTTTCAAAAGGCTGAATTGACTTGATCTCAACTTTAGGGATTTGGATCTTGCCCAGTGAATGTGTTTGCAGCCAGACCGCAGTGCTATCTTGCGAGAGAAGTAAGCCAACATATTCGGTTCCGTCTGTAGTAATGACAAGGTAACGTGTTGTATCCGTTACAGGTTCAAATTTGCTTGGCATTTGCGCAAAAACGCCCTGACTTCCAAAGAAGCAGAGCGTCCATGCGAAACACAAACTAACGAAAAGATGTGTTTTCATTTGAATCTATTTTAAATAACTGGCTAGTAATAGCGCTGCGGACTTGTTGTTTTATTGATCGGTTGTTTGCTCTTTTGGACGTTAAAGCCCATGTTGATCCCTGCAAAACCGCCGCCTTTTTGCGAGCTGTAAAATAAATTGACCGGGATATTCAAAGAACCTGCCTGAAAAGTACGGCCAAAGGCGATCAAAAATGATGTGGCCAATTTTTTGGAACCGTCTTTATCAAAATGTTCAGTAAATCCTTGATAAGGTACTGCAATCAGCTCGCCGGTATTTACGTTAACTTTTCCTCCGGAAGCAACCCATTCGCTCTGTGTGTAATAAGCGCCTTCCGGACCATATTCTGCTTTTGTATCTAAGAAACCGATAGATGTCGATTTGACGCCAAATCTAGGGCCAAATGCAAATTCCCAATTCGCCTTTCCAAAGCGGAAACCATTTAACAATGAAAATGAGGGGATAAAGTTACTTTGCTCCAAACCAGAAATATTAAAGATGCCTTCTACTAGGGCAGAAAAATTATCGGTACCAACGTACTGACCTTCGATCTGATACCCAATCATGGAAGTGATTGGTTGGATGCCCAAACCGCCATAAAGTTCGGAACGGGTGGCAAATTCGGCAACATCTCCGGTCATGGCTGCAAAACCAATGCGCGGGCCTGAATTATTGATTTTCCCTACGTTGTTTGAAGTAATTACTTCGTTTTTGAAGGCCAAACGGTCGGCAATAACTTTGTCTACAGTAAGGCCATGCATTTCGGCAAGTACAATTTCGAGCATGCGCTGAATTTCTAACTCTTGGTTGTCAAATTCTCGAACAGCAGACTTGTACAGACTTTGAGCCCTGACATCGATGATTTTAACGGTAACCACAATTTTGTTACCCAAGCCATCAATAGAACCTGACATAACGTAATCTACTTTGAGTTCTTCGCCCAATTTCGACAAGCAATTTTGGCCATAACAGCCCACTTTGTACTCTTCTTTTGCCTTGATGACTTCGTTCATGTCAAACTCATCATAGACTTTGTATTTGTTGATTTTGATCAACTCAAGGCGCATCATTTTTGCCACAGACTCTGGCTTAATAGTGAGCGCATTGACATTGGGGTTAGCCACAGCAATTGTGCTGCTGGGCTGTGCAAAATAACTGGCCATGCCACTAAAGAAAATGGCAACGAGCACTAAAACGGATTGTAATTTTTTTGTTTTCATAGCATACAATTTGATGCTACAAAGGTGCTACTAAGTGCAAGGAGGGCAAAACTGATTATCGGAGCCTCTAGCGAATGAGTTGCGAAAAACGCAAGTGTTAGGAAAGAAAATCTAGATCAGCCTCAATTTTCTTACGAAACATGCCAATCGTTTTTTCGAAATCAGCAAAGAAATTATTGCGCTCGCGTTCATTCACCACGCTGATCAGGCTCGAGTTGGCCAGTTGCTTATCGATCACTTGCTTGGCATCTTGCACATATTGGGCATCTGTCGTTTGCAAGTAATTCATGATGTTATGAGAGAGAAACAAACCTTGCTTGTCTTTGCTTTCATAATAAAATGCAGAGTCGGCGTTAATGGTTTCGTTGAGATACATCTCGAAACGATTGCCCGACGCGGGTACTTGAGTACCATAGATGAATTTTTTACCGTGATTGGCTTGCTCGCGAAGGTGAGCAGAAAACATAAGGAGACGATCGCACAAAAAGAGCGCGTAAGTGGGGTCTTCGAACTGATTGGATTTGTAGTAATATAGGATTTGACGCAAGAAGCCACGCATGAGTTCAGGGTCAAAAATTTCTACTGAGGGAATGGTGTTGTAGGATTGCAAAATGGATTTGCCGAGTTCAAATGCGCGGTCTGTTGTTTTTTCGTGGCGAAACAACACGTCTTTGTAATCCGGTATTTGCAAGTGTGTTTTGGCCCAAAAGAACAACTTAAAACGCACCAACTGCGGAAAATTCAAGAGCTGAAAAAAATGCGTATTGTTGATAGTGAGCATGATTTTGGGATCCTGCAGATGCCGCAAGCGTTCAAATGCTTCAAGAATGCCCTCTAGATAAGATTCCAATGAGAAATCATACGCATTCAGTGGAGTGTACCGAAAAATTACATTTGTTTTCTGTTGTAAAATCAGCGAGTCAAAGGAGATATCAAAGGTTTTACAAAGCCTTTTGAGTTCGTCGATAGTCAACGCTGTTTCATTGCGCATGCGGCGATACGCTGCGTCCATACTGATGTGTAGTGTCTCGCTGAGGACATGACCCAGCGCGTCGCCAGGTGGGAGCTTTGCCTTAATGAGCTGCAATAACTGATCTTGAACTGTTTCCATGGCTTAAAACTTATAAAACCAACTCAGCATTGGTACTGGAAATGAATAACTATTTACGCTGAGTTGATAGTTGATGATTTCTTCGCGACGGCCAATTACTCCGGCAAGCGTCACCTGAAAGGCCCTGTTTTGGTCTTTTTGAAAACGCATGCCTGGCATAATCACAAAATTGGTGCTTTTGACCTCCCTAAATGGATCATTATACACAACCGAACTTGGCTGACCCGTATTAGGGTCATAGAAATAATCGATTTGTTGATCGGTGAATATCGTTCTTCTATTGCCACCAATGATCATGACATCCCAAATAAAACTCGCTTTTTTACCAACTGCAGTAATTCCGGAGATGCCCACAATTGGGGACTTGAAATTTCCTACTTTGTTTTCATAGGTCAGCATTTCTGGTATCGGAAAACTATATACCCCCTGGTTCAAAACAGCCGCGTAAGTACCAGGCTGATAATATGAATTCTGACTTGTAAAAGAGAAGCCGGCATTGAAATAACCGTAACCCAAAGAAAGTGTGGCATTGCTGCGGCGCGTTCCGTAAGTAGCCATTCCCCAATGCAAGCCACCATAACCTTTTGCTTGGTTAAAATACCCTGATGAAGCCATAATTGTTCCAAGTCCAAAATTGAGTTTTGGATTTTGGGTTGGGATGGTGTATTTCAAGGCCAAGGCAATTGGGCTGGCAATCCAGGTGGCCATAATACCGACACTCAGATTGGGAAGCACCCCAAAATGCACTTCGGGCCCATACAAATTGATGAGCGCATAATTTTCTCCCTTTTTAATAGGAAAGGCGTTGGTAGTGAATTGATAACGGGTTGTAAAAACTCCCTGCCCAAGGTATTCGCCTTCTTTGAAGTCTGTGTGCTCATCGACTAAGGTGACGCTTTTCACTTCAGATTTAGGGATATAAATTTTGCCGAGTTGGTGGGTTAAAATCAATAATTCACGGCCGTCGTCGGATAATATTTGACCAACGTATTCAATGCCATTATTGCGAACGATCAAATATTTGAGGGTATCTCCTTCTGTTTTTGCAACTTGGGCGTTGGCAAAAGAAACAAATGATAAGATCAAAAAGAGGAATAAGTTTTTCATCTACTTACGAGTTTAATGTGCATTAAAATTAATCATTCACGTAGGTTCTTTGTACGCGAGGTGAGATACTTGTAAGTATTTCATAAGGAATTGTCTGCGCCTTTTGAGCAAATGTGCTCAAAGATTGTTGCGCGCCAATGATTTCTACTTCGGAATTTGAACGCGCATGGGGTGCTAACACCATGATCATATCCATACAAACCCGACCTATTGTTGGGCAAAATGTTCCATCGATATACACGCCTCCTGCCCCATTACTTAAATTGCGTTTGAATCCATCGGCATACCCAACCGGAATAATGGCTATTTGGCTGTCAGTGGTTAATTCTTGCGTACAACCATACCCTACAAAAGCTCCCTTCTCGAGTTGCTTCAATTGAGAAATCTGACTGATCCATGAAATGACTGGCTTGAGTTTGGCTTCAAAAACAGGGTTGTGATTGACGCCAAAAAGACCAATGCCGAGTCGTACCATATCAAATTGCGCTTCAGGAAAATGAGCAGCGCCTTCTGAATTCAAAATGTGTTTAAGAAAAGGATAAGGAAGTGCGCGCGCCAACTGACTACAGATATTTTTGAAACTTGTAATTTGCTGCGCATTCATGGGATGTTCGGGCTCATCTGCACAAGCCATGTGGCTATATACGCTTTTGACACATACTTCGGGTTGTGCACTCAGGGTTTGCAACAGCTGTTCTGTTTGATTTGGTAAAAACCCTAAGCGGTGCATGCCCGTATCGAACTTGAGATGGATAGGGTAATCTTGGCGTTGGGCGGCAATAAGTGTGCGGATAAACGCATCGAGGTGCGCGTGGCTATAAATGGCAGGCTCGAGTTGGTATTGAATGCAACTCTCGAATCCGGCGGGTTCTGCGTTCATGACCAAAATAGGAAGCGTGATGCCTGCCTGCCTGAGCAAGACCCCTTCATCGGCATAGGCTACGCCAAAATAATTGACGCCGCCGGCAAGAAGTTGCTTTGCAATTTGGTCTAATCCGCCGCCGTAGGCTTGCGCCTTGACCATGGCAAGTATTTGAGTTGAAGGCGCCAAACTTTGTTGGTATTGTCGCAAGTTGTGTTGCAGGGCAGAAAGATCATAACGCACCATTGTGCTATGCGACTTTCGCTTCCATTTGGCAAGTAGCGCTTCGGTAAGCGAATGCTGATTCCCTTTGATCAGGACTACTTGGTCAGCAATTTCGGGAAGGATAGCGGGGAGCTCGGTCCAGATATAATATTGCTCGATGTGATAAGCTTTTAACAGGCCTATAATTGCCTCTTTTAAATGCGCCTGGTTTGCACTCAGCAAACAACACACCATTTGGCGTTTGCCATTGGCGTTTGCCTGCAAAAAGGCCAATGAGCCTTCAAATGCCAGCAGGTCTAATGTGTAGGAGTCATTGATGAGCGTGGCGTTATCGATCCCCTCAAATGTTTCCAAGCGGTTGGCCAGTTTGGGGAGCGCTGCAACATCTTTTGAGCTACAGGTACCAAAACGCAGTGCGGCGGCAATGGCTACCCTAGCATTATGGATCCGAACGGGGTCGTTGAATGGTATTTTGTCGATGAACTCCTTGGCATCTTGGGTGGTAAAAGCTTCTAGACTGTCGCCATCGAGAAGCCAATCGGCACCAATTGCAAGGGATTGGAGCGCTTGGCGGTAAGCTTGATTTGTGCCAAATTCATGGCGAAAACCAGAATTAGTAGTGGTTAGGACCACATAATTGGGTGCAATCATGGCCTGCAGCTTTTCGATTTCGCCAGGTTTACTCACGGCCGCCTCAATTAGTGCTAAATCAGCCTCAAGTGGAAGCTGCAATAGGGAGAGGGCCACGCCAAGTTGCGAATTGTAACTTTTAGGGCTGCGTGCAATATTCATCTGGCCAGCCAACAAGTGATACATCCACTCCTTGACCGTGGTTTTACCAATGGCGCCGGTAATTGCCAAAACTGGATATTTGATTCTTTTGCGATGAAACGCCGCAAGTTTTTGTAAGGCTGCAAGTACGTCGGAAACGATGTAGTAGTTGGCATCTGGATACACCTCACGGGGCTGCTGATCGAGCACAAACATGCGGATGCCTTTCTGGTGTACCTCTTTTACGAAATCAATTCCGCTCCGCTTGGGGCCCTTGAGCCCAAAAAAAGCCACGTCTTCGCTGCGCGAAATTTTGCGCGAATCGTAAACGACTTCTTGAACCAATAAATTGGTTTGGTCTCCTATACAGGTGGCGCCGAGAATTGTAATCAGTTGGGCGTGGGTGAGACTGAGTTTCATGACAACGCTTTTTGATAACAAGTTCGGCAGAGGGGTTGGTATTTCTCTACGGCGCCCACCAATACTTGCTCGGTTTGTGCGACAGTTCGGTGCGAAAACTGCGCTAATTTGCCGCAGTGAACACAGACCGCATGTACTTTACTGACGTATTCAGCAATAGCCATCAGTTGCGGCATAGGTCCAAAGGGAATTCCTTTAAAGTCCATATCTAGACCCGCAATTATAACGCGGACACCTTTGTTGGCCAATTCCGTACAAACCTGAATGATATTGGCATCAAAAAATTGGGCTTCATCGATGGCTACAATTTGTTCTCCAGACCACAAGTCTTTGATTTCTAATGAAGCGTTAACGCGTTTGGCCTCCCAACTTTGTCCTTGATGGCTCACTACAGCTTCTGTGGCATACCGATCGTCAATGACAGGTTTGAAGAGCAAAATGGATTGTTTGGCAAAAGCAGCGCGCCTGAGTCTGCGAATGAGTTCTTCGGTTTTGCCAGAAAACATAGAGCCACAAATCACCTCTATCCAACCTTGTTGTCCATTTTCTTTGGTAAATTGCTCTAAAAACATAGTGCTGTTGAATGAGATTGTGAAATGTTTTCTAATTTTGATTCGGTAGTGCAATATACTGCCGATTGCACGAAATTAATAAGTTATAAGCAATGTCAGAAAAAAGTCCCTCTCTAATGATCAAAACAATTCTTGGACACCTCCAATCTGGTGTAGAAAAACTAGAATCTGGACACCTGAGCCCGGAAGATATGGAATTATTAGTCGAGGACGCCAAAGAGCTCTATGAGCGCATGGTTATTTTGCGATACAAAATCTACGAAACCAATGTTTTGGGCGTTAGAGAACCCGTTGTAACTGCCAGTATTCGCCACACCGAAATAGAAACGCCTATCGACCTATTTGGAGCCATAGACGAACCCACTCCTGAACCTGAATTCGAAGTCACTTTTGCGCGTAGTGAAAGCGCTGAATTCAATGAAGCCATTTTTGATGACGAACTTGTAGATGAAGAAGCAGCACCAATTGAAGAAATTCAAGATGAAGAAGAAACCTTCCTTGAAGAAGAAGCGGAAGTAGAACACCACGAAGAAGTTGCATCTATTGAAGAAATTCAAGATGAAGAAGAAACTTTCCTTGAAGAAGAAGCAGAAGTAGAACACCACGAAGAAGCAGCATCTAATGAAGAAATTCAAGATGAAGAAGAAACTTTCCTTGAAGAAGAAGTTCAAGAAGAACACATTGAAGAAGAAGAATTGATAGCGCCTACCGCGACTTCTAATTGGGAGCCTGAATTTTCTGGAGACCAACCCATCTGGATGGCAGAAATGGAAGCCAATATCCGCGACAACCGCAGCGTGTTTCCATTAGAAAGCTTGATTGGTGCATTCACCCTCAATGAAAAACTCCAATTTATCAATGAATTATTCGACGGCTCATCTGATGATTTTTCGAGCAATGTCAAGCAACTCGACCAACTCGCCTCTATAGATGCAGCGCGCAACATGATGGCCGAACTTGCAGAAACCTTTAACTGGGATACCGAATCAGAAATCGTCGAAGATTTTATCTACAAAATTTGTCGCCGCTATGCGACTGGCGCTTAGTCTGGTTTTTTGCCTAACGCTCTCCTTTGTCTACGGGCAACACTACCCCTATCGGCAAACAATTTCAATGCTCTGCTCGCCGCAATATGCAGGTCGGGGATACGTTGAGGGTGGAAGAGAATTGGCAGCCAATTTAATTGAAGCGGAATTCCAACAAATCGGCCTCAAACCCTTCAAAAAAAAATTCCAACAAACTTTCACTTTGCCCGTTCAAACTTTTCCGGGCGCTTGTACACTTGCAAATGGTAAAGATACCCTGCGTCCGGGCATAGATTACCTTGTTGCGCCTTCTTCAGCGGCTGTAAGTCCGCAGCAATATACACTCGTGTATTGCAACAGCGCTACATTGTATCGCAGCATCAATGCATTCAAACCCTGCCCGAAAGACCGCATGTTGGTCGTTCAGACTTCTGGTTTCGGCGGCGACACCAATAAAGTGATGCAAGCCAGGTTGCAAGAGCTCCAACAATTTGCAGCAACGATCGAACTCACTTCTGCAAAGCTCACTTGGTCAGTGAGTCAGCACGCAAGCCCCTACCCTGCTTTTCAAGTTGTAACTACCGCTTTAGCGAGCAAACCACAACGTCTGTTTGTCTCTTTAGAAGCAGTGTTTGATCCCAAATTTACCTCGAGCAATGTTATTGGCTTCTTGCCAGCTGCCGACAAGCCAAAGCAAAAGCCCTATTTAGTGCTAACCGCCCACTACGATCACCTCGGCAAGATGGGCAAAGACACCTACTTTCCCGGAGCCAATGACAACGCCTCTGGTGTGGGTATGCTGTTATATATGGCGCAAGAACTCAGCTTGAAACGCGACTCAAACTTCAATTATGTTTTCATTGCTTTCGGTGCTGAAGAAGCAGGGCTTGTGGGGTCTAATTACTTTGTAGAACATCCTCTTTTTGATTTAAAACAAATTCGCTTTTTACTCAATACCGACATCATGGGCAGTGGCGAAGAAGGCATTACGGTGGTGAATGCCACCTTATTTAAATCGGAGTTTGACAGGTTGCAGGAACTCAATACAGAGGGCAGTTACCTCACTCAAGTCAAATCGAGAGGACCTGCCGCCAATTCAGATCATTATTTCTTTACACAAAAAGGGGTTCCATCGTTTTTTGTCTATACCATGGGGCCCAATAAGCACTATCACGATATAGAAGACAAAGCAGAAGCGTTAAGCTATGCAGCTTTTGAACCGCTAGCTAAGCTCTTGCTCAGTTTTATGCGCTCATTTTAAGCGGCGTACCAAATAACTCGTTTGCAAAATGAGTACACTCAACGAAAGCCCAAGAAGGTACAAGACCAACTCCACACTTTGATTGGTATAAATGAGCGCCAGGCTTGCCGATAAATAGCCCAATAATTGGGTCACGCTGATGATTAAAAACCGAAAGGTTTGGGCAGCCGGATCACCGTTGTTTTTGACAAAAAGAATACCTGCTGAAATCAAAACCAATAACACAGAGGTCAGTTGAATACCCCACAATTGTTTGAAAGGCAAGTCAAAAACATGCACTAGCGCTAAAATGAAAAAGACTAAATGAACAGCAAACAAAGTGGCAAAATAAGACCAAAGTGTGATTTGTTTTTTGGGATTAGTTTTCACGGTTAAGGGCGTTCACTTCTTTAATGATCAGATACAAGCCAATGCCTACTCCAACTAGCGCTAAAATGATGGTAAAGAGGCTGCTGGTGTTGAATTTTTTATCTAGCCAAGTTCCTAACCACGTAAAACCACCAATGACGGCAGCCATTTGAAATGCGGCAGAGCTCAGCTTCAGGTAAGGGTTGTTGGCACTATTTTTTTCAGTCATTGAAGGCTGCCTCCACGTCTAGTTTGTGCGTACTGACACCAGCGCGCATGACGCAAGCACCTTCAAAGAAAGCGCCTTCTTCTATGTGGAGTTTCATGGTTTGGATGTCGCCTTTGATACGCGCTGTTGCACGCAATACCAAGAGGTTTTCTACCATGAGTTGGCCGTCCATGGCGCCGTCTATTTCGGCATTTACACAAACGAGATTGCCATTGATTTTACCAGAGGTGCCAATGATGACGCGGCCAGCACAAGAAACGTTGCCATTGACTTCACCTTCTAGCAAGATGTTGGAATCGGAAGTGAGGTCGCCGTTGAGCGTTGTGCCTGCTACAATGCGGTTGATGCGGTCGGTGGTATCAGGTGCTTGCGAACCTCCGAAAATGTCTTTTCTTAGCATAAAGCTTAGTAATTATCGATGAAAAATCCTTTATAATCATCAAATTTCGACGTTTCTATCAACTTTTTCAAATTTTCTTGATTGATAATGAAAATTTTATTGTTTTGGTAGTCATCGAGATACTCTGCACCGGCCTTGTAGGCATTGAGATAATCCCATGCAATTTTGGTTGTAGGGAAATCTGAAACAAGGATAAAATTCTTTTCGTCGAGGGTTGTCTTGACACTAACTTTAACTTTAGATGTTTTGAATGCCTTGGTAGAAAAATTGGAGACCGTTGTGCGCAAATCATCAGCGTCTTCATCTTCGTCGAGCAAGACAATAACAAATTGTGTCACGTTTGGTGTAAAAGTAAAAATAGATTGTTCTTTAGTTTGCTGATTGGGCTCAAATTTCGAATACCCTTTTTTGAGGATCTCTAACATTTCTTTGGCGCGTACCGCTTGATCAGATTTTGGTTTTTCATCGATAATGCGCTGTAAAAGCGGAACCAAAACTTGCTTGTCAGTGCTCAATTGTCCGACAGCTAGGGCATTGAGCAATAAGTATTCCGCTCTGTAGGCATTGGTTGGGTCGTTGTCTATGACTGTTTGCGTTGCTGCCTGCACTTGCGAATAATAAGCCTGATCGTATTTTTTAAGCAGCTCAAGATACGCTTGTTGGTCTTTTTGCGCACTCAATTTTTGCTTGACATAGAAATCGGGATCTTTGAAGTACTTTGCAGCATCAGAGCTTGGGTACTTCTTGAGGATGTATTGACGGTATTTGTCGGCATCTGCCGTTTGCTCATAAATTTTAAAGAGCTGAAAGGCCGCAGAGAGGTCGGTTGGGTGATCTAGATTTTTGTCGAGTATTGCCAAAAATTGGGCGGCAGCTAATTCGGTTTCATTGAGTATTTCTTTGTAGAGCACCCCTGAGGTATAGAGCGCCTCTAAAAGGCGTTCTTGCGAAGCCTTAAGTGCCTCTGCAGTCAGTGGAATGTCTTTGAGCAAGTTCTCTACAGAAAGTGAATCTTTCTGGTCTTGGGAAGTTGGTGCTTGCGTGCTGTCTTGACCTTTGACATCGATATTGGCATTCAAGACAATGCGCTCGCTGCGGCGCCAGTCGTCGGTGTTTTCTCGCATGCCCCAATTCTTGCGGAACTCGTTGTATCCTTCTTCGCGGAGTTTGGTATTGTTGAAAATAAATTTGTTGGCGTTGGCGTTGGCATTGGTATTAGTGGGTTGGCTTTGTTGCAAAGCGAGGAGCTTAGCCGCCTCGAGTTCTTTGCGACGCTGTTCGTCTCGCTTGATTTGCTTGAGCGTTTCTTTGAGAAAATCTTCGCGGTCTTTTTCGGATAGCGCTGCAATTTTTTGAACGGAGTCTTCGAATTGAGCGGTTTCTATAGCCTTGACTAAATCGGCGAGTTTGGTGGCTTTGCTTTTGATTTGATCACCATTGGGGTAATCATCGGTGATGAAACGCGAACTTGAATCGTAATACTTTTGAGCGTACACAAAGTTCTTTTCTTGAAAAGAAAGGTCGCCGAGCTTTTCGTAGGCCTGCGCGCGCTGACGCTTGTTGTTATTGGAATAAAATGCGGACGAGGTAAGATGAGATTTGGCCAATGGCTTATTGCCTTTGTTGATTTCCATGAGGGCCATTGCGTAATAAATCTGGTCTTTGAAGGTCGCGTTTTTGGCATCGCGCAACATTTTTTGAAGGTCGCCCATGAGGCGGTCGTCGCCGCTCACAATTGCGCGATTGAGGCGCGCGTTGAAGGCGATGTCTGCAGCTGCGGCAGCCTTATAGGCTTTGCCGTAATGAAGGGCAGCATCTGGGGTTTTATTTTGCAATTGATAGACTTGCGCCAAAATGTAGTGTAAACGCGCTTTTTCTTTGGCGTTCGAACATTTGGCAATGGCCAACTCTAAGCCTTCTATGGCCACATCGTATTCGCGGCGGCGCAGTGCGAGGTCTGCGTAGGCGCGATGGATCTCAAACTGTAAATTCTTGGACATCTGAGGGCCCGCCTCTGGATTCTTTTTGCGCAAGAATGGAATGTAGTCTGTGATTTGCTTGTCGTTTTGGATTTCGGCGCGTTCATTGAGCGCATCTAAAATCAGTTTGGCATCGGCGTATTTGCGCTGCTCAATATAGATGCGAGCAATCCAAAGGCTGGCAACATACGCGCTCTGGTCTTTGTCAAAGAAACGCTTGACAAACTGAAAATTATCTAAGGCCTTTTGGTAATCTCGTCTGTAAAAATAAGCCTCGCCTACAGTGAGCCAGTTTTCGTCGATCCATTTGTTGTATTCTACTGTTTTGTAGAACATGTTTTCAGCGGTAGGCATGCTGTGATTGAGGATCACTTTGGCACATTTCACTACTGCGGTGTCTATGGCTGGTAGCATTCCCTTGACCTCCTTTTCAGTAGGCACTGGAAAAACAGGCAATAAAGCGTAGAAATCTTCTTTGCGGCTATCGTGATAGGTTTTTAAAGATACGCGAAGCAATTCCTTGGCGTTGAAATGGCCGTTGTACTTGGCGGTGGTTTGGTGGTAAAAGCGATTGAGCGGCGTATTGTTTTCAGTCGAACAAGCCCATGACAAGAAGAGCAAAAGCAGTGTCAGGAAAAGATGTAGACTTGTACGCATGGACAATGAAAGGCGTTATAACGCAAAATTTGCGTTTTTAGTGTGTGGTTTAAGCAATATTGGTAAAGACCTGTTGGATGTCGTCGTCGTCTTCAATTTTATCGAGCATTTTTTCGATGTCGACAAGCTGTTCTTCTGAGAAATCTACAGGACTTGTTGGTATGCGCTTGAGGCTCGACTTTTGAACTTCTATTTGCATGTCTTCGAGTGCTTTTGCGAGCGTTCCGAATGCAGTGTAGTCTCCGTAAACAATGATTTGTTCTTCCTCTATTTCAATTTGTTCACAACCCGCATCAATGAGCTCTAACTCGAGCATTTCAGGATCGATTTCAGGGGTCTTGGCGATTTCAAAAATACTTTTGCGCGCAAACATGAACTCCATAGAGCCGTTTGGCACCACCGCACCACCTGCTTTGTTAAAGTACGACTTGACATTGGCTACAGTACGGGTTGGGTTGTCTGTAGCGCATTCTACGTAAACCAAAACACCATGAGGGCCCTTGCCTTCGTAATTTACTTCGGTAAAAGAAGCAATATCTTTTTGAGCTGCACGCTTGATTGCAGACTCGATATTGTCTTTGGGCATGTTTTCAGACTTCGCATTTTGAATTGCGGTGCGCAACTTCGCATTGGTGGATGGGTCCATGCCGCCTTCTTTGGCTGCCATAGTGATGGCCTTGCCTAGTTTAGGAAACATCTTGGACATTTTGTCCCAGCGTTTTTCTTTGGCTGCTCTGCGGTATTCAAATGCTCTTCCCATAATGCGTATACTTTTGGGCAAAAGTAAGGAATTCGCAAGGAAAATTCAAGTGGGGATAAAGTGCTTTAAGCTAAAATTTGTTCGATATAGTTGAGCACGGGCTCTTTTCCGAATCCGGACTCGGCCGATGTAGTGAATACAGGTGGTAATTCAGCCCACACTTTCAGCATTTCTTTTTTGTATTTGGCCAAATTCTTTTGCAGTGCCGAGCTAGATAATTTGTCGATTTTGGTAAATACCATAGAAAATGGCAAGCCTTTTTGCCCGCACCAGTTCATGAACTCTAGATCAATTTTTTGAGGCTCTAAGCGGGCGTCAAGCAACACAAAGATGTTGTAGAGCGTTTCTCTTTTAGTCAGGTAATCGGCAATAAAGCGTTCGAAGGAGCTGCGCTGGGTCCGGCTGACTTTTGCGTAGCCATATCCAGGTAAATCGACAAGGTACCAATGCTCATTGATCAAAAAATGATTGATGAGCTGCGTTTTTCCGGGTGTTCCGGAAGTTTTGGCCAAGCCCTTTTTTGAGGTTAACATGTTGATTAACGAAGACTTACCTACGTTCGATCGGCCAATGAAAGCAAATTCGGGTTTGCCGTCTGTCGGACACTTGCTTACTTCTGTATTGGAAATGGTGAATTCTGCGCTTTTGATTTGCATCTTGCAAAGTTACTTTAAACTTTTATTTTTGCGGCATTGCGAACAATCTATCTGAAAGGTTGTTAGGGTTTGACTACATAGAAGATGGCAGAATATAAAATCAAAGATATCGAAATCCTTACGGGCATCAAAGCGCACACCATTCGCATATGGGAAAAACGTTATGGTATGCTCATTCCCGAGCGAACCGATACCAAAATTCGGACCTATAGCGATGCCGATTTATCGTTTCTACTCAACGTCAGTTTATTGAACAAAAAAGGGGTCAAAATTTCGAAAATCGCCACCATGGGCACTACGGCTATCCATCACATGGTTTCTGAAATCAGACTCAATTCTTCAATAGACAATGCAGAAGAAAAACTCATTTTAGCCCTTCTTGAACTCGACGAACAACTCTTCCGCAACACCCTCAACGACCTCATCAAGAACAAAGGTTTAGAGGCTACTTTTTCTGAAAACCTCATTCCGTTCCTAGACCGTATCGGCGTCATGTGGTTGGTCAATAGCATTTCTGCAGCGCAAGAGCACTTTATATCAAACCTTATCCGTCAGAAAGTTATTACCGAAATTGACAAACTTCCGATTCCGCCAAAGTCAAAAGAAAGTGTATTGCTCTTTTTACCTGAGCACGACTGGCATGAGATCGGCTTGCTTTTTTACCAATATTTATTGCGATCCAAAGGGCACTACACCTATTATTTAGGCCAGAGTTTGCCGTACGACTCCTTGGTTGACTGCATTGAGCGCTTGAAACCAACAGTTGTGTTGAGCAGCTGGCTTACGGCCGTAGACCAACATTTTATTGTCGGGTACTTTAAGCAACTTCACAACGATGCGCCCAACGTGCGCTACATTGCAGGTGGTGCGCAAATTCACACCCACTCTGCTGCGCTCAAAGACCTCATAACAGAAGTCAAGAACTCGGCAAGTCTACTTGCGTTGTTTGCCTAAGCGTTTGCGCTTACAAGACGATATTCACAATTTTTCCGTGTACCACTATCACCTTCTTCGGTGTTTTACCTTCCAACCATTTCTGTGTTTCGGGTTTCTCTAAGATGTGCGCCTGAACTTCTTCGATAGAAAGCGAAAGGTCTAAAGTGGCTTTATAACGCATTTTGCCATTGAAAGAAACCGGGTAATCAAAAGTAGACTCCGCGAGGTAACTTGGGTCAAAAACAGGATACTCCGCTGTAAAAATACTTGAAGCCTCAGGTTGTAATTGCGACCAAATTTCTTCGCAAATATGCGGCGCATATGGTGCCATCAGAATGGTCAGTTGTTCGAGGATATGGCGGTTGTTGCACTTTTGTTCGGTGAGTTCATTGACGCAAATCATAAAGCTTGATACGCCGGTATTGAAGGAGAAACGCTCGAGGTCGTCGGTGAGTTTCTTAATTGTTTTGTGCAGTGTTTTGAGTGCTGCTGGGCTTGGTTGTGCATCGTTCACTTCAAACTGACCATTTAAGTGAAATAAGCGCCAATATTTTTTAAGAAAGCCGTGGACACCCGTGATGCCTTTAGTATCCCAAGGTTTACTTTGCTCGAGTGGGCCTAAGAACATCTCGTACATGCGCAGCGTGTCGGCACCGTATTTTTCACAGAGGTCGTCTGGGGTAACGACATTGTACCAACGCTTTGACATTTTGTCTACTTCGCGTTTCACCAAAACTTTTCCCTCTGCATTGCACACAAATTCTTGGTTCGCATATTGAGGCTGCCAAGCTTTGAGTGCATCCAGTTGGATACTTTCGTCATCGTTGAGTAAGTCAATCAAGATGCGGACTTCCCTGAACCCTTCTTTATTTGCTGGAAGCATGTCTAGAGAGTACATTTTTTGATCGGGGCCCACATAAGCAATCGCCGATTTACCGAGGATCATGCCCTGATTGATGAGCTTGGCAAAAGGCTCGTCAAAATGAATAAAACCTAAGTCGTAAAGGGCTTTTGTCCAGAAGCGCGCGTACAATAAGTGCCCAGTAGCGTGTTCGGAGCCGCCGATGTATAAATCGACTTGGTTCCAATAAGCAAGCTTTTGAGGATCTGCAAACGTTTCTTGGTTGTGCGGATCCATGTAGCGCAGAAAATACCATGAGCTTCCGGCCCAGCCTGGCATGGTGTTGTATTCCATGCGCTCGCCCAACTGACAAGACCACGCCTCTTTGGCTGCTCTTGCGAGCGGCGGCTCTCCGTCTTCAGTGGGTAAATACGCATCTACGTCGGGCAGTGTAACGGGCAATAAGTCGTCGGCTACGAGTTGTGGTAGACCATCTTGGTAATAAACCGGGAAAGGCTCGCCCCAATAGCGCTGACGCGAAAAAACGGCATCGCGCAGGCGGTAATTTGTTTTGCCTTGGCCAATACCTTTTGCTTCAATAGCAGCAATTGCTTTTTCCATGGCAGCTTTGGCATCGAGCCCATTCAAAAAGTCTGAATTGGCAATAACAGCGTCTTTTTCGGCGTAGGCTGCTTCCGAGATGTCTTTGTCTGCAAAAATATTTGGAATAGGGAGATTGAAATGGGTGGCGAAGTCGTAGTCGCGTTGGTCGCCACAAGGCACTGCCATGACGGCGCCCGTGCCGTATGAAGCCAATACGTAATCGCCGATCCAAATTGGAATTTCTTGACCTGTAAAAGGATGCAAAGCGTAGGCGCCGGTGAAAGCACCCGTAATGTTTTTGACATCGGCTTGGCGGTCTCTTTCGGTTTTCAGTGCGGCTTGTTGCTGATAGGCGGCAACCTCCTCTTTTTGATTTGCGGCACAAATTTGAGCAACGAATGGGTGTTCAGGTGCCAAGACCATAAAACTAACGCCAAAAATTGTGTCGGGGCGCGTTGTAAAGACTTCAATTTGAAGATCGGTATCCTTCACTGCAAATTGTACACTTGAGCCCTTAGACTTGCCGATCCAGTTGCGTTGTTGTTCTTTGAGTGCGTCGGTCCAGTCGATGCGGTCGAGCCCTTCTAACAAGCGCTCTGCATAGGCTTTGATGCGCATAGACCACTGCATCATGCGCTTTTGCTCAACAGGGTGTCCGCCGCGTTCTGAAACGCCATTGACGATTTCGTCGTTGGCCAATACCGTACCTAACGCCGGGCACCAATTGACCCAACTTTCCGCCAAATAAGCCATGCGGTATTGCTGCAAAACCGCTTCCTTTTCGGCAGATGAAAACGCCAGCCAAGTTGGGGCATCAAAATGTTGTTGGCACTCGTGAACTGCCTGAACATTTAGATTTCCTTCTTTCTCGAATGTAGAGATGAGTGCAGCAATTGGAGTAGCTTTGTCTAAAGTGAGGTCGTAATATGCGTCAAATAATTGCTTAAAGATCCATTGGGTCCATTTGTAATAAGACGGATCTGAGGTGCGCACTTCGCGGTCCCAATCAAAACTAAAACCCATGAGGTCTAGTTGCTGGCGGTAGCGTGCGATGTTTTCTTTGGTCGTGATGGCCGGATGCTGGCCAGTTTGGATAGCGTATTGTTCAGCCGGCAAACCGAAGGAGTCGTAACCCATCGGGTGCAAGACATTGAATCCTTTCAAACGCTTGTAGCGCGCAAAGATATCAGACGCGATGTATCCGAGTGGGTGCCCAACGTGCAAGCCGGCCCCTGATGGGTACGGGAACATGTCCAAAACATAAAATTTTGGCTTGGTGGTATCTTCGGTTACTTGATATGTTTTGCGCTCTTGCCAAAGTTGACGCCATTTGGCTTCGATTGCGTTGAAAGTGTAGTCCATGTTTGCTTATAGAAAGCACAAAGATACAAAGCTTGGGCTTAACGGAGCAAAAAGTACAGACCAAGAAGGAATAACAAGCTGTCATAACCACCCTTTGGAACTTTGAACTCACGTTGAATGACAATCAAAGCAACCATGATCCAGACCCAGGGTAAACCCATTAAAAAAGAAAATAAGGTCAGCAGAAAAATCACGAGGTAGCTCGCATTCTCTTTACCTAGCAAACTCGCTAGTGTCTTAATTTGACCGGCATCTGCTGCAATATCCTCGATATCTCCTTGAATGCTCAGCGCTAGGTAGAAAAGAAAAAATGGGAAATAAAGGAGATTTGAAGCGCCATCGAGTGCAGGGATTAAATTGAGCTGCACAAACCACATCACTGCAATCAAAAGGTTTTTCAGCACCGGGATTTTTCGCCAGGCAATTCCCCACTGATAACTCACCGCCAAAATCAACTGAACAAAGAGCAAAGACCAAAACCAAAGGAAAGGCAGTGCCGCTTGATACGCTTCCAAATATAAGGCAAGAGGCGCTAAATAGTGGAGTCTGTGTAGCCAACTTGCCGTGACAAAAGTGCGGTCTTTTATAGCAAAATAAGCCATGGCAATAAGAAATCCCTGACCATTTGCTTTTAGAAAATTACCGTGTAGCGATTCAGTAGAAAAACCACTCCAAGCGTACAAACCAACGCTGTAGCAGACTACAGAAAAGGCCAAAAATAAATTATACCAAATTCTATTTTTCAATAACATCAATAATGTTTTGAAAGTCTATTGTTTCTATGCAAGTGCAGCTTTTGCCTGCAGAACACAGCGCACAGGTGCCTGCTGCAGTTAGTGCTTTTGAGTTTTGGCCCAGAGCTGCCCAGCGCCCTGGATGAATCGGTTTGCGCTGCGCAAACAATCCAATTGCTTGAATGCCACACAGACCTGCAATATGATAAGGTCCGGTAGAGCACGCCACCAATGCTTTGGCTTTTGAAATAAGCTGTATGAAAGTCGGTAAATCCCATTGGCCTGTGGCATCAGTAATAGCTGGATGCTTTGGAATGTGTTGTCGAAATTGAAGGCCTTCTTTTTCTGTCCCGGTAAAATAGACTTGATAACCCTTGTCAACAAGTGCCAGGGCCAATGCCATATATTTGGCCAAAGGATACTCTAAGCCACTCCCATTTGATTTCGGATGCAACAAAACTGTATTGCTCCAATCTTGATCAACTAATAGATTGCTAGAATCTGGAACAGTGAATTTTAATTTTTCTGAAAGTTCTAAAAGCGTTGGGACTTTTGTTATTCCGAGCGGAGCAAGCAACTTGAAATTCAGCTGCGACTCATGCAAGTCAGAGCGCTTGCGGGTAAAACTTGGCCGAAAATTACAGGTAAACAAATGAAAGAAACGATGAGAAGTGCCAATTCGCATAGGTATATTGGCTTGTTTACACCATTGTGCCACCTCTTTGTTAGGGAAAAGGTGCAGCACCACATCGAACTGACTCAAGAGCTCATTTCTCTTGGGCTGTTCCATTTGTTGGAGTTCATCGAGAACCAGCACCTGATCGATTGGCTCAAAACAAGCCACAACAGCTCGGGTATAATTTCGGCACAAATACGTGAGCTCAGCCTTTGGATAAGCTGCGGCCAGCGCTTGGCAAACAGGTAGCGTTAAACAGACATCGCCAATGGCATCCGTTCTAGAAATTAATATTTTAGTTGGGTCATGCATTTTGCCAACGTTTACGAAGTTTGGTGTACTTCTGTTGGGTCGCATATGCACTCCTGATGGCAATGTGCCAACCAGCCAAGCCGTCTAAAAATCCTTTTTTAAGGAGGTAAGATTTGAGAAATTGAGCCACTACTTTCAGATAGAGTTTGGATAGGCTGCAGCGCACCTTTCGATCAAAAAGTTCTTTGGCTGCAATCTCTGAGAAGTAAGCTATTTGCTTGAAATGATCTGCTTTTGTATAATAAGAATAATGCAGCAGGTCTCCACTTAAGTGCTGGACGGTGATGTCTTGACTTGGCAAGAGTTGGTCATGTGGGTTGATTCCGCCCCATTTTGCATCAGATTTGGTGACGAATCTCAATTTAGTATCTGGATACCAACCGCTATGATGAATCCACGTTCCGCAATAATTGGTAAGGCGATTCATGGTAAAACCACCTTTTTGAGGTCGTTCTTTTTTGAGCGCGAGAATTGACGCGCGCAATTCAGGACTCAGCGCTTCGTCGGCGTCTAGAGACAAAACCCAAGGATAGCTTGCGCGCTGGAGTGCTTCATTCTTTTGCTGGATATGGCCTTCAAAAGGGTGCTGCTCAAAGCGAATGCCAAATGTTTGGCAAATTTGTTGGGTGGCATCTGTAGAATAAGAGTCTAGAACTAAAATTTCATCGCAGACGTCTTGAAGGGAGGTCAGGCAACGGGCAATATTCCGGGCTTCGTTGTAGGTGATAATGACGCCAGAAATCTTCATCGCAAGTTATTTGATGCGAATGCGCTGCCCAATGTCAATGCTATTGACCTTGACGCCAGGATTGAGGCGCTGTAGTTGTGCTTGGGTAAGGTTATTGCGTTGGGCAATTCTTCCGAAGGTATCGCCGGCACGCACGGTGTAATATTTTTTTACTGGTGGTGGCGGAGTGGTGGGTACGGGTGTGGGCACAGGTGTAGGTGTGACTTGTACCTGTGTTTGATTGGTATAGATCGTTAATTTTTGGCCAACATAAATATTGGTGGTGCGCAGCGCATTCCATTCCATCAGTTGTTCGATTGAAACGTTGTAGCGAACAGCAATCTGACGCAAATTTTCACCGCTCTTTACTTTGTGATACAACAGGTTAGCTGTGGGAGGGGTATTGCTGAGTAGCGTATCGGCCGGAGCTGAAATAATGGTTGTAGAATCTTTTTGAGTGGAATCGGGGCCGATAGGAGGCGCAACAATGATAGGCTTTGGATGATAAATTGCTTCCTCTAATAGATAGAGTGAATCTTCATAGCTAACCAAAAGTCCTATTTTGTCAAGCGGGCCGGTTACGCAGCGCGCCGGAGTCATTTTGGGAATAAAAGTAGTTTTGTAAACGGGGTTGAGGCTTTGGATTTCGGTAAGGTCCCAATCGACAAGTTTTGAGATTGTTTGCATGTGCACACCACTCTTGACGCACATGGTGTCTAGCTGGGCATTATGGATTTTGGCCTCCATTGGAATAATGTTGTACTCAGCATGGTAGGTCATCATGTACGCGGCTGCGATAAAATTGGGCACATAACCTTGCGTTTCTGCAGGTAAAAAAGGTCGGACCTCCCAATAAGTTGTTTTACCGCCCGATTTGCGTATGGCATGGTTCACATTGCCCGGACCTGCGTTGTAGGCCGCTAAGGCTAAGTTCCAGTCGCCGTAGATTCCATATAGTTGTTTGAGGTAACGACACGCTGCATCTGTAGCCTTTTCT
>CALJTX010000018.1 GCA_937975705.1 uncultured Flavobacteriia bacterium | reverse complement strand
AGTCCAGAAATTGCCCAAATAAAAAAGCCTAAAACAATAAGGCCGAGGACAGCAAAGAGGAGAACAAAGAAGAGGGTGTAGAATTTCATCTTTTTATCGCAGCTCTTATTGAATCCGACAACTGCTTTACCTTCTGATCAAAACTAGCTTTCATCACCATAATGGTAAGCAATCCAAAGATGGGTAAAATGAACATTGCTTTAAAAAGAAAATGCGTACTTGCGAAAAAGTTGTTGAGATACATAACAAAAAGTGTCGCTGCTACACAACTTTGAAAAACAAAAGAAGCAATTAAGAGTATTTTCAACGGTTGAGTCAAGCTGTAAGTACATGTCAAGCCATTATGCTCCCCTCGTTGATTAAAGTCGATCTGACATGCTACTTGAGCACCTCTTTTTATTTCTTGTGATTGCACATTCAGAAATTCAACAATGTGTTCTCTCAATGAGGAGAGTTCTATGGTATTAGGGTTTTCTATAGTAATGAATTCGCTGTGCTTAAACATGAAATCTAACTAATGTCCTAGAAATAGCGCTTAAATCAACTCCCCCAATAACTGCGTCGCAGCCGAAATATAATGTCTCGATTCAGAGGGGTTAAATGGAGAGAGGATCCATTGGTCATTTTCTTTCACCAAAGTATTCATTCGTGCAAAAAAATCGATGCCGAGTTCACTGCCCATTTGGCGCACCAAATGATTGATTTTATCCATGGAGCAGCCAGATGCTTGAACGCCTTCTTCGTTGGCCACAATAACCAATGCATGATCGGCAAAAACAAAGCCTGTGGCGTTCATGGCTTTTCCGTGTGTTTGCCAACTGGCAGTAAAGGACGAAAGTTGCTCATTGGCCCATTGGCTTTCTGTGGCGTCTAGTGGTCTAGCGCCAATGAAAACCCATACGCGGCAGTTAGGTCCGAAATGAGCAGGGATATTATAGGTCTGCAGCATTGGCTATAAGTTCAGCAATATCCATTACTTTGACATCTTCTTCTTTTTCAAAGTGCTTGACGCCGTCTGTCATCATGGTGTTGCAGAATGGACAACCCGTAGCAATGATATTGGCGCTGGTTTCAATAGCGTCTTCAGTGCGTTCAATATTGATTTCTTTGTTGCCTTTTTCGGCTTCCTTGAACATTTGTGCGCCGCCTGCACCACAGCACAAACCATTGGTTTTGCAGCGTTTCATTTCAACCAATGCAGCGTCGAGCTTTTCGATGAGTTCGCGCGGTGCCTCATAAACGTCGTTGGCGCGACCGAGATAACAAGGGTCGTGGAAGGTGATTTTCTTGCCTTTGAATGTGCCGTTGTCGGCAAGTGTAAGTTTGCCAGTATTGATGAGGTCTTGAATGAGCTGTGTGTGGTGGATCACTTCATAAGTACCACCGAGCTCAGGGTACTCATTTTTGAGCGTATTGAAACAATGCGGGCAAGCCGTAACGATTTTCTTTACTTCGTAGCCATTGAGCAATTCAATGTTCATGAGTGCTTGCATCTGAAACGTAAACTCGTTACCGGCGCGTTTTGCCGGATCTCCGGTACAACTTTCTTCGGTTCCAAGCACCGCAAAATTGACTTTGCAATGGTTTAGAATTTTGACCAAAGCTTTGGTGATTTTTTTGGCGCGGTCATCGAAAGATCCGGCGCAACCCACCCAAAACAAGATGTCTGGGCTTTCTCCTGAGGCCATCATGTCGGCCATTGTGCGTACTTGTATACTCATTGCTAGGTCTTTTTTGGCTTAATCTTCGTTGGCCCAATTCATGCGTTCGGTTGGTGCAAATTGCCAAGGCGCACCGTTGTTTTCAATGTTGGTAAGCATGCCAGTCAGTTCGGTCGGTACTTTAGATTCTTCCATGACCAAAAAGCGGCGCAAATCTATGATGATGGAAAGCGGATCAATGTTCACTGGACATTCTTGTACACAAGCATTACAGCTCGTGCAGGCCCAAAGTTCTTCTTCTGTAATGTAAGATCCGAGGAGGCTTTTGCCGTCTTCTGCATCTTGGCCATTTTTGCGTTTGAAGTCGCCGAGTTCTACCATGCGGTCACGGGTGTCCATCATGATTTTGCGTGGTGAAAGTAATTTGCCCGTGGTGTTGGCAGGGCAAGCAGACGTGCAGCGGCCACATTCGGTACAGCTGTAAGCGTCCATTAGGTTTTTCCAGGTGAGGTCAGTGACATCTTTTGCTCCAAAACGCGAAGGTGCAGCGTCAGCCGCCGGAGCCGCGTAAGGGTCGGCATTGGGGTCGAGCATGAGTTTGACTTCGTTAGTGACACTCTGCATGTTTGTAAATTGTCCTTTTGGCGCTAATTTGGAATAGTAGGTATTCGGAAAAGCCATAAAGATGTGTAGGTGCTTGGAGTAGGGTAGGTAGTTCATGAAGGTATATACCATAATGATATGACCCCACCAACCAATTTGCTCTAATACATGAAGCGTGTGCGTACTTTTTCCTTCGAATAAGATGGGGCCGAGCCAAGAACTAATGGCAAAACCATTAGAATTTCCGGCATAAGTCTGCAAGACTTCATCGGCGCCATTCATGGTGAAAATAAAAGTGATCAAAATCAATTCAAAAACAAGAATGAGGTTGGCATCTTGCTTTGGCCAGCCCGCGAGTTCTTTCATGTTGAGGCGCGGCAATTTGAGCATGTTGCGACGCGCTAGAAAGGCGACAGTACCAATAAAAGCCAAAACGGAGAGTACTTCAATAAAGCTGATCACAAAGGTGTAAAAACCACCTAGGCTATTTTGAAAGAAACGGTGTGAACCGCTCATGCCATCTACTAAAATTTCGATGAGCTCAATTTGGGTGATGACAAACGAGGCATATAAAGCCAAGTGTAAAAGTGCAGGTATGGGCCGCGTGAACATTTTCTTTTGACCGAGTGCGACTAATAACATGGTGCGCCAGCGTTCAGCCTTGCGGTCAGAGCGGTCGAGGGGCATGCCCATATGGATGTTTTGACCAATTTTACGCAAGTTGAATGCAAAAAAGCCAAAACTTGAGAGCGTTAGGACGCCAAAAATGAGTTGTTGCATGAGTTCAGTTTATTCAGGCAAGCTATCCAACATTTTGATGAGCTTGTCTTCGTTTTGCTTAGAAAGTTGCAATCCTTTTGTTTTGCCACCAATTACGGAGAGGTGAACATAGCGCTCTGGATGCGCTTCGAGGTCTTTTACTAGATTTTGAAGGTCGTTGTTGGTATTCACGAGTTCGGCGTAGAGTTTTTCGTCGTGAATGAGTTTGCCGAGTGTGCCTTGTCCTTTTTCAACTTCTGTGAGGACCATATTGAATTTTTTAAGCGTCGTTTGGGCTTCTAAAATTGTCCCCTTGAAATCGGCAGTGACGAGCTCGTCGGTAATTTTGCGCGTATTGCCAATGATGCCCGTAATTTGGTCATTGCTTTTGCGTAAATTGAGGGTAATAGCCTCTACATTGGCCATAATTTTAGAAAACTGCGCGCGTTCGGCTGCAACAAAACCTTGGAGTTCATCAGCTACATTGCCCAATTTCTTAATGGTGAGTTTGACCTGCTTGAGGCTGCCTTCGAGCTCTGATGTAGCAGTGGTGTCCCAGAAAGAAGAGAGGGAGCTCACCATTTTATCCACGGAGAGCATCATGGTTTGTAATTTTTGAGAGATCGGATCTGCGTATGCTTTTACTTGGGTCACCATATCAACAGACACGCGTCCTGGGATGGTAGCACCCACTTTGTAAAAAGTGCCGTTTCCTGCAGTAGGGAGTTGCACCACCAATGCTTTTGTAAAGAAATCGAGCGAGCCAATTTCGACATAAGCTCCTTTAGGAAGGCGAATATCGCTGTTGTGGATATTGAAAGTCATCTTGACTTTATGTAGTGAGTCGCCGTTAGGATTTGATTTGATGCTCAAAACCTTGCCGATTTCAACTCCATCAAGGGTGACGTTTGAAGACACCATGAGCTGGCCCGAATTTGGAAAATAAGCGGTGTAGACGTCGTCGCCACCAAAAAAGCTATTGCCCTTAAGGAAGTTGATGCCGGCAATGAGCACCACAATGGCCAAAAGCGCGATGAGCGCGGCTTTGATTTCTTTGGAGAATTTCAAGCTAGTTTTTTTCTGCTAATTTAAGTGCTTTTTCAATACTGATGCGTTCTCCATCGAGGAAAGCTACCACAAAAGCATTGGCAAACCCTTTTTGAATGAGCTCGTTTTTATAATTTTTTGCACCTTGGAGGTCGTTCGGGAAGGACCCTGTGCAGTACTTAAAGAGTGTATTGTCTTGATATTCAAATACTTCTAACCCTTTAAAATGACTTGATTGAGTGGAGATGGCCTTGTTTGAAGTTTCTATTTGTACTTTAAATACCAATCCTTGTTCTTTTATGGTTTCCTTAGGTAATTCTACGGGTTTGGTCGGGCTACTTTCAGTGGGTTTCGTATCGGTGTTGTTTGGCGCTGTGGTGCCGCCTACTACCGTTTTGCCTTCGGTGGCGTTTTTGTAATTTACAAAAGCTTGGAACATAGACTGCGCCATTTTTTGCTGCCCCTCTGCGGTACCGATTAATTTTTCTTCTGTAGGGTTGGGTAAAAATGCCGTTTCGATCAAAACGCTAGGCATGGTGGTTTTGTAGAGCACCAAAAAACCTGCTTGCTTTACACCGCGGTCATAGCGGCCGATACGCTTGAATTCTTTTTGGATCATTTCTGCAAATAGAATTGACTGCCGATGAAAAACAGCAAGTTGAAATTGTAGTGCAATGATGCCGTCTGGGGTGAGGTCATAGGAACGGTATTTGGCGCCTTTGTCGTCTTCAAGGGCAATACTTGCGTTTTCTCGCTCGGCAACCTTTTGTTGGGCGTCGGTGCGGTGCAAACCAAGTACATACGTTTCTGAACCGTAAGCAGTGGTGCTGCCTGCGTTGGCATGGATGCAAATAAATAAATCGGCGTTGTTGCGGTTGGCGATGTTGGCGCGCTCTGCCAATTCTACAAATACGTCTGTGCTGCGCGTGTAAATGATTTTGATATCTGGGTAGCGTTCTTTGATGAGCGCGCCCAACTTGAGTGCCATGGATAGGCAAACTTCTTTTTCGTTGTTCTGTGCGCCATGGCAACCAGGGTCGTGGCCACCGTGTCCGGCATCAATGACGATGGTTTTGATTTTACTAGTTTGCGCCCAAATGGTGTTGTCTGAAATTAAAAACAGCGCTGCCAATAAAAAGACACATATTGCGTTTTTTTGCAAGCCATTGAAAATTGGTAGCTTTGTACGTTTTTCCTGCATATTACAAATCTAAGTAAGCATCTTGAGCCAGCGCCAGCGCTTTTTACAACTTTTCTTCGCCACATTGTTAATAATGTGCCATCAGGTATTGGTTACAGCCCAAGATACCCTGTTTGTGGATGGTAAAAGTCTCGATCAGGTGGTTACCTACAAGGCGGATCAAAAAATTAGGCATGATGTCGAAAACCGCAGAATATATCTCTACGGTAACGCAGAAGTCCAGAGCGAAGGGTTTGTTTTAAAAGCAGGATATATTCTCATTGACATCGACTCCAATCAAGTAGAGGCTAGCTATCGCGTGGATAGCACCGGTACTAGGGTAGAATTTCCCGAGCTTACCGAAGGCAGCGAAACCATCCGCTGCGAGACCCTCAAGATGAATTACGAAACAAAAAAAGCATATATCAAAGCACTGGCCATCAAGCAAGACGAGTTCTATTTTCGGATGGGAACCGCCAAGCGTCAGGCGAATGAAGAATTGCATTTGCGCCAAGGCATCCTCACAACTTGTGGCTTAGAAGAACCCCACTATCATTTTCAATTGAGTAAAGGTGTAATGGTTCCCAAAGAACGGATTGTTACAGGTCCAATGAATTTGTGGGTTTCTGGTATTCCTACACCACTCGGCTTGCCTTTTGCGTTTATCCCAACCAATCAAAAAGAGCGCACCTCTGGCTTGTTGTTTCCAGAGTTTATTCCCCTCTCGACCTACGGCTTTGGTTTTCAAAATTTAGGATGGTATTTTCCTATCAACGACAATTACCAAACTTCGGTCTATGCCAATTTGTACAGCAGAGGTTCATGGGGCCTGCGCAACGACCTCGACTACGCCAAGCGCTATGGCTACAACGGCCGCTTGTCTTTGGGTTTTCAGCAGTTCAATAGCGGCTTCCCAACCAATATCAAGCGCAATAAAGTGACCGTGAGCTGGAACCACCGCAAGGCGCCAAAGTCGAATCCATTTTGGGATTTTTCTTCAAACGTCAATTTCATCTCAGACAACCAATCCAAGAATTCCCTAGACCCCATTAATCCAGAATATTTCTCCAACTCGTTCAACTCAGATATCAATTTAGCGCGCAATTTTCCGGGTAAACCGATCAATACAGGCCTTAAAATGTCGTTGCGCCAAAACTCCATTGCCAAAAATATTTCGTTTACAAGCCCTATTCTAAACGTCAACGTAACGCGTGTTTTTCCATTCAAAGATCTTTTTGAGACTGCAGATAAAAACTGGAAAAAAACCATCCAGCGCATCGGGATTACCTATAACCTCGAGGCACAAAACCGCTCGCAATTTGCCGATTCTTTGCTCACCAACGGTGATTTCAACGCCATTAGTCAGCGCCTTATGAACGGCATCAGTCAGGGCATCAGTATTCAAACAAATACCGGCTTGTTTAAAAATGCAGTGAAAATCAATCCGAGTCTCAATTACGGCAACAAAATCAATTTCCAACAAATTGTCAAGTCCTACGACCCTGTTGCCAATAAGACCATTACTGATACGGTGAGGCAAATGGCGCTGCGTCATGAACTCAATTTCAATTTGACCGCAACAACGGTGCTTTATGGGTATTACCGTTTTGTAGGCACCAAGCAAGCCAGATTGCGCCACCTCATGACGCCAAATATTGGTTACCGCTATACGCCGGGCTGGAATCCGCTCGTGACGGCCAACGTAGGTCCAAATCAAAGTGCGGTTACTTATTCGCCTTTTGAGCGCAGTATTTATTCAGTCGGATCGGTCAGAGAAGCTTCTATGCTCACCTTTGGTATCAACAATACGGCTGAGCTCAAATTTAAATCTGAGCAGGATACACTTACTGGGTACAAAAAAGTAAGGCTCATCGATCAGTTCTCGGTAACAGGCAACTACGACTTCACCAAAGACAGCATGAAACTCTCCGATTTAGCACTCAATTTGCGTATTAGCCCGGCCAGCTGGATCAATTTTGTCTCCAATGCCCAATGGAGCCCTTATGCTTGGAGTGCAACTGGGGCGAGCCTTGGAACGTATGCCTGGCAAAATGCGCAAAAGCTAGGTCGCCTCACCACCACCAACCTCACCACCACGCTTGTCTTGGCGCCTAAAAAAGACCGCAAGAAATTACAAGATCACAGCGCGCTTTTCAATGAGCAAGATTGGAATGCCGATTTGAATTACTATGCTTTGCATCCTGAACGCGCAATTTATTATGACATTCCCTGGAAAATGAATGTGTCACACGTCTACGGAATTCAGGCCAATCAGCAAATTTCAGTCACAGATCCGGCACCTTGGAAATACATTCAGACTTTGGTATTAAGTGGAGACTTGAGTTTCACCAAACGCTGGAATTTATCGGGTAACCTCAATTTCAATTTACAAGACGGCAGACTCACAAACGCTTATTTCTCCCTGAACCGTAACTTGCATTGTTGGGCACTTTCTTTTTATTATGTACCTATTGGTGGCAACAAAAGCTTTCTACTCACCATCCGCAATACCTCGAGTATTTTCCGAGATGCCAAAATTGAATTCAGGAAACCACCTTCGTTTCTTTGATGTCAGTTAAAATGCGGTCCTGAAAATCTTTACCAATTTGGTAGGTAAATTGGGCGCCAAAGAAGACAATTTGTGCAGAGTAGTGCACCCAAGCGAGCATAATGAAAATTGAATTCGCCACACCAAGCTTGCCCATAATAAAATAGTGTTGTAGGTAATAGCCAATGACCCACTGACTGATGTACAACAAAATGGCCGTAGCGATAGCGCCATCTCTGGCAATGCGCCAACTCACTTTTGCATTGTGCATGTACTTGAATATCAAGGTGAAAATCAGGACGTTTGAGAGCAATGTCAAGAAAACTTGAAGCAGTTGCAACGAGAAATCGACAAAGCCGTTGTTCCAGTGCAGCCAACTTGTAAGCGCCGAGAAAATAAAGACTTGTAAAAAGTAAAACAGGATAATTACGAGTGCAAAAACGGCTAAGAGTAGCACACCTACAAAACGAAAACCAATGATTTCCATGAATAGATTAGACTCTTCACGGCTCTTCTTGCTGACATGAAAAAATTCATTTAAACTTCTTTTCAGCGAAATCATGAAGGCAGAACAGGTGTACAATAAAACCCCAATACTGACAAGTTCCAAAAAGAAATTGGGTTTGTCGAAAGACATTGTGTCTACAAGTTGTAGAATCGAGGCGGGGTCTTGCAGTCCGAGTTCAGATTTGAGCAAGGAGGAAATGATATTGCGCATGTTCTGTTGCCCGATAATGCGCCCATAAATAGACGTTGTGAGGTAAATAATCGGGACAAAAGCGAATAAGGTGTAATAGGCCAAGGCCGCACCGTGGTGAAATGCGCCGTTTTGGACGTAGGCCTTCAAGGCGGTCCAGAACGCGTGTAGCGTCAGGCGCAGTTTGCCGTGTTTATTTTTTGTGGATTTCAATGGCTTGGATGGCTGTTAATTTTTCAAAGGCGTAAAGCAAAAGGCGTTCGTTGTTGTTGCTGCGCAGGTAATTGTGATAGAGGCCACCAACGAACATCGCTTTCTCAAATTGAACTGAAATGCCTGTATCAGATACCTTATACTCATCGGGTCTGAAATGAAGCAGTTCAGTGCCGATTTTGAGCGTATTCAAGGGGCCAAAAAGTCTGGCGCGCTCAGGTGCTTTGTAATGATAATATACGGCTTCTGGTTTTTGTTTTTTGGATAGCTTCCCATTTTGCAAGATGCAAATATGATCGCACAAACCCAGTACATCTTGTCCTTCGTGCGATACGAGTATGATTCCGGTATCTTCTTCGTCGCGGAGGTCCATTAGGTGACTGCTCAATTTTTGACGCAAATGCGCGTCGAGATGACCAAATGGTTCGTCGAGCAGGAGGTAAGTGGGCTGATCGGCAATTGCACGTGCAATGGCAACGCGCTGTTGTTCTCCGCCAGAGATGAGGTGTGCTTTGGTGCTTGCTATTTCTTTGAGTCCGAAGAGACGCAAAAGTTTTTGCACGCGTTTGTCTCTTTTTTCATAGGGCCAGTGCAAAATAGCCTCACGGATATTCTCTTCTACAGAATGGTACGGGTCGAGCTTGAAATCTTGATTGACAATGGCTACTTTAGAGAATCCGGGTACCAAAAGATGGCGAACAGGCGTTTGTCGCTTGCCGTCTATCCAAATTTCTCCGGCATCGGGGTCTTGTAGGCCTGCACAAATTTTGAGTAACGAAGATTTACCTGCGCCACTTTTACCGACAAGCCCAAGGATTTCGCCGCGCCGCACTTGCAAATGCAGTGTTTTGAGTACCGCCTTTTGGTAATTGAGTTCAATGTTGCGCAATTCAATCATCTGATCAGCGCTTTTGGAAAGGCTTTTGAAGCAATGAAAATTCCCGGGATAGGATTGGCCATAGGCTCGTAATCCTTGAGGAAAATCCGAATCGTATGTAGGTCGTTTTCCTGTGTATACAAGCAATGGTCTACAATACTTTTAGAGGCACCTACATATGTGATGGGCTCGTTGGCTGAATGAATTTCAAAAAGATGCATTGCCGGAATTTCGTAAGAAAAAAGTGCATCGTTTTCATCATAGCCTGCTAAGGTATAATGCGTGTCTGTTTGTTCTTGAACTGATGTAACTGCCGAGGTAATCTCTAGTTCATCTTCCCACTCGTAGCGCAGGTTATCTGCAGACTCTTTGCCACCGTGTTTTTCATCGGCGAGTTCTTGTGAAAATAGCTCGTTGAGCAAATGGATATGGATTTTACAATTCATCTTCGGTGTTTTTTTTCTCTACTTCATTGACTTTAAAAGCAGAAGGGATGAGTTCCGGCACGAGTTTCATGACGATAGGCAACAAAAGACTGCCGCCGGGCAAAAGGAAGAGCGCCAGTGAAGGCATAGATTTCAGGATGTCGTAAAATTGATCTTTCACCTGTTCTTTTTCTTCGGGACTGAGATCCTCTTTGGTAGATTTCTGCAAGAGCGCCATGAGTTCTTTGCTCTCGCGCATTTCGGTGAGTAGGCGATCTCGGTTGCGGCCAATAATGCGCAGCCATCTTTTACTGGTTTCTTTGAAGGCAAAGCTGGCTTCTGTAGATTGCTTGTAAACCAACAATTCATTGGGTCCACTTTGTGCAATAAAAGCCAAGCACATTTCTTCTGACAAAAGCATTTGGGTCGTGTCTAGGTGCAAAGCGCTACCTAGTGCCGCTAGTTTTTGGCGCTCTTGGGGTGCAATTACTTGTGTGCTTTGCAAGAGTAGATGCCCAAATTCAAATGTTATTTGTGCAAGTAGATGGTCAACGACCAATTCTTGTTGAAGTACCTTCAGCTTAATGCCAATTTTGCTGCGTTCCTTGTAGGTTTGTCGGATTGCTTTGGGCAAGGCTGCGGAGGCAATAAATAATTGCAAAATTTTCTTTTCTTTTTCTTCTACCTTACCGTTGATATGCGCAACATAAATGAGTCCATTCAAAACAGAGGAGGTGTAGCGCTCGTAATTTTGGAGAAAAGGGGTGTCATCGCCTTCTAGAAACGCACGAAACAAGATGACATCTAAAAATATGAAGGCATTAGAAAGGTGCTTTAGCCAGTAATTTGCACCTAAAAATGAACTTTTTATACCCACTCTTGCCGCGAGAATGATTTCCAATTTTTTGGAAGTTTGCGAGGTAGTTTGGTATTTGAAACGGTCTAGCAAGTTGGATCCGTTATAGCCTTTGTAAAATGCCAACAGGGTATTCGTGAAATCATTGATATTGGCAGGTTTTTGTTGTTTTCGGATGTAGGTAAACAACAGGGTTTCAAAAAGCAGCAATTGAAGCTGTTCATCGGCATTGAATCTTTTTTTATCCAGCGCATTTGAGAAGATAAAAGATTTGGCCGTACCGTAGATCAGGCCGGTTTGATGCGAGATGAAGTGCGTGAGGTTGCTTTCTTTTTGGTGAATGAGGTCGTCGTCAATGCCAAAAACGCCATTTTCGAGCAGTTCAAAAAATTTGGGTATCCAATTTTTGGATCCGGGAGAAAAATCTTGTTTAGTGGAGGACATACCGCACGCTTAAAGCCCACGCAAAGCCAAATTGCAAACGAGGCAGTACATAAAGGCCCGGGCCTAAGTCAAGTGAAACATTGAATGGATAATCTTCGAGGGTGTGTTCGAGCCCGATAACCGCACTTGCTCCTAAACCGAGCCCGCTGAAGTTGGCCTCAAACTGATTCATTCTGCCAAGGCCTAGGTTGGCGCCAAAACCGTAATAATAGTCAAGCACATCGTTGAATTCATTTTGATAATACGCATTTCCATGCAGCCAAACCGCGCCTGTGTTGCCGCCAATTCCGATTTCGTAAGCTTGCTGGTTCATTCTGTATTTCGCATTCAGGTAGGTGACGCCAGGGCTTCCGGCTCTCAGGCCAATTGCACTGGTGTAACGTTGGGCTGTAGCACAAAGTGAAACGAGAAGGGTCAGTGACAAAAGAATCGCTTTCATGAGAATAAGTTTGATTCAAATTTAGCGTTTAATACAGCGCGCGAAACTCAATCGGCGATTAAAAAATACACTTGGGTCTGTTGAAAAGGCACTGAATTCCAAGATGTAAATGCCATTTGTGGCGATTGTGCCATATTCTGTACTTCCATCCCAAATCAAGACGCCTTTTGTTCCGAATAACTCATTGATAATTAGTTTTTTAACTAAGTTGCCTCCGAGGGTGTAAATTTCTGCTTGCACCAACATATTTGGAACAGGTAATTCGTATTGTATTTCTAAAAAGTCATGGTAGCCATCTTGATCTGGGCTAAATTCAGGTTGGGTCAGGTAAAGCGAGCCATTTTGTTTGGCGCCCATTTGCTGCGAATTGCTGCTGCCAGGGGTGGCATAGCCCACGTTTTGGGCTGCGGAAAACCAGTTATTCGGATCTTGAGTGTTGGTTGCAGCGTCTAATCGCTCCAAACTCACCCCTTCGGTATCACTAAGAATAGGCGAATGCCATGTGCTGCTATATATCAATTTGTCCAAAATTTGCCCGTTGCAATAGAGTGCACAGGTGCCACTGTCATTATAAAAGTAAGGGAGCGTTTGAAAAGCGGTTTTTTCACTAGGCGTAGTTGGATAATAGGCGCTTAAAAAGGCTGTATCTGGGCAAAGCGCAAGGTGTTCCTTTGGCGCGAGGTATGGTTTTGTAATTAGATAAGTGGCTTGTCCATTACTGATACTGCACTGTTCTAAACTAAGGTATTTGTGACTGCTATTGTAAAGTTCAATGAAGTCAGAACCACCGATTGGCGGGTCGAATAAAATTTCATTGAGAATAAGTTCGCCTGGCAAAGGGGCTTCATAGCGAATGAAACTAATTTGTTGGTCACTTGCATTGGCCCAACAGTCTTTGAGGTCTGTGATAGACACTTCAATTGGCTCACTTTTGGGAAGGGCCTGTTCAAAATGTAAAAGCAGTTGCGCGCCATTTTGAAGTTGCGAATAAGGTGCTACAATCCGCACATAAGAACCAAGGTTTTGATCAAATGTAATCATACATTGTGCTAAACTGGAGCTGTCCATAGGTTCAGAAAACACGAAGGCCACTTGGTTCGAGTCGCGGACTTCTGCAAACATCAATAAAGCTGCCGTTGTATCGGGTTGTACGTCGAGTACCGAATTAGGCAGACAAGGTGTGCCTCCTGCAGAGGCTTCGCTACCGCGCCAATTGTCTGCGGCCGAACAAGGGTCTTGAAGCGAACACCGCTCCAAGCTATAGCCGCCATCCATTTTGCTCGAATCTTTATACCAGTTTGAATGATAAACGACTTGGTCGAGTTTCAGTCCTTGAGCATTCTTGATCAGCAGGGTTTCACCCGTATTGTTGAGACTTGGAAATGCACTTACCTCAATTGTTTTTGAAGGATTGAAACCTCCACTTTGACCTGTTCCAACTAAAATGGCATAAGCACCAGGCTGCAGCCAGTAGGAGGGCAGCGTACACGTACCCGTGGCATCACTGAGTGTCAAACCATTGAGTTGCTGAGCATTTGTACCGGCGTTGTAAATTTCAACAAATTCCGTATTGGGCAGGCCTTGTTGGGGTTCTGGATCAGCCATGAGTTCGGTCAAGATCAGTTGTGCATTCGTTTGACTGCTTTGTGGCCCTATATAAAGATCGTCGAGATAAAATCCTTGGCTGTTTCCACTGGTATAAATGCAATTGAGGCCTGCAAAGAGCCCCGCTGGCAGCCAGGGCAATTGCCCTGACAACCAAAGGTTGCTTGCGGCGCCCGGACTCGTTTTGGTCTCGAGCGTAAATGCCCCATTGGTGTACTTAAACGTCAAAAACAATTGAAATGCCGCCGCAACGCTGCCAGCGGGGCCAATAGCGATCAAGCTATCGATACCGTTTTGGCGGCAAAATAATTTAGGAGCATCTTGGCTTCCGGCTTCACCAAATTCTAAATAGAGCGCATTAGCTGCTGTCAGTAAATCACTTTGATCTGCTTGCAAATAAAATTGGCAAAAGTTGAGACTCGAGGGGCTAAAATTGAGCCGCAGCCAAAACTGACATTCCCAATGCGTACTATTATTCAATTGGTTTTCAAAGAAAAGGCTTGCCGAGCCAGCACTCGTTGCACTGAGCTGTAATTGTCTGTTATTGTTGGTCACAAAAGCTCCAATATCGCCGCCCCAAAGCAGGCCTTGAAACAGACTTTGGTCGTGAAAATCGTCATATACTTGTGCAATTACTGGGCGGGGTGTGCAAGCCGTCAGCAGGAAAATTAAAAAGAGCAAGTTTCGCATGTCAAACAAAGATTATTTTTGTAAAAAATTTAACCATGAAAATAGCTGTAGTAGGAGCCACCGGTATGGTTGGTTCAGTGATGTTAGAAGTGCTGGCCGAGCAACAATTTCCTTATACTGAATTACTCTTAGTTGCCTCCGAAAACAGCGTGGGTAAAAAATTAACGTACCAAGGAAAAGAATATGCAGTCATTGGCCTGCAATCAGCAGTAGACGCCGCACCTGACATCGCTATTTTTTCAGCTGGTGGCGAGACCTCAATGCAATGGGCGCCTCGTTTTGCCGAGAAGGGAACGGTAGTTATTGACAACAGTTCGGCTTGGCGCATGGATCCAACAAAAAAACTCATCGTTCCGGAAATCAACGGACACCTCCTTCAAAAAGATGACCTCATCATTGCCAATCCAAACTGCAGCACTATTCAGTTGGTGATGGTGTTGGCCCCTTTACACCAAAAGTATGGCGTCAAGCGGGTGGTGGTTTCCACCTATCAATCAATCACCGGAACAGGCGTCAAAGCTGTTCAGCAATTGGAGAATGAACGCGCAGGCATCGAAGGTGACATGGCCTACAAGTATCCGATCGATAAAAATTGCATCCCGCAATGCGATGTTTTCCTAGACAATGGCTACACCAAAGAAGAGATGAAACTCACCAACGAAACCAAGAAAATCCTCGACCCAAGTATCAATGTAACGGCCACTGCAGTGCGCGTACCAGTGGTTGGGGGCCATTCCGAGGCGGTGAATATCTCTTTTGATAACGACTTTGATTTGGCTGAGGTTCGCCAACTCTTGGCGCAAACACCTGGCATCACGCTTCAAGACAACACGGCTACCTACGACTACCCAATGCCGCGTTTCGCCGAAGGCAAAGACGACGTCTTCGTTGGCCGCATCCGCCGCGACGAAAGCCTAGCCAACACGCTCAATCTATGGATTGTTGCCGATAACTTGCGCAAGGGCGCAGCTACCAATGCCGTTCAGATTGCCAATTTAGTTGCGGCACTATAACGATTTTATCTTATTGAATTCGCCAATGATTGTGGTTGTGAGAGCTGTTGTAGCGCCTTTTTGGGTAGCAACGATGGCACCAACTTTGCAAGCAAATTCCAAAATTTCTTGATGTGATTTTTGTAGTTGAATTCCAGCAATTAAACAGGCAAAAAAAGCATCTCCTGCTCCAATTGTATCCTGAACTTTTATTTTTGGAACAGAAGCTTTATACACTTGACCAGAAACGAGCCAAACGGCACCTGCCGCACCGAGCGTGATGCACAGACTTTTGTTGGGGAATTTTTGTTGAAACGCGGTTATGGCAGTATCTAGGTCTGCATCCCAATCGTTCATTGTACAATACCACTCAAACTCCTCGTCATTGAACTTAATAAGGTCGCTTTTAAAGATGTACGCTTCAATTAATTCGAAACTAAAGAAGGGAGCTCTCAAATTAACATCAAAGAAAACAAGGTTTGCTTTTCTTATCAAGTTATTGAGTTCTGACTTGTTGTATTCACTGCGCAACGCGAGCGAACCAAAAACCACCACATTTGACTTTAGTAATTTTGTCGGTATTTCGTCCCAAGCAACAGGATGCTCAATAGTATATTTTGCCGACCCATCGGGTTGTAAATCAACGAGCACAACACCGGTTCTTAACTGTGAATGACGCTTAAGCGTCGCGTTGATTCCAAGGTGAGAAATTTGAGTTTTAATTTGCTCTCCCAAGTCATCAGTACCAATTGCACTGACCAAGAGTGCGTCTTGTTTGAATTCAGTGAGCCGAAAGGTTACATTAAGCGGAGCGCCACCGAGTTTTTTACCTGTTGGCAATAAGTCCCACAGGACTTCTCCGAAACAAATGATTTGAGACATATCAGAAGGTGAATTTACAAACTTCGGTAAATTGAGCAAACGAGTCGTGAAGAATTCATGCTATAAATTGAAGCATTTATGCTAAGTAATCAATGCTTGATTTGCTTCATTTGTGTATTGCAATTAAACTAAAACAATACACTATGAGTAATCTAGCACAAAAACCAACATTTAAGGCCAAGTATGGCAATTTCATTGGCGGTAAGTTTGTTGACCCAGTCAATGGCGTTTATTTCGACAACAGTTCACCTATTGACGGCCAGGTATTTACCCAAGCAGCACGTTCAAGTAAAGAAGACATCGATCTTGCACTAGACGCTGCACATGCCGCATTCCCAACTTGGTCCAAAACCTCTGTTGCAACCCGCAGCAACCTACTCCTTAAAATTGCCGACATCATGGAGGCGAATCTAGAGCTTTTGGCTACCGTAGAAACCATCGACAACGGAAAGGCAATTCGTGAGACGCGTGCTGCTGATTTACCTTTATGTATTGATCACTTCCGATATTTTGCTGGTGTTATCCGTGCAGAAGAAGGCGCTATTTCTGAGCACGATGAAACAACGGTCAGTATTGTTGTACACGAACCAATTGGTGTAGTTGGGCAGATCATTCCTTGGAATTTCCCTCTTTTAATGGCTACATGGAAAATTGCTCCAGCTTTGGCTGCAGGCAACTGTGTGATTGTAAAGCCAGCTGAGCAAACCCCAACTTCGATTATGGTATTGATGGAATTGATCCAAGATGTATTGCCTGCAGGTGTGTTAAATGTTGTTACTGGTTTTGGACCAGAGGCAGGAAAACCTTTGGCTACCTCTCCACGCATCAATAAAGTAGCCTTTACAGGTGAAACCACTACTGGACGTTTGATCATGCAGTATGCTTCTGAGAACCTCATTCCGGTCACCATGGAGCTTGGTGGCAAATCACCAAATATTTTCTTCCCATCAGTTGCAGACCACGACGACGATTTCTTCGACAAAGCTGTTGAAGGTGCAGTGATGTTCGCGCTCAACCAAGGTGAAGTATGTACGTGTCCGTCGCGTATTTTGGTTCACGAGTCTATCTACGACAAATTCATGGAGCGCGTAATTGCCAGAACAAATGCAATTGTTTGCGGACACCCGTTAGATGGCAGTACCATGATGGGCGCCCAAGCTTCTAATGACCAATACGAAAAAATTCAATCTTACCTTAAAATTGGACGCGAAGAAGGTGCAGAAGTACTTTGCGGTGGCGAGGCCAATCAGTTGGGTGGAGAACTCAACAATGGTTTTTTTATCAAGCCAACTATTTTCAAAGGACACAACAAAATGCGCATTTTCCAAGAGGAAATTTTCGGGCCAGTTACTTGCGTGACAACCTTCAAAACAACTGAAGAAGCACTCGAAATTGCCAACGACACACTTTATGGCTTAGGTGCTGGTGTCTGGACGCGCGATGCACATGAATTATATACGGTTCCTCGTGCAATTCAAGCGGGTCGTGTATGGGTAAACTGCTACCATGCTTATCCTGCACATGCACCATTTGGCGGATACAAAAAGTCTGGTTTCGGCCGCGAAACACACAAAATGATGCTCGCACATTACCGCCAAACCAAAAATATGCTTGTTTCTTATAGCAAGCAAAAACTAGGTTTTTTCTAAGTAATAAATGGTTTCAAATGAACCCGGCTTCGGCCGGGTTTTTTTATCTTTAGGCATGATCAAACGCGTTCTATTTACCGATAAAGCTCTCGAAGTAGTTGAACTTTTAAAAGCGGCACACGGCCCGCTCATGTTTCATCAGTCTGGAGGCTGTTGCGATGGCTCTCAACCTATGTGTTTTGAAGCCGGCGAATTTTATATTGGTTCTTCGGATGTTTGCCTCGGCGTTATAGCTGGCGCCGAGTTCTGGATGAGCCAAGATCAATTTGAATATTGGAAACACACCCAATTGAATATCGACGTCGTTGAAGGTCGTGGCTCAAGTTTTTCCTTAGAAATTCCTTTGGGTCTGCGCTTTATTGTGCACTCGCGCTTGTTTACGGCAGAAGAGTTACCCCAACTTGAATCTTTGCGCTATAAAGCAGACTAATTTACTTTTTGTTGGTATTGTTTAGGAGTGAGCCCTTCGGCTTTTTTAAAAGCACGGGTAAAGTAATTTGGATCTTCAAATCCTGCATCGAAGGCCACCTCGGTAATCAATAAATCTGTTTTTCCCAATAAATTTTTGGCATGTTTGATGCGCTCCCTTAGGATCAGTTCTTGCGGACTGAGACCCGTGGTTTTTTTCACGTATCTATAAAAAGTTGAGCCGCTCATGCAGGCGATTTCACTAAGATTTTTGAGGTTGATTTTCTCTTGCAGATGCTCTCTGATGTAGTGAAGCAGGTGTGGTAAAATGCCATTTGCACGTGGAGCCTGATCCAATTCATTCATTTTTTGAAGCTGAATAAGGTGGATCACCAACTCTTGTAAACTGAGGTCAGCTAAAATATCCTTGTTGCGCTCGCCGCTCATGCAAACTTGCATCATTTTGTTCAGTGTTGCAGCTACCGCATCGTTGTTCATCAGAAAGTACTGTTCAAAATTGAGCATCCACGGGCTTTGGTCTTCTTTGGGGTAGCGTTCATTAAGCAGCGCAATAAGTTGCTCGATTTTGCTGCGGTCTATCTCTAAAGCCAAACACTGGGTGGGGTCTGTGAGCGAAGCCTCTGGAAAATCGATTTTCATTTCTGTACTCTGAGGAAGAATAACGGTTTCGCCAGGTAGATAATCAAATGGATCGTCGTTGTAGAGGTGCATCACTTTTTTACCTCTGAGCATTGAGGTGAGTACGACGTCTTTAAAAGTCAAGGCAACTTTTTCAGCATGCTGATACGTTTCAAATAAGTTCAGTTCGCAATGATTGAGGTTGAAGATGGTGCGGTTCTCGATCAGGGTTTTGAGTGAAGCTACTTGCGTGAGTTGAGGTTTTTGTAGTAAAGATGGTATGTTCATGTCAAAATTGAATGGTTAAAGTACAAAAAATGAACTAATTATCCAAGTATCTATGCGTATTTATATGCTGCTTAAAAATAAATTATATCCATTCTGAATGCCTCATCGCAGTTTGTGTTAATTTTACACCGTCTCTAAGGGGTGCCGCAAGGCTGAGAACATACCCATTGAACCTGATTTGGATAATGCCAGCGAAGGGAAGATGACGCGCTTAACTTACAAAACTGTCAAGAAGAGCCCCTTATTCTTGTTTAATTTTTTAGAAAATGAAAACAAGATTTTTACTATTTATTTCCTTATTTGGTCATGTTGTTTATGCCCAACAGAACGAAAATCAAGTTATTGGTGATTCCATTCGACGCATTCAAGAAATTGAAGGTATTGTCGTTTCTGGCTTGCGCGCCAAAGATGCGCCCAACAACGTTACCGTCACCAAAAAAGAACTACAGGTCAAGAATTTTGGCCAAGACATGCCAACGCTCCTCGAGTTTACGCCTTCCGTCGTGACAACCAGCGATGCTGGCGCGGGAATAGGTTACAGCAGCTTGCGCATTCGTGGTGTTGATGCCAGTCGCATCAATGTAACCATTAACGGCGTGCCGGTCAATGACCCAGAGTCTCACGATGTATATTGGGTCAATATGCCTGATTTAGTTGGTTCAGTAGAAAACATGCAGGTGCAGCGCGGCGTAGGTTCTTCTACCAACGGCGCTGCAGCTTTTGGCGCAAGTGTCAACATCAAAACCAATGACCTCAAAACGCAGCCATTTGCCCGCATGGATCTCTCGGGGGGTTCTTTCGGTACACTCAGGGGTACGCTACAGGCAGGTACAGGTTTACTGAATGAGCGTTTTTCTTTAGAAGCCCGACTTTCAGAAGTGCGCTCCGATGGCTACCTTGATCGCGCCACTTCTGATTTGCGTTCCATGGGCCTCACTGCCACCTACCTTAGCAAAAAATCTGTTTGGAAAGCGGTAGTCTTAACTGGCGCTGAGCGCACTTATCAGGCTTGGTATGGTACGCCAGAAAGTCGTTATCGTGGTGACTCGCTTGGCATGCTTGATTACGCCGCACGCAATGGCCTTAGCGCTGCCGAAACCCAAAACTTATTGGAGTCGGGGCGCACCTATAACTTTTACACCTATGCCAATCAGGTCGATAACTACAAACAAGACAATTACCAGCTCCATTTTATCCATCGGTTTTCATCCAAACTCGAACTCAATTTGGCGGGTCATTATACCTATGGACGAGGTTACTATGAAGAATTCAGAAACCAAGATGCACTTTCTGATTACGGACTCGCTCCTGTAGTGGTGGGTTCAGATTCGATTCTTACTTCAGACCTGATCAGAAGAAGATGGCTAAAAAATCATTTTGTCGGAATGGTTTATGGTCTTAATTACCAATTGAAACCTCATTTGAAATTTACACTTGGAGGTGCAGCGAACCGCTATGCAGGTTTGCATTTTGGTGAATTGATCTGGGCGGAATATGCCTCAAATAGTCAAATTTACGACCGCTATTATCAAAATGACGCGCTCAAAACAGAACTCAGTACCTATCTCAAGACCAATTATGCGCGCAATGGCTTGGATCTTACACTAGACCTCCAATACCGCGGCATTGCGTATCAATTTTTAGGCGTGGATCAGGTCAGTGGCAATTTGGCAGATGTCACTCAGCAAGTCAACTATCATTTCTTCAATCCAAAGGTTGCTTTTGCCAAGGAGATGGGGTCTCATCAAGTTTTTGGATCTTTTGGAATTGCCAACAGGGAACCTATACGCAGAGATTTCCGAGAAAGCACTCCTGAAAATAGACCAACTCCAGAACGCATGTTCGATACAGAACTAGCGTATCGTTTGCAGTTCAAAAAATTCAATGCACAGGCCAATATTTTTTGGATGTATTACCACAATCAATTGGTGCTCACCGGGCAAATCAATGACGTAGGAGGCTACACCCGCACCAATGTAGACCGCAGTTACCGCGCAGGTCTCGAACTAGAAATGGCTTACCAAGTGAATGAAAAGCTGCGTCTTCAAAGTGCTACAACGCTTAGTCAGAATAAGATCATCAATTTTGTAGAATATGTAGATGTTTATCTCGATGTGGATCCCTACTATACCCAAGTACAAATTCAACATGGCACAACTGATTTAGCTTTTTCGCCGAACTTTATTCAAACGCTTGGCTTGCAATACAGTCCGATCAAAGCATTGTCCATAGGCATCCAAAGTAAGTATGTAGCGCGTCAATTTTTAGACAACACCTCCAATGTGGCCAGAAGCTTAGACCCTTTTACCTTTACCAATTTCATTTGCAGTTATAAAATCAAGCAAAACTTCGCCAAGCAAATGGAAATTGGCTTTTTGGTCAACAACCTCCTAAATGCCCTTTACGCCAATAACGGTTATACTTTTAGCTATCAGTATGGTGGTCAGACGACTACTGAAAATTTCTACTACCCGCAGGCAGGCCGACATTTCTTATTGAAAATGAACATCCAGTTTTAATTTTCTATCTTTGGAGAAATTCTCCTCATGAAAAATATCTTCGCTGCATGCATTGCGCTGTTTGGTTTATCTGCTCAGGCACAAGTTCTAGAAAAACCACAACTGGTAGAAAAAATTGATACCACTATTGTCGTAGAAGAAGTTATTGCAGCACCAGTAGAAGTATGGGGAATGCCAGATATTGCAGAAAGCCGCAGCACACCACAGTTTCCTGGCGGTCAAGACTCTCTTGATTTGTACGTTAAGAATGCGGTAGAACAATTCATTTATGCAGACACCAACGAAACCTTCCCGTGGGGAGAGTCCGTATATGTCGCTTTTGAAGTAGCTACTGATGGCAAAATTGTCCATCCGATCATCGAGATGGGTTACGACGCTTTACTAGATAGTGCTGCACTTGAAATTGTGCGCAACATGCCAAATTGGATCCCAGCTTCTGATGAAAACGGAATGCCAATTGTCTCGAACTACCGCCTGCAAATTCTCTTTGACCTGGACCTAGACATGGAAGGTGATTTCTCATTTGAAGAAGGTTCAATGAGCAGAAAAGGCCATTGGGCTGGTTTTGAGTTAGGTTTTCAACTCAACACCTCTGGTTTCCTAGATCCAACCACCACCTTTGCCACCACCCCATATTGGGAAAATAACCTTTCAAAGAGTATCTTATTCAACCTCAATACCTTTCAGTACAAGTTCAATTTAATCAGTGATGTATTGGGGCTCACGACGGGTTATGGCTTTAATTTTGGCACCACAGAACTCACCTCTTCTTACGTACTTGCGCACAACGCAGACACTGTATTTGCTGTAATAGACAACAACCAGGTCTATAAACGCAATACACTTTATTCCGCTTACTTCACTGTTCCCTTGCTATTAGAATTGACCGCAGGACAAGACCAACCTTACAAAAATATTTTCTACGTCAATGCAGGTGTCATTGGGGGGGTGCGCATGTACAGCCATCAGCGTTTTACGGGTACTTATGCCAATGGCAATGATTTCGACAACAAAACAAAATCGAAGTTCAATCTCAATACCTGGATGCTAGATGCTACCGTGCGCATCGGATACGGACATTTTGGGCTTTTTGCCAATTATGCCATCCTTAGCATGTTTAAAGAAGGCACTACCGCAGGAGTTTACCCAATGCGTTTTGGTGTGTCTTTTAACATTCCTCAGTAACGGAATTGCAAGAGGTCATTACCCGCCATAAAAGCTTTGGCATCCATGCGCTTTTTGCCTTCCATCTGAATTTCCTTTACCAATAAAGTTGTATGTTGTCCGCAAGGGAACAAAACGCCTTCTTTGTGCGCTTGTGGCCCATCTAGGCGTGTGCATGCCGTGTCTGCTACTGAGGCACTGAAAATCTTGAACTGTATCCAGGCCTCTTTTTGTACAGACCAAAGTTGGCACCACGCAGCAGGGTAGGGGTCTAGACCTCGAACAAGATTGTATATTTCTTGTGCATTCAGAGACCAATCAATTTTCGTATTTTCTTTAAAAAGTTTGGGTGCAAGCGCGCGCTTACCAGCTAAGGGTGTTTGCGCTTTTGGTACAATTTGACCCAAGGCCAATTCATCACAAGTTTGGCATGTGAGCGTTGCGCCAACCTCTTGTAGGAGGTCGTGTAAAATCCCTGCCGTCATGTTAGGAGTGAGCTCAACTTTAGCTTGCTTGAGAATGCTACCAGCATCGATTTCTTCGTTGATCATGAAGGTGGTTACGCCACTTTCGGTGTCGCCATTGATGAGCGCCCAATTGATCGGTGCAGCCCCTCGATATGCAGGCAATAAAGAGGCATGCAGGTTAAATGTACCGAGGCGCGGGAGCTTCCAAACCACATCTGGCAACATTCTGAATGCCACCACCACGAATACGTCTGCCTGCCAATTTTGCAACGCCTCAAGAAAGTCGTTGTTGCGGAGTTTGTCGGGTTGTAATAGAGGTAGTTGGTGTTCAAGCGCGTAAGTTTTAACGGCGCTTTGGTGCATAAGCTGACCTCTGCCCGCAGGTTTATCGGCAACAGTAACAACACCCACTATTTGGTGCTGACTTTGGTGCAGCGCGTCTAAAATGTGCGCTGCAAATGCGGGTGTCCCCATAAAAACGATGCGTAATGCTGCACTCATACTTGTTTGTTTTGCCAATTATACTTGCGTAGATAGGTTATTGAAACCAAACCTAAAATGCCAAAATAAATATACTCAACTGTCCAGATCCAATAAACATCTAGTGCCCAGACCTTGATAAATAAATAACAAAAGATACTGTAAATACCTACTGTAAAAAATTCAATAAGCATAGAGTGTAAGGTGTTGCCACTGCCATGAATGGTCTGAAAATAAACTGATATAAAGCCAAATAGCAGAATAGAAACGGCGATAAGCTTCAGGATTTCTGCACTTTTAGCCACATACGCTTCTGCCGGATTCACCATTCTGATCATGGCTTCAGGGTAGAGCAAGGCGCCATGAAAAGTAATGAGCATAAAACCCACCGTTAGCAACTGTATTTTTCTTTGTATTTGCGGAATTTGCGCTGTTTTTTTGGCGCCTAAGTATTGAGAAATATACGTTTTGGTGGTGCCTGCAAATCCCCAGATTGGTACAAAAGCCAAGAAGTAAATAGAGCGGATATTCTGAGAAACCGTGAGGTCAAAAGTGCCTTTTTGTTCGAGCCATGTAAAGAATAGGGTCCAGGTGGCCAAAGCAGAGAAGCCTTGTAACATCAGCGGGCTACCCACTTTGAGCAGTTCTTTGATCGAGGTCAAGTCAACCTTGAAGTAAGCAAGTAATTGGTATTTTTTCTGCTCCTTGGAAAAGAATAAGAAACAAAGCATGCTCGCCATGCCAATTCCATCGGCGATCGTTGAGGCTAAGGCCGCCCCTTTGATGCCCATTTGGGGCAAACCATAATGTCCAAAAATGAGGGCATAGGCCAAAATGGCGTTGGAACTTGCGGTGAGTAAAGAGGTAATGAGCACAACCCATGATTTTCCTTCGGCCAAAAAGAAAGCCTGAATAGAAAGCGTGATCATGGCAAAGAACAATGAAAAACTGCGTTGTTCGAGGTAAATGCCTTGCAGTCTTGCAATTTCGCCCTGTTCTGAATAGGCTTGTACAAGAGATGGCATTACAAAATACAGCAGCCCAAATAAGGCAAGCGCCAAGGTGCACAAAACCCAAACGGTACTGCCAAAAACCTGACCGATGAGCTCTGGTTTCTGCTGGCCAATTCGTCTGGCAATAATGATTTGTGCGCCATCGGCCATTCCGGCCAAACACATAAATAAAGTGACATACATGAGGCCCGCGTTGCCTACTGCATCAAATGCTTCGGTAGAATACCGCGCAATGAGCGAGGCATCGGTGAGCAATACAATCGATTGGATAAAACCGGTCACCATCATGGGCAAAGCCACGCTTAAAATCGTCTTGTAATTGAGCGCGAGCATTTAATCGATTTGGATAACGAGTCCTTTGAGATACGCGCCCTCTGGATGAAAAGCTTGAATGGGGTGGTCGGCAGGTTGATGAAGTTGTTCTAATATGCGGCAAGAGCGCCCTGCTTCAATGGCGGCTGCAATAACCGTATTGGTAAACAGGAGGGTGTCTACGACTTGCGAACAAGAAAATGTAAAGATAAGTCCGCCGGGTTTGATTTGGCGAATGGCGTGTGCATTGAGGCGCTTGTAGCCCTGGATAGCTTGGTGGCGCTTGTCGCGGTGCTTGGCAAAAGCCGGAGGGTCTAGCACAATGATGTCGTAGTCTTCGGGTAGGTTTTTCATGTAATCCATGGCGTCGTCTACTATCGATGCATGGCGGTCTTCGAACTGATTGAGTGTCACGTTCGCGTCTGTAAGGGCAATTGCTTTTTTGGAGCTATCGAGCGAATGCACAAGAAGTGCGCCGTGTTGGAGTGCTTGCAAACTGAAGCCACCTGAATAACAAAACGTATTGAGCACTTTTTTGTCTTGTGCATATTTGCCTAGCAATGCTCTGTTTTCGCGTTGGTCGATAAAAAAGCCAGTTTTTTGCCCGTTGATCCAGTCGATTTGATACTTGACGCCATTTTCTAGTGCTAAATGCGGAACTGCCACTTCGCCAAATAAATAGCCATCTGTAGCGCCTTCGGTTGCCGCTTCTCTTTTGGCAAGGGTGTCACTCGATTTATGATAAATAGCCTTGAGTTCTGATCCAATAACTTTTTGCAGGGCTTGCGCGATGAGCTCCACCTGACGGTACATGCCATACGAATGACACTGAATCACGGCCACGCCATTGTAATAATCGATAATGAGGCCAGGTAGTAAATCGCCTTCACCGTGACACAAGCGAAAGATATTGTTATTGGGGTTGAGCAAGCCAATGCGCAAGCGCAGTTGGTACGCATTGGACAAGCGTCGCTCGTAAAACGCTTCATCTATAGTTTCGTAGTCAAAACTTAGGATGCGCACGGCGATCGTAGCATGTTGGTAATGACCAATGCCAAGAATTTGTTGCTTTTTGGTGGTCAGGCAAACGAGGTCGCCATCTTGAAGTTCGGAGGTGTCGTTAGCCAAAGCCCCAGAGAAAACCCAAGGGTGTTTGCGTTGGATGGAGTGCTCTTTGCCTTTGGCAATGGTCAGTAGGGGATAAGACATGTGCAAAAATAGCCCGAAAAAGCGTACATTTGTCAAAAATTAAGAGTTATGGCCAACAAACGAATCCTCAAAAGAAACATCAATGAAATGGTTTTTGATGTGGTAGAAGAATGCTTCTTTTTTGAAATGACAGCTCCAGATAAAGCTGACCGCTCGGCCAACCTGATCGACGAAGCTGCTGCGTTTCAAGACCAAATGCTTGTCAAAATGAATCAGGCAAAAGGTAAAGCTGCATTTCGCGCTATTGTGCTTGAAGTAGAAGCTAAAGCAAACTACTTTGTAGAGGCGCTCAACGGGCTCAACAAATAATCCCCTCAACCCAATGTGGGTTTTTAACGATTTTTCTCTGGCCTTGTTATTGGCAGGGGCAATGGTTGTACTCTGGATTTTTGAATGGATCCCGGTCTACCTTACGGCGCTTTTGCCTTTGCTTTTGGCCGTGCCCTTGGGTCTACTCACCCCCAAAGACCTCGCTCAGTGTTACGGCGATTCCAATATCTTTTTGTTTTTTGGAGGTTTTGTAATGGCACTCGCGCTTGAAAAATGGGCTGTACACGAGCAAATTGCCAGAAGAATTATCGCCGTGGTCGGCGACAAAAAATCTAATATTCTTTTGGGTTTTATACTCAGTACCGGCCTCATCTCTATGTGGATTTCCAATACGGCCACAGCACTCATGATGCTGCCTATGGCCGTAGCAGTTGTGGAGGCCATGCCGCCGGCACATCGCAATTCAAAATTTAGCATCTTTTTGATGCTTTCCATCGCGTATGCGTCCAATATTGGTGGTGTCGGCACACTCATCGGCTCGCCACCCAATACACAAATGGCAAGTATTCTTTCTGAAAGTTTCAATATTGAAATCAGCTTTTTTGACTGGATGAAAATCGGCATGCCGTTGGCCATCATTTTACTCTTGCTGATGTTTTTGATTTTCAATTATCTCTTGGGTGCTGAACGCAAAGATGTCCACGACCTTCATTTCCATACCTTGCCCTGGACCAAAGCACAAAAAAGAGTGTTATGGATTTTCTCAATTGTAGCAGGTCTCTGGATTTTTAGAGAGGCAATCGGCACTTATCTCGGACTCAATTACCGCGATGAAAACGCCGCTATTTTAGGGGCTCTAGCCATGTTTTTAATGCCGAGTGGCGCTGCGCCCAAAGAAAAGGTGCTGCGTTGGTCAGATACCGAAAAACTCCCTTGGGGCATTTTATTGCTTTTTGGCGGTGGCTTGGCTTTGGCAGCGGTTTTAGAAAAAAATGGTGTGCTTCAGTTTTTAGCGGCAACTTTTGAATCTTTCCACGGCATGAGTCTCCTTACAGCAATTGTCATCCTTACTACACTTGCTATATTCATCTCTGAAGTACTCTCCAATTTGGCTATGGTTACGCTCTTTATTCCTGTTGTCGGAATTTTTGCACACCAAACAGGGCTGCCTTTGGTTCCGCTCGCCATGGCACTTACGCTTGGCGCTAGTTTGGCGTTCATGATGCCGGTCGGCACACCTCCAAATGCAATTGTTTTTGGCTCTGGTTACCTGCGCATCAAAGACATGATTCGCTATGGATTTATACTAAATATCATCAGTTTGGTCCTGATCATCCTTTTTGTGATTTTGTTTCTTTAATTGAAACAATATTGCTATTTTTCGGCACCAAACCTATTGTATGCTAACTATAGATCGTTTATTTGATGTCCCAAGACATCAACTCAAGAATTACCCCAATCCCAACATGTTTGTCACCAAGACTAAAGGCATTTGGGTTCCGCTTTCTACTGCCGATTTCCTTGATGCCGCAATGAACGTTTCTCGCGGGCTTATTTCCTTGGGTGTTCAGGCCGGAGACCGCGTTGCTGTAGCGAGTTCAAACCGTTTTGAATGGAATATTCTCGACATCGCAGTACAACAAGTTGGGGCCATTCTCGTTCCGCTCTACCCAAATATTTCTGCAGCCGATTACCGTTTCATTCTCAATGACGCAGGTGTAGAAATTTGTGTCGTTTCCAATCAAGAATTGGTAGATAAAATTAGTGCGATTAGAAACGATGTGCCCAGCCTGAAGCATTTGTTTTCCTTTGATCAGTTGCCCAATTGCCCGCACTGGTCAGAAATTGAGGCAGCCAAAGGACAGACCGATATCGAAACAGTTGAGCAGCGCATGCGCGAGGTCAAAACTGCTGATTTAGCAACCATTATTTACACCTCCGGAACAACAGGTAATCCAAAAGGTGTCATGCTTTCTCATGCGAATATTCTTGCCACTGTAGCTTCATGTATAGACCCGATTCCGGCCGACAAGAACTCAAAGGTATTGAGCTTTTTGCCGGTGTGTCATATTTATGAGCGCATGCTCCATTATCTCTATATGTACATTGGTTGCTCGATTCATTTTGCTGAATCCATGGACACCATTGGTGAGAATATCAAGGAGGTAAAACCCGATGTATTTTCTGCAGTACCTCGCCTCATCGAAAAAGTATTCGACAAAATTATGGCCAAAGGCGAAGACCTTAAAGGAATCAAGCGCGCCTTATTCTTTTGGGCTGTTGACGTCGCCGAAGCATACGACGTCATTGGGAAATCCATTTTTTATAAAGTCAAATTAGCCATTGCGCGCAAACTTATTTTCTCAAAATGGCAAGAGGCACTCGGTGGCAATGTCAAAGCAATTGCCTCAGGTTCTGCTGCGCTGCAACCGCGCTTGGCACGGATCTTTTTGGCAGCAGACATTCCAATTTTGGAGGGTTATGGTCTTACCGAAACTTCACCTGTTGTAACGGTCAATAACTTCAATACAGGTATCAGAATCGGTACGGTTGGTCCTTTGGTAGAAAATGTACAGGTCAAAATCGCAGCAGATGGTGAAATCTTAGTGAAGGGGCCAAACGTCATGATGGGTTATTACAAAAATCAAGAAGCTACCAACGAAGTATTTGATGCCGACGGTTGGTTTTGCACCGGCGACATCGGCACCTTCCAAGAAGGTAAGTTTTTGAAGATCACCGATCGCAAAAAAGAGATTTTCAAGACCTCTGGCGGCAAATATATTGTGCCACAAGCGATGGAAAATCGCTTAAAGCAATCGCGTTTCATTGAACAAGCAATGGTCATCGGGGAGGGAGAAAAATTCCCAGCCGTATTTATTGTTCCAAATATGGCGTTCGTAAAAGAATGGGCCCAGCGCCATGGCCTTGATTTCAATCAGATTTCAAACGAAGCAATCATCACCAATCCAATACTTATCGATAGAATAAATAAGGAAATAACTCAGATCAATTTAGAATATGGCTCATGGGAACAACTTAAAAAAGTCAAGTTATTGCCACAAGAATTCACCATTGAAGGAGGTGAACTCACCCCAACCTTGAAGTTCAAGCGCAAGAAAATATTGGAAAAATACCAAGCCCAATACCAAGAAATCTATAGTGCCTAAGGCATGAATAAGGCATAAAAAAAGCCGGCGTAAGCCGGCTTTTTGCGTTACTAAAAGTAACAAAGATTAGTGCTTTTCTCCAGAACAAGTCTTTTGTGTCGAGTTGCTTGAAGAGCAAGATTTTTGAGTAGAGCTAGAAGAGCAGCAGCTACCGCTTTTCTTTTTCTTTTTGCGCTTGTCGTCGTCTTTTTTAACGATTTGCGTTCCGTTTACAGCTGCATAAGCTGTGCTTGCCATAGAACCTACGAATGTGGTAAGGGCAATAGCTACAAATACTTTTTTCATGGCGTTTTTTTTTATAAAGTTACAAATTAATTTAAAGTGCCAAGCTTTGTGAGTTTAGCTTGTACTTTTTGTCCGAGAACTACATCAATTTTCGTGCCTAAAGGCAAGAATAAATCGACGCGCGACCCAAATTTGATAAAACCAAATTCTTCACCTTGTTGCGCTTTGTCGCCGGTTTGTGCGTAATAACAAATTCTGCGCGCCAAAGCGCCTGCAATTTGACGAAACAAGATTTCAGTGCCATTAGCGTGTTTCACAACGCAAGTGCTGCGCTCGTTGTCTGTACTGCTCTTTGGGTGCCAAGCAACTAAAAATAGGCCCGGATGATATTTCGTGTAGCTCACTTCACCTGAAATGGGATAGTAATTGGCATGTACATTCATAGGAGACATAAAAATAGAAACCTGAATGCGCTTGTCTTTGAAATATTCGGTTTCTTCTACCTCCTCAATGACAACTACTTTGCCGTCTGCAGGGCACATGATGTCTTGTGACCCACCTGTACATGTTCTTTTCGGAATCCGAAAAAATTGGATAATGAGGTAGAGCAATACTGCAAATCCGAGTTCGAAAAATAAGAAGAGTCCGAAAATGGAGCAGGCTAAAAAATAATAATTCAGTGCACTCAAGCCCAAAAATAGGGCAATGCTTCCAAGCATAATAGAGCGTCCTTCGCGGTGAAAAGTCATCATTTCCAGTAAAGATAGATTATTGACCAACAATAGAAAAATGGTATGGTAAAAAGTGCAGCATCAAAGCGGTCTAATACGCCGCCATGACCGGGAAGAATTTTTCCACTGTCTTTGATTGCCAAACTCCTTTTGAATAAGGATTCGAGTAAATCTCCGAAGATCGCTCCGGGTGCAATAATAAGCGCCGAAACCATCCAAAACAGCACTTCACCTTTGTTCACATATGTGCCAATGATGAAACCGAGTAGAAGCGTAAAGAGCACACCTCCAAAGGTGCCTTCCCAGGTTTTCTTTGGAGAAATGCGTTCAAAAAGCTTGTGTTTTCCAAAAGCTCTCCCACTAAAATAGGCGAAAGAATCATTGGTCCAAATCAGTAAAAACATACCGAGCACTTTAGGTAGGGGTGAGGTGTCGCGGACATGTAAATCGATGCTCAAATAAAACGGACCAACTACATAAATGATACCGAAAACCAATACAGAAATATTGAGTAGCGGATGCTGATGTTTGGCCCAGAGTTCGTTGAGAATTAATGTAAAAAACAACGGAAAGATCAGACTCAAAGAGATGACAGAGAACCATTCAAAGCTGATGCCTACCAAAAGAATGTAGATGAAAATCCCGATAAAAATCCCGATTTCGTTTGAAACCTGAACTATTTGGTGAGCTTTAAAGAAGTTGTAAAACTCCCACAAGCCAACCACCATAAAAAAGGAAAATACAAGTGCGAAGGCATAAGGATTCCAGAGCATAGAACCAATCACAAGGGTGCCGAAAATAGCACCAGTGATCATGCGTTGCCCTAGGTTTCCGATCATGCGTTAGCTGTTGGTTCTTCGTCTTGTGCTGCGCCTTCGGTGTTTTCTTGCTCTTCTGAAGGTGCTGCATTAGTGGAAACTTCGTCGCTTGTTGAAACTGCTGCGCTACTTGTTGAATCTTCACTCGTAGCAGTTTCTTCAATGCTTGGATCTTCTTCACTTGTTGAAACTTCTTCGATGTGCGCAACTTCTTCGATAGGATCCCAAGGTCGTTTGCCGAAAATAGCTTCGAGGTCTTCCTTAAAGATGACTTCTGAGCTCAATAGACGCTCAGCTAATTGCCCCAATTTATCTTCGTTTTCGCCTAATAAGTCTAGAGCACGTTGGTACTGACCTTCAATGAGTTTACTCACTTCTTCGTCGATCACTTTTGCGGTGTCTTCAGAATAAGGTTTGGTAAAGGCATCGCGGCCCTGAGAATCATAGAAAGAGATATTACCAACGCGTTCGTTGAGACCGTAAATGGAGGTCATGGCGTAAGCTTGTTTGGTAACGCGCTCTAAATCTGATAACGCACCTGTAGAAATGCGTTTGAACGTAAGCTGCTCAGCAGCGCGTCCTCCGAGGGTAGCGCACATGTCGTCGAGGAGTTGTTCGGTTGTGGTGATGCTGCGCTCTTCTGGCAAGTACCAAGCGGCACCTAAAGATTGACCACGCGGTACAATAGTAACTTTAACCAATGGGTTGGCGTATTGCAGCAACCAAGAAACAGCTGCGTGGCCGGCTTCGTGGTAGGCAATCGTTTTCTTTTCTTCAGGGGTGATGATTTTGTTTTTCTTTTCGAGCCCACCGATGATGCGGTCAACAGCATCTAGGAAGTCTTGTTTTTCAACTTGTGTTTTGTTGTGACGCGCCGCGATGAGCGCAGCCTCATTACACAAATTGGCGATATCCGCTCCAGAGAAGCCTGGGGTTTGTTTGGCCAAAAACTCTACATCAATTTCGGTCGAAATTTTAAGTGGTTTGAGGTGTACACCAAAAATTGCCCTGCGCTCATTCAGGTCTGGCATATCGACGTAAATTTGTCGGTCAAAACGACCTGCGCGCATTAAAGCGCTGTCCAGTACATCGGCACGGTTGGTTGCAGCTAAAATGATGACGCCTGAGTTGGTGCCAAAGCCGTCCATTTCGGTCAATAACTGATTGAGGGTGTTTTCGCGTTCATCGTTGGTGTTGAAACCATTGTTTTTACCGCGAGCGCGGCCAATTGCATCGATTTCGTCGATAAAGATAATAGCAGGTGCTTTTTCTTTGGCCTGACGGAAGAGGTCACGGACGCGCGAGGCGCCAACCCCAACAAACATTTCAACGAAATCTGAACCTGACAGCGAGAAGAATGGCACTTTAGCTTCGCCGGCTACGGCTTTGGCCAATAGGGTTTTGCCGGTTCCTGGAGGGCCTACAAGCAATGCGCCTTTAGGTATTTTGGCGCCGAGTTCGGTATATTTTTTCGGGTTTTTGAGGAACTCCACAATTTCAACAATTTCTTCTTTAGCGCCTTCAAGGCCAGCTACATCTTTAAAGGTAATGTTGGTGCTCTTGCCTTTTTCATAGACTTGTGCACGTGACTTACCAATATTGAAAATTTGACTGCCACCACCTGCGCCACCGCCGCCGCCAGACATGCGTCGCATGACAAACATCCAGATCAAGACAATGATACCAAATGGCAATAGATAGCCGAGGATTTGTGCAATCCAGTTGGTTTCAATGATGTTTTCGTAGTCGTGGTATCCGCGCTCATCCAAAGCTTTTTCAAAATTGGCGTGATTGCCAATGTTCTCTAATTCAAAAACAATTTTAGAGGGCTGCGCATTTTTGTTGGCTAACAACTTGCGCAATTTCGGGAAGTCGAGGTTTTTGCGGCTATTGATGTACATTGTAGCACTTTTGCGCAACTGAAATCGAGCCGTACTTTGATTGACAATCTTGACTTGCTTCACGCCTTTAGCCTCAACGAGGTCGAGGAGCGTTTCTTTGTATTTAATGGTGGTGGTTGTTTCGCTATTGATGTATAGGTGCGTGCTGACCAACACCAAAACAAATGCGATGTAAATCCAGTAGACAGAAAACGGATTTTTTCTTTTTTCTTCAGACATAATTGACGGAGATTATAAGTTGGGAAGATCTGTGCGTTTGGCATCGGCCCAGAGGTCTTCGATGTCATAGAAAGAACGTGCATCTTTATAAAAGATATGACAAACTACGTCAATGTAGTCGAGCAAAACCCATTCTGAATTGGATTTCCCTTCGGTATGCCAAGGTTTTTCTTTGAGTTCTTTACGTGTATTGCGTTGCACATTACTCGCAATACCATCTACTTGTGTGCTGGATTCGCCACTACAAATCACGAAGTAGTCACATACGGCGCTGTCGAGTTCACGGAGGTCGAGAATGGTAATGTCTTGCGCTTTGTTATTTTGCATCCCTTCGATAATTGCGTCTAAGAGCAACGCTGAGGGCTCTGATTTTTTCTTTTTTGCCATTGATTTGTTTCTATTACAAAACTAACTGATAAATTTGAATCCTCTTGATTTTCATGATGACCAAATTCGGTTCTGTTTTTATTCAGTTAGCATCGGTCGATTCTACCAACAATTATGCTGCCAATCTTATTCAACAAGGAAGTTGTCAAGATGGTTCGGTAATTATGGCAGATTATCAAACCATGGGAAGAGGACAACTAGGCAATTCATGGCAGTCTGTCAGTGCCGCAAATCTGATGTTCAGCATTGCTTTTCGTCCGAAATACACGCTAGACGAACAAATTCGGCTCTCTTGGTATAGCGCGCTCATTTGGCAACAATGCTTGCTGCGCTTTGGACTAAAAGCACAAATCAAATGGCCCAATGATATTTATTTGGGCAAGCAAAAAATAGGAGGCATTTTAATTGAGCAACAGTTAAAAGGTGCTGTGCTCGATTGGTGTATTTTAGGCTGTGGCATCAATGTAAATGCAACACCTGAACTCGCTCAAGCAACAAGTATTTTTCAAGAAACGGGGCAAAAATTCAAGCCCCTTACGGTGCTCACTGAATACCTCGATTTACTCAATGGGCAGCAAAAGCTGCTTTACGGAGATTTTTTGCAACTCAAAGGCTTATACGAAGAAGCCATGGGCTTTCGAAATCAGCTACTCCAATTTGAAAAAAAAGACGGTACAAGCTTCAGCGGTACCATAGTAGGTGTAGATCCACAAGGGCAGCTACAATTAGCCGTCGAAGGCGAGTTGCAAAGCTTCGCCAATCAAGAAATTCGTTTTTTATTGCCCCTTGCTTAATTGAAATGCAAGGTTATGCGCCATTTCGGTGAGTAGCTTTTGCAAAGGTTTTTCTACAAGCATTTTGAGCATCATATTGACATCTGCTTTGATTTCAATGAAGCCTTGGGTGCCGTTTTGGACAGGTTGCATCCGAACAAATAAATCAAAGGCAAAAGGATTGTTTTTGGCACCTTTGAAATGCAGTAGCGTAGCCTCTGCTTCTTGTTTTTCTAGTGTTAAATGGATTTGCCCGGCAGCTTTGAAACTGAATTGGGTAGGGGTGGACTGAAAATCAGCAATCTGACTTTCAGGAAGAATGAGCTTGTAGTTTTGGGTCTCTGACAAGAATTGAAGTACTTGTTCACAAGTGGCTTCAAGGGTGAATTCTTTGCTTTTGAGTGTCAGCATGTTTTATTGAGCCTGGTTGTCTTGCATCCAGGTGCTTGGGTTGTTGCGCCAAGCATGTAGGGTTGCTTCGTCTGCGGCACTCACGTAGTTTGTTTTGGTGGCAACATCGATGAGTGTGCTGTAGTCGGTAAGACAAACATGCGGGCAATTGGCTGCATTAAATTGTTGTTCGGCTAAAGAAAAACCGTAAGTAAATGTAGCAATGAGGCCTTTGACATCGAGGCCACCTGCGCGGAGGGCTTCAACAGCTTTCAAGCTACTACCACCTGTAGAAATGAGGTCTTCGATTACAACAACACGCTGTCCTTCTTGATAGGCACCCTCAATGAGGTTTTCCATGCCATGACCTTTTGCTGCGCTGCGCACATAGATAAATGGTAAGCCGAGTTCTTGGGCAATTAGTGCACCTTGTGCAATGCCACCTGTGGCAACACCTGCAATAACGTCTGGCTTGCCAAAATTGTCTAAAATGGTTTGCGCGTAACCTTGGCGTATATGGGTGCGCACTTCAGGAAAGCTGAGTGTGATGCGGTTGTCACAGTAAATTGGAGACTTCCATCCAGAGGCCCAAGTAAAGGGTTTGTCTGGTTGAAGACGTACTGCTTTTGTTTTGAGAAGCAATTCTGCTACCTTTAGGCTCAAATCTTTGTTCACATTCATGCTGCAAAAATACAAAGTTTTCATAGAATCGAGTTACATCTTTTTTAGTGAAACTGATCAAAACTTGCCAAATTGGCCTCACTTGTCACCGCATTCTTATGAAGAATTGTGCGTTCAAGTCCAAAACCGTAATTTTCAAGTGGTTTCTGCCGATCCGAAACTGGCTATGTTTTCCTTTTTTAAGGAGTTCAAGTTTGTGCAAACCGCAGGTGGTTTGGTGCAGCAAGCGCAAGCCGATGCTTATTTGTGGATGCATCGATTCGAGCACCTCGATTTACCCAAGGGCAAAATTGAAAAAGGAGAGGGCGTTTTGCAAGCAGCTATTCGTGAGATCCAAGAAGAAACAGGCTTGACCGGATCTTTTGAAGAGGTAGCGCAGCTCCCAAACACCTACCATGTTTATTCCTTTAAAAACAAATCTATTTTCAAAGAAAACAATTGGTTTGTCTTTAGATTTACCGGCGATGCACATTTAAAACCTCAAATGGAAGAAGGAATCGAAGCTGTTTTCTGGCTTTCTGAATCCGTCTGGAAAGAACGCCTTACTGAAACTTATCCCGGCCTCAGGGAAATGTTGCTGGTGTCTTGCTAAAAATGTGTTAATTTTATTTTTGTTCTACAGAGTTTATATAAACTTGTATTGTTAATCGTACCAACAATCCTTTAAAACACCACGTCATGAAATTCTTACAACTCACTTTTGTTTTGTTCTTTTCTCAATTGCTTTTTGCCCAAACACCCGAGACCACAAAAAAAACAACCCAGCCTGCACTTCGCTTTACGGTTCTTGAAATTGAACGCCAAAACATACCCTACGGATCCGAAGATCTTTTTGTCTTTGAATTTAAGAACACTTCCAAGAAAGCCGCAGTTATTACGAATGTTCAAACCAGTTGTGGCTGTACCGCCGCTGATCGTCCTGAAGCACCAATTAGAAAAGGTAAAAAAGGCGTTATCAAAGTACATTACGATACCAAGCGCGTTGGTGCATTCACCAAAACCATAACGGTTTTCTCAAATGTCGGTGACCCCATCGTACTCACTATCAAAGGCACGGTCCTGACCCCTTCAGATTCTCCAGTTACCAACTAGATAGTCGCAGCGCGCGCTCAGATATTTGCTATCTTTGCCACTTTAAACGAAGTCATGGAGATTGCAAAAACATATGAACCGCAACTTGCGCAAGAAAAATGGTATCAACATTGGTTAGATAAAGGGTATTTTCACTCTACCCCTGATCACCGCGAGCCCTACACTATTGTTATTCCGCCGCCCAACGTTACGGGTGTCTTGCACATGGGCCATATGCTCAACAATACCATTCAAGATGTATTGGTGCGCAGAGCCCGAATGCTCGGTAAAAACGCATGTTGGGTGCCAGGCACCGACCACGCCTCCATTGCCACTGAAGCCAAAGTTGTTCAAAAACTCAAAGCTGAAGGTATTTCAAAATCAGACCTCACCCGCGAGCAATTTCTATCGCATGCCTTCGAATGGAAAGACAAGCACGGCGGCATCATCTTAGAGCAACTCAAGCGCCTCGGTGCTTCTTGCGACTGGGAGCGCACGCACTTCACCATGGACCCTGAATATTCTGAGTCCGTTATTGCTGTTTTCATCGACCTCTTTCAAAAAGGAAAAATCTACAGAGGTGTACGCATGGTCAACTGGGATCCAGAGGCCCTCACTGCACTTTCTGACGAAGAAGTCAACTATAAAGAAGTCAATTCCAAATTATTTTATGTGCGTTACCAAGTTGTTGGTCAGTCCGACCAATGGCTTACAATCGCCACTACGCGCCCCGAAACCATCCTCGGCGACACCGCAATTTGCGTGCATCCAGAAGACGAACGCTATCAGCAACTTATCGGAAAAACCGTTTTGGTGCCGCTGATCAACCGTGAAATTCCCGTCATTGCCGACGAATACGTCGACAAAGACTTCGGTACCGGTTGCTTGAAAGTTACCCCAGCCCACGACCCGAATGACTACGAGCTCGGCCAAAAACACAATTTGCCTAGCATCGATCTTTTCAACGACAACGGCACACTCAATGCGCATGGTGCACACTATCAAGGCAAAGACCGCTTCGAGGTGCGCCGTGAAATCGAAAAAGAACTCCACGACAAAGGCTTTTTAGTCAAGACCGAAGACATCATCAATAAAGTTGGCTTTTCTGAGCGTACCAGTGCCGTCATTGAGCCTAAATTGTCTTTGCAATGGTTTGTCTCGATGAAAGAACTCGCTACGCCTGCTTTGGAAAACGTCATGAACGGCAATATCCAATTCCACCCAGAGAAATTTAAAAACACTTACCGTCACTGGATGGAAAACGTCAAAGATTGGTGTATTTCTCGCCAACTTTGGTGGGGTCATCGCATTCCTGCTTGGTACTACAGCGACCGTCCAGCAGATTTTGTTGTGGCCAAAACCCAAGAGGAAGCGATTGTTTTGGCTTCTCAAAAAGCAGGCAGACCAATTGAAGCTACCGAATTGCGCCAAGACGAAGACGTACTTGACACTTGGTTTTCAAGTTGGTTGTGGCCAATTTCTGTTTTCAATGGCCTCACACAGCCCAACAATCCAGAAATCAACTACTATTACCCAACCAACGACCTCGTTACTGCTCCCGAAATCATGTTCTTTTGGGTTGCAAGAATGGCTATTGCAGGTTACGAATACATGGGCCAACAACCCTTTAAAAATGTGTACTACACCGGAATTGTCCGCGACAAACTCGGTCGCAAGATGTCCAAGTCTTTAGGCAATTCTCCAGATCCTATCGACCTGATCAATCAATATGGAGCCGATGGAGTTCGTGTAGGGGTACTGATTTCCTCACCTGCCGGCAACGACCTCCCGTTTGACAGCTCTCAGTGCGAACAAGGCCGTAATTTCACCAACAAAATTTGGAATGCCTACCGTTTGGTCTCCTCATGGGAAGTTCAAGAAATTGAACAGCCGCTGTCAAGCAAAGTAGCTATCTCATGGTTTGACAACCGTTTTGCTCAAGTTTTGAGCGAAATCAATAGCAATTTTGATAAATTCCGTATCTCTGATGCCTTAATGTCGACCTATAAACTCGTTTGGGACGACTTCTGCTCTTGGTACCTAGAAATGATCAAGCCAGGCTATCAACAGCCCATCGATCGCCAAACTATTGAGCATACGCTCGATTTCTTTGAGCGCATCTTGAAAATCATGCATCCATTTACGCCTTTTGTTGCCGAAGAACTGTATCACGCATTGCGCGAGCGCCAAACCGGCGATGACATCGTGATTGCACAATGGCCTGTAAGCCAAGAGGTAAATCTCTTGCCGCTACAACAGTTTGCCTTCAATGAAAAAGTGATCACGCAGATCCGCAATATCCGCAAGCAAAATAACATCGCGACAAAAGTGAAGTTAGAGCTCTACATCAAAGCCGATTCAAGCCGTGCTACAGACGCAGATAGCATTTTAGTAAAAATGGGCAATTTGTCTGTTTTGCAATACGTTCAAGAAAAAGTAGCGCAGTCCAACAGCTTTATTGTAGATGGCATCGAGTTTTTTGTTCCTTTTGGTGAGCAAATTGACCTCGAAGCGGAAAAGAAAAAGATCGAAGAAGAGTTGCATTACACCAAAGGCTTCCTTAAAAGCGTCCAAAGCAAGTTGCAAAACGAAAAATTCATGGCCGGTGCGCCAGATGCCGTTGTGGCAAATGAACGCAATAAAGAAGCAGATGCCCTCAACAAAATCGCTATTCTAGAAGAAAAGCTAAAGAGTCTTTAGTTTAAATAAACCGGAAGTCAACGCGTCTATTGCGCTGCTTGCCTTCATTGGTTTTATTCTGATCAACGGGTTCTTTTTCGCCTTTGTACGCGATCACAACCCTGTCTTTAGGAAGTCCATGAGCTGCAAAGAAACTCAGTAATGCTTCGCTGCGCTTTTTTGATAAAGCCAAATTATAGGCATCTGAACCGTCCGCATCGGTATGTCCGGTAATTTCGATGCGCAAATCTGAATGACTTTTCACCATTCTGATGAGTTCCTTTAAATAAGTCTCGTATTCAGCTTTGATCAGTGCTTTGTCATAGTCAAAGTATATGGGCTGAAAACTAAAATTCAGCAACTCTTGTTTGCGAATTTGAGGTGCTGAAATGCCATCCTTGAGTTCTTGTCTAAAGCGCACCAACCAGTCTTTGGGTAGGTAAGCTGCTTTACTCATTGAGATTTCACCATTGCTCTGATACGCTATAAAATGGTAATCTTGCTTATCAGTAGTTCCTTCAAGATAGCCATTTTGAGGATTGTATTTGAGGGTGTAGGTGTAGGGTGAAAGCGAAAATTCTGGTAAGTAATACCACATGGCTTTCATTGTGACCAGATAAAGTTCATTGTTGTCGTACTTCCCAACTACCGGATAAACGCCGGCGCCTTCTTTGTTCTCAATTCTGATTTTTCCATCAACCAAGCCATTTGTTACAAAAATATCGAGATAGACCGGAATCAGCACAGATTCATCATTTGGAGCAAATAACATACCCTGCCAAAAGCCGGTCATTTTTTGTGACCATACCATTGAGCAGGAGAGCAGAAAAAATAGAAGTAAAATGCGCATCTCAACCTTATTCGTAAAAATGAAAATTTTGTTCCAAGCTGAACTATCTTTGTCTGGCATTGTTCTAAATAAAAACGTCTATGAAAACCCTTTTATTTTCCTTAAGCATTCTCCTTATGAGCTTCTTTCCTTCAGATTCAACTAGTATTTACCAATTTAAAGTAACAGATATCAATGGCAAAACCTTTGATTTTGCTTCTTTGAAAGGCAAAAAGATAATGGTTGTCAATACAGCCTCTAAATGCGGTCTAACGCCTCAATATGAGCAATTGGAGGCCTTGTACACGAAATATAAAGCAAAGAATTTTGTCATTGTTGGCTTTCCAGCCAATGATTTCATGTCGCAAGAGCCAGGTTCAGACAAAGAAATTGCTCAATTTTGTCAATTAAACTACGGTGTAAGTTTTCCAATGATGTCGAAAATATCAGTTAAAGGGAAAGACATGCATCCAGTTTATCAGTTCCTTACTGAAAAAGCAAAAAATGGCAAAGAAGACAGCAAGGTAGAATGGAATTTTCAGAAATACCTTATCGATGAAAATGGCCATTTGGCCAAAGTGATTTCGCCACGCGTTTTACCCAATGACCCCTCTATTATTGCCTGGATTGAGCAATAGTTCAAATCGTTGAAATTTTGTTGATAAGTTAAGGCTTTAAGGCCCCTTGAAAGCACCTTTTACGAGGTGCTTTTTTTTATTTTTGTTTACACGAATTTAAACACTATCCACAAACTATAACAACATGGCTGAAGACGAAAAGAGAGACAATTATTCGGCAGATAATATCCAGGTATTAGAAGGTTTAGAGGCGGTCAGAAAACGCCCCGCAATGTATATCGGTGACGTTGGCGTTAAAGGCCTTCACCACCTAGTTTACGAAGTCGTTGACAACTCCATCGATGAGGCACTTGCCGGCTATTGTAACCACATCAACGTTTTCATCAATGAAAACAATTCCATTACGGTTGTAGACAACGGTCGCGGTATTCCAACCGCTATGCACACCAAAGAAAAGAAATCGGCATTAGAGGTGGTTATGACTGTCTTGCATGCCGGTGGTAAATTCGACAAAGACACCTACAAGGTCTCTGGTGGTTTGCACGGTGTGGGTGTATCTTGTGTCAACGCGCTTTCAACCCATTTGATGGCTACGGTGCGCCGCGAAGGCAAAGTATTCCAGCAAGAATACAACATAGGCAAGCCAATGTACGATGTCAAAATCGTTGGCGAGTCTACCGAAACAGGTACAGAAGTAACCTTCACCCCAGATGCCACCATCTTTGAGTCTACAGAATATAATTTTGATACACTCGCAGCACGCATGCGCGAGCTTGCCTTCCTCAACAAAGGCATTACTATTACGCTCACCGACAAACGCCAACTAGACGACAACGGCGCACATCCTTGCACTACCTATCATTCAGAAGGTGGCCTTAAAGAATTTGCTTCTTACCTAGACCGCAACCGCGAAGCGCTCATCACCGATGTCATTTACTTCGAAGGTGAACGCGAAGGTATTCCAGTTGAAGTCGCGCTTACTTACAATACTTCATATACCGAGAATATCCAGGCCTACGTCAACAACATCAATACCCACGAAGGTGGTACGCACTTGTCTGGTTTTAGACGCGGCCTCACCAATACGCTCAAAAAGTATGCTACAGATTCTGGTATTTTAGCGAAAGAAAAAATCGAAATTGATGGCGATGACTTCCGCGAAGGCCTCACAGCTGTCGTATCAGTAAAAGTACAAGAGCCACAGTTTGAAGGTCAGACCAAAACCAAACTCGGTAACCGCGAAGTAACCGCTCCTGTGAGCCAAGCCGTTTCCGAAATGCTTTCAGCTTATTTAGAAGAGCATCCAGCAGAAGCTAAACTCATCGTAGAAAAAGTCATTCTTGCTGCCCGCGCGCGTCATGCTGCCCGCAAGGCCCGTGAAATGGTACAACGCAAGAATGTACTGTCCGGCTCGGGCTTGCCAGGTAAATTAGCCGACTGCTCTGAAAAAGATCCAGCTGCTTGCGAGGTTTACTTTGTCGAGGGAGATTCCGCAGGTGGAACAGCCAAGCAAGGCCGTGACCGCCACTTTCAAGCCATTATGCCACTTAGAGGTAAGATCTTGAACGTCGAGAAAGCCATGCAACACAAAATCTTCGAAAACGAAGAGATCAAAAACATCTACACCGCTTTAGGTGTGCGCATCGGTACCGAAGAAGATTCAAAAGCGCTCAATCTCGAAAAGTTACGCTATCACAAGATCATCATCATGTGTGATGCCGACGTCGATGGTTCGCATATCGAAACACTCATTCTTACGTTCCTTTTCCGTTACATGAAAGAACTCATTGAAAAAGGATACGTTTATATCGCGACCCCACCACTTTATCAAGTGAAAAAAGGTACAAAATCTGAATACGCTTGGAACGAAGACCAACGCGATCGCCTCATTCAAGAACTCAAAGGTGGCGGTAGTGAAACATCAGTAAACGTTCAGCGTTACAAAGGTCTTGGTGAGATGAACGCAGAGCAACTCTGGGAAACCACCATGAACCCAGAAAGCCGCACCTTGCGTCAAGTTACAATTGAGAACGCTGCAGAGTGTGATCAAATTTTCTCTATGCTCATGGGCGATGACGTTCCGCCACGTCGTGAATTCATCGAGAAAAACGCCAAATACGCTAAAATCGATGCTTAAACTCAAGCAAATAAATGTATTAAAGCCGCTTCTCCTATTTTGGATGGCGGCTTTTTTCTTGCTGTCTTTTTCTCTATTTATCGACTCAAATGCTGAGTCGGCTAAGCTTTCGATGGCTTGTCCCTTACCCCAGCAAAGCGAAGAGGTAATCTGCCGGACCGCATACACTTTTGCATACAATGAACAACACGAGCAAGCCAATTGGGTGGCGTATATCCTAACAGCAGCGCATCTCGGAGATGGTGTCGAACGCAGCAACAGATTTCTTGAGGACCCTTTGGTTTCAAGTCAGACTGCAACAAACGCGGATTACGCCAAAAGTGGTTATGACCGCGGTCATTTGGCTCCGGCGGCAGACATGAGCTGGTCGTTGCCCGTGATGCAAGAGTCTTTTTATTACAGCAATATGAGCCCGCAGCTGCCGGGTTTCAATCGGGGCATCTGGAAAAAGCTCGAAGAAAAAGTTCGCGATTGGGCGCACCAGTACGACTCACTTTATGTGGTAACTGGGCCCGTATTGGAAGCGGGTTTGCCCACCATTGGCCCCAATCAAGTGAGTGTTCCAAAATACTATTACAAAGCACTTATAGCACCTAAGCAACAAAAAGGAATTGCATTTTTGCTGCCCAATGCCAAATCAGAAGAAGAATTACTTCACTTCTCAATGACCATAGATGCGCTTGAAACCAAGTTGGGCCGTGATTTTTTCTACCAGTTACCTGATCATTTAGAACAGCAAATAGAGTCCAAATCTACTATTTGGCCATAAAAAAAACCGCCACAAGGACGGTTTTGATTTAATGTTGGAAAAGTACGGTATTGTTACCGTCCTTATTGATTTGTTAGTGTACTTCTTGCGCGTAAGCTTCTGCATCTAGTAATGCTGCAAATTCACTTGCATCAGAAACACGTACTTTGACCATCCAGCCTGCACCATAAGGGTCGTTGTTGACTAATTCAGGGTTGGCTTCTAGCGCTTCGTTTAATTCAATGATTTCGCCGCTCATTGGCAAGAATAAATCAGACACCGTTTTGACAGCTTCTACACTACCAAAAACTTCTTCTTGTGCCATAGTTTCACCTACGGTTTCTACTTCGACATAAACGATGTCTCCGAGTTCGCTTTGTGCAAATTCGGTGATGCCAATTGTGGCGATGTCACCTTCGAGTTTTACCCATTCGTGGTCTTTGGTGTACTTGAGTTCAGCTGGAATATTCATGTTTCATTGATTTGTGACAAATGTACACATTTTGACTGAATCATCGCAGCACCATTCCTTTTCTTTCCTTCAGAGAATGCTTAACTTTGCCGCATGACTACCGAACAGTACAAGGCACTGCAAAACAGACTTTCAACCATACAGGCGTTTCTTAAAATTGATGAGAAGCGCATGCAATTGAAGGAAGAAGAGCTCAAAACACAAGATCCTTCCTTTTGGGATGACCCCAAAAAGGCGGAAGAAAAAATGAAGCAAATCCGTGGGCTTAAATTTTGGGTCGAGACTTTTGACCGCACTGCCACAGCTGTAGCTGACCTCGACGTACTGATGGAATTCGTTCGCGAAGGAATGGCCGAAGAAGCTGAACTCGATACACAGTATGCCAAATTACTCGAAGAAATCGAAGAACTTGAGCTCAAAAACATGCTTTCCAACGAAGAAGACAGCCTTTCTGCGGTACTGCAAATCACTGCTGGTGCTGGCGGAACTGAAAGCTGCGATTGGGCCAGTATGCTCATGCGCATGTACCTGATGTGGGGTCAAAAACATGGTTACAAAATTACCGAACTGAATTTCCAGGAGGGAGATGTTGCGGGGGTAAAGACCGTAACGCTCGAATTTGAAGGCGAATTTGCTTTTGGATACCTCAAAGGAGAAAACGGTGTCCACCGTTTGGTGCGCATCTCACCCTTTGATTCCAATGCCAAAAGACACACCAGCTTTGTCTCGGTCTATGTTTATCCATTAGTCGATGACCAAATTGAAATCAATATCAACCCTGCCGATATTTCTTTTGAGACTTTCCGTTCAGGCGGTGCTGGCGGGCAAAACGTCAACAAGGTAGAGACAGCCGTACGCCTTCGCCACGCTCCTTCGGGCATCATCATCGAAAACTCTGAATCACGTTCACAATTGGCCAATAAAGAAAAAGCTTTACAATTGTTGCGCTCTCAGTTATATGAACTCATCTTGCGCGAGCGCATGGAGAAGCGCAATGAAATTGAAGCGGGTAAGAAAAAGATTGAGTGGGGGAGTCAGATCCGTAATTATGTCATGCATCCTTACAAATTGGTCAAAGACGTCAGAACGGGTACTGAAACAGGTGATGTAGATGCCGTCATGGATGGCGCTTTAGATCCTTTCCTAAAAGCCTTTTTAATGCAATACGGCTCTTGATTTAGAGACTTGCCATCAATTCCTCTAAAGCAATTCCTCTCGATCCTTTGAGTAGAATGAGGCAATTGCTTATTTTTTCGTTCTGAAGCTTATTTTGTAGTTCAGGTGCATTCAGATAACCTTCTGGATGCAATTTTTGGAAAATTGGCCCAACAGTGATGAATTTAATGCCGTTTTCGATTAAGAAATCCAGCACTTTTTGATGTTCAGTAGGCCCTTCTTGTCCAAGTTCGAGCATGTCACCTATGATGGCTAATTTATCAGGATGTTCAATCTCTAAAAAAGAGCTGAGCGCACTCATCATACTGGATGGATTTGCGTTATAGCAATCGATGATGAGCGTATTGCGCTTTGTTTTTTCTACCTGAGAACGTTTATTGGTGGGAAGGTAGCTGGCAATCGCTGCATTCATTTTTATCGGGTCAATCCCAAAGTGTGCACCAACGCGCAAAGCTGCTAGGAAATTATAAAAGTTATATTTTCCAATCATTTGTGTATCGATCTGTGCTGAAGTATAAGCACCGTAGGTCCAGGAAAGATGCACAAATGGATCTAGTGCTTGCAGTTGGCCTTTGAGTTCGCCGTCGTGGGTTCCATAGGTAAATAGAGCCGTGTTTCGCTGTTTTGCAGCTGCCAAAAGAATTGGATCATCGGCGTTGACAAATAAACCACCTTTGTTTTGAGTAACGTGGTCATAGAGCTCTGATTTAGTCCGAAGCACGCCTTCGAAGTTGATAAAACCTTCCAGATGCGCTTTTCCTATATTGGTAATCAATCCAAGCGTTGGGGAGGCGATACGACACAATTCATCTATATCAAGAGGCTTATTGGCGCCCATTTCAATGATGGCAATTTCGTGGTTTTTATTCAGTTGGAGTAGGGTAAGTGGCACGCCAATATGGTTATTTAAATTCCCCGCTGTGCACAAGACATTGAAACTGGTTTGCAAAACACAATTAACTAGCTCTTTGGTACTGGTCTTGCCGTTGCTTCCGGTGATGCCAATAACAGGGATGTCAAAACGCGAGCGGTGTGCGTGTGCTAATTCTTGTAGAAAGCGTAAGCCATCTGCAACCAAAAAGATATTTTGGTCATTAGCTTTATCTGCACAATCCACTATTGCATATTTTGCACCTGCAGCAATGGCTTGTTCGGCATACTGATTGCCGTCAAAATTGGCACCTTTAAGTGCAATATACATGCAATCTTTTTGAATTTGTCTGCTGTCCGTGCTTACGCTACTGCAAGCATCAAAAAGTGATAGCCATTTTTCCATGCAGCAAAGTTGCAAAAAAAAAGCCCGATTGCTCGGGCTTTTGAAGGATTATATAAATGGAATAACCAATTATTCTTTGATGTCTGGTCTGCGAGAGCTACCTATGCGGTCCATAGCACATCTGAAACCAATGGTTGCAGATGCTTTGTCTTCGTCTAGGAAGCGACGGTTACCAATAGCTAACCAATACGCCATATCAGCCCAAGAACCGCCTTTGTATACACGACTCTTGTCAGAGATAAGTGTAGTAGGCCATCCAGATTTTCCTGAATTGATTTGTTCGTTGAGTAAGTTATTGTTCTCGTGTTCGCTTTGGTACATCACTAATTTAGGGTCACGAACACCGCCATTGATTTCTTCAATTCGTTTTGCATTATTGTAGTAAATTGAAGATTCTAGGTCTCCATCAAGGTAGTCGATGTAGTCGTCTTTGCGGTAGTTCAAGCGTCCAGCGTTTTCTTCTACTGTAACATCTCTCCAACGTTGACTGCCTTTGGTGGTAGTGATGAACTCGCTTAAGCCATTGCGAAGCGTCATGATCCAGGTAGTAATTGTTGGGTCAGTGCTGTATGATAAGAATTTGCGCTCTAAGTATTCACGGCTGAAAAGTGCAGTATCAATACCAAGGTAAGCGGTAGGTTGTTCGTAATCAAACGCAAGTGCCATCAGCTCTAGAAGGTCTTGTTTTTTAGCACCTTCTTGAATCTCTGCTGGGAGGTCTTTGTTGAACAATACGCGCTCAATGTAGGCAGATGCAGCAATAGTACGTCCTTGGTTATGGAGTGCAATAGCTGTATCGAGCATGATATTGAGTGTATCTAAAAACTCAAACTGCATGCGCTCCTGAGAGGTAAACTGTGAGTTATTGGAAACATAATAGCTAGAAGGCGCAGTGAATTGGTATTTACGCGGGTCTTGTTTGGCGTATATACGAGAATTCATTGGGTTGTTGTTGACAGCACCTGGTTTAGGAGCGCCTTGTGCACCTGCGGTATCTTTGTTGCCTGCACTAGTATCTTTAGTAGCAGTTTGATTCGCCATATTGGATTGGTAGTTATTACCTGCATCTTGGCTATACTTTTTGTTGGCGTGTGCGAGGTATTTGACACGAGCAAACTCGTTGACAAATTCTTTCATGCCGTGTACGTCGTAGATGTTTTCGTTGGCTTTAACTGGTTTGTCATAGAGGCCGTCTGGAACCAAAAGCTGGGTTTGGAATTTGTTCCCACGGAAAGGCATAAAACCTTCAGCAACCTCAGAAGTGAGCGGACGGTACACATCCATTACCCATTCCGAAACGTTACCAGCCATGTGATAAAGACCGTAGTCGTTAGGCCAGAATGAATCTACGCGATCAGAGATATCCGCGCCGTCGTTCAAACGACCAGCAACACCCATCATGTCACCTTTTCCGCGCATGAAGTTAGCTTGGATAGCACCAGCATATTGCTCTTCTTCTTGACGAACGTAGTGACCATCCCAAGGATAGATACGACGATCATTGATGTTTTCTGAATTAGGGTCTAGGTTACCGATAAGGCCCATGGCTGCAAATTCCCATTCTGCTTCTGTTGGTAGACGGTAAGAAGGCAATAAGATACCATCTTCCATTTTAACCGGACGTGTACCTAAACGGCCGTTGTCCATGTCTGCATAAATTGGATCGTAGTTTTCAAGTTGGTATGGATCGCGTGGAACGGATCTTTTTGTTTTGGAATCTACTTTTGGTTTTGGTTTGCTGTCTTTGTTGACTACATAACCACCTTCAGATTCTACTGTGTAGTTGCCGTTTAGGTAGTTTTCTGTAGAGAACATGTTCTGCGGAACAGAAGCATATTTTTTATCGTAGTTTGCGTTGTTGGCAGCACCTACGTCGGCAGATCCTTCTTCTGCAAAATGCCATTTTAAGATGCCCTCACGCACCAAGATCGCTTCATTGACACGGTCCGTACGCCATTTACAAAAGTCGTTGGCTTGTAACCAAGAAACACCAACTACAGGGTAGTCGCGGTAAGATGGATGACGTAAATAATAATTGACATATTTTTCACGGTAACCAAGAGCTGTTCGCCAAGCAAGTGTATCTGGCAAGCATTTTTTGTAAACGTGAGGATAGGTTTTGTAATAAACGCGACGCATCCAGTACATATACTCTAACCAATGGAAGTTCGTTACTTCGGTACGGTCCATGTAGAAAGAAGCTACAGTAACACGAGACGCACGTGCATTCCAGTCAGACATAACGTCTTGTTCTGTACGGCCCATCGTAAAAGTACCCCCTTCAATCATGACCAAACCTGGCCCTGTTTCTTGCTCACGGGCATCGAATTTTTCAAAACCACCATTTTTGTAGTTATTGAATTCCCAACCAGTAGCTGAAGAGCGCTCTTTAGAACACGAAGAAAGCACTAACATTCCTGTCAGTGCAATTCCGAAGATGTTTTGAATCAATCGCTTCATATTTTTTGCGTTTTATAACGTAAAGTTCTGTTTATTCGTTTGGTTACAATTAGAAAGACGGACAAGACGTTTTTCTGAAGTTTTTAGGCTTCTTTTTACATTTGAGGTTGATACCCATTGAAATTTCATGAGAACCTCCTGAAATGCCATTGCCTAATTTAGAGACAGTTAAATCGTAGCTGTAACCTACTTTAAATTTATCTGTGTTGATACCTACAGTCATGATGAAAGCATCGCGGTTGCGGTACCAAGCACCAATTGTGAAGTTTTCGTATTTGAGGTAAGCACCGATATTGAGCTCTTGGAAACCGTTTTGGTATTGATAGATAATGTTCGGGGACAAGAAGGTTGTACTTGAATAACGACCTCTTTGACCTAATTTGATATTAGCACCAATGTGCCCTGTGAGGCGGATAGGTAAGCGAGACTCGCCGAGAATCATGGATTCATCAGGACGGTTGAGGTGATGACCGGCAATACCAAAATAGAAGTTTTTGGTAAAACCAACAGCGCCGAAACTTACGTCGAAGAAACCTCTACGGCCGTT
>CALJTX010000017.1 GCA_937975705.1 uncultured Flavobacteriia bacterium | reverse complement strand
GCTCATGAGTTTAGTTTTTGGTACCTGGAGTTTCATCGATAGAAAAGTGGCCTCAAAAATATCTTATTGGTTGCTCATCCCGATTTGGCTGCTTTTTGAATTTGGCCATCACCGCTGGGATCTTTCCTGGCCTTGGCTCACGCTTGGAAATTATTTTTCAGTACACACCGGCTGGGTGCAATGGTATGAATGGACCGGTACACTCGGCGGCAGTGCCTGGATTCTATTGGTGAATGTTTTAGTTTTCCGCTTATATAATGTCTACCGAGAGGTAGCCAAAAGAAACCAATATATATTTACTATTCTAGGCGTGTTGCTACTGCCTATTGTGGTCAGTCAACTGCAAGTTCTCGCCGTCCCCACATTACAACCCAAGCAGCTCCATGCGGTAATTGTTCAACCGAATATCGACCCTTATAAAGAGAAATTTACGACCTCTGCCACCAACGAAGCCTTTGCAGACTCTATAATTATGTTGGCCAACAGACATGTCACCTCACAAACAGATTTAATTCTTGCCCCCGAAACTGCATTGCCACTTTCTTTTATTGAAGAGCGTCTTGGCACCTTTGCATTTGGACAAAAACTCACTGACCAAATTCGCAAATGGCCGAATGCCAACCTACTTATTGGCGCGTCTACAGTTCGTGTTTTTGATGTAAAAAATTCGGTAGCGAGCACGCCTATTCCCGGAGGGCAACAGTGGTATGAAAGTTACAACTCATCACTTTTACTCACTAAAAATGACGCGCCGCAATATGTGCACAAATCTAAGTTGGTGCCAGGAGTTGAACTCGTGCCTTTTTCTGCTTACCTTCCGTTTCTTTCCGCTATCGCAATTGAAAATGGTGGTACTTCAGGAACACTTGGTGTAGAAAAAGAGCCAAAGATAATGACCTTGCTGCTCAAGAAAAGTAATAAGGTTATGCAGGAGCTCAAGGAAAGCAAGCAATCTGTAGTATTAGCGCCTATTGTTTGCTATGAATCTATCTATGGAGACTTTGTGCGGCAGCAGGTAAAGCGTGGTGCGCAAGCGCTCTGTGTTTTGACCAACGACGGTTGGTGGGGCAATACACCTGGCTATAAACAACACTTTTCTTTTGCGCGCTTGCGCGCAATAGAAACTCGCCGCTGGGTTTTGCGCAGTGCCAACACGGGTACGAGCGGCAGCATTGACCCAAGTGGCAAAATCATTAAAAAAACGCCTTATTGGGTCAAAACTGCATTTGCGCAAACCATCCAATTGCGCACAGACCAAACTTTTTACACCACTTATGGAGATTGGTTGGCGGGCATTTCTATTTCTTGGATTTTACTCTGCTTCAGTTTATTTCTTAGGCATCTTGGCAAGAATTCACGTAACTTGCAAGCATGAAAATTTGGCTTTTCTTTTTTAGTGTATTTAGTATTTATCTAAATACAAATGCGCAAGTAAACTTCACGAGTTCAACCTTGCCAATTGTAGTAATAGATACCGACGGAATTGCTATTCAAGACGAACCCAAGATTGACGCCATGATGGGCATCATTTACAACGGGCCCGGGCAAGTCAATTATATAAACGATCCCTTCAATGAATTCGATGGGCAAATTGCTATTGAGAAACGCGGCTCATCCTCTGGAGGTTTTCCGCAGCAATCATACGGCTTAGAAACCAGAGGTCCAAATCAAATCAATTACAATGTTTCGCTCTTTGATTGGCCTTCAGACAACGACTGGATCCTATATGCGCCCTACACAGACAAAGCCCTCATGCGAAATGTACTCACTTATAAATTAGGCAATGAACTTGGCCGTTGGGCACCACGCACACAATTTTGCGAGGTGGTACTGAATGGCAACTATATCGGTGTATATGTGCTCATGGAGCGCATCAAAACCAATCCTGGCAGAGTCAATATTGACCAACTTAACTTTTCAGACACCCTAGACAATCACCTCACCGGTGGATACATCGTAAAAGTTGACAAAACAACAGCCGGTGGCGTCATCGCCTGGACCTCACCTTATACGTGTCAAGCGCCCGGCACAGGCCCCATTCGCTTTCAACTCCACGACCCAACTATAGATACCATTCACCCACTTCAAAAGGCCTATATTCAAGACTACCTTACCGATTGGGAAGTCGCGCTCAAGAGCAGTAATTTTACAGATCCTATTACGGGTTACAAACCTTATATCGATGTTGCTTCTTTCATTGACTTCTTTTTGATCAACGAGCTATCCAAAAACGTCGATGGTTACCGCATCTCGACCTATCTGCACAAACAGCGCTTCAGCGAAGGAGGCAAACTTGTTGCCGGCCCATTATGGGACTTCAATATTGCATGGGGTAATGCCAATTATTGCCAAGGTGGCAACACTGCTGGCTGGGAAATCAACTTCAATAGCATTTGTGGCGGAGGTGGCGAATGGCAAAATCCCTTCTGGTGGAACCGCATGCTAGAAGATCCGCTCTACGCCAATGATGTGAATTGTCGCTGGACTGCTTTGCGCCAAAGTACCTTGAGTGATTCCGTTCTCTTCCAATACATTGATTCTATGGCCTTGGTGCTAGAATTACCCGCGTCAAGACATTATCAAAAATGGCCGATCTTGGGCAACTACGTTTGGCCTAATAATTTTATAGGACAAACCTATCAAGCTGAGGTCAACTACCTCAAGACCTGGATCCAGAATAGAACCGCCTGGATGGATGCAAATATGTTTGGGACTTGCAGCGTCGGACTCCAAGAAACCAGTCAAACTTCCATCCAAATTTTTCCAAATCCAAGTTCCGGAGCAATTCAAATTAGCGGTCTTGAAGGCGCAGGGCAACTGAGTTTACTTGATTTATCAGGAAAAATTATCCAACAAGAACCTTACAATACGCCTAATTTGACCTTAGACCTCGAGCTCCTGAATGCAGGTGTATATTTCATTTCAGAACCAAACAAAGGTATTTATGAAAAAATCTTTAAAAATTAATTTCGTACCGCTTTTCCTAACAGGGCTGCTGGCGGCCACGTCATTTTCTTGTGTCAAAAAAAATCCGGGGCCAGGCGGTACTTCTGCGATTAAAGGCAAGATTACTGGACAAGATTTTATTGCTGGAGAAAACGAAGTACAGCAAATTACCTTCACCTCTGGAGCGCAAATTGAGCACGGAGACTACTTTTTACTCAACGAAGTGAAAGATGGTAACAACTATTATATTTATTTCAAAAATCCAACTTGGGTATCAAGTGCGAACCCAAATATTCAGGGTAGAATTGGCGTAGAAGTCATTTTTAATTACAGTGATGCAAATACCACAATTGCACAAGCTGTAAAAAACAAATTAAATAGCTTAGGTGTATTGAATTTCACAATGGCACTAGATCAAGATATGCTCATACTCAACTACAAAAGCCACCAAGCCATTCCAGACCCTGACAACGGCACCACCAATTTTGCTTTAGATGTAGCCAACCAAGGTAGTGCAGATTATTTAAATCCGATGGTGCAAAATATGGCTGAAAAAAATGTGTATATCTGTTTTGGGGCAAACACCTATGCCAGCGACAACGTCAAAACAGATGCCAACGGTGCATTTCAGTTCAATGATTTACAGGTCGGCACGTACAAAATTTACGTGGTCAGCGAAAACCCTCCTATCGATGGCCAGCACATCGCAATTGAGAAAATAATTGAAATCACCGCAAAAGAAAGCATCACAGACGCAGGCACCATGCACATCTTTCACTAATGAAAAAAATACTCTTCCCTATTCTTTTGTTCGGCCAAGTACTGAACGCACAAACCGGATTGTGGCTAGATGCTGGCCTTTCTAAAAAATGGACAAAAACCCAAACATCTGGATTTGAAATTGGCAATCGTCAGCAAATAGGTGTTGGATTTGATCGCCTTTACCTCGACCTCAGCCATTCCTATACGCTTATAGACGGATTGAAGCTTGAAGGCGCCTACCGTGCGGTGCTCAATGAAAAAGGAGATCAGTTGGTACTTGCCGCAGATCGCTTTTCTCAGCGTTTTCAATTAGGGTTCCAATTATCGATGCTAGACGCTTTTGATTTTGGCCCAAAACGACTAGACCTCTCTTGGAGTTCTACACAGCAGTGGAGCATCCAAACTGGCCAACAGACAAGTAGTATTTGGCGCAACAAACTCAGCATGAGTTATGACATCAAAGATTTCCCACTGAGCCCTTGCGTCAGCGCAGAACACTTTTACCGCTGGAATGCCAATGTCGTTTATACGCCTACAGAAGTACTGGTCACGGGTGCTACTGTTCAATGGCGTTACTTTATTGGTACGCAAATAGAGTTGCCTAAGAAACAAAACGTCAAAGTGCAAATAGGTCTCAGATCGCGTGCAAGTGGAATGCAAGCGCTAGGAAGAATTTCCTATTCCGTGCAGCTGTAGTCTGCAGCGCATTTTACAGCACAAAAAAAGGGAGAGTTCGAAAACTCCCCCCTTTCCATCAATCAACATTTTCAATATTAGTAACCAGGATTCTGTTGTAAATTCGGGTTCAGTACGATATCAGAAGTTGGAATTGGGTATAGGTTATATTTATCGTTTACACCAATTCCAGCTACATCTCCACCTTTAAACGGCCAAACATAGGTGCCGCTCGTGAAGAGACCAAAACGAATGAGGTCTGTACGGCGTGTACACTCCCAGTTGAGTTCGCGTGCGCGCTCATCGATGAAATCATTGAGTACAAGTGAACTGTAGTTGTGGCTCGCATTTCCGTATGCTCTTTCGCGAATTTTGTTCATGTAAGTGAGTGCGGTAGCTTCATCTCCTGAACGGAATTTAGCCTCTGCATACATCAAGAAAACATCACCCAAACGGAACATCGGGAAATCTACATCGACGTGAGCCGAAGTTGCGTTGTTCGAACCGTTCAAACCGTCTTTGGTTTTGTTCTTGTATTTAGGATTTGCATACCCTTGTGTAAACGTGCTCATTGAAGTGATATCAATTTGTTGACCAGCCGTGTAGAACAACCAACGTGAATCTTCTGTAGAATCAACAAATTTTTCGATGAATGGACGTGTTGCACGGTTGCCTGCCCATTTGCCGTTTACACCGTAGTCTGCCGCAACCATAGATCCACCAAGTGCTGAACAAATCATAAAGGTTGTTCCACCCCAAGTTTGAGAATACAAACCATTGTAAACAACTGGGAAGATGATCTCAGGTGAAGTGTTGTTGTCTGCTAAGAACAAATCTTGGTAGACGTCGTCTAACTGAAAATTATTGGTATTGATAATTTTTTCACAGTAAGTTGCACAATCGTTGTAGCGCGCTGTACCTGTGTAAACTTCAGCATTGAGGTACATTTTGGCCATAAGTGCATGGGCAGCACTGCTTGATGCACGTCCGTAGTCCACTACCGGAGCCGTTGTAAGCTCGTCTTCAATAGCTTTGAGTTCAGACTCGATGTAAGCAAATAAATCGGCACGCATGATTTGCTCTGGATTGAAAGCACCAACGCGATCTTCTTCAGTTACGAATGGTACATTTCCGAATAGATCCATAGCATGGTAGTAAGCCAATGCACGCAAGAAGCGCGCTTCGTTGCGCATTGTGACGATATTTGAAACTTGGGCTGCTGTAAAACCGCGCTCATTGAGTTTTTCGTCGCGTGCTTGCCAGATGAACTCATTACAAAGCGTAATTTGGTAAAAAATACGGTAGTACATTCCTTTTACCCAAACGTTATCGGCATTCCACTCCGTTTTGTTCAAATCAGGAATTCCGGGGTCATTCCAACCGCAAATGGCTTCGTCGGTAGGCAACTCTTGCATGTTCCACAATACGCGCACATATGCAGAGAAACCTTCGTCAATACCAGCGATATCAGCTTGCCCAGCAGGACCTTGGTTGCCCGTCATGGACATACCAGAGTAGAGTTTTGCAAGAACTTTGATGTAGTTGTCAGCATTGCTGTAAACCGCTTCGGCATTGAGGCCGTATTTAGGCGATTGGTTTAAGTTTTTGCCACAAGCACCTAATAAAAGTGCACTGGCCATAATGGTATAAGCTACTAATCTTTTCATGGTTCAAAAATTAGAAATCAAATGTTAAATTAACTGAATACACGCGTGGACGTGGATAGAAATTGTTGTCGATACCGCCGCCAATTTCTGGGTCTTGACCTGAGTATTTGGTCACGACAAATGCATTTTGTACCACGAAGCTCGCATTGAGGCCTACTTTTTCTTTGGCAAAACCGAGTTTACCGAAGTTGTAACCAACATTGATGAAGTCCATACGCAAGAAATTAGCTTTCTCGAGGTAGTGGTCACTCATTAACTGGCTTGCTGTAACGCGCTGTACTTCGTCTTGGTAGTACAAAGAACTGATGTTGTTGAGGTATTTTTTGGTACCATCAATAGTTTGGAATACTGCGCTGTTTGAGTGAATGTTGTTGTAAATAGTAGCGCCTAATTCTGCACGTGCTGAGAAACCTGCATACCATTTTTTGTATTGGAAGTTCAAGGCAGTACCGAAGAACATTTTTGGTGCAGCCTGACCAGCGTAGTAGCGGTCTTTGACATTGATGATGCCGTCGTGGTTGCGGTCAACAAACGCGTTGGTATCTTTCCATTTGTCTGCAGCAGTGATTTGGCCATCGCCGTTCATGTCGATCTCTGCTAAAGAGCCAACTTCAATGACGTCACCTTTAGAATCATATTGCTGTTCCAAAACGAAGAAAGTATAAGTTGGGTAACCAACTTGGTGCGCTTGAATGGTATTGCCAATACCGCCACCAATACCGCCAACCAATACACCTGGAGAAGTAGTATCTACAACTTGTGAAAGCTTCACAACAGAATTTTTGTTGTAAGTTGCATTGATAGTCCAGTCTAGGCGCATGTCTTTTTTAGCAATAATACCTGTGTTTACTGACGCTTCGATACCGCGGTTTTGCATCGCACCAACATTGGTAAGGATTTCGTTTGTAAAGTTTGTACCAGCAGGTACAGGAACTGTAGCAAGGAGGTCGCGGGTGTCTTTTTGGTAAACATCTACGCTTCCTGAGAAACGATCGTTTTTGAAACCGAAATCTAAACCAACATTGTAAGAAGTTGTGGTTTCCCATTTGAGGTTGGCATCAAAGCCTGCCGGACGCAATACTTGGTAATATTGACCACCAAAGGCATATTGGGCAGTGGTAGCACCTTGGAAATAGTTGCCGATGTATGCGTAATCACCAATACCATCTTGCTGACCAGTGATACCCCAACCTGCACGTAGTTTCAACATGTTGATGGTTTTGCTGTTCTTCAAGAATGCTTCTTCTGAAATCAACCATGCCGCAGATGCTGCAGGGAATACACCCCAACGGGTTTCAGGGCTAAAGCGAGAAGAACCATCGCGACGAACGGATACATTGACTACGTATTTGCCAGCATAGTTGTAGATGGCACGACCATAGTAAGACATCAAGACATTGCGTGTATAGAAAGGAAATGCAGCCTCTGGTGCAATAACGCTGTCTTGCGCTTCGTTCCATGTAGGGTTGTTTGGGCTGTATGTATCCCAATCTTGGTAAGAATAACCCGCAACCACTTCTAAAGTTTGCTTCTCCCATTTAGAACCTGAGTTATAGCTCAAATAAGATTCAAAAAGTTTGTTGGTTTTGGTCGTGCGGTATTTTGAATAACGCCCTTGTGTATAGAAACCTGAGGCTGATGTCGCAGGAGTAATGGTGTAACCTGTGCCTTCTGAGAAGTCACCACCTACGTTTACCGTTGCTTTGAAAGCAGGTAATGAAGGCAAATGGTAAGAAAGTTTTGCATTGGCAATTGCACGATTGACTTTGCTTTGGTCTGTAGACTGCTCAATCAAGCCAAGTGGGTTGCGCGCAGAAAGCGTATTTGGTTTGTTGTTGTCTATCCATTCGAAATAACCGCCATACGCTTCGTTGCCAGAATAAATAGGTTGAGTTGGATCAAAAAAGGCTGCGCCAAGTGCACCGCGGTTTGCGAAGAAAGACGCTGTTTGAACGTATTTCATGTTCGCCTCAATTTGCAATGTTTTGTCCAGTAAGCTAGGATTCATGTTGAGGCTTACAGAAGTACGCGCAAATTGATCTCTTTTGAGGATACCGTTATCAATGCGGTTACCTACTGACAAACGGTATGGGAAATTTTTGATACCGCCAGTGATAGATACGTTGTTGTCGGTGACTACAGCAGAACGGAAAACTTGTTTTTGCCAATCTGTGCTGGAATCGCCAAGAAGCGCTTTTTGAGCGGTTGTACCATTTGCATTGACGAGGCTGCGTAGAGAGTCTGCACTCAGCACATCGAAATATTTTGCAATTGTTGATACAGACGTTTTGGAATCGAGGACAACCTTAACATCGTTAGAAGCAGAACCGCGTTTGGTGGTAATAAGGATAACGCCGTTTGCAGCTCTTGAACCATAGATAGCGGTAGCTGAAGCGTCTTTCAAGACCACGAATGAAGCGATGTCATTTGGGTTGATCAGCGATAAAGGGTTTGCTGCACCGGCAATGCCTCCGTTATCTAATGGCACTCCGTCGACAACAATTAATGGGTCGTTGGAGGCATTGATTGAGGTTCCACCGCGCAAGCGAAGTGTTGAACCGGATCCTGGCGCGCCGTCGTTGGAGGTCACTTTCAAACCAGCTACCTTACCCATAACAAGTTGTTCTGGGGTAGCTAAAGAACCTTGTACGAAGTTTTTTTCGTTGATGACCGTTGCTGAACCAGTGAGGTCTTTGGTGCGCTGTGTACCGTAACCAATCACGACAACATCACCGACATCTTGTGTTTTAGAAGCAAACTGAAAATCGTTGGTCGCCATTTGATTGGCTACAACAGTAACTTGATCAGATTGTGGGGTAAAACCCATGAACTTATAAATGACATTGTAAGTTCCGGCTTTGAGGCCTGTGATTTCGTAAAATCCTTTTTCATTTGATACGGCGCCCTTGCCCTGACCTTCCACCAATACCGAAGCATTGAATAGCGGAACTCCAGAAGCGTCTGTGATGGTTCCTCGGATACCGGTTTGGGCAAAAGCCACCACCGACAAACTAAAAAACATCAAGAAGGCAAAAAAACTTGTAGTAGTTTGTTTTTGCATTGTTCTCGTTTTAGCGTTAATAACAGATTAATCAGTCAAATATATTTGATTTTTTGTTAATGTCAAGTTGACACAAAGAAAAAGTTTTTCACCAACTGAGTTCTAAGACTTGTTGATGGCGTTCCACGCGCATCTTTCTCAACCCTTTAAGCGTCAAGATACCCGCTTGTTCGTCATAAGCAAATGGACATTTTTGTCCGTTGAGACGCACTTTTTTTGGAGCTACATTGGTATGAATCAGCCATTCAAATTCAAAATAAGGCAGTGCTGTATTGTTCTCGATTGTTGGGCTCAGTGTTAAAGTTGCTTTATTGAGCTCCACCGCCGATTCACAACGGAGCATTTTGGCTAGCCCCAAGCGTAGCGCATCTTTGGTGCGGCCGTCGTCTTCGTACCACAGAAAAACAGTGGTGTCAGGCGCAGTCGGACGCGCAATATAGGAATGTAGCGTAACCATTGTGTCGCAATAGGCTTCCGTACTTTGAATGATGGGGCTCATCGGAATAAAAGATCCGGACCTTACGAAGACAGGGATGTGTTGGATCGTTTTTGGCGTAGAAACCACAATAAAGTTTCCTTCATTGGTCATATTGACTTCTGGCTTTACAACCAAACGGCCCGTTGAAAATTCAAACCAAGATGCATTCGCCGGAAGTTTTGTTTGATAAACCTTATCCTTTGATGAATGCATTGAATCTGTAATGGCATGTACCAAAAACGCGTTGCCCCACATGTAGGTTTCGGTTTCGGCAAAAGACCATTTGGCCTCTGGGAACTCCATGAAAATTGGGCGCATGAGAGGTTCTCCAAAAGCACTATTAACAAAAGCAAGGCTGTAGTTATAAGGCAATAATTGATACCTTAATTCAATAGCTGCTTTGGCCAAAGCCTTGGTTTCTGGGTCTTTATAAATTGCTTCACTCGGGACTTCTTCTTGGGCATGAGGTCTAAAAATCGGCTGAAACACGCCGTATTGTAGCCAGCGCACATAAAGCTCTGGATCGTCGTTGGCACCGGCAAAACCACCTAAATCAGAATGCATATAAGCCATGCCCTGCAAGCCCATTTGCATGGAGATTTCCATTTGCGGCTTGAGCCCACCCCAGGTGCGGTTGACGTCTCCAGACCAAGGAATCATGCCGTAGCGCTGCGACCCCGAATAACCGGCGCGCATCAAAATAAATGGTCTTTGCTTCGGAAATTCTGCCGCATAACCTTGATACAGTAAACGCGCCCAGTCGTGGCCATAAATATTGTGCACTTCATCGGCCCATTTGTCGCCGTGTTTTAGCTTCGTCGGATGCACTTCTGGCTCGCCGAGGTCACCCCAAAAACCAGCCACGCCATAACCGTGAAATTTTTTATAGATCTCCCAAAACCAAGTTCTGGCCTCTGGCTTATACAAATCAATCAAACCCGTATTCCCGAAATAAAAATCATAGCGGTAGGAGTTTCCGAGTGTGTCTGTTCCGAGCAACTTATAACGATCGGCCTCAGCCCATTTTTTGGAAGTAGTGAGCACAAAAGGTTCTGTAATCAGTATCGTTTTGACATTTTGACCTCTGAAATCCGAAATCATTTGTTCTGGATTTGGAAAAGAATCTCGGTAAAACTCGAAGTTGCCAAGTGTACCTTGGATCTCTTTACCAAACCAATACAAATCAAAAATAATGGCGTCTAGCGGAATTTGTTCTTTCTGAAATGTAGCTACAACCTCCCTGGCCTGCTGCTCTGAATGGTAACCAAAACGACTCGCAAAATTTCCGAGTGTCCAGCGAGCTGGAAGTGGCTGACGACCCGTTAAATACGTCAGGTTTTCTGTTAGGTTATGCCAATCATCTGCGGCAATAACCTGATAACGCAGCGGTCCACCAATCACTTCATAGGTAAGTTTGTTGTCTTTTTTGGAATCTAAATCTAAGTAGCCAATTTGTGGATTGTCAAAGTGAATGGCGTAACATTGGTCAGAAATGACAATGGGCATCGTAAAATTCATGAGCTCTGAGTGCGTTTCATAACCGTAGTGCGCACGGTTGTAAAGTTGCAAACGGTAACCTCGGCGATTCATGCCCAAGGCACGCGCGCCTCCACCCATTAATTGTTCATGAGCAGTGAGATTCAACTGAATTTGTGGCGTTTCTTTTTGCTGAAATCCGAGCGCTTCCGAACTCAACATTTTACCTTTATACCAATAGGAAATTTGAAATGGCGCCATTTGAATGCGCACGCTAATTGTATTTGCCGTCTGAAAAACATCATAGTATGGGTTTTCAGCTTGGGTCTTTATGACCTGCGCTTTTTTCTTGGTGCGCTCTAACAACGTGCTTGCAATGGCATGAGAAGGAGCAGGCTGCAGGGTATCTTCGCGCGGAATAAAAGTAGTTTCCACAATGCGGTCATTGTAAAACTTAATTTCATAATGACCGTCATTGACCCGGATCAAAAAGGCATCCGCATTGTTCTCAAAACCCTCGAATTTTCGATTTGGATTTTGCGCAAGGGCACAAAAACCTAAAACGCATGCAAAAAAGAAGCTCGTATATTTCAACATAATTAATGACTTAACTTGATGATGTAAGAAGTTTTCGCTGGAATGGTGCCGCTGGGCTGTTCGAAATCAAAGGTTTGGTTATTGAGTACGTCTTTACCCTTGTCAAATCCGTGTAAACCCTCTGCAAAGCGAGACCATGTAAGCGTTTGCTCTTTAGAAGAATTATTGATCACTACCATGATGACCTCAGCAGCTTGCCCCATTTCTTTAACGGGCTCTAGATAGCGGAAATACACATACACATTGTTTTGCGGCACATATTGCAAGAGCTTTCCTTCATGGATTACCTTTTGGTCTTTTCTCCAGTTCAACAACGATTTAGTAAACTGAAAATAGGCTTCTTCTTCAGCGGTTCTTCCCGTCTGATACGCCCGACATTTTGTGTCTTCATTGCTGCAAAAAGCAGTATGCTGATCTGCAGCCCAACCACCCGGAAAGTCTCTACGGATATCTGCATCGCCTACAGCTTTGCTACCTTTCATCCCAATTTCAGAACCGTAATAAATTTGTGGAATTCCTCTTGTGGTGGCAATTAAAGTCAGGGCCATTTTGTAATCCGCTATATCGGGGTAAGATTCATTGAATCTTTGCGTGTCGTGGTTTTCCATGAAAACCAATAGGTTTTGAGGATTTGCATAGAGGTAATCTTGGGTAAAGTTCTCATAAAAACGCACCATGCCTTGATCCCAACCTTGCTCTTGTTCTTTCCAAGCTTGCATCATGGCGTCGTGTAAGGTAAAATCCATCACTGAAGGCAAATAACTGTTGTAGTGTTGAAGCGCACCGATTGGACTGTCTTTTTGCCAAAATGACATTTGTGCTTGGTCGTGCATCCAAACTTCACCGACAATATTCAAATTAGGATATTCTTTCAAAATTGCTTGTGTCCAGCGTGCAATGGCGTCTTTGTCATTGTACGGATAGGTATCGACACGCAAGCCATCCAATTGGGCGTATTCGAGCCACCAAATGGTGTTTTGAATGAGGTAAGTTAGCAACAAGGGATTTTGTTGGTTCATGTCGGGCATAGTGACGTCAAACCAACCATTTGCAGAACCCATATGGTCAGTTTGAGCAACATGTGGGTCAAATTGAGTAGACAAGCGATAGTTTGAACGTGTGAACTGATCAAATTGATGGATCCAGCTTGCAGTAGGTAGATCTTGGATCATCCAGTGCTTGCTCGACCAATGGTTAGTTACTTCGTCTTTGATGACCTTCAAGCCCTGGCGGTGCGCTTCCAAGACCATTTCCTTATACCAAGAATTGTTGCCGTAGCGCGGATCAATTTTATATAAATCTGATTGCGCATATCCATGGTAGGAATAGCTTGGTTCGTTGTCTTCCAATAAAGGAGTGGTCCAGATGGTGGTGGCGCCCAATTCTTTGATGTAGCTCAGGCGTTGCACAATTCCCATGATGTCGCCGCCATGTCGGCCGCTTGGATTCGAACGATCGGTCACTTCTTTTGTATCAGGGTGCTTATCTAAGCCTTCATTGGCATTGGCAAAACGGTCTGGCATTAATAAATACATGACATCTGAACTGTTGAAACTCTGGCGATACTTGCTGTTCTCGCTGCGTTCTTCTAGCTTGAAATCATGCGTTGCGATGATCTTTTTCTTATCCATTAAACGAATTGGATACGTGCCCGCAACTTTGTCTTTGGTTTCGAGCGTGACAAAAATATAATTTAGGTTTTCCGTTCGAATTTCTTCTAGGATGGCAAGGCCAGAAACCTCAACTTTATATTTTGCGATTGCTTCACCGTGGAGCAATACTTGCACTTGATGGTGCTCCATCCCTACCCACCAATTGCTTGGTTCTACATGTTTGAATGTTTGGGTATAGGCTAAGAAAGTAAATAGCAGACAAAGTGTAAGGTTAATCCATTTCATAGATGCGTTGTTGGGTTCCATTTTCAAAGTTCAAAATTTTAATGCAATTTTTCGTGTTCGGGTCAATTTCTCTGCCCAAAATATCGGTGACAAAAAGTAATTTGCCGGTTGTGGGCATATTTTCATCCAAACCGATCGTACACGGATTGGGCAAGCCTTGATACGTACTGAGTTGCGAAAGCGCACTCGTTTTGCGGTTTTGTAAATAGGGAATGATGCCAGACTTGACATGAGCTCCCCATGTAAGTTGTAGGGCATTTAAAAAATCTTGGTCCGTGAAGCCATAGTCTAGGCCTTTGTAACCGTCAAGTAAAGCTGCAGGTGCAATGAGTACCTGTTGTGCTTCTAACATCACTTGAAGATTGCTGACGTTCCAGACATTTGTTAGGATATCATTGAGGTGAAAGGTGAAGCGATCTCTGAAATAAGGCACCGCCAAAAGCTTGCTATAAAGCGGCCTGCTTTGGTTACCCGGCGACCACGCATACACATTGCGCAGCGCCCAATTGATATTGAACCAGTCTATCCCAAAAGTATTGTCCAAATCATAGGAGAGGTAAACCATTTTGCCATCGCTTTCGCGCTGATACAAGTAATAATTGTTCTTATTGTAGGTATAGCCATCCCATTGCCCCAACAATATTTCCATCGCGATATTGCGCAAAAATAAATCGACATCAAAGACCTCTTGAATTGCACAGGTAAAACTGCCAGACGGCGTGTTGTTGAGTACATCGACAAAATGAACTAAAGCAGAATAATCATTGCTGTCTTTATTGGTTTTGAGTTCATATACTTGCTCGTAATTTGCAGGATTGGTTCCCCACCAAGTGAGGTCGGCTCCGTAGGCACATTTCCATAGGTTGCCATTGGCCTGACCTGGAAAACGCAAATCGAGAAATTCGTCGTCTAAATACTCTAAGTTGAGGTAGAGGCCCTTGTATTCATTGTTTACGTAGAGTTTAACGTAGCTGGTGCGCGAAGCTGGTAAGCCTGCTGACCTAAGGAGTTGCTGCGCTAAAAAAGTGCGCATAATAGATACATCGTTGTGCTCGCCATTGAGGTTTAGCTCTTCCAAACCTTGAAACTTCTGGCCCGGAATAAAGCGATTGAAATCAACTTTAAAAGATTTTTTTTGCGAAGCCAATGAAGTGTTTCCCCTGGCCCTAAAACCAATACTATCCGTAGTGACGCTCAAAACTGAACTTTGATAACTCACCGTTGCCATGAATTCATGGGCGCTGTACAAGCTGTCGCCAAGCAGTAAATTCAGGGAGTCAGGGTGGATATCCACATATACACTCGCAACTTCGTTTTGAAGAAAAGCTAAATTGTATGGCGGTTGCGGTATTTGAGCATAAAAAACTGAAATTCCAAACCAAAATGCAACAACAGAACAACAGATTTTTTGCATCCAATCAGGCTTAATCTACTTTCACAAATCCTTCATTGGCCATAGCAGATCCTACCTTTACCAAGAAGTGATAATTACCTGAAGAAAGCTCGTTCACACTGAGTTGGATTTCGTTTTTCCCAAATGAGGTACTTCCTTTCTTTTGCAATACAATTTGCCCGGCCTCATTTAAAAGTAAGATCGAATAAGGTTCAATTGCAGTTGACTGAAAACTGATGGTTGCCATTTGTGAAGAAGGGTTTGGAAATACCTGCATTTCAAATGACGAATTGAGTAATTCATCAATAGAGGCAGGTGCATCTGTAATAACTGGCTGAGCTAATTTTACATCGGTGTAGATGCGGTATTCACCTGCAGTTAGACTTATTGGCGCCAAAGCATTCGTTACATTGATGCTGTCACCGCTAAAATATTCATACCACCAACCTCCGTGCTGAAATGCAGGAATCACACTTTGAGTACTCACGGCAAAGTTAGCCATCGAAACACCATTCATGCTTGAGTGGCTCATTGTCATTCTTTTGGCCGCCCCTGTGAGGTTGTATTGGAAATTGAGTGACCTGAAGGTCTCGTAGTTGTTGCGCAAGGCGAGCGTTGCTGAATACACATCATATAATTGACGACGGCGCGCTTGTGTATAGTAGTTCCATAAAATGGGTTTGTTGCAAACCCTGCAAGGATTTTCAATCGAAATATCGTAACCCAACTCTTGAAACTGCCAAAGCATTTTGGGGCCAGGTTGTGTGAGTAAGATAACTGCCAAAGCTTGTGCGCGGCCGAGCGCTGTGTACAAGTTGCGTGCATTGTGCGTGGCATTGGTGTTGTTTCCATATGTTAACGCCTCATACATCGTGCGCTCTTCGTCGTGACTTTCCGCATAAGAAACCAAATGCGGTACAGTCCAACCTCGGTTGGTGTAAATGCCAGAGCTGATATTACTAGAATTTGCAAAACCCATTAGCGCTTGCTGATATCCATAGGTCACGTTGCCCCAAAGCATCATGCCGTGGTCTGCTAATTGTTCTTCTTCGGCGTTGTCACACCAATGCTCTAAAATGACATACGCATTGGGTTTGTAGGTCCAGATTTCGTCGGCCATTCTTTTGAGTAGATTGATGCGCTCCATGCTATAACTATTGCCGTTATTGACGAAACCTTTGGTGTAGTCGAAACGGAAGCCGTCGATGTTGTAGGTCTCTACCCAATAGCGATTGACTTGATCAATGTAATTTTGGGTGGCCAAGCGCGTGTGGTCAAAATCATAACCCCAACAATAGGGTTCATGAGGGCAAATTGCATTGAACCACGGGCTGTTCGCTGCCGGGCGCGCATTCGCAGCATCCCAGTACATATTGACCATTGGGTTCTGACCAAAGGCATGGTTCAACACCATATCGACAATCACTGCAATTCCTCTTCCGTGACAAGAATCGACAAACTCTTTAAATTTTTCGGGGGTGCCGTAGTATTTATCCAGAGCCATATGGAACGAAGGGTTGTAGCCCCAGCTTTCATTGTTTTCAAATTCTCCTGGAGGCATTAGTTCTATCGCATTGATCCCTAAATGATCTAGATAATCTAGCGTATCAATGAGCGTTTGATAGTTTCTTTTCGCTACAAAATCGCGCACATGAAGTTCGTATATCACTAAATCTTTCTTCTCAGGTGCAGCGAAATTGGTATTGCTCCAGTTAAATGGGGTTTGTGCTGTTTGAAGGATGGTAACAAAACCTGTAGTTTGGCCTGTTGGATAAGGATGCGGATTTGGATACGTTTGCGAATTGATGCTGTTGTCGTTGTTTGGATCCAAAATGAGTGAGCTCATAGGGTCTGCCAAGCGCATGCTGCCGTCAATGAAATATTGATAGCCGTATTTTTGACCAGGCGTAAGTCCGGTTATTTCAAGCCACCAAGTTTGGTTGTTGGTTGCTAGGTTCATATGATAGTTGGTCGTTGGCGTCCAGTTATTGAAGTCGCCGATGACGTAAATGTGTTCTTTTTGAGGTGCAAATAACTGCAATACAACGGTAGTGTCGTTGATGTAATTGATGCCATTTTGCAAATTGGCATAAGTTGGATCTTGCGGAACCACCAAAGGGTTCACGGTATAATAAGTAGAGTCTATGACTTGTGTGGTGCCGTTGTCGGCAATGAATTCGAGTAAGTGCGTGCCTGCTTGTGTTGCAGTTAAAGTATAGGAAAGTTGTGTAGCGTTAGCCATTGTTTGTAGCACGTTTCCATCTTGTCTGAGCGTAAGTGTAGCATTTTGGTTGGCTGCCGCTTCTATTTGTAACTGCTCATTCACATCTAAAATAGCACCCGAATTCGGATGAAAAAACTGAGCTAATAAACCTGCATTTGCAGGATAAATGTCGTAATAAATATCGCTACCATCTGTTGAACGGCCTACAATAGTTCCGGCTGCATTTCTAAATACAAAAGCGAACTTTAAGACATTCGTGCCTACAGGGAAGCCATAATATTGGTCGATGTCAATTGTGATGGTGTGTTTGTTGTTGCCAATGTTGGTCATGGCGACTTGAGGGTCTACGGTACCCCAATTGCCCTGTACAAATTGCCAATTGGTTGGCGATGTGCTGGCAGAGGTAATCAGCCCTGCATGGGCATAAATTTGATTTTGGCCCACCAATGCGGCATTTCCTTGTGTAGCATCATAAGTAATGGTAACCACATCATTTACTGTTGGAAATGCGGGATTCACTTCTAGAATTTGCGCATGCACCAATCCAGAAAGCACCATCAAAAAAATAGATAAAAGAAACTGCTTTTTCATCACAAAGAAATTTATAAAAAGAATTAATCAAAGACTAAAAAAGCCCGGGTGAAACTCACCCAGGCTTTTGAAATCATTGAATTGAAGCTTATTGCTTGATCAATTTACCAGTAGCAACTTTGTCACCAGCAACAACGTTGTAGATGTAAGAACCAGCCTGCAATGCAGTTGTGTTCATTTCTACAGTTGTAGTAGCAGAAGTAGCAACAGTTTGAGTAGCTACAGCTTTACCTGCAAGGTCAAAAATTGTTACAGTTGCAACAGCAGCGTTGTTTGCTTCGAATGTGAAGTTGACAACATCAGTTGCAGGGTTTGGAGCTACAGTAAGGTTAGCAATTGCGTTTTCAGCAACTGAAACACCACAAGCTGTACAAGCATCCCAAACGTAACATACAGTACCTGGCATGATAGTGTAAGTACGGTTGATGTTACCAGAACCATCGTCTACACCACAAGAGTCAACTGCGATTGTGTTAGCAGCATCAGTACCTTCGTTAGCACCCCAGTCACCGTTTACGAACTTGTAGAATTGAGTAGCACCCAAAGAAGCAACAGGGTAAGTAACTGTGATAGACCATACGTTGTTACCTTCGTCTGTCAATGCAGAGTTAGCATCAGCAGGAGACCAGTTAGCAACCGCACCAGCAGCTACAGTAGCACCGTTGTCTGTAAAGTTACCACCAACGCGGATACCGTTTGCAGCCAATGTGTTTGATGCAAGGTAGTTTGTAACGTCTACTTTGTAAGTTACATCAAAAGTAGTTTGGAAGCTGTACATTCCAGTTGTACGGTTGAAGATGACCATATAAGTACCAGCAGCAACTGGAATATTTGGACCATCTTGTACACCTACACCTGCAGGGAAATCAGCAGCACCCCAGTTGATCGCCCATGCGTCGTCTTGACGGAATTTTGCCTCACCTGCAACGCAAGTAACGATTGCTCCGTACATTTCACCGTCTAAAGTGATCATGTCTACGTCTGCAGACCAGTCAAACGGTGGAACCGCAGAACCGATGATACCTACCGCAGGAAATTGTGCGAAGGCAGAAGACCCTAAAACAAGAGCCGTTAAAAGTGTAAAAATTTTCTTCATACTTAAATAATTAATAGGTTAATAATACTTAGTGTCAGATTGACAAGTTCAAAAATATAAAAATATTTCTAAATCCAATAAATTCAAGGTTAATTTCGACTTGTTTTCTGTGAAAAAATGCCACCGCTTCAGTAGCACCAAGGGCCATTGTAGATCACTTTTTGCTTCAAATTATCCGACAACAATGGTTCTGTCTCAAAAATCCCAAAAACACTAGAACCACTGCCCGACATTGCAGCGTAGGTAGCTCCGGCATGATAAAGCTCCTTTTTTAAAGCATCAATGATTGGATGTGCTTTAAAAACAGAAACTTCAAAGTCGTTTTTAAGGTCCTGAATACCCTTTTTAGAAAGCGTTTCTAGAAGAGATGGGCGCCCAGAAATGGGTTGAACACCTGCATATGCAGTTGCCGTAGAAACATGAAGTTGTGGGTTGCATAAAACGAGATGAACAGCTTTTCCGAGTGGTTCTAATTTGGTCAATATCTCCCCCCTCCCCTTGGCCAGTTGCAATCCACCGGCTATAAAAAAAGGGCAATCGCTCCCCAATTGAGCGGCAAAATCTTCCAATTCAGCACTTGAAAATCCCAAATCAAACAGCGCATTCACACCTGATAGCGTATAGCTTGCATCTGCAGAACCTCCTCCTAAGCCTGCTCCAACAGGGATTTGCTTGCGCAAATGAATCTGTAAGTTTGGGAATTCTCTTTTAGTGCGAAGTAAGGCGACAGCACGCTGACATAAATTTGGCTGGCCATCTGAAGGGACGTCAATGCCGGTCTGCACAAAGCAATCGCTTGCCGCTTCCGTGATTTCAAGGATGTCGCAGAGGGGTGTTTGCGCCATGATGGTTTCAATTTCATGATAGCTATCGGGGCGCTTTGCGGTTATGTGTAAACCTAAATTGATTTTGGCTGGAGGATACAAGATCATGTCGTAAAGATAAGCAATTGGCGAAAATCCTTATTTTTGTTGCACGAAACAAGAAAACTATGAGCACAACCTATTTGGATTTTGAAGAACCACTACGCGAACTTGAAGAACAAATTCAGCAAACCAGAGAATTAGGCGAGCAGACTCAAGTAGACATGCAAGACAAAATCGCTGAATTAGAGAACGTCCTTGCCGCAAAAACCAAAGAAGTATTCGCTAATCTCACCCCTTGGCAACGCGTTCAACTTTCTCGTCACCCAGACAGACCCTATACGTTGGCCTACATCAATGCCCTCACGAATGGCCAATTTCAAGAACTCCACGGCGACCGCAGCGTCAAAGACGACAAAGCAATGGTAGGTGGTTTTGGACTACTCGAAGGCAGATCCGTCATGTTTATTGGCCAACAAAAAGGAATCAATACCAAAATGCGCCAATACCGCAATTTCGGCATGCCAAATCCTGAAGGTTACCGCAAAGCCTTGCGCCTCATGAAGCTAGCCGAAAAATTCAATAAGCCCATCGTTACATTTATTGATACACCAGGCGCATTCCCAGGTTTAGAAGCTGAAGAACGCGGTCAAGGAGAAGCGATTGCACGCAATATCTACGAAATGATGCGTCTCAAAGTACCTGTCATCTGTATCATTATTGGTGAAGGTGCATCGGGTGGTGCGCTCGGCATAGGCGTAGGCGATAAAGTCGTGATGCTCGAAAACACTTGGTATTCAGTTATTTCTCCAGAAAGTTGCTCCTCTATTTTGTGGCGCTCTTGGAACTACAAAGAAATTGCTGCCGCTGCGCTCAAACTGACCTCCACCGACATGAAGCAAAATGGCTTGGTAGACGACGTCATTAGCGAGCCAGGAAATGGCGCACACCGCGATCAAGAACAAATGTTTAGCATCTTGCGTGGAAAAATTCTGGGCTATCTCCAAGAACTTGACCAAAAGCAGCCGGAAGAACGCATCACAGAACGCATTGAGAAGTTCAACCAAATGGGCTTCTGGAAATAAACTCCCATGAACGCGCTCCTCGCTACGCCCATTGCCTACCTGAAAGGAGTTGGACCGCAAAAAGCGCAAACACTACAAGAAGAGCTTGGTATTTATACATTCCAAGACCTGCTCTTTCATTTTCCTTATCGGTATCAAGACCGTAGTAGTTTTCATGAAATCGCGCACATCAGAGCCGAAGACCAATACGTACAGCTCAAAGGACGGCTTACGCACATCAGCGAAATTGGCACCGGCCGACACAAAAAACTTCAAGCCCGATTTACCGATGGGTCGGGAACTATCGATTTAGTCTGGTTTCAAGGCTTTCAATGGATCAAAGGAAACCTTAATGTCCAAGACGAATTCATCGTTTTTGGCAAGCCTAAATTTTTTCAAAATAATTGGAATATCCCCCACCCCGAATTACTCAAAGTCGTACCAGGTTTAGAAAGAAAGGGTTTTGAGGCATTTTATCCGAGTACAGAAAAGTGTCAGCATAAAGGACTGCACAGTAAAGGGTTAAGCAAACTCATCGCTAACCTATTTGAACAGCTTGCCAATCAAATTCCAGAATCATTACCTGCTGCAATTTGCACTGAACTCAACCTCTTACCCCGCATCAAAGCCCTGCGAGAAATCCATCAGCCCAGTTCTGAAATACTGATAAAAGCAGCAAGATATCGCTTGAAATGGGAGGAATTATTCTTTTTGCAACTCGAATTGCTCCTGCGCAAAGGCATTCAAAATAAAAAGCTCAAAGGCTATACTTTAAAGGAAGTAGGTGCCGCATTCAATGAATTTTATCAACATCACCTGCCATTCGAACTCACCAACGCACAAAAGCGCGTTCTCAAAGAAATCAGAAAAGATTTAGGCGCCGGGAGTCATATGAATCGACTGCTCCAAGGAGATGTTGGGAGCGGTAAAACGTTAGTTGCGCTCCTGAGCTTGCTACTCGCCATTGGCAACAACCTACAAGGCGCGTTAATGGCGCCCACAGAAATTTTAGCAACACAGCATTTCATCGGCATCAGTGAGCTACTTGCAAAAATGGATATTCGAGTGGCCCTTTTAACAGGTTCCACTAAAAAAGCAGAACGCAGTCTTATCCATGAAGGCTTGCTCAATGGCGAGATTCAATTACTGATCGGGACACACGCTTTGCTAGAAGATACCGTTCAATTTAAAAACCTCGGATTGGTGGTAATTGATGAACAACACCGTTTTGGTGTGGCACAACGCGCTAAAATGTGGCGTAAAAACACCACTCCACCGCATGTACTCATCATGACGGCAACGCCTATCCCGCGTACACTCGCCATGACCTTTTACGGTGACCTCGATGTGTCTGTCATCGACGAACTACCGCCCGGAAGAAAACCGATTCACACCATTCACCGCCGTGAAAATCACCGCAGCAAACTCTTTAGTTTTATCCTCGAACAAGTGCAACTGGGTCGGCAGGCGTATGTCGTTTATCCACTGATTCAAGAATCAGAAAAACTAGACTTTAAAAATTTAGAGGAAGGCTACGCGCAAATAGAGGATTTTTTCAAACCTCAAGGTTTTCAGATCAGCATTGTTCACGGTAAAATGAAGCCTGCCGACAAAGAGGCCGCCATGCAAGCTTTCGTACACGGACAAACACATATCATGGTAGCGACCACAGTCATTGAGGTTGGTGTTAACGTCCCTAATGCGTCGGTAATGGTCATTGAAAGTGCTGAGCGCTTTGGGCTCTCGCAGTTGCATCAATTGCGCGGCCGTGTTGGCCGTGGCGCTGAAAAATCGTATTGTATTTTAATGACGGGCGACGGTATTTCCAAAGAAGCGCAGAAGCGCATGGATACGATGGTTGCTAGCAATGATGGTTTTGTACTTGCTGAAGTTGACTTGCAGTTGCGCGGCCCCGGAGACCTCATGGGTACCCAACAAAGCGGTGCGCTGGCCTTAAAAATTGCCGATTTAGCCAAAGATGGGCAACTCGTGCAGTTGGCCCGTGATAAAGCGCGTGAAATTTTAGCAGCAGATCCTCAATTGATTTCACCCGAAAACACACTTTTGAATCAAGCCTTGCGCGAAGTCCTGAAAAATAAACCCAACTGGGGAAGAATTTCATAAAAAAGGTCATCGGAAATCAAGAACTATTTTTACTCTAAAATAATTATGCATCAAACGAAAACAAAAAAGGCGGTCTTTACAGACCGCCTTTTGAATTTAAATTTGAATTGGCTTATTGTGCCTGCTCCACTAAATCTTCGTACGCTTCTTTCGAACCAACGATAAGATTTTGGAAGTTGCGCACACCTGTTCCTGCCGGAATGAGGTGACCAACAATTACGTTTTCTTTCAAGCCCAACAAATGGTCTTCTTTTCCTGAGATCGCAGCTTCGTTGAGCACTTTTGTGGTCTCTTGGAAAGATGCGGCAGAAATGAAAGATTGCGTTTGAAGTGAAGCGCGGGTAATACCTTGCAACAAAGGTGTTGATGTTGCTGGCATGGCTTCGCGTGCTTCAATGAGTTGTTTGTCTTCGCGCTTCAAACGTGAGTTCTCATCGCGCAAACGGCGTACGCTCACTAACTGACCTTTGTGCAACTCAGTAGAGTCTCCAGCGTCAATTACAAACATTTGACCGTACAACTCGTCGTTGGCTTCCATGATGTCTGCTTTATGAACGCTTTGTCCTTCGAGGAAGCGTGTATCACCAGATTCGATGATTTCGGCTTTCAACATCATTTGACGCACAATAACTTCGAAGTGCTTGTCGTTGATTTTTACACCTTGTAAACGATATACCTCTTGAATTTCATTGACAATGTACTCTTGTACTTTTGTCGGACCTTCAATGTTGAGGATGTCGTTTGGTGTAATTGCACCGTCTGATAGCGGTTGTCCTGCACGAACGTAGTCGTTTTGCTGCACCAAAATATGCTTGGAAAGTGGAACAAGATACTTGCGAATTTCACCAAGTTTAGACGTGATGATGATTTCGCGGTTACCTCTCTTCACTGTTCCGTAAGTGGCAGTACCATCAATTTCTGACACAACAGCTGGATTCGATGGATTTCTCGCTTCGAATAATTCAGTTACACGTGGAAGACCACCGGTGATATCCCCTGTTTTACCTGCTGAACGCGGGATTTTAACGAGGATGTCTCCTGCCACAATTTTATCGCCTTCTGCAACTGAGATGTGTGCATTGACCGGAATAGAGTATTCGCGGAGGATCTCTTTGGTTTTAGGATCGATGATGTGAATTGCAGGCGATTTTTTCTTGTCGCGTGATTCGATAATTACTTTTTCGGTAAAGCCTGTTTGCTCATCGACTTCCTCGCGGTAAGTGATGTTTTCGATGATACCATCGAATACTACTTTACCAGCTACTTCGCCAATGATGAGGGCATTGTATGGATCCCATTTACAAATGACATCACCTTTTTTGATTTTGGTGTTGTTTTTAACCATCAAATCAGAACCGTAAGGAACGTTTGCGGTCATGACAACAATACCTGTTTTCTCATCGGTAATACGCAATTCGGCAGAACGACCCACAACGATCACGCGCTCTGTACCGTCGGCATTTTTGCGTTCGATGGTGCGGATTTCGTCGATTTCTAACTTACCGTTTGCTTTTGCTTTGAGGTCAGAAATATCAGCGATGTTTGAGGCCGTACCACCAACGTGGAACGTACGAAGTGTCAGCTGTGTACCTGGCTCACCAATGGACTGTGCGGCAACAACCCCAACGGCGTCTCCGATTTGAGCCAAACGGTGATTAGACAGGTTGCGTCCGTAACATTTCGAACAAACACCTCTGCGCATTTCGCAAGTCAAAACTGAACGAATTTCTACTTCTTCGATACCCGCTTTTTCTATTGCTCTTGCGATATCTTCTGTGATGATATCCCCTGCATAAACAATGATTTGGTCTGAATCTGGTAAGTAAACATCGTGAACAGATGTGCGTCCGAGGATACGGTCGTACAATGGTTCGACAACTTCGTCGTTTTTCTTCAATGAAGTGGCAACAATACCGCGAAGGGTACCACAATCGTTTGAGTTGATCACCACATCTTGTGCGACATCGACCAAACGACGTGTAAGGTAACCTGCATCGGCAGTTTTAAGTGCGGTATCCGCCAAACCTTTACGTGCACCGTGGGTTGAGATAAAGTACTCGAGGATGGATAGGCCTTCCTTAAAGTTAGACAAGATCGGGTTCTCGATGATCTCTTGTACAGATGCACCAGATTTTTGCGGCTTGGCCATTAGACCACGCATACCGGATAACTGGCGAATTTGTTCTTTCGAACCACGTGCTCCTGAATCGTACATCATGTAAATTGAGTTGAACCCTTGACGGTCTGTCTTAAGTTGCTCCATGAGTGTATGCGTCAGACGCGAGTTGGTATGCGTCCAGATATCAATAATTTGGTTGTAACGCTCGTTGTTCGTGATCAGACCCATGTTGTAATTCACCATGACTTCTTTCACTTCAGTCTCTGCCTTGGCAACGAGAATTTCTTTTTCTTTTGGAATGATGATGTCATCGAGGTTGAACGATAGACCTCCTCTGAATGCCATTTCGTAACCAAGTTGTTTGATATCATCAAGGAATTGTGCTGTTCTGGATGTTCCACAAACTTTCAAGACTTCGCCGATGATGTCGCGCAAAGCTTTTTTGGTCATAACATCGTTGATAAAACCTACTTGACGCGGAACTTTATTGTTGAACATCACGCGGCCACAAGTGGTTTCTACCATCATGAGACAAGGTTGTCCATCTGCACCTAAATCGTAAGTTTTAACTTTGATGTGCGCATGCAAATCGAGTTTACTTTCGTTGTAAGCGATGATTACTTCTTCAGGAGAGTAGAAAATACCGCCTTCACCTTTCACGATTTCTGTGTCGGTGGTGCGTTTTCCTTTGGTGATGTAATAAAGACCCAAGACCATATCCTGAGAAGGTACCGCGATCGGCGCGCCGTTAGCAGGGTTCAAGATATTGTGTGAAGCCAACATGAGCATTTGAGCCTCTAAAATTGCGGCGTTACCAAGTGGTAAATGCACCGCCATTTGGTCACCGTCGAAGTCGGCGTTGAATGCCGTAGTAACGAGTGGGTGCAAACGGATCGCTTTTCCTTCGATCAATTTAGGTTGGAAAGCTTGGATACCTAAACGGTGAAGCGTAGGGGCACGGTTCAATAGAACTGGGTGACCTTTCAATACGTTTTCGAGGATATCCCAAACAACTGGCTCTTTGCGGTCAACGATTTTCTTTGCAGATTTAACCGTCTTGACAATACCGCGCTCAATCATTTTGCGAATGATAAACGGTTTGTAGAGTTCAGCAGCCATGTCTTTTGGCAAACCACATTCGTGCAATTTAAGGTCTGGACCTACAACAATTACAGAACGAGCAGAATAATCGACACGCTTACCAAGTAAGTTTTGACGGAAACGACCTTGCTTACCTTTCAATGAATCAGAAAGTGATTTAAGGGCACGGTTCGATTCAGTTTTAACAGCAGAAGATTTTCTTGAGTTGTCAAATAAGGAATCTACAGCCTCTTGCAACATACGTTTTTCGTTGCGCAAGATCACCTCTGGCGCTTTGATCTCGATCAAACGCTTCAAGCGGTTGTTACGGATAATGACGCGACGGTAAAGGTCGTTGAGGTCAGACGTTGCGAAACGGCCACCATCTAGTGGAACCAACGGACGCAATTCTGGTGGAATAACGGGAACAACCTTAACAATCATCCATTCTGGACGGTTGTCGATGCGTTTTTGAGAGTCGCGCATGGCTTCAACAACCTGCAAACGCTTGAGCGCTTCGTTCTTACGCTGTACAGATGTCTCTGTTTCAGCTTGGTAACGCAAGTCGTAAGACATTTGATCGAGGTTGAGACCAGCCAACAAATCGTAGAGTGCTTCTGCACCCATTTTTGCGATGAATTTGTTTGGATCGGTATCATCTAAGTAATGGTTATTCGCCAATTCTGGCAAATCGAGCATGTCTAGATATTCCTCTTCAGTAATGAAGTCCATTTTCTTGACGTTAGCCCATTTGTCTGTACCGGTTACTGCACCAGCTTGAATGACAACATAACGCTCGTAATAGATGATTTGATCTAGTTTTTTGGTAGGCAAGCCCAACAAATAACCGATTTTATTTGGAAGTGAACGGAAGTACCAGATGTGTGCAACAGGAACCACCAAAGAGATGTGTCCCATGCGCTCACGACGTACTTTCTTTTCAGTTACTTCTACACCACAGCGGTCACAGACGATGCCTTTGTATCGGATGCGCTTGTATTTACCACAGTGACATTCGTAATCTTTAACAGGTCCAAAAATGCGCTCACAGAACAAGCCATCACGCTCCGGTTTATAGGTGCGGTAGTTGATGGTTTCTGGTTTCAAAACTTCACCACTAGAATGCTCCAAGATGACCTCTGGTGAAGCCAAGGAGATAGTGATTTTGTTGAAGCTGCTTTGCTTTTTTGGGGTTTCTTTTTTGAAAGCCATTTGATCTCGACTATTTACGTTAGTATTTTGAATTAATCCATTGATACGTTAAGGCACAAGCCACGTAATTCGTGTAACAATACATTGAAGGACTCAGGAATACCTGGTTCTGGAATGTTGTCGCCTTTCACAATAGATTCATATGCCTTGGCACGACCCATGACGTCGTCAGATTTCACGGTAAGGATTTCTTGTAGGATATTGGCAGCACCAAATGCCTCCAATGCCCAAACTTCCATCTCACCAAAACGCTGACCACCAAACTGTGCTTTACCACCCAATGGTTGTTGGGTAATGAGCGAGTATGGTCCGATTGAACGTGCGTGCATTTTGTCATCGACCATGTGAGAAAGTTTCAACATGTAGATGATTCCAACTGTTGCCGGTTGGTGGAAACGCTCGCCGGTACCACCATCATAGAGGTAAGTTTTACCTGAACGTGGTACACCTGCTTTGTCTGTCCAGTCGTTGATTTCTTCTGGCTTAGCACCGTCAAAAATTGGCGTAGCAAATTTGACACCTAATTTTTCTCCAGCCCAAGCGAGAACAGTTTCGTAAATCTGACCAAGGTTCATACGAGATGGTACCCCTAGTGGATTAAGAACGATATCTACTGGTGTTCCGTCTTCGAGGAATGGCATATCTTCTTGACGAACGATATTGGCAACGATACCTTTGTTACCGTGGCGACCCGCCATCTTATCTCCAACTTTGAGCTTGCGTTTCTTAGCGACATATACTTTCGCCAATTTCACGATTCCGGCAGGGAGTTCATCACCGACAGAGATGTGGAATTTTTTGCGTTTGTAGATACCAAGTAAGTCGTTGGCTTTGATATTGAAGTTGTGGATGACACGAGAAATCAATTGATTGGTCTCTGTATCGGCCGTCCAGTTGAGCGGATTGACAATTGAATAATCAAGAGCACTAAGCGCTTTGTTGCTGAACTTAGTTCCTTTTTTGATCAATTCTTCTTTGAAGTTATTGAATACACCTGAAGATTTTTGTTCTCCAAGAATAACCAATAATTTATCGACAAGTTTATCGCGCAAGACAGAAAGATCTCTGTGGTAATCCGCATCGAGTGCTTCGAGAACTGGTTTATCTTGAGATTTAGATTTGCGGTCTTTTACAGCGCGTGAGAATAATTTTTTCTCGATGACTACGCCGCGAAGCGATGGACCAGCTTTCAATGAAGCGTCTTTTACGTCACCAGCTTTGTCGCCGAAGATAGCACGCAAGAGTTTCTCTTCAGGAGAAGGGTCGGTCTCGCCTTTTGGCGTGATTTTACCAATAAGGATGTCTCCTTCTTTGATTTCAGCACCAATGCGAATGAGTCCGTTTTCGTCGAGGTCTTTGGTTGCTTCTTCCGAAACGTTCGGGATGTCAGAAGTCAATTCTTCCATACCGCGTTTGGTATCGCGAACTTCCAAAGAATATTCATCGATGTGGATAGAGGTAAAGATGTCGTCGCGAACCACTTTCTCAGAGATTACAATCGCATCCTCGAAGTTGTAACCTTTCCAAGGCATGAATGCCACTTTTAGGTTTTGTCCGAGTGCGAGTTCGCCTGATTGGGTTGCGTAACCTTCACAAAGAACTTGTCCACGTTCAACACGGTCACCTTTTTGTACAATTGGCTTGAGGTTGATACAAGTACTTTGGTTGGTCTTCATGAATTTGGTAAGCGAGTAACGCATTACTTCGCTGTCAAAACTCACAAGTTTATCTTGGTCATTCCAGTCGTAACGGATGACGATTTCATTTGCATCTACGTATTCAACTGTTCCAGAGCCTTCTGCGTTGATCAAGACACGAGAGTCTCTTGCTACGAGTTGCTCGATTCCTGTACCTACGATAGGTGCATTTGGACGCAACAACGGCACAGCTTGGCGCTGCATGTTGGAGCCCATGAGTGCACGGTTGGCATCATCGTGCTCGAGGAAAGGAATAGAAGAGGCTGCAATGGATGCAATTTGGTTGGCACCTACGTCCATCAAACTGAGGTCTCCAGGAGCTACTACAGGGAAGTCACCTTCGTAACGCGCTTTAACCAAATCAGAAAGGAAATTACCTTTGTCATCGATTTTGGCGTTGGCCTGTGCAATGGTTTTCGAATCTTCTTCTTCCGCAGCCAAATAAATTGGAGCTTCTTCAAAAACAACACGACCGTTGTCTACACGACGATAAGGCGTTTCGATGAAACCAAGTTTGTTGACTTTTGCAAATACGCAAAGTGAAGAGATGAGCCCGATGTTCGGACCTTCTGGTGTTTCGATAGTACACAAACGACCGTAGTGCGTGTAGTGAACGTCACGAACCTCAAATCCAGCGCGTTCACGCGATAAACCGCCTGGCCCGAGTGCAGAAAGACGACGCTTGTGCGTGACTTCCGAAAGCGGGTTGGTTTGGTCCATGAACTGAGAAAGCTGGTTGGTACCGAAGAAAGAGTTAATGACCGAAGACAGGGTCTTGGCATTGATAAGGTCGATTGGGGTAAAGACTTCGTTGTCACGCACATTCATACGCTCGCGAATGGTGCGCGCCATACGTGCCAAACCTACGCCAAATTGTGAGTAAAGTTGCTCTCCAACTGTACGAACGCGGCGATTTGACAAGTGGTCGATGTCATCGATATCGGCCTTAGAATTGATGAGTTCAATCAGGTATTTAATGATTGAAATGATGTCATTTTTAGTCAATACGCGCGACTCTTCAGAAGCGTCATGGTTGAGCTTCTTGTTGATACGGTAGCGACCTACTTCACCTAAATCATAACGTGCATCAGAGAAGAATAATTTCTCGAATACACCTTTTGCAGTTTCATAATCTGGTGGATCTGCATTACGTAATTGACGGTAGATGTGTTCAACCGCTTCTTTTTCAGAATTGGAAGTATCTTTTTGTAAAGTATTGTAGATAATGGTGTAATCTGTAGAGTTACCATCTTCTTTGTGTAGGATAAGCGATTTAGCGCCTGAATCCATGATGGAATCGAGGTGTTCTTCACCGATCACGAGCTCGCGATCTAGAATAACCTCATTTCGCTCGATAGAAACTACCTCTCCGGTATCTTCGTCAACGAAATCCTCAATCCAAGTTTTGAGCACCCTTGCAGCCAAACGGCGGCCAATGAGTTTCTTAAGGTTAGTTTTACTCACCTTCACTTCGTCGGCAAGACCAAAAATATCTAAGATATCGCGGTCTGTTTCATAGCCAATAGCGCGGAAAAGGGTTGTAACAGGTAATTTCTTTTTACGGTCGATATAGGCGTACATGATATTGTTGATATCTGTCGCGAATTCAATCCATGATCCCTTGAACGGGATAATTCTGGCCGAATATAACTTCGTGCCATTTGCATGGCGAGACTGTCCAAAGAAAACACCTGGTGAACGGTGCAATTGGGATACAATAACGCGTTCTGCGCCGTTGACCACAAATGACCCTTTTGGTGTCATATAAGGAATTGTACCTAAGTAAACATCCTGAACGATGGTTTCGAAATCCTCGTGCTCAGGGTCAGTACAATACAGTTTCAGTTTTGCTTTGAGAGGAACACTGTACGTTAGTCCTCTTTCGATACACTCTTCAATGGTGTAGCGAGGTGGATCAATGAAATAATCTAGGAATTCTAGAACAAATTGATTGCGGGTATCCGTAATGGGGAAATTTTCAGCAAACACTTTGAAAAGCCCTTCACTTTCGCGATTCTCCGGCGTTGTTTCCAACTGGAAGAATTCTTGAAAAGACTTTAATTGAATCTCCAAAAAATCTGGATATTCAAATTGGTTTTTGCTTGAAGCAAAATTAATTCTGGTTGAATTAGTTGTTGTTGCCAAGGCTTGTTTTTTTTAATGTTTTGTACTCTGTTGAAATCAACATGCAAAAAACAGGACAAGGCACCCGCCTTTCGGCGGTGCCTTTCCTGTATATCCTGAATCGAATTACTTAACTTCTACTTCAGCACCAGCCTCTTCAAGAGACTTTTTGAGGCCTTCAGCCTCGTCTTTAGATACACCTTCTTTCAATGTAGAAGGAGCAGCATCAACTAGGTCTTTAGATTCTTTCAATCCGTTACCAGTCAATTCTTTTACAAGTTTAACTACTGCAAGTTTGTTAGCACCACCAGATTTGAGGATTACATCAAATTCAGTTTGCTCAGCAGCAGCTTCACCAGCACCAGCAGCAGCGCCAGCTACCATTACTGGAGCAGCAGCAGCAGGCTCGATGCCATACTCGTCTTTCATAATTGTTGCTAATTCGCTTACTTCTTTTACTGTAAGGTTAACTAACGTTTCTGCAATTTGCTTTAAATCAGCCATTTTATTTAAATTTAAAAAGGTTTAAAAATAATTTGATTATGCTCTTTCTTCGAGCGTTTTAAGGATGCCAGCAATTTTGCCACCAGCACCTTGAAGACCAGACAATACATTTTTCGCTGGGCTTTGCAACAAGGCAATGAGGTCACCGATGAGCTCTTCTTTGCTCTTGAGTGATTCTAATGCGCTAAGTTGTTCGTCACCAATAAAGATTGCTTCGTCGATGTATGCACCTTTCAAAAGTGGTTTTGGAGATTTCTTACGGAAATCTGCAATCAATTTTGCAGGAGCATTTGCAACTTCAGAGATCATTACAGAAGTAGAACCTTTCAATACGTCTCTCAACGCACCGAAATCTTTTCCTTCAACTTGATCCATTGCTTTTTCAAGCAAAGCATTCTTGACTACACGCATGGAGATGTTTGATTGAAAACATCTTCTGCGGAGGGTGTTAACGGCCTCAACGGTCAAATCTGCAGTGTCTGTTAAATATACAACTTGGCTAGCAGACAATTGTGCTGCTAAATCGCTGATGTACTGTGCTTTTTCTTCTCTTGTCATGTGTTCTAAGTATTAAGCAGTAACAGACTTCGCGTCAATTTGTATTCCGGGACTCATTGTAGAGCTCAAGTAGATACTTTTGATGTATGTACCTTTTGCTGCAGAAGGCTTGAGTTTGACAAGTGTAGAAACCAATTCGAAAGCATTCTCACGAATTTTGTCACCGTCAAAACTTACACGACCGATTCCAGCGTGGATGATACCGTATTTGTCAACTTTAAAGTCGATTTTACCGGCTTTCACCTCTTCTACTGCTTTACCAATTTCCATGGTTACAGTACCTGTCTTCGGGTTTGGCATCAAGCCGCGTGGACCGAGGATACGACCGAGCGCACCTACTTTACCCATTACAGAAGGCATCGTGATGATCACGTCAACGTCTGTCCAGCCACCTTTGATCTTTGCGATATAATCGTCAAGACCAACGTAGTCTGCACCTGCATCTTGCGCTTCTTTCTCTTTGTCTGGCGTGCAAAGTACAAGTACTTTTACATCTTTACCAGTACCATGAGGTAGGGCAACGGTTCCACGTACCATTTGGTTCGCTTTGCGCGGGTCTACACCCAAACGAACACAAATATCTACAGAGGCATCGAATTTAGTGGTAGAAATTCCCTTCACCAAATCACATGCTTCTGTTAGAGTGAAAGTTTTTGACAAATCGTATTTTGCCAAAATCTCTTTTCTTTTTTTAGAAACTCTTTTCATAGTCTATGATTATTTGGATTTTGGAGCTTCGCCACCTTTAACGGTAACCCCCATACTTCTTGCTGTTCCTGCAACCATGCGCATCGCAGAGTCAACCGTAAAACAATTCAAATCTGGAAGTTTGTCTTCGGCAATCGCACGAACTTGATCCCAAGTAACGGAACCAACTTTCACGCGGTTTGGCTCAGACGAACCTTTTTTAATTTTTGAATGTTCAATGATTTGTACCGCTGCTGGCGGGGTTTTGAGAACGAAATCAAAAGATTTATCACCGTAAACGGTAATCACAACCGGAACCACCTTACCCATTTTGTCTTGTGTACGCGCGTTGAACTGCTTACAAAACTCCATGATGTTCACACCTTTGGCACCTAGAGCCGGACCAATTGGTGGTGATGGATTGGCTGCGCCTCCTTTGATCTGTAACTTGATCAATGCTGCTACTTCTTTAGCCATATATATACAAATTATGTAGTTAAACGTGGACTTCTCGACGGGAAGCTTTAGTCATCAGGTCCACTCCTACGGTTAATACAACTTTAAGACTCTTTCTCAACCTGCATATAGTTGAGCTCGAGCAAGTTTTTGCGGCCAAAAATTTTGACCATTACCTTTAGTTTCTTTTTCTCTTCGTTGATTTCATCAACAACTCCACTAAAGTTATTAAATGGACCATCGATTACTTTCACAGATTCTCCAACCACAAATGGTATTTTGAGTTCTTCTTCGGTAATTGATAATTCATCAACTTTTCCTAAAATGCGGTTCACTTCTGCCATACGCATTGGTACAGCCTCACCACCTTTTTCAGTTCCTAAGAAACCAATTACGTTGGGGATGCTTTTGATAACGTGTGTTACCTCACCAACCAACGCTGCTTCGATAAGGACATATCCAGGTAAGAAAGCTTTTTCTTTATTGACTTTTTTACCGTTTTGGATTTTGAATACTTTTTCTGTTGGAATAAGCACCTGATTGACGTAATCAGTGAGCTTCATGCGTGCGATTTCGAGTTCAAGATATTCCTTGACTTTCTTCTCCTTGCCACTAACGGCACGGACAACATACCACTTCTTTGCTATTTCTGCCATTCTTGTTTTGTGTTTAGAAAGATCCGTAGATAAAGCCAAGCACACCTTTCCATAAAGAACCTTCTTCTCCGGTAATACCGAAAGTAAAGTCCATGGCAAAGATAACTAGGGATATAAGCAAAGATGCTACGACTACAAGGATAGTGTTATTTTGTAACTCTTTCCATGTAGGCCAGGTTACTTGATGAACCATCTCGTTGTAGATGTCGATGATGTATGATCTTAATTTTAACACGAACAGTTATTTAAATTGTGCACGGGCGGTAGGATTCGAACCCACGACCAATGGTTTTGGAAACCACCACTCTACCAGCTGAGCTACACCCGTTTAAAAAGGGGAGCTGTTAACTCCCCTTGTTTTTTACTTTTGGTAGAATCTTAAGCTACGATTTCAGTAACCTGACCCGCACCTACTGTACGACCACCTTCGCGGATTGCGAAACGGAGACCTTTGTCCATCGCAACTGGTACGATCAACTTAACATTAATAGATACGTTGTCACCTGGCATAACCATCTCGCGACCATCGCTAAGGAAGATCTCACCAGTTACGTCAGTTGTACGGAAATAGAACTGAGGACGGTATTTGTTGTGGAAAGGAGTGTGGCGACCACCTTCTTCTTTCTTCAATACGTAGATCTCAGCTTTGAATTCGATGTGTGGTGTAGTTGAACCTGGTTTACAGATAACCATTCCACGCTTGATTTGTGATTTTTCAATACCGCGAAGTAACAAACCAACGTTGTCACCAGCTTCACCACGGTCAAGGATTTTGCGGAACATCTCAACACCTGTTACAGTAGAAGTCAATTTAACTTCACCCATACCAAGGATCTCAACTGGCTCACCAGAGTTGATTACACCTGTTTCGATACGACCTGTTGCAACTGTACCACGACCTGTGATCGTAAATACGTCTTCAACTGGCATCAAGAAAGGCTTGTCAACATCACGTGGAGGCAATTCGATGTAGGTATCAACTGCGTCCATCAATTCTTCGATTTTCGCAACCCACTGTGGTTCAGCGTTCAAAGCACCAAGTGCAGAACCTTGAATAACAGGAGCGTTGTCACCGTCATATTTGTAGAAAGAAAGCAATTCACGTACTTCCATTTCAACTAATTCTAATAATTCAACGTCGTCTACCATGTCCACTTTGTTCATGAAGACAACCATGCGAGGAACACCTACCTGGCGACCAAGAAGGATGTGCTCACGAGTTTGTGGCATTGGTCCGTCTGTTGCAGCTACAACGAGGATAGCACCGTCCATTTGGGCAGCACCCGTAACCATGTTCTTTACGTAGTCGGCGTGACCTGGACAGTCAACGTGCGCGTAGTGACGGTTAGCAGTTTCGTACTCAATGTGTGAGGTGTTGATGGTAATACCACGCTCTTTCTCTTCTGGAGCGTTGTCAATTGAGGAGAAGTCACGAGCCTGAGCCAATCCTTTGCTTGAAAGAACGCTAGAAATTGCAGCAGTCAACGTAGTCTTACCGTGGTCAACGTGTCCGATGGTACCGATGTTGACGTGTGGTTTGGAACGGTCAAAATTTTCCTTAGCCATTTTGTGTATTTGTTACTTAGTTAATAATATACTTATCTATCATAAAGGTCCGAGACGCAGCGCGAAACGGACTTAAATGCAATTTTACATTGAGCCAATGACGAGAATTGAACTCGTGACCTCTTCCTTACCAAGGAAGCGCTCTACCCCTGAGCTACACCGGCGCTCTACGAAAAGTGAGCGGGAGACGAGATTCGAACTCGCGACGTTCAGCTTGGAAGGCTGACGCTCTACCAACTGAGCTACTCCCGCTTTTTGCTTTTCCTGTGGGGGGAGCAGGATTCGAACCTGCGAAGGTGTACACCAGCAGATTTACAGTCTGCCCTCGTTGGCCGCTTGAGTATCTCCCCAACATGGAGCCGATGGAGGGATTCGAACCCCCGACCAGCTGATTACAAATCAGCTGCTCTGGCCAACTGAGCTACATCGGCTTGTATTGTTTTGAATGTTGGATATTCTTAAAATGTTAAAAGAACGTAACCCTAAACCTGCGTTTTGGGATTGCAAATGTACAAAACTTTTTTTTATCACAAAGAGTTTTTGAAAAAATTTATACAAACTATTCTGTGGCTCTTTTTCATTTGCAGGCATCGCATACGGGAAATCGTTACTTTTGTTTCAATGCGCCAAAAAAGAGTTTACATGACCGTCTCGAGCGACCTCGCCACGGACAACCGCGTTCACAGAACTTGTTCGGTTTTAGAAGCGCTTGGTTTTCAAATATTTCTGTTCGGACGCAAGAGAAAAAGCAGCCCTCCAATGCCACAGCGCAGTTACAATGTAAAGCGGCTACAACTCTCCTTTGAAAAAGGACCCTTTTTTTACGCTGCCCTCAATGTGCGGTTGTTTTTGATTTTAGTGTTTCAAAAATTTGATTTTATTTTTGCCAACGACCTAGATACCCTACCCGCAGCCTATTTGGCAAGCCGCCTCAAACGCAAACCTATTATATATGATAGCCACGAGCTTTTCACAGAGGTCCCGGAGCTCGTGAGCAGACCACTGGTTCAAAATTGCTGGATCCGATTAGAAAGGTGGATGCTTCCTCGGGTCGGAGAACTGATTACCGTCAATGCTTCTATCGCTCGTATATTCGAACAGAAATATAAAGTGCGTGCGCATGTGGTTCGAAACGTCCCGATGCGCATTGAAAACCTAGAACCCCATCCAAAATCTTTTCTTGGGCTCACCGACGCGCAAACCATGCTCATCATTCAAGGCAGTGGTCTTAATGTGCAAAGGGGTGTAGAGGAGGCCGTGCTGGCGATGGCGCTAATTCCGAACGCCGTATTGTTCTTAGTTGGTGACGGCGACGTAATGCCAAGTATCAAAGCGATGGTGAAGCAAATGCAACTTCAAGAGCGCGTTCGATTGGTCGGAAGGGTTCCTTATCATGAACTGCTCAAGTACACCGCAGCAGCTGATCTCGGTTTGGCACTAGACAAACCGCTCAGTCTGAATTACGCACTTGCACTCCCCAATAAAGTTTTCGATTACATACAAGCTGGCACACCTATCGTAGCGAGTTCACTCATCGAAATAGAAACTTTGGTAAACAAACACAACTGCGGTGTGATTATATCAGAGGTAACGCCCCAACAAATTGCTGAAAATATAAATGCCTTAATAGCAGACCCAGAACGCATGGCGGTATATCAATCTAATTGTCAGAAAGCAGCCGAAAGTGAACACTGGGATACCGACAAGCAAGTTTTAATTGAACTAGTGCGCCGTGTCTTTGTCTAGTTGGTGCAAGCGGAGCAAGCGATACACATCAAATATAAAAAGCGGAGCAAAACCAGACTTTAAAAGAAGTCTGAGTATGGGTAGCGACAAAAGCAGGAATTTCAATGTGTATTTTGATAAGGTGTTCTTCTTTAGCGCTGAATATAGCCGCAGCAAGCGAATTTTGCCTTGAACAGGAAGACCCGGATACCTATTTTGAAGCCACAATAAGTTTATTAAGGCGCTGTCTGTTTTGATCAAAAATTCGGCGTTGGTATCCAGCTTTAAATTCCAAACCGGATTATCGATGTGTGCTACCACAACCCCATTGGTCGAAAGCTGAAGACCCAAAAGTGTATCCTCATGACCATAACTAATTAAACGCTCGTCGAATAAAAATCGTGCGAGGATATCGCGGTGAATCACAAAATTATTGGTCTTGAAACCTGCGTGTTCCGCGTGGGAGCGCTGCCCAAAATTCAAGCTCTCTCTTTGAGTTGAGTATTTCCAGCGCAGGCGCTGTGCGCGCGGGGGCTTGTTGTGTTGATATACACTGGCGCCAACAAGCACTTCAATAGGCCGTGCGGCCAAATATAAAAAGTACTTTTCTAAAAATTGAGGATCTCGAATGGTGCTGTCACCATCTATAAACAATAAGTAGTCGGCTTGAGTATGCTGCAAAAAAGTATTGCGGATCTTTGAGCGGCCGATATTTTCTTTTAATCCAATGTAGTGTACCTTGGGATTTGGAGCTTGATTGAGATCTACAAATTGCTGTTCTGAGGCGTCGTCGATCAGAACGATGTCGATTTGGGATGTGCCGAGCTGGTCGATTTGCGTGCACAGGTCCTTGACCAACGCACGCACGTCGGAATTATAAATTGGAATGCAAACGCTGAGCGTCCACATAGCTTGTTTAGGCCATAGTGCTTGGCGTGCCGAAATTCATCGGAGGAAAACCTGCTTGCGGCTCATCAATTGCGCCAAAGTTTTGCTCGTATTTCTCGATGTTTTCTGCCAATGCTTGTAAAAATCGCTTTGCGTTTTGCGGCGTCATGAGTACTCTAGAGCGTACTTTACCTTTAGGCATACCCGGCATCAATTGCACAAAATCACAAACGACCTCAGCGGGTGAATGTGTGATGATGGCTAAATTAGAATAAACTCCTAAGGCGATTTCTTCGGATAATTCGATATTCATTTGGTTCTCTTGGTTCTCCATTTAGATTTGTTTTTCTGATTCATTAAAGGTAATGCCAAATTGCTCGAGTTCGGTGAGAATTGGCGCATATATTTCTTGACTCACAGGTAAGGTAACGCCGCGTTCAAGGATAGTGTTGTTGAGGATCAGTTTGGCAGCAATTGCTACAGGCAAACCTACTGTATTCGACATCGCTGTGTAGCGCTCATCCTGCCCTTCTACTACCAAAGAACTGGTGACGACAAAACGGTTGTTGTTTTTTGTGTAGATGAGCTCGTGATACATGACAATCATGTCTTTGTCGCCAGGAGAAAGTTGCCATTTTTCAACAAGTATTTTTTGCAACAAGACAGCTGGGCTTGCATTTTCAATTCCAAAAGCTTCTTGATCGCTGAAAAGACCTAAAAAATCAAATAACTCGTAGAGGTCTTGGCGCTGGCCCACTAAATTCATAAACTTCTCCTCGACGCTCACACCTGTTTGAAAAGGTAAAAAAGCATTGAGAAACTGACGCGGGGTAAGCTGAGCCGAACCTTTCATTACATAAGCGTCGTCAGTCATGCCGAGCTGAACAAATACATCCCAGGCTTCGCAATAAGGTGGTCTGCGCAAGGTGCCGCGAAAAATGGTTGGCACGTCTTGGATATGATACGTTTCCAAATAATTTAGTGAATCTCTGTTGACGTAGCCTTCAAATTGGCCATAACCTTCAATTGCAATATGATCGAGACGCTGAAACAAACGGTGATACGGCAAGTACTTGAGTTCGTTCATTTCACGGTAACAAGCTGCAGAGCCTTGGCCGGCAAGTACTACGTTTCTCGGATTCCAGGTGAATTTGTAATGCCAAGGGTTGGTATCGGAAACCGGTGCAATCAAACCACCACAATAGGATTTAAAAGATTCGAGTTCGCCGCCAATTGCTTTGATGTGATCTAAAATGCGCATGGCGCTCATGTGATCTATGCCAGGATCTACGCCAATTTCATTCATGATGACAATTCCGGCGGCTTTGGCCTGCGCATCTAAAGCACGCATGTCTGCCGAAATATAAGAAGGCGTAATGAGGTGTTTTTGGAGCGCGATGCAATCCTTAGCCACCTCTACATGATAAACAGCCGGCAGCATTGAAATCACTAAATCGGCTTGCGCAATGTAAGGACGCCTTTGCTCGGGATCTAGGGCATTGAAGGAATGCGCTGTCGCGTTCGGATGCCCAGCCAATTTAGCCAAAGTGAGCTCAAGATTTTGATCGACGACATCTAAATGCCAAGATTCAGCGCTACTGTGGTCTAGTAAGTATTTGATCAGGGTGGAGGCCGACAAACCTGCACCGAATAATAAGATTTTTTTCATGCTTGATTGAGTAAAGCAAATGTAGAAAACTATCGGGAATTGTTGCGCGCAATCATAAATAATAATGGTACATGCCATCTCGCTGCCCATGCGCCTTCGTCATGACCCGTCCCCTGCACGATGGCTTCCAAGAAACGCGGGTTATTTGCATCGTAACCAACACTGGCTAAAGTCTTGAGCAAGAGGTTGTGATAGGGTTCATAAGAAGCATCCAAAGTTTCTGTACCACGGTCTACATACAAATAATGTTTGCGGTCTGCTTTGAGTTTTGTTTCGAGGTAGATATTGAATGGCACTACTAATGCGTCAACCATTCCCTCCTCGAACATACCATAATTGATCATGGGTGTATGGATAGACAAACAAGCTACTCCGCCAAACAACTTTGGTTTTTCACAAAGCGCATAGAGCGAAATAAGCCCGCCCATACTCGAACCCATTACCATCCGATCTTGAGTTTTTTTGCCGACATTGAATTCATCCTCCACAAACGGAACCAATGTTTCTTCAATCCAACGCAGATAAGCATTGGCCTTCAGTTCACCATTCCAGAGTTTTTCCATCAGCAAGTTGCGGTAAGATTCTGGCATATAGTCAGCTACAGCCTGTGGGAAAAATTCAGCATAACGATTGGGCGGGTCGTTGTGAATGCCCACTACAATAAATGGATCGTGCGTATATCGGGCTAAGGTTGTAGATACCACCTCGTCGATTTTCCATTCCTTTTTATTCCAAGTTTGGGTACTGTCAAAAAGCATCTGACCATCGTGGAGATAAAGCGTCTTGACATGCTTCTGTCCCTGAACACCTTTTGGAATATAGACATCTACAATGCGCTCACTTTTTTCAAAAGGAAGTGAAAAGCGCAAAACCTCTCCGCCTTCTACTTTGATTTGGTGGGCAATTGGCTGACTCCAGCCCTTCACAAAGGCAAATAAACAGCAACATAAAATGGTAAAACAATAGCGCAACATCTTTTTTTGACAAGATTAAGGGCTTTAGATGAATGTTGCGCATACATTGGCTATTTTTGTGGAAAAATTCCTCGGATGGACAAACTCCTCTCTTCACTTTTTTCCATGCGCTGGGCGAGCGTCGGACTCATCGCCTTCTTGGTAGCAATTGGCGCCGCCACCTTCATAGAATCGATACACGGTATTCAGGCTGCAAAAATCAGCATCTACAATGCTTTTTGGTTCGAGGGCTTGTTGCTTTATCTTACCCTTGCCTTGGTATCCAATATCTTTCGTTACAAAATGTTCACGCGTGAAAAAATCGCAATGCTGAGCTTTCACTTGTCTTTTATTGTCATTCTCGCTGGTGCAGCTGTAACGCGCTATATCAGCTTTGAAGGCCAAATGGTCATCCGCGAAGGAACAAGCAGCAACTTTATTCATACTGCAGATCCTTATGTCCTGATCAACGCGCAAGAATTGACACACAAAGCAGCGCCTACGCTTCAAGCTTGGAAAACCTATTTGAGTGAATTCAATTCAAACGGTTTTGAATACGACACCAAAGTAGGCAAGAAAAATATTACCCTGCGCTACATCGATTTTAAATCTGATCGCTTAGATTCCCTGCAAATCAATCAGAAATTCAAAGAAAGTGCACTTGAACTGGTTACCGACGGTATGCGCTCCAATTTCCTCGTTGAAAACGATGTTTTTATGGTGGGGCAAACCCCTTTTTATTATTCGAGCTCGCGTCCGAACGCTCCTAGCCAAGCTCCCGGAATTTACCTCAGTCAAAAAGATGGCAAAACCTGGGTTTACCCAAGCGTACCGCTCAAATCCTTGCCCATGAGCGAAATGCAAAAAGTACGTGCGAGTGGACAAGCACCCGCAGATAGCCTCTTTCAAAATTATCCGCTCAATGAGTGGTCAGAATTTGCGTCCTTGACACTCTACATGGTAGGTGGTCAGCAAGTTGTATTCAAAAGACATATCCCACATGCCAAAAAAGTTTTGGTCAAGGCGGCCAAGAAAAATACAGGTAAAGACTACCTCACTATTGAATTGAACGATGGAAAAGCCACTAAAAGAGTACGCTTAGAAGGCGGAAAAGGGCAATTTCCAAAACCAGAGCGCTTTGCCATGAACGGTGTTGTATATCAGCTGGAATACGGCTCCATTCAAAAAAATATTCCATTTTCAGTACAGTGCCGCGACTTCAGGCTTGATACATACCCAGGTTCTAAATCGCCTTCATCTTTCGAGAGTGAACTGACCATCGAAGATGCGCGCAACAACGTCAAATTGAACCGCCGCGTATTTATGAACAACGTCATTGACTACGACGGCTACCGTTTTTTTCAATCCTCCTACCAATTGGATGATCCGAGCACACCAGAAAACGAGGAAGGCACCGTATTGAGTGTCAACCACGATTCAATCGGTACCAACATCACCTATATTGGATATCTTTTGATGGCACTCGCCATGATTTTATCGCTTTTTGCACCTGTTGGTCGCTTTGCTTTCCTTTCCGAACAACTTCAAAAAATCAAAATTAAAAAAGCGGGTCTTGGCCTTATTCTACTGCTTTTGTCAAGCAATATTTTTGCCCAGCACCAGCACAAAACTAAGCCTGTTCACCATGAAATCTCGACCGAACACGCCGATGAACTTGCCTCCCTACTCGTCCAAGACTACGAAGGCCGTATTGTACCATTTCATACGCTCGCAGACCAACTCACGCGCAAGCTCACCCACGACAACAAATACAAAGACCTCAATGCGGTTCAATTTATTTTGAGTTTGCACATGTACCCTTCTTATTGGGTTTCTCAGCCCATCATTCAGGTACCGAGAAGTTTGAGAGAACCTTTAAAACTCAAAGAATTTGAGAGCATTATGTCTTTGAGCGCCAAAAATTCAGAATTCAAATGGATGGCGCAATACCAAGAAGCACACCAAAAATTAGAATCAAAGCGCAATGAATTCGATAAAAAACTCATCAAACTCAATGAAAAATATGAAGTAGCCAACAACATTTTTATGTGGCAATTCATGCGCGTCATTCCCGCCAAGAACGACCCCAATAATACTTGGTTTGTCCCGCTCAGCATGGAACTTGGTCAAAAGGACACACTTTCTTCAAAGCTATTCGTCAATTACTTGGCGGCGGTGCACGATGGCGGACAGCGCCATACTTTTGGCGAAGCCACCGATGAACTCAAATCATTTAAAAGATTTCAAAGAAAAGCCGGAAAAGCCGTTGCACCATCCGAGGGCTTGGTCAAGCTGGAAATCAGCTACAACAAAATGCAGATTTTCAAACGCGCTTACCAGCTCTACCTGTTGAGCGGATTCTTATTACTTGTTGTCTTTTTTATCGGCATTTTCTTCCGTTCCGAGACAGCGCTCAATCGCCTCAAATGGCCCAAGCGCATACTGATTGCGCTTACCATTATTACTTTTGTATATCATGGCATCGGACTCGGCTTTCGCTGGGCAATTTCAGGGCATGCGCCTTGGAGCAACGGATACGAAGCAATCGTGTTTATCGGATGGGTCACCATGATTGCCGGCTTCTTGTTTGCCAAAAAAAGCCAAGTTGTTTTGGCTGGCGCAGCCGTTTTGGCCGCACTCATGCTTTGGGTCACTGAAATGAACCTCATGGATCCAGAAATCACGCCGCTTGTTCCTGTACTCAAATCATATTGGCTCATGATTCACGTCGCCATTATTACGGGTAGCTACGGCTTTTTAGGCTTGGCTTGCATCCTCGGCCTCATCAACCTCAAATTGTATCTCTTACAGTCAGAAAAATCTGCCGCACTCGTCAGACTCAATATCCAAGAAATCACCTACATTTCCGAAATGACCATGACGGTAGGGCTCTATATGCTCACCATCGGCACCTTCCTAGGTGGCGTTTGGGCCAATGAATCTTGGGGGCGTTACTGGGGATGGGATCCAAAAGAAACTTGGGCGCTCGTTTCAGTATTGGTTTACGCTGTAATTTTGCACTTCAGAATGATTCCAGGGCTTCAAGGACGCTTTTTATTCAATGCGCTTGCTTTCTGGGGTTACTCAGCAATTCTCTTTACTTTCTTTGGCGTCAATTTCATGTTGGTGGGCCTACACAGCTACGCACAAGGTGAAGGTTTAGGACAATTCCCAACTTGGCTGATTTACCTCATCATTGCTTTTATTTTGCTCACCACACTTGCCTATTTGCGACACAAAAGCATTGAGAAAAAACAAAAAGACGCGCTGCTCAATTCATGATCTCCGACCGAATTCTCTACGAAGACAACCACGCAATTGTCGTCAACAAATTACCTTCCGAACTCACGCAAGGTGACAAAACTGGCGATGCCATTCTGCCCGATTTCATCAAAGCCTACCTCAAAGAAAAGTACCAAAAACCCGGGAATGTATTTTTGGGCGTTGTGCATCGCCTCGACCGCCCCACAAGTGGCGCATTGGTATTTGCCCGAACCAGCAAAGCACTCGAACGGCTCAATGCGCAATTTAGAGACAAAGAAACCAACAAAATTTATTGGGCCATAGTGGGGCAAAAACCCGCTAAAAACAGTGGTTCGCTGGTGCATTACTTGAAAAAGAATGAGTCGCAAAACAAAAGTTATGTGGTGCCAGAAAGCACACCTGGTGCCAAAAAAGCCATTTTGCATTACCGTCAAATTGCGGCCTCAGATCGCTATTTTCTATTAGAAATCGAGCTTGAAACAGGACGCCACCACCAAATCAGGTGTCAGCTGGCCAGCATGGGTTGCATCATTAAAGGCGACCTCAAGTACGGAGACAAGCGCTCAAATCCAGATGGCTCAATTTGCCTGCATGCGCGCACCCTAAGCTTTGAACACCCTACCACCAAGGAGCGAATAGAAGTGGTAGCGCCACTCCCTCCGCTTGGCATTTGGGCTGCCTTCAATCAAGATTAAAACCCCAATATTTTCTTTGCGGTAAGACCAATAATTTTGAGGTCTTGTATCAAACCCGGATGGGTGAGATAACGCTGATTGATCGCAATTTTTGCTGGCATTATTTCTTCGACATACGCTTTTTGAGGGTCTGCAGCCTTGGCGAGTATTTCGTTTTCATGAAAATAAGCGAGACTTGCATAATCGGTGATCCCGGGCTTCACCGCTAAAATTTGACGTTGTTCTTGGGTATACATCTCGACATAAAACGGAACTTCTGGCCGCGGCCCAACAATACTCATGTCACCTTTCAAAACATTGACAAACTGCGGAAACTCATCTAATTTAAAGCGCCGAATAAAGTAGCCCGTTCGGGTGATACGCGGATCTCTATTGCCAATTGTAATTTGGCTTTCTTTGTCTGAGTTGGGGCGCATCGATCTAAATTTGAGCAGCTTAAAAAGCTTACCCTCTTTACCGACCCGGTCTTGTAAGTAAAAAACCCCTCCTCTAGACTCAAGGGCAATCAGCAACATCAGCAATAAGCCAAAGGGCAAAAAAACTGCAAGGATCAGCAAGGAAATGCAAATGTCGAATGTTCTTTTCATCGTATCTTCGTACAAAGCTAAACAAAACTTAAGTTGCTCGAAAAATCCAATATAAAAGAAGCACTGCAAACCGCAGACTTTCGCAAGCAGACTTTTGCGCAATTGCAAAAGGATTTAGAAAGAGCGCAGTGTGCGTTCACCCTCAACCCAGACAACTTTCTCACCGACTTGGCAAAACTGCTCGAAAATCTTTCCCCTGAGAAAAGAGCACAATTGCTTTATCTCATTGACCTCCCTGAAAACAACAGCACGATCACTCCCCTTTCCAATTACTTTGAGGGCCTTGCCGAACAGATCATTCACCGAGAAGCACTCAAAGTTTTCTGGCGTGCTAAGTTTTCGAATCCGTAAAAGCTGTTGAAACTCTTTTCAAAATGTTCATATCTCCGTCTGAAAACAAGAGGTCTTTTCAGACGAAATGTTAACTTTGTGAATCAAATTTTTTGTCATGAATTTTATTGCTTCGAGCACAACCTTATTGCGTCACCTTCAAAGTATTTCAGGCGTTTTAAATACCAGTAATACCTTGCCTATTCTCGATAACTTCCTTTTCGAAATTACCGATGGCTTGCTCACTGTTTCTATTTCTGATTTAGAAACCACCATGATGACCAAACTCGAGGTCCAATCTGAGCAAAATGGCAAAATTGCTATCCCAGCCAAATTATTGCTCGACGTACTCAAAAACTTGCCAGATCAACCTTGCACGTTTAAAGTCAATCCAAGCAATTTTCAGATAGAAATCGCCTACGACAACGGTAAGTCGCGTATGGTGGGCTTCAATGGCGACGAATTTCCAAAAGTTCCTGAACTCGCTAACAAAAGCGCGATCAAACTTTCTGGAGCCGTCTTATCCAAAGCCATCAACAAAACGCTTTTTGCCACGGGCAACGACGACCTCCGCCCCGTCATGAGCGGTGTATTTTGTCAGTTTTCGGGTTCTGAAATCACATTTGTGGCTACAGATGCACACAAGCTTGTTCGTTACAAAAGAACCGATGCTGAAGCAAGCGGTAGCTCTGCTTTCATTTTACCCAAAAAACCACTCAACCTCCTCAAGTCTAACTTGCGCGGAGACGAAGACATCCTCATGGAATACAACGAATCCAATGCGGTCTTCACTTTCTCCGATTTAGTGTTGGTGTGTCGCTTGATCGATGGCAAATATCCCAACTATGAAGCGGTTATTCCAAAAGAGAACCCGAACGTACTCACCATAGACCGCACACAGTTCTTGTCTTCTATCAAACGCGTTTCTATTTTCTCGAATAAAACGACCCATCAAATCCGCCTCAAATTAGTAGGTTCTGAACTTTCTTTATTTGCCGAAGACATCGACTTCGCCAATGAAGCCACCGAAAGACTTACCTGCAACTACGACGGCGACGATTTAGAAATTGGCTTCAACTCCCGCTTTTTGCTTGAAATGTTAGCCAACCTAGACGCAGACGAAATCAAACTTTCCATGAGTGAGCCTAGCCGCGCTGGCCTACTCACCCCTGCTGTCCAAGAAAACGCCCACGAAGACATTCTCATGCTCGTGATGCCCGTTATGCTGAACCGTTAATTTCATGTCTACCTCTCTGACCAACATTCGCAACCTCTCCTTAGAGGAACTCAAAACGAGTTTTACCGAATTTGGTGAAAAATCATTTAGAGCCAAGCAAGTGTGGGAGTGGCTATGGCAAAAAAACGCCCACTCTTTTGAGCTCATGAGTAACCTCAGCTTAGGCTTTCGCGCATGGCTCACCGCGCATTACTACATCGATCACATCACCCTTCAGGACCAACAAATCAGTAAAGACCGCACCATCAAGAGCGCCTTTACCATAGACGACGGAAAAGTCATTGAAGGCGTCCTGATCCCGACGAGCTCGCGCATGACCGCCTGCATCTCGTCTCAAATCGGTTGCAGTTTGTCGTGTCAATTTTGTGCCACCGGAAGGCTGAAGCTTTTGCGCAACCTCAGTGCAGGCGAAATCGTTGACCAAGTAGTTTATTTACAACAGCAGGCCCAACAACACTACGCACAAAACCTCAGCAACATCGTTTACATGGGTATGGGCGAACCTTTGCTCAACTACAAAAATGTTTTGCTTTCCATAGACCGCCTGTGCAGCCCAGATGGCCTCGGTATTTCACCGCGTCGCATCACTGTTTCCACAGCTGGAATTGCCAAAATGATCACCAAACTCGGCGACGACAACGTCAAGTTCAATCTAGCGCTGTCCTTACATGCCGCCAACGATCAAAAGCGCAACCAAATCATGGAAATCAACGAAAGCAATAACCTCGAAACACTCTCTGAGGCGCTGCAATATTTCCACGAAAAAACAGGTTCTAGAGTTACTTTTGAATACATCATTTTCAAAGATTTCAACGACGACCTCACCGACGCGCGCGAGCTCGCCAACTTTGCCAAATGTGTTCCTTGTAAAATCAACATCATCGAATACAACCCCATAGACGACGGCAAGTACCAACAAGCAGACCCACGCAAAGTAGAAGCCTTCGCTCAATATCTTGAATCTTTAAACCTCATCGTCAATGTGCGCCGCAGCCGTGGCAAAGACATCGATGCAGCCTGCGGGCAACTTGCCAACAAAAACAAGGCTATCGCCGCTGAAGAGCGCGCCCTAAAGTAACAAGCCAACCATTTCTCCGTCTTCATCACGTAATTTCGACGCCATGATAAAAGCCACTCAGCTCCGCAAGGAATTTGAATTGAGTAGACAACAAAGAAAAGAACTCAATACCAAAGCAACACGAGCTACTGCTGTAGAAAACATCAGTTTTGACTGCCAACCTGGTCGGGTATTTTCGCTGCTAGGCCCAAACGGCGCAGGCAAAACCACTACACTGCGCATGCTTGCTACCATTCTCAAGCCAAGCTCTGGTAGCATAGAAATTGCAGGCATTGACGCTGTCAAATACCCGCAAGAAGCGCGCAAACACATTGGTTTTTTGACCGGCTCAACCGGACTCTACGCCCGTCTCACCCCTATAGAAATCATCGACTACTTTGCCGATTTATACCAAGTTTCTGCCAAAGAAAAAGACGAACGCAAAAAATATTTGTTTGACCTGCTAAACATGAACGAATTCCTGCACAAGCGCATGGGTAAACTCAGCACCGGCATGAAACAAAAAGTATCTATTTGCCGCACCATGATCCACGACCCAAGTGTCGTCATCTTCGATGAACCCACAAGCGGGCTCGATGTCATTACTGCCGAAAACATCATCAAACTCATTCCCTCTTGCAAAGAGCAAGGCAAAACAGTCATTTTCTCGAGTCACATCATGAGTGAAGTCGATTTACTTTGCGATGACCTCGCCATTGTGCACAAAGGTCAACTCAAATACAATGGCACAATGCCAGACTTTCGCGCGCAAATGCAAACATCCAACCTCACGGAAGAATTCATTCGCATTGTTCAAACACCAACACTTTAAGTATGATTTTTCGCATCTTTCGCAAAGAACTCCTCGACACCCTCCGAGACCGCCGCACGCTCATGACCATGCTCGTTATACCTATCTTGGTATTTCCGATCACGCTCAATGTATTCATGAACATTTCAAATTCATTTCAAGAAAGCGCTTCAGCTAAAATCATGAAAATTGGTATCGCAGGAGATAAAACTCAAAGCTACACCCAACAACTTGAGGCCATTCCTGCTGCAGTTGGCCCTAAGAAAATCATTGTTTTCAAGGATAGCGCCGCACTCAGAACAGCCATTGAATCAGACCAAATTCAATTGGGTTTACTGATCCCAGAGAACGTACAAAAATTGGGCGAACAACAACAAACCATTACTTTAAATTGGCTCCTAGACGCCTCAGAAGTAGGTAGAGCCGAACGTGCTGAGCTTTATGCAGCAAGCCTTAAAGCCAATGCAGAAGCTGAACGCCTGCAAAAACTCGGATTACGGCCTGAGCAAATTAGACCTCTCGTGGTCAATACGGTCAACTGCGCAAGCGATAAAAAAATGGTGGGGCAACTCGCCGGCGGTTTTCTACCTTACATTTTCATCGCATTTGGCTTTATCGGCTGCATGTATCCGGCCATCGATTTATTTACCGGCGAAAAAGAACGCGGTACTATAGAAACCCTCCTCACCGTTCCGGTGCTGCGCTGGAAAATCTTACTCGGAAAAATGCTCGTGGTAGTGAGCTCAGGTATGGTAGCAGCAAGTTGTGCGCTATTTGGCTTATTTATATCCATTGAGTTCTTGGATCTCGCAGACAACAAAGAACTACTTGAGGTCATTCATAGCATCCTGACACCGAACTTTATTGTATCGATGTTTGCGCTGCTCTTGCCTTTGGTGATCTTCTTTGCAGGCCTTATGATCCCGATTGCTATCTACGCGAAAAGTTTTAAGGAAGCGCAGAGCATTATTACACCACTCAATATTTTGGTTGTCTTGCCCTCGATGGTCGGATTTTTCCCTGGTATTTCGCTCGACCTCAACACGGTATTTATTCCTGTGATCAATGTAGTATTGGCCACCAAAGCGCTCATTGCGGGCACCCTCACCTGGGGCTATTTCTTGAGTGTTTTTGGCATGATGTGCGCCTTGGCGGTTATAGCCATTGGCATCTCGTACAAACAATTCGATAAAGAAGCGAATATCCTCAATTAGGCCATTTCTGACAATTCCAACCAACGCAAAGTCTTGTCGTCTATTTCGGCAACAACTTTTCCTAGACGCTCTCCTCTTTGCATGAGCTCGTCATTGGTTAAATCGCCACTCGATAACGCTGCGCTCAACATTTCTTTCTCCTGTTCAAGCAACGGCAAGTCTTTTTCTATTTGCTCGAATTCTTGCTTTTCCTTGAAACTCATTTTGCGCTTTTTTTCAGGCTCAACGCTTGGTACAGATGCTTCAATAACAGGTTGTTTGCTGGCATTTTTTGTGTCTCGCTGCTCCT
>CALJTX010000016.1 GCA_937975705.1 uncultured Flavobacteriia bacterium | reverse complement strand
CAACCAAAGCCACAAATAATTCATTGCGCTCTATCTGACGACTATCAGTACCCACACGAGTTATCGCTAGTTCTCTAGCAGTTTCTGCGGAAGCATTCATCAATGTGCTTCCTGGCAACATCGCTTGAGCTTGAGCAAGAGTTGTCATGATAGACATCAGATCAAGCCTCCAGCCGCTAATCGAATATGTTCTTGATCCGAGAATTCAAACTTCTTGTCACCGATCTCTTGAGTAGTTTCGTGACCTTTGCCTGCAACAAGCACAATATCGCCTGGCTGCGCGAGCAACAAAGCTGTTTTGATCGCTTGCTTGCGGTCGAGAACAGCTAAAGTGCGGCTGGCTGCAGCGGCATCTAGGCCAGCTTCCATGTCGGCAATGATTTGCTGCGGATCTTCGGTGCGTGGGTTGTCTGAGGTCAGGACAACTTGCTGGCTGCGCGCTGCGGCGATAGCCGCCATTTGTGGGCGCTTGGCTTTGTCGCGATCGCCACCGCAGCCCACCACGGTAATGACTTTGTTATTTTGCTGAAAAGCCGCTATAGTTGCCAATACGTTTTCTAAGGCATCGGGGGTATGTGCATAATCGACAATTGCCGTAATGCCTTTGGCGCTGCGCAGGTGCTCAAAGCGCCCAGCCACATGTGTGAGCTGGCTCATTACGCGCAACACCTCAAGTGGTTCTTGACCCAAGCCAACAGCCAAACCGTAAACCAAAAGCAAATTTGAAGCATTGAATGCACCCACCAAACGGGTATACACTTCTTGCCCATTGATTTGTAAAATCAAGCCGCCGAGGCTGTTTTCCATGATTTTACCCTTGTAATCAGCAGGAGTTTTGAGCGCGTAAGTTTGGCGCTTGGCGCGCGTGTTTTGTAGCATCACCATGCCGTTTTTGTCATCTGCATTGACAAGAGCAAAGGCGCTCGATGGCAAACCATCAAAAAAGGCCTTCTTCACGCGCAAATATTCAGCGAACGTATGGTGGTAGTCTAAATGATCGTGTGTGATATTCGTGAAGCCTGCTGCAGCAAAGTGCAAGCCACCTATTCTGCCTTGGTCGATGGCATGGGAGCTGACTTCCATAAAGCAATACTGACATCCTGCTGCCACCATTTCGCGCAGCAGCGCATTGAGCGCCACAGGGTTGGGTGTGGTGTGCGTTGCGGCAATTGCTTGCGTTCCAATTTTATTGACAACCGTAGAAAGCAGGCCACAATAAAATCCCAACTGACTAAATAAATCGTGGAGCAATGTAGCTGTAGTCGTTTTGCCATTTGTACCCGTCACGCCTACCAAGATGAGTTCTTTTGATGGGTGCCCATAAAAAGCACAAGCCAATTGAGCCAAAGCAGTATTCGTATTTGCTACCAAGATAATTGTGGCATCTGCAGGAAGTTCAATTTGTTGTTGCACTAAAAATAAGCGGCAACCTTGTTCATACGCTTTTGAGGCGTATTGATGCCCATCGGTTTGGGTGCCGACCATGCAACAGAACAAAACACCAGGCTCAGCTTGGCGCGAATCAAAGACAAGTGCGCTCGGCAACTCCTTCATTTCACCTTGAAGTAGCGTGTAAGGAAGATCCGAAAATAACTGCTTGAACTGACTCATTTGTTAATGTAATTTGATTTGAATCAATTGCCCATTGACAATGGGTTGCCCGGGTGAAACCGACTGGCTATACACCTGACCTCGGCCCACGAGTCGAACAATTAAACCGCGAGATTCTAATAAATAAACAGCGTCCTTTGCACTCATGCCGCTGACATTCGGTACCTTTTTATCGAGGATGGCTTTGCGCTGAACTTGCAAGCGCTGATCGGTGGTGTCGGCCTGCACCCATTCACTTGAAGAAGTGAGTTGATAGCGCACATTGAGTTGCTTGAGCAAGTAGGTCAAATCTTTGCTATTACCGCTTTTGAGCTTTGGCACATCTGTTGCAAACGGAGCGCGCGGATCATTGACCGCACGGTGATATTGCAATGCGGAGGCATAAATTTTATTGGCGATTTCGGCAAAAACAGTTCCCGACACCGCTGCGCCGTAATAAGCCCGAACTGGTCTTGAAATGACCACTATACAAGAATATATTGGTTTTTTCGCTGGAAAGTAACCCACAAAAGATGCTTGATATGCCTTAGCTTCTGTGCTATTGCGGTAGCCACCATTTCCGCGCAAAACGGCTGTTCCGGTTTTACCTGCAATGCTGAACAACGAGCTTTTGAGCTGCTTACCTGTGCCGCGGATCATGACGCCCTCCAAACATTTTTGAAGAATTTTAAGGGTGTGGGTAGAGCAAATTTCAGGGTTGAGCACTACCGGCTTGAACGTTTTGATGACCTGACCATGTCTTTTAATTTTCTCGACAAATAATGGTCGGAGCAATTTCCCTTTATTTGCAACTGCATTATAATATGCTAAGGTTTGCAACGGTGTTTGCATCACTTCATAACCTACGGAAGTCCAAGGCAAAGAAAGTGCAGACCAACTGGCATCTCCAGGTTGTGATACTTTAGGACGTGGCTCCCCTTCTAGGTCAATACCTAGTTTTTCGGTAAGGCCAAATTGCTTGAGTCTTTCGATAAAAACTTCTGGATCATTTCGGTAACTGCGGTTCATGAGCTGCAAAATGACATTCGAAGATTTTTCAAAAGCTTGTTGAATGGTAATGACCCCATAGCCCATGCCGTGATTGGAGTCTGACATGCCGTCGCCACCTACGTTATAGCGCCCAGTGGCATTGACTTTGTCCGTGATTTTGAAACGTTCGTCTTCCAAGCCCGCCATTAAAGAAGCGAGTTTGAAGGTAGAACCCGGAACCTCAAGATGCCCAATGGCATAATTGAAACTCTCTGTATACTTGCCTTTACTGACTTTTGTGAGATTGGCAATTGCCCGCACATAGCCCGTCTGAACTTCCATTAAAATGACACTGCCATGCTGCGCATCCATGTAAATCATTTGTTTTTCGAGCTCGGAGTGCGCAACTTCTTGAATTTCTTTATCGATAGTAGTAACTACATCTGCTCCTTCTACTGCGTCTTTGATGATTTTACCAGTGCGTTTCCAGCCTGATGAGATGCGCTGCTCGATTTCCTTTCCTTGTTCGCCCTTCAGATAATCATAATACGCTCCTTCGATGCCCACGCGAAGGGTATCGTGCTGATTTTGAATTTTATAGTATCCAAGCGTACGGTTGAGTAGGTTACCGAAGGGTTTTTTGCGCAAAATGACCTCGATGTTGTCAATGATACCGCCCTTCATTTGACCCAATTCAAAAATTGGAAGTTTGCGGAGTTTCTTGCGCGCTTCGTTTGTTACTTTTCTGCGGATCAACAAATAGCGAACACCATTGGCCCTTGCCTTTCTGATTTGCGCTTCGTACTCATATGCAGATTTTTCAGGATACAAGCGGTGTAAGCCAGCGCAAAGTCCGCTGATTTGCTCATCAAAAACAGCCTCATCCACCACCGTAGGATCCATATAGATGTCGTAGAACGTGACACTTGTAACGAGCGGTACTTCATTGTGATCGAGGATTTGACCCATGCGTGGAATGCGGTCGGCGACGCGGGTGGGTAACTCGCCTTGCTCAGTTGAATAGGCTACCCCAGGGCCGTTGAATTGCAAATCAAGTGTAGAATACAAGACGAGTACCATAATACCCACAAACCCGAAGTAAATCAGGTATGCGCGGTAATAAAGGTGTTTTCTGTCCTTATTCATTGATTTTCTCTTTGATGCGAATAACTTTAGTGGCGTTTTGGGTTTCTTTGAGTTCGCGACTAGCCAAGCGTTCAGCCATTTTGAAACGGCGTGTCACCAACTCTAATCTCGCTTTGGCTTCTATAAATTCTGCAGAATGTTGGTCGAGGTTGCGCTGCGCAGCGTCGGTATCTTTAGTGAGTTGCTTGCCATAATAGCCCTTTGAAATGAGCACCAACAGCAAAAGCATGATGAAAAAGATATAATTGAGGTTGTCCAAGACAAAAGACTTCGTCAAAAACTCTCCATTGAGGATTTGTGCAAATGCATTTGCTTTGCCACCCTTGCGGCTTTTGGTCGTATTTGACTGCGCCTTAGCCATTGCTTTTTGCGATTCTAAGTTTGGCACTGCGCGCTCTTGAATTGCGCGCGCACTCTTGGGCATCGGCAACAATTGGGTGGCGGTTGACCTCCGTCAAAGGCTTTTGGACATTGCCAAAGAAGTCTTTTTCGATTTCACCGGAAAAACTTCCTCGTTTCATGAAGTTTTTGACAAGGCGATCTTCTAAGGAATGATAGGACATCACCACCAAACGGCCGTCTGGCTTCAAGACTTGAGCAGCTTGCTCTAAAAAATCTTTGAGCACTTGCATTTCTTGATTGACCTCTATGCGGAAGGCCTGAAAAACTTGAGCGTAAAATTTGTGGTCTTTGAATTTAGGAGCAAAGCGCTCGAGTGCCTTGATCAAATCAAAAGTGGTGAGAATAGGAGCGTTGTCGCGCTGACGCACGAGCGCAGCGGCTAAGGCCCTTGAATTGCGCAGCTCTCCGTATTCATATAAGATGGCTGCTAATTTTTGTTCTTCGGCGGTCGCAATGAGCGCTGCAGCAGACTGCCCACCATTGCGATTCATGCGCATATCCAATGGTGCATCTTCGCGAATAGAAAAACCGCGCTGAGCGGTGTCGAATTGATGAGAAGAAACGCCAAGATCGGCGATGATACCGTCTACTTGTGGCATGCCCAACGCGCGCAAGTGGTTTCTTAAAAAAGCAAAATTTGCCGGTACAAAATGAAAGTTAGGTGCCTCCCAAGCGTTGTTGCGTGCATCGGGGTCTTGATCAAAAACTACAAGCTGACCTTTTGGTGCGAGCTGCTCAAATATGGCACGTGCATGACCACCACCGCCAAAAGTAACATCTACATAAGTGCCATTTGGCTGGATATTTAATCCATCCAGGCAAGGCTGTAACATGACGGGAATGTGGTAGTCGGTATTAATCTTCATTGTCTAAATCACCCATTACTTCATCCGCTAAATCAGCGAAATCCGCCATGTTGCCTTCGATCATTTCGAAGTACTTAGACTTATCCCAAATTTCAATGCGATCGTTGTAAGCAATCAGCATCAGCTCAGCTACCAAACCAACTCGCTCCATTAAGGCAGCGGGCACCAAAATGCGACCAGCGTTGTCCAGGGCAACTTGCTTGGCACCTTGATGAAACAACCTGTAAAACATTCGGTTTTTTGGCTTGAACAAGTTCATTTTAGAAAGCTTCTGACTAATGCGCTCCCACTCTGGAAGTGGGAACAGTGTGAGGCAATCTTCAAAACCCTTGTTGAGCATGAAATCGCGTTGGGAAACAGCAGGCAATTGCTTGCGCAAACCAGATGGAAAGAGGAAGCGCCCCTTTTCATCCATTTTGACCTCAAATTCACCTACTAGTCCTGACATAGCGTTTATAATGGGTAAAATTAGTGGATTCTTACCACTTTTTACCACTGCTCTTTTGTATTGTTGATAACTTCTAACGTACAGAGCGAATAAAGGTTACATATTAACAATTATAAACAAGCTAATGCACTTGTTTTACAAGGCTTTAAGCCCTAATGGTGGGAATAAGTGGGAACTTTTTCAACAATTTGTTAATATCCGATTTTCAACAAGTAAAACGCGGCTGGTTTTCAACTAAATTTGCACATGCAAAACAAACAACTCAGCTACCTTCTCATTCCCCTACTTGCTTGCATTTGGGGCAGCTCATTTATCTTAATGAAGCGCGGCATGTTTACAGCAGACGGCGAACTTGTTTTCAGTTCCGCACAAGTAGCAAGCATCCGCATTTCTGTAGCGAGCATTGTCTTTCTTCCGCTTTTGCCCCAGTTGTTAAGGCGACTCCACTCCAAAAAAGACTTGTTTTTCTTTGCCATTGTAGGCTTAGGCGGAAACCTCATTCCTGCTTTTCTATTTACCTATGCCGAACAAACCCTAGACTCCGGAATAGCAGGCATCATGAATAGCTTCACTCCTATCTTTACCATTATTGTAGGAACACTGCTATTTAGAACCCAAATTACCACACAACAATTAGTAGGGACCCTCATTGGTTTCTCGGGTATTTCATGGCTCATATTATTAAGCAGCCCTGTTCAAAGCGGTTTTCAATTAGCCCCTGCACTAGCTATTTTGAGCGCTACATTACTTTATGGACTCAGCCTGAACACAATCAAGCACAAACTATTCCAATACAATCCAATTCAAATTGCTACAGGTGGCTTCAGTGTGGCCTTCTTGCCTGCTGTGTTTTGTTTTTTCTATTTTGACACCACGCAAGTGCTGACACAACACACCTCCGCTACGGAAAGCTTTACCTACGTACTGATCCTCGGGCTTGTAGGCACTGCTTTTGCAGTTATTCTTTTCAATCGGATCATTGCGCAAACCACCGCACTGGCAGCAAGCACGGTCACTTATTTTATCCCGATTATCGCGGTTGCTATTGGTATTTACAACGGTGAGCGCTTTGTTTGGCAGCAGCTTTTAGCCATGCTCGTCATCATCTCCGGCGTGCTTTTAGTCAATATAAAAGGCAGAAAAAGCAACAAATAATAGCAAATAGCGTAAGAAAAGCCCGGTAAATCTTTGGAGTACACGCAGAAAACACTATATTTGCACTCCAATTTTGGATTATTTAACAATTAAATAAAGCTATATGTACGCAATTGTAGAGATAGCAGGGCAGCAGTTCAAAGTGCAAAAAGACCAAAAGGTTTTTGTACACCGTCTAGACGCCGAAGCAGGTCAGAAATTAGAATTTGACCGTGTTTTATTGATCGAAGACGCTGGCAAAGTAACCCTTGGCGCCCCAGCTATAGAAGGTGCTAAAATCACCGCAGAAGTTCTTGACCACGTAAAAGGTGACAAAGTCATCATTTTCAAGAAAAAACGCCGTAAAGGTTACCGTGTTAAAAACGGTCACCGTCAGCAGTTTACTGCAATCACAATCAAAAGTATCACAGCATAATTTCCTTCACAGGAACTAAATAGAAGAAACCATGGCACACAAGAAAGGAGTCGGTAGTTCGAAAAACGGTCGTGAATCGCATAGCAAGCGCTTAGGTGTTAAAATCTTTGGTGGCCAAGCTGCCATTTCAGGTAACATCATCGTACGCCAACGCGGCACCCAACATCATCCAGGTAACAACGTAGGTATTGGCAAAGACCACACCTTGTTTGCACTTACAGATGGTCTTGTCGAATTCCGCAAAAAGAAAGACAATCGTTCATTTGTATCAGTTGTTCCTTTTGAAACAACAGAAGCTTAATACAAAGAATCCCCTACTGAAAAGCTCCCCCACCGGGAGCTTTTTTTATGCTTTCACTTTTCAACAAAAGCTTCAACTTGAGTCCTTACAGAAGGAAGTGTTTTGATCACTTGAAAAGAAAGTGTGGTTCTCAGTTAATTCCTTAATTTTGAGCAGAAGATGCCTTGAATGAAAAATTATCTCCTCGTACTCTTAACAAGTACCTTACTCATCTTGAGTTTTCCTTTTACCGGTAGTTTTACGCCTTTTGTATTTATTGGCTTGGTTCCGCTGTTCGTGTTGCGCCAACAATTTTTAACAAACGGCAACAAACCCTGGAAACTCGGACTTCTGACCTACCCCTCCTTTTTATTATGGAATATCGGTACCACTTGGTGGGTGGCTAACGCTTCTCTTTCTGGAGCAGGCCTTGCTTTTGGCGTCAACGCACTGCTCATGACCCTCGTTTTTGGGTTGTGGAGTTTCATTGATCGCAAAATCCATACGCGCTATTCCTTTTTCATGCTCATTCCCATTTGGCTTCTTTTTGAGTTCGGGCACCACCGTTGGGACCTCTCTT
>CALJTX010000015.1 GCA_937975705.1 uncultured Flavobacteriia bacterium | reverse complement strand
GAAGAAGGCGGACAGCTGACAGAAGCGGTGCGTAGAAAACCTTACTCAATCATTTTGTTAGACGAAATTGAAAAAGCGCATCCGGATGTCTTCAACATTTTACTACAAGTGCTAGACGACGGCAGGCTCACCGACAACAAAGGCCGTTTGGTCAATTTTAAAAACACGCTCATCATCATGACATCCAATTTGGGTTCGCAGCTCATCCACGAACGCTTTGAGAAGGTCAATGAAAAGGAGTATCCAGCAGTTGCGCAAGCCGCTAGAACAGAAGTGCTCGAACTCCTGCGCCAAACCATCCGACCTGAATTCTTGAACCGTATCGATGAAAGTATTTTATTCTTACCGCTCACTAGAAAAGAAGTGGCTCAAATTGTACAAATGCAACTCGATGCGCTCAAAGTTAAATTGCTGGATGCCGATATACATTTGGTCGTGACGCCCGATGCTTTTGAGCATCTCCTCGCCCTTGGTTATGACCCGTTTTTTGGCGCGCGCCCTGTGAAGCGTGTGATCCAAAAGCAAGTGCTCAATGAACTTTCGAGAGCAATTCTTGCCCAAACAGTGGACAAGTCACAAAACGTAGTGATGGATATGTTTGACGGTAAAATTGTGTTCAGAAAGCCCATTCACGCCCATGAAGAAATTGGGCTAGAGGCATAAAGAAATCTGGTTGCAGTCAATTTTAGTTGCAGTGAACTAGCTGCAGGTGCTTAGATGCGGAATTTTTTAAAGAAGGCATCCCAGTTCCAGACGAAATTTACCATGACTTCATCCATGCGCTTGAGAAACAAAGGGTTGGGTGCCTGCATGCGCTTAAAGTAGTCGTCTTGAAATTCGGAAAGGCCGTATTTGTGGAAGATGGCTTTAGACATGCCGTAGATCCAGTTTTTGGATGGGTGGTTGACACGCATGATAAAACTCTGGTATTCGCGGATCATATTTTGAAAATCACCGACGCTCATTTCGTAAATAGGCGCTAGTTTTTCAAAAATGAGTTGCTCCACTCGAGCTGCTTGTTCGGATTCAAAGGTGCTTTCTAGAAATGACAAATTACCAACAATAACGATAAGACCAAATTGGCCGGAGTCGGCACTAGAGACATTCGGACTCGTGACAAATACGCTGTCTTCGTTGATCATCGCGGCAACTTCAGCAAAGCCCTTGTCTACGCTATCAAAGATGCCATTGATAAACACATTGGCAACTTGGTTGTCGGATAATTTTTTCTTGGTGAAGGAGCTAAACATGTCTTATTGAAATTTGCTTCAATACAAATTTAACATTCGGTTCATCAGTTGCAACTCAAGTGAAAAGTGCTTTATCAACGGAGTTTTCAACAAAATATAAGGCAAAATAGCTGTATTTTTGCAGCAAAAAAATTTATGAAAGCAATTATCTCTACCAACAAAGGCGAAATGCATGCTGAACTTTTTGCAGCAGCTGCGCCAAATACGGTTGCTAATTTTGTCAAATTAGCCCAAGACGGGTTCTATAATGGCCTGAAATGGCACCGCGTACTGACCGATTTTGTGATCCAAGGCGGTTGCCCAAATACACGTGAGGGCGCTAGTGGCATGCCAGGTACGGGTGGCCCAGGTTATCAAATTGATTGCGAAACCTCAGGCGAGAGTCAATACCACGACCGCGGGGTGTTGTCGATGGCACATGCAGGTCGCAATACAGGTGGTTCACAATTTTTTGTTTGCCATTCGCGCAACAACACCGCTCACCTAGATGGCGTGCACACTGTATTTGGTAAAGTGTACGAAGGCTTGGATGTGTTAGATGCGATTCGTCAGGGCGACAGCATTGACAGCATTACCATCGTTGAAGAGGCATAGTAAATGCATTGAAATAAAAAAAAGCGAAGGGAACACCTTCGCTTTTTTTATGGAATCTAAAATAAAGAATTGCTTATGCTTCCTTGGCAAAAGCAATAATGAGGTCTGCGAGTTCTTCACCGATGCGGTCTTGTGCTTCTAAAGTAGCGGCTCCAATGTGTGGGGTACAGGCAATTTTTGGATGGTCTAGGAGTGCTTTGAGCGGAGTCGGCTCATTATCATAAACATCCAAAGCGGCAGCGGCAACAGTTCCGTTATCGAGTGCTGCCAATAAGGCGTGTTCATCAATGACCCCTCCACGTGCGGCATTGACCAAGCGCACGCCTTTCTTCATGCCTGCAAATTCTTTGGCACCAATGACTGCTGAACCGTCGGGCTGCTTCGGAACGTGAATGGATATGTAGTCTAGTTGAGGTAAGGTCTCTAAAAGGTTGTCTACAACTTTAACCGGGATTTCAATGGTTTGTCCGCCAATTTTGAGCGTGATGGGTTGGATGCGTGCGCGTCTTTCAATGGCAATGACTTTCATGCCGGCGCCTAGCGCGTAGGCAGCTAAACTCTGGCCAATGCGCCCAAAGCCAACAATTCCGATCGTTTTGCCTCGCAGCTCAACTCCTTTAGCGTAATTCTTTTTAAGCGTGGAAAAGTCTCCGCTCGACATATTTTTAAATGAGTCTTGCAGAAATCGAGAAATCGAGAACAACTGGCCCATTACGAGTTCGGCAACAGATTGAGAAGACGACGCTGGGGTGTTGATGACCGTGAGGCCTTTGTCGCGAGCGTAAGTTACATCGATGTTGTCCATGCCGACACCGCCGCGTCCGATCAGGCGCAAGCCAGGGCAAGCGTCTACAACTTCTTTGCGAACGGTAGTCGCACTGCGCACTAAAACTGCATCGAAACCGTGTTGATTAATGGTATGGATGAGTTCGTCTTGCGAAACTTTATCTGTACTTACTTCGTGTCCTGCGGCTTCTAGTAAAGATTTGCCGAGTTCGGAAATGCCGTCGTTTGCTAAAATTTTCATCTTATCCCTTTCTGTTAAATTCGCTCATTACGTCTACTAAAACTTGTACGCTTTCCAACGGCAGCGCATTGTACAAAGAAGCACGGTATCCGCCAACAGAGCGGTGACCTGGAAGCCCTACGATATCTGCCGCTTTCCACATGGCATCGAATTCTGCGCTGCGGCTTTCGTCGGTTAGTAAGAAAGTGACGTTCATTTGGGAACGATCTGCTGATGCTACGGCACCTTTGAAAGACGGATTGTTGTCTATCTCGTTGTAAAGCAAATTGGCCTTGGCTTCGTTTTTGGCTTGTTGAGCGCTCACGCCTCCGTTTGCCAATAAATGACGCAAATTGAGCATCGAGACATAAACACTAAATACGGGAGGTGTATTGAGCATTGATTCTTTGTCAATTTGTTGTTTGAGGTCGAGGTAGGTAGGCATAAATTGTGCTGAACTCTTACCTAGCGCTTCGTCTTTGACAATGTAAAGCGTAGCACCGGCTGGCCCAAGGTTTTTTTGCGCACCTGCATAAATGAGGTCAAAATCAGCTACGTTGATTTCTTTGGAGAATATATCCGAAGACATATCGCAAACCAAAGGCAAGTTCGTTTTTGGAAAATCTTTGAATTGGGTACCGTAAATGGTGTTGTTGCTTGTGAAGTGAATGTAATCTACGTCGGTAGGTACAACAAAATCTTTGGGGATGTAAGTAAAGTTTTGATCTTCTGAAGAGGCAAATACATTGACATCTAGGCCAACCTTCTTTGCTTCTTTGATAGCGCCACTTGCCCAAGTTCCGGTATTTATGTAACCAGCGCTTTTGTGTGCGCGTTGCATATTGAGTGCCGCAATTGTAAAGCCAAGCGTGGCCCCACCTTGCAAAAAGGCAACAGAATAGCCCTCAGGTACATTTAAGGCTTTTTTGACTAAATCCATTGCTTCGTCCATGACGGCTACAAAATCTTTGTGACGGTGTGATACCTCTAGGATAGATAAGCCATTGAAGTCTAAGACAGCAGCAGCTGCTTCTTTAAATACATCTTGGGGTAAGATACAAGGGCCTGCGCCGAAATTGTGTTTCATAAGTGTTGATTAATGTTGCTAATGCTGTGCAAAGTTGCAAAAAAAAAGAGCTGCCAAGGCAGCTCTTTGCATCATTCAGATTTTTTTGTGGTCGTTTTTTTAGCAGCTGGTTTTTTGGTGGCCGCTGCTGCCTTGGCTTTGGGTTCAGCCTTGGCGGGCTTTTCTTTCTTTTCTTTTTTTACGACGATAATTGGCGCATCTTCTTTGCGTTTGCGTGTCTTGCCATAAGAACCCATTGAGCGTTTTCCTTTGGTCGTTTTTTTGTCTCCTTTTCCCATAAGTGTTTGTTTATGATACGTGTACACTCAAAGTTATCAAACTTTTTTAAATTCTTCACGAAATTTTTGAGCAAGTTGAGGGCCGCCGTTGAGGATGCGCTCACACCATGCAATTTTGAGCGCTGTACTTTGCTGTTCAGACATAAGCCAATCGATTTTGCTGGCCTCTAAACGCGTGCGCAGGGCACTCAAAACAAGTGCGGCCGAAACCGATAAATTGAAACTTTCGGTAAAGCCGTGCATCGGGATGTGTAAAAATGTGTCGGCATTGGCACTGAGTTCTTCAGAAATACCGTGTTTTTCGGCCCCAAAAAACAAAGCAATGGGTTGTGACAAATCGATGTTTTGAGGTGTGGAGGCTTTCACGTGCGGACTTGTGGCCACAATTTGGTAGCCTTTTTGACGCAGGTGCGCAATGCTGTCCAAAACGGGTTCGGGTTCTTGCTGGTGTTGCACAACATCGAGCCAACGGGCCGCACCGAGTGCGATGTCTCTTTGAAATTGGTAATTGTTGTTTTTTTCGATGAGGTGCAATTCTTGAAAGCCCAGGCAATCCATTGTGCGCATGATCGCAGATGCGTTGTGATCTTGCTGGATATTTTCCAAAGCCACCACGATGTGTTTGGTGCGCTGCGGGGCGATGCGCTCAAACATATTGACTTTGTTTGGCGTGATGATTTTGTAAAATTCTTGTAGTACGAATGCGTCTTCGGTCATGACTTAAATCAATTTGTGCATCAAAAAATGTTGGATTTTGCCAAAGAGTAGGTGAGAAGGGGTGTCGAGTTGATAGCCAAGTTGTTGGTAAAAGGGAAGTGCCACTTCTCGGGCGTGCAAAATAATTTTTTGAATACCCAATTCTTTGGAAACGCTTTCCATTTCTTCCATGAGCGCCTTGCCAATTCCCTTCCCCTGCTGAGCGTCGGCAACAGCCATAAACCGAATTTGGGTAGTTTGGGCAGTAATGCGGTCGAGCCGACCTACGCCGATTATTTGGTTTTCGGCTGTGAAATAGGCAAAGTGTTGGTGCAGATGTTCATCCGGAGTTTGCTCACTTCCAGTTGCTTGACCCCATGGTGCGCGCAAGACATCATAGCGCAGCTTGAAATAAGCTTGCCATTCAGCATCAGTTTGAGGGCTGCGGATCATGCCTCAAATTTAAATGCTATTTGCGAAACACGCTTGGTATTTTGGCCATTGATTGGTTCCGCTCTGACCAAACTCAAGGCTTTTGGGTCTTGGAAAACTTCGTCGAGTGCTTTGATTTTAGCGACCGGTACGTTGAGTTCCAAGAGGGAAGAAATGAGGTCAGCACAAGTTTTCAAGGAAATGACACTTGCGATGTAAGTGAAAAGTACCTCTCGGTTTTTTACCCTTTCCATATTCGAGCAAAAACGAGGGTCCTGGGCGAGTTCATTTAGACCAAGGTAAGTCACAAGTTTATCAAAATGTTGGTCTGAGCCAATAGCGAAGGTGAGCAACTGACCATCTTGGGTTTGAAAAATTTCGCCGTAAGGAGCGATGTTCGGATGCAAACTGCCGATACGTTGTGGGATTTGCTGTTCCATCAAGAAATTCGAAGCCTGATTGGCCAAGCTGCAAATAGCGGCGTCGTACAAAGAAACACTCACCAGTTGCCCTTTGCCTTGCTCGCGTTGCAAGAGTGCCAAGAGTAAACCTTCTTTGAGCTGATGTGCAGTAAGTACATCAATGAGTGCAACCGGCATCTTGACCGGCCCGCTTTGCGGTGTACCGTTCATGGACATAAAACCTGTTTCTGCTTGAAGGATGAGGTCGTAGGCAATGCGGTCGTTTTCGGAGCCAAAACCAGTGATTTTCCCGATGAGTAAGCTTGGATTGATTTTCCAGAGTTCGGAAGGTGTAACCTTTAGCTTTTGGTCATCGCCTTTTTTGAAATTCATCAATAAGATATCCGCGTCTTTGAGTTCATTTAAGAAAATGCGGTAATCTGCATCGCGCCCTAAGTTCAATTTCAATAATTCTTTTTTATAATTGACACTTGAATAATAAGCGCTTTGCTTGGACAAATCGCCTTCTTGCTTGAGGCGCCAGGTGTTGGTGACATCGCCGTGTTGTGGATGCTCTATTTTGAGTACGCGCGCTCCGAGTTCGGAAAAAAAAGTGCCGACTGAAGGGCCTGCTAGTACCGTAGAAAGGTCAATAACTTTGAGGTCTTGAAAAGGAAGTTTGCTCATTTGCGGGGTAGGGTATCTATTAACTTGAGCTCAACTTGTGCCAAGCCATCGCGCACAAAATTAAGTTTTTTAGCCGCAGCCCAACTCACGTCAATAATGCGGCTACTCGATGCCGACATGCGGTCAATGACGCGCAGTACCACGACCGAATCATTTTTGAGATTGCGCACTTCAACTCTTGTTCCAAATGGCAAACGCGCATGTGCGGCCGTCAAGCTATCCGAACAGTAGCGTTCGCCTGACGAAGTGCGCTGGCCGTTCATCGATTGGGCATAATAAGAGGCTTTTCCGCGCTGGTAAACGTTATCGCTTCCTGAGAGAAATACTAAAAAGAGCAATGCATAAATCTGATTCATCATTCGTTTTGAAAAGTTGAGGCTTATTTTTTATGTAACGTTGTAAAGTTTTCCAATGTAATATCTTTAATCTTACCATTGCAATACTTAATGATTTTCGCAAGGTCGTTTTCGTCACCAATTCTAATTTGCGTAGCGCAATTATCTGCTCTGTTGTCGGTGTATTCAGTTACAAAATATCCCTCACCTGTTTGCTCATCTATGTTTGATTCTGGTCCAAAAAAGAAACTTGAGATGATGTCTGCTTGTCCAGATTGCGTGTGGTTTGCCTTGCCAAATTCAACCATTTCAATACGATAGTCAACAGTCGTGTAATTGATGCGTTTTACCGTAACGGCTATGGCTAAATTTCCTTGTTTGCCCGTGTATACGCGCGCTTCTCCAATTTTTGGTGTATCGGAAAATAGAACAGTGTCTTTATTGTCAATTATTAATAAACTGTCTTTTAATTCTATTTTTTGAAAACCAAGTTCTTTAAGTCCTTGAACAAAATGCTCGGAATAAGCAGCTTTGTTTTTGATGACTATTTCTGTGTTGTATGAGGGAACTTCATTTTTGTCAACATTCTGGCTGTAAACAGAAGATACATAGGTCAGTCCGATTAAAATTCTTAAAATATTTTTCACTGGTGTTGTTTTAAACAATTATTCTCTTTGTCACATGAACTTGGTAACATATAAATTTAGGCGATTTTGGTAAATTATCGAAAGTAACGCTTATTTGTTGTCTATTTTTTAGCCACAGGAACGAGTGAAAATAGTTTTAAATCCGTAAATTTGGTGCGCATTAAAAATCACAATATCGCACTATGAAAGTTTTTGACCTCGACATGATTCAACGCGTATATGAGCGTTACCCTGCTCGTATTGCTGCTGCTCGTAAAGTAGTTGGACGTCCACTCACTTTATCAGAAAAAATCCTTTATGCCCACCTTTGGGAAGGAGAAGCAACAAGCGCTTCTGAGCGCGGAAAGTCTTACGTCGATTTCGCTCCAGACCGCGTTGCCATGCAAGATGCGACCGCACAAATGGCGCTTTTGCAATTCATGCAAGCAGGTAAAAAACGCGTAGCAGTGCCTTCTACAGTGCATGCTGACCACCTCATTCAAGCCAAAGTAGGTGCAAGCAAAGACTTACAAGATTCTTTAAACCAAAACAACGAAGTATTCAACTTCCTTTCTTCGATCTCTAATAAATATGGCATCGGATTTTGGAAGCCAGGTGCAGGTATCATTCACCAAGTAGTACTAGAAAACTACGCCTTCCCTGGCGGCATGATGATCGGTACCGACTCCCACACCGTAAATGCGGGTGGTTTGGGTATGGTTGCTATTGGTGTTGGTGGTGCCGACGCCGTAGATGTCATGGCCGGAATGGCTTGGGAGCTCAAGTTTCCTAAACTTATTGGCGTCAAACTTACAGGTAAACTCAACGGCTGGACTTCCGCCAAAGACGTGATCCTTAAAGTTGCCGATATCCTCACTGTTAAAGGTGGTACTGGTGCAATTGTCGAATATTTTGGCGAAGGTGCACTTTCTTTGTCTTGTACAGGAAAAGGAACCATTTGCAACATGGGTGCCGAAATTGGTGCAACAACATCAACTTTTGGTTACGACGAATCTATGCGCCGTTACCTCATTGCTACAGGTCGTCAAGAAGTGGTTACTGCTGCTGATGCCATTGCTGAGCACCTCACCGGTGACCAAGAAGTTTATGCAGAACCAGAAAAATACTTTGATCAACTCATCGAAATCAATTTGAGTGAACTCGAACCACATATCAATGGTCCGTTTACACCAGACCGCGGCACACCCGTTTCTAAAATGCGTGCAGAAGCTACCGCAAATGGTTGGCCGTTGCAAGTAGAGTGGGGCCTCATCGGTTCTTGTACCAACTCATCTTACGAAGATTTAGCGCGTGCGGCTTCTATCGTGAAGCAAGCCGTAGCACAAGGCATTACCCCAAAAGCGGAATTTGGTATCAATCCGGGTTCTGAGCAAGTGCGCTACACCGCAGATCGCGATGGCATTCTTGCAGACTTTGAAAAAATGGGTACGAAAGTCTTTACAAACGCTTGCGGGCCGTGTATCGGTCAGTGGGCTCGCGAAGGCGCTGAAAAACAAGAGAAAAACACTATTGTACACTCTTTCAACCGCAACTTCTCGAAGCGTGCAGACGGCAACCCTAACACCCATGCTTTTGTAACGAGCCCAGAAATGGTGGCTGCATTGGCTATCGCTGGTGACCTCGGATTCAATCCGCTCACAGACACCCTCACCAACGACAAAGGCGAGCAAGTGAAATTAACCCCTCCGGTTGGCGACGAATTGCCAACGCGTGGTTTTGCTGTAGAAGACAACGGTTACCAAGCACCAGCCGAAGACGGCAGCGGTGTAGAAATCGCAGTGGCACCAGATTCTCAGCGCTTACAATTACTCGAGAACTTCCCTGCTTGGGATGGACAAAATATTACAGGAGCCCGCTTGCTCATCAAAGCAAAAGGCAAATGTACTACCGACCATATCTCTATGGCAGGTCCTTGGTTGCGTTACCGTGGCCACCTAGACAACATCTCCAACAACATGCTCATTGGTGCAGAAAACGCTTTCAACGGCGAGGCCAATAACGTGAAAAACCAATTGACTGGCACATACGGAGAAGTTCCTGCGGTTCAGCGCGCTTACAAAGCTGCTGGTGTACCATCAATTGTTGTCGGCGACCACAACTACGGTGAAGGTTCTTCAAGAGAGCATGCCGCCATGGAGCCACGTCATTTAGGTGTGTGTGCTGTTTTGGTCAAATCGTTTGCGCGTATCCACGAGACCAACCTCAAAAAACAAGGAATGCTCGGGCTTACATTTGCCAACGAGGCAGACTACGACAAAATCCAAGAAGACGACACCTTTGACTTCATCGACCTCCAGGCATTTGCCCCAGACACCCAACTCACTTTGCAAATTACCCACAGCAATGGCCAGTCGGAGCAAATCAAGGTGAATCATACGTATAATGCTTCTCAAATTGAGTGGTTCAGAGCTGGTTCAGCACTCAACCTCATCAAAATGATGGAAGCCTAATTCGTCTTTATGAAAATCTTTTTTTCACTCATCTTGAGCTTGTTCTGCGTGTCGGGGCAAGCTCAAGGTCTTTTTAGGGGTAACGTTATTCTCAATGCCTATGGGGGCTACCCGAATTTTTTGAGGCTCAACATGGCTGCAAGTGAGGGAATTCCGAGTTACGCTAATCCGTCGTATTTTGGTTTGGCTCCTTCTGGCTTGCGCTTCATGTACATGGCTTCAGATGATGTCAGCATTGGTGTGGATCTCATGTATGGCATGGCCAATGCGCAATATTCAACTTCCGACAGCTCCTTTTTTAATGGGGAATGGATCGTTCAAAAGCATGCTTATCTGATCCAAAAACAACGTTTCAGACCCCAATTTCGCGTCGATTTTCATTTGGGTGCCTTAGATCCAAATTTAGATCAATACATTGGTTTAGGAATTGGTGGAAACATGCGCAAGAGAAATGTATACATGGACAATATATTGATCGATCAAAGTCCGAACGACTTAGGTTTGGTTATACCTGTCTCTTTTAGACTTTGCTACGGCTTCAGGTATTTTGTAGATTATCACTTTGCAGTTGGTGGCGAATTCGGGCTTGGCGGTCCGTTGATGCAGGTTGCATTGAGTTACCGCATCTGATCAAACCATTCAAACCAACACTTTTGTGCAACAAAAAAGGCGAGCCGTTGACTCGCCTTTTTTTATGTTTCTTTTTGCTATTAATAGCGGTAGTGTTCTGGTTTGAACGGACCTTGAACCGCCACACCGATGTAGTCGGCTTGTTCGGTAGAAAGTGTTTCGAGCTCAACACCAATTTTAGAGAGGTGTAAACGCGCTACTTTTTCGTCGAGGTGCTTTGGAAGCGTGTAGACGTCGTTTTCGTAGTTGGCGCTGTTGTTCCAGAGCTCTAATTGCGCAAGCGTTTGGTTGGTGAAGGAGTTAGACATCACAAAAGAAGGGTGACCTGTTGCACAACCGAGGTTGACCAAACGACCTTCTGCAAGTACGATGATGTCGTTGCCTTTGACATTGTAGAGGTCAACTTGTGGTTTGATCTCCATTTTGCTTTCGCCATAGTTGCTGTTGAGCCACGCCATGTCGATTTCGTTGTCGAAGTGACCGATGTTACAAACGATAGATTTGTCTTTCATGGCTTCAAAGTGACGACCTACAACAATGCTCTTGTTACCGGTGGCGGTAACGATGATGTCTGCAAGGTGAATGACTTTGTCAAGTGGTTTTACTTCAAAACCGTCCATGGCTGCTTGAAGCGCACAAATTGGGTCAATTTCGGTAACGATAACACGTGCACCCGCTCCTTGTAAAGAGGCAGCAGATCCTTTACCTACATCTCCGTAACCACAAACAATGGCTACTTTACCCGCCATCATGACGTCAGTAGCACGGCGAATGGCATCTACAAGTGATTCTTTACAACCGTATTTGTTGTCGAATTTAGATTTGGTAACGGAGTCGTTGACGTTGATTGCTGGCATCACGAGGGTTCCGTTTTTCTTGCGCTCATAAAGGCGGTGCACACCTGTAGTAGTTTCTTCAGAAAGACCTTTGATGTCTTTGGTGAGCTCAGGGAAACGGTCAAAAACCATATTGGTGAGGTCGCCGCCGTCGTCGAGGATCATGTTGAGGGCTTTGCCGCCTTCAAATGCAAATAACGTTTGCTCAATACACCAGTCGAACTCTTCTTCGTTCATGCCTTTCCAAGCGTAAACTGGAATACCAGCTGCTGCAATTGCCGCTGCGGCGTGGTCTTGGGTAGAAAAGATGTTACAAGAAGACCAAGTAACTTCTGCGCCGAGCTCAACGAGTGTTTCGATCAAAACCGCAGTTTGGATGGTCATGTGCAAGCAGCCTGCAATACGCGCTCCAGCCAAAGGCTTTGCTGCACCGTATTCTTCGCGCAATGCCATAAGGCCTGGCATTTCGGCTTCTGCCAATTTGATTTCTTTACGACCCCAGTCTGCAAGACTGATGTCTTTCACTTTATAAGTGATTTTTTCTGTTTGATTCATAGTCATTTCTTCAAATAAGTTTGCAAATGTACGTTGATTTCTATTCGATTTCAAGGTTTAGCTCAGCTCTTTTTCAATAAGTTGCTGCATGCCTTTCACAAATAGGGGGTGGGTGTTGGAACTCGGGACAAGTTGTACTTTTTCTCCGCCGTGTTCTTCAAAGATTTCTTGGTATTCGTCGCCAATTTCAATAAGCGTTTCTAGGCAGTCTGCCACAAAAGCCGGGCTAAAAACCAATAATTTTTTGGCGCCTTTTTTGGCCCATTCTTCTACTACTTTATCGGAGAAAGGGGTGAGCCATTTTTTGTCTAGTCTGGACTGAAAACAAACGGTGTATTGGTCTTCCTTTAAGCCAAGACGCTCGGCAATGAGGCGTGTTGTTGCGTAGCAAGTGGCTTTGTAGCAGAATTTGTTGTGGTCGTTGATTTCGGATTCACAAGGTTGGTCTTGACACAAGTCGGTGCCTTCATAGACTTTGTCTACCTGGCGCTCCGGTAGGCCGTGGTAGGAAAAGAGAATGTGGTCAAAGCTCGGGATATCGAATTGTTGTGCGTTGTCTACAACGGAGTTGATATAGCCGTCGTTGTCGTAGAACTGACTAATGACTTTGATTTCTGGAATGACCCACCATTTGCGCATGATGTCAAGGGCTTTTTCTATGGCTGAACCAGATGAGGCCGAAGCATATTGCGGAAAGAGGGGTAAGATGACAATGCGATCGTAGTTGGCCAAACGCATGCGCTCCAATACAACATCTAACGAAGGATTTTTGTAGCGCATGGCCAACTCAAAAGTGACGTTCTGACCTTCAAATTCAGCCTGCAATAACTCTTTTAATTTGCGGCTGTGTGTAAGCAGCGGCGATTCGCCATTGCCGAGCGTCCAGAGCTCTTTATATATTTTAGCTGACTTTGGCGCTCTAAAAGGCACGATAATGCCATTGACGAGAATGGTGCGCAAGAGATAGGGAATGTCAATGACGCGTGGGTCGTTGAGAAATTCGGATAAATAGCTGCGGACATCAGACACGCTTGGTGAATCTGGAGTACCGAGTTGAATAAGGAGAACGCCTGTTTTTTTCATGATATAAAGTCCAACAACTTGAAATTTTCTTTGTTCAAAATTACCGATTTATTCGCGATTGCTGCCCGCTAAGGCTTAACTTTGTGCAGTGGACCCACAGCAATTTCTTCAACAAATCGACCCGGCAAACTTCGAAGCATTGGCTTTGGCCACCTTTGAGCGCCAATACGCCAATATTCCTGTTTACCGCCAATATGTCGATTTGATCGGCAAAAACAAACCGAGTACACTCGCGCAAATTCCCTTTCTTCCAATTGATTTTTTTAAAAGTCAACAAATTTGCTTGCAGGGCCAACCTATTGAAAAAACCTTCTTATCGAGTGGTACCACCCAACAAAACCGCAGTCAGCATCATATCAATGACCTCAGTTGGTACAACGCCTCACTTGCGCTCGGATTTGAACGTGTTTTCGGCGCAATTTCCGATTACGTTTTTATCGCATTACTGCCGTCCTATCTCGAAAACGGAGACTCGAGCTTGATTTACATGGTAGACCAACTCATTCAAAAAAGCGGCTCAGCACTTTCAGGCTATTATTTGGCTGAAGTAGCCCAATTGCAAGCGGTCTATCAAGAAGCGCTGGCAGCGGGTAAAAAACCATTTGTATTTGGCGTTTCTTACGCTTTACTAGATTTAGCTGAATCTAGAAGCCAACTCCAAGAGGCGTTTATTTTGGAAACCGGAGGCATGAAAGGCCGCCGTCAAGAACTGACCAAAGTAGAACTACATCAACTACTTCAAGCGGGTTTTGGGGTGCAGCAAATTCTTTCTGAATACGGCATGACCGAATTGCTGTCTCAGGCCTATTGCACTTCTGACCAAACCTTTAGTTGTCCGCCCTGGATGCAAATCCGGATCCGCGACGCCTACGACCCTTTTCAAGAGGTGCCTTTTGGTCAAAAAGGAGGTGTCAACGTAATCGATCTCGCCAATCAAAACAGTTGTGCGTTTATCCAAACCGACGACCTTGGCCGGCTCACACCCCAAGGTTTCTTGCTTGAGGGTCGTTTGGAAGCTAGCGACATCAGAGGTTGTAACCAACTTGTCGATTGACTCGAAAACTTCTTACATTTGTTCTAGATGTCTATTCAAACCATTTTATTGCTCACGCTTATCGGTCTTGCCGCAGGCATGCTCAGCGGTATGGTTGGCATTGGTGGCGGCATGGTCATTGTTCCGGCGCTCGTTTTTTTACTCGGGCTGAGCCAGCACCAAGCACAAGGCACCTCTTTGTTTATCCTCTCCCTGCCGGTTTTGTTGTTGGCAGTGATGAATTATTGGCGAACCGGAAATGTCAATTGGCGTTTTGGTTTGGTCATCGCCAGTACCTTTGTAATCGGCGCTTTTTTGGGTTCAAAACTCACCTTGCGCTTGCCTGAGGCGTGGGTCAAGCTGATCTTCGGTTTGCTCATGGCCTATGTTTCTTTTCAATTGATTTTATCGGGTTATACCGGCCTACAGAAAAATGAACCCTGAGCAACTCCAACAGCAAATTCTAGCGCTTGTGCCGCAAATTGTAGTTTGGCGCAGGCATCTACACATGCACCCAGAACCATCTTTTCAAGAATTTGAAACTATGGCGTATGTGAGTAGTGTGCTCACGGCTTTTGGTATTGCACACCAAAAGGAAGTTGCGGGCACAGGCATTGTGGCTTATATTGCTGCAGCACACCACGATCCCCAAACTCCTTGTTTGGCCCTGCGCGCAGACCTCGATGCCTTGCCTATTCAAGAGCAAAATGAGGTGCCTTACAAAAGTCAGGTACCGGGCTGGATGCACGCATGTGGCCACGATGTACATACGAGTATCTTGCTCGGAACAGCAGTTTTGCTGCAGCAACACCGCGAGCAGCTTTCCAGACCTGTCAAGCTCATTTTTCAGCCAGGAGAGGAGCAAAATCCTGGTGGGGCTAGCCTTATGATCAAAGCTGGTGTGCTCGAAAACCCAAAAGTAGAAGAACTCGTAGCCTTACATGTGTATCCAGAACTCCCGGCGGGCTTTGTGGGGATCAAAGAAGGTTTGTATATGGCTTCTTCGGACGAAATCCATGTCGACATAGAAGGTGTGGGTGGGCACGGCGCTTTGCCCGAACGTTTTGTAAATCCTATTGATGTAGGCATTGCTTGGATGCAAGCGTGTCAACAATTCGTCACTGAAAATTGCCCCAACGACACCCCGCAGGTACTGACCTTTGGGCGCTTTGAAGCCTTGGGCAGTACCAATGTAGTGAGTACTACGGCTACTATCAAAGGAACATTTCGTACCATGAATGAAAGCTGGCGAGCTCAAGTGAAAACAATTTTACACGAAAAGGCCGCACAAATTGCCACGCAATTTGGGGCTCAAATCAATTTGACGATAGGAGAGGGCTATCCTTTTTTAATGAATGATGTTGCGCTTACCCAGAAAGTGAAGGGCCTATTGACAGCCACCCTCGGCGAGGCGCAAGTGCAGCCTCTTGGTTTGCGCATGACGGCCGAAGATTTTGCTTTTTATAGCCATCACAGACCGGTTTGTTTCTTTAGGTTGGGCACTGGCTTTGCTCATAAAGAGAGCAATCCGGCGGTGCATCATCCGCAGTTTGATATCGATGAGAACGCGCTTGAAGTGGGCGTAAAGTGTATGTTAGCAATTGCGTTGTCCTGATGAAATTGATCTACCTTTTATTGCTGAGTCTTGTATTTTCTTGTGCTAAAATTGCGCACAAACAAAAGTTGCTACAAGGAAATTGGCATTTAAATGTTGTGCGCATCGAAGATGGCGAAGGATTCCTGTTTTACGACAGCGCGGCAGTCGGAAATTTCACATTTGAGCCGACCAAACTTTCTGGTAAGGCAAAGTATACGTATTCGTATTTTGGTCAGTATGACGTTACTGACTCAGTGCAATTTGAGCAAACAAACGTGTCTTTGAGTACAGATGGCATGTATATTCAGATTGCGCGCCCTACAGATACCCTTCAGGCAAAAATTATCATGCTTACCAAAAAGCAACTCACTTTTGAGTATTACGATTTTATACAGTATCGGCTCAAGCGCTTTAGCCTCAGTAAGCAATAGGATTGCTTAGAGAAATCCGAGTTCCAATTTAGCTTCTTCGCTCATCATGTCTTTGTCCCAGGGCGGGTCAAATACGATGTTGACTTTGGCACTCGTTACGCCATCTACGCTAGCCACTTTGTCTTCCACTTCTTTGGGGAGCGATTCTGCGACAGGGCAATTGGGAGACGTAAGGGTCATGTCAATGAAAACGTGGTTGTCGGTTTCGACTTTTACTTCGTAAATGAGGCCGAGTTCAAAGATATCGACAGGAATTTCGGGATCGTAAATGGTTTTGAGCATCTCGACGATGCGGTCTTCTAATTCGTTCATTGGGCTAGACTTTGAAGTGCTTCTGTTTTCATGCGTTTGACCATACTTAAAAGGCCATTGGCTCGGGTGGGTGAGAGGTGTTCGGCGAGCCCAATTTGGTTGATAAAGAAAAGTTCAGATTGTAAAATGGCAGCAGGGCTTTCGTTGTTGTAGACCTGGATCAAAAGCCCGATGATTCCTTTGGTAATGATGGCGTCGGAATCTGCGCTAAATTGCATTTTGCCGTCTTTGATTTCGGTGGCCAACCAAACATTGGATTGGCACCCTTCTATGAGGCGGTCTTTGGTTTTGAGTTCGGGAGCGAGTGTCGGCACACTTTTGCCGAGTTCGATGATGTATTCGTATTTATCCATCCAGTCGTCGTAGATGGCAAATTCGTCGATGATGTCTTGTTGTTTTTCTTGGATGGTCATGCGCCTAAAATTTGCATGCTGCGCTCGAGTGCAGCAACGAAAGTATCTATTTCTTCTTTGGTGTTGTAAAAAGCAAACGACGCCCGTACCGTACCTGGAATTTGGTAGAAATCCATGAGGGGTTGGGTGCAGTGGTGGCCGGTGCGCACGGCAATTCCTTGTTTGTCGAGGAGGGTGCCGATGTCAAACGGGTGCATGTCGTCTATGGTAAACGAAACAACACTCGTTTTGTGCTTGGCTTCGCCGATGATGTGCAGGCCTTCAAAGGTGTCTAGAATTCCTTGCGCATATTTAGTAAGTTCGAGCTCGTGGGCAGCCGCAGCTTGCATATCGATGCTTTGTAAAAACGAAATGGCGCTTCCGAGGCCAATGGCGCCTGCGATGTGTGGTGTTCCGGCCTCAAACTTGAGCGGTAGGGTGTTGTAGGTGGAGCGTTCAAAAGTAACTTTAGCAATCATGTCGCCACCACCTTGATACGGCGGCATGCTGTCGAGGATCGCTTCTTTGCCATAGAGCACGCCAATGCCTGTGGGGCCGAATACTTTGTGACCAGAAAAGGTGTAGAAATCGCAGTTGAGGTCTTGGACGTCTATGGTGAGGTGCTGGATGCTTTGGGCGCCGTCGAGCAACACTTTTGCGCCCACTTTGTGCGCTTTGGCGATGAGCTCTTTGACGGGGTTGATGGTGCCCAGCGTATTGGAGATGTGCGTAATGGCCAGCAATTTGGTGCGTTCAGAAAGCAGCTCTTCAAAAGCATTGAGGTCGAGTTCTCCTTTTTTGGAAATAGGAATGACGCGTAGTGTGCAGCCTTTGCGCTCGCACAAGAGTTGCCAAGGCACAATGTTGGAGTGGTGCTCCATGGCAGAAATGAGTATTTCGTCGCCGGGTTTAAGGCGCTCGCCAAAGGAAAAAGCAACGAGATTGATGCTGTCGGTGGTGCCTTTGGTAAAAATAATTTCTTCGGGTGCTTTGGCGCCGATATAGTGCTGGATGGTGCGGCGTGCGGCTTCGTAGGCAGTGGTTGCCTGTTGGCTTAAGTAGTGCACCCCGCGGTGAATGTTCGCGTTTTCAAGCGCGTAATATTGCTGCAGGGTATCTAAGACCAACTGCGGTTTTTGCGAGGTGGCGCCGTTGTCAAAATAAATGAGCTGTTTTCCGTATACTTTTTGGCGCAGGGCCGGAAAAAGTTCGCGGATGGCAGCAACGGAAAACGGAACAGGAGCCATACTTTTGGTTTTGGTACAAAAGTACGGATTTTCGCTATTTTGAATGGTTCTAAAGAAGCAAAAATATAGAATTCTTTTTCTTCTGAACCTCGAGCTTATTTGGCCTTGAGCTCAACAAACGGAATCATGATTTCTTCGAGGGAGATGCCGCCGTGCTGAAAGGTCTGTCCGTAATAGTTCACAAAGTGATTGTAGTTGTTCGGATACACAAAAAAGTCTTGCTCGCGCGCAAAAACAAACTCGGCAGACATCTTGAGTTTTGGGAGTTGCGCTTCTTGCGGATTTTTGACCACAAATACTTCTTTGGCATCGTAACTGAGGCCGCGTCCGGCTTTGTAACGCAGGTTGGTATTGGTGTTGCGTTCGCCAACGATGCGCACCGGTTTGGTGACTTTGATGGTGCCGTGGTCGGTGGTAATGATGAGCCTGTGCCCGGCGTCGGCAATTTTTTTAAGGATATCGAGTAGCGGGGAGTGTTCTAGCCAACTTGTGGTAATAGAGCGGTAAGCGGCTTCGTTGTCAGCGAGTTCGCGGATCACTTCCATTTCGGTGCGGGCATGTGAGAGCATATCGACAAAGTTGTAGACAATAAAGTTGACGTCGTTGTCTTTCCATTGGTGGAATTGATCGCCAAGTTTTTTGCCGGCCTCAACATTCGTGATCTTATTGTAAGACCACTTGACGTTCTTGCCCAAACGCTTGAGCTGCGCTTCCAAGAAGTCTTTTTCGTGCATGTTTTTGCCACCTTCGTCGTCTTCGTTTTTCCAGAGTGTCGGGAAGCGTCTTTCGATTTCAGCAGGTAAAAGACCCGCAAAAAAAGCATTTCGGGCGTAGTGTGTGGCAGTGGGCAAGATAGAAAAGACGATGTCTTCTTTTTCCTTTTGGAAATAACGGCCTACGATGCCTTCGATGGTTTTCCATTGGTCAAAACGGAGGTTGTCGATGACCAAAACCGCGAGTTTTTCTTTGCCGATGAGCGGCGCAATGCGGTCTTTGATGAGCGTATGGATCATGGTAGGGGCGTCGGGGTCACCGCTCGTCCAGTCGAGGTAGTTGTCTTCGATGAAGTCGCAGAAGAGTTTGTTGGCTTCTTTTTTCTGCATTTCGAAGATTTCGCGCATGCCGGTGTCTTCGATGTTGTCTAGTTGGAGCTCCCAGAAAACCAGTTTGGTATAGAGTTCCTTCCATTCATCGGCGTCGAGTCGCCCTGAAAGTTGCATGCCGAGTTGGCGAAATTCTTGTTGGTAGCTGGCGTTTGTTTTCTGGCTAATGAGTTTGCTGTGGTCGAGGTTTTTTTTGATGCTCAGCAAAATTTGGTTGGGGTTGACGGGCTTGATGAGGTAGTCGGCAATTTTGGAGCCGATGGCTTCTTCCATGATGTGTTCCTCTTCACTTTTGGTGATCATCACCACCGGCACCAGCGCTTTGTGCTCCTTGATTTGGGCCAGTGTTTCGAGGCCACTCAGGCCAGGCATGTTCTCATCGAGAAAGATGATGTCAAAATGTTGGTTCAAGGCTTTTTCGATGGCATCTTGGCCGTTGGTAGCGGTATCTACTTCGTAACCTTTCGATTCCAAAAAGAGAACGTGTGGTTTGAGTAATTCGATTTCGTCGTCGGCCCAAAGAATTTTACCTTGCATATGTCTTATTTTTAATAGCTTTGATTGAATTTTTAAAGTTAGCAACTTGCCAGCGAACACCGCCCCTAATAACAAGAAGAAAATCATAAACGACCCAGTTTACGGTTTTATTTCTTTGCCGCACGAAATTATTTTCGATATCCTCGAGCATCCGTATTTCCAACGCTTGCGTCGCATTCAACAATTAGGCCTCAGCCATTTGGTGTATCCGGGTGCCAATCACACCCGTTTTCATCATGTCCTGGGCGCCATGCACCTCATGACCCAAGCCGTCACGAGCATCCGCCGCAAAGGCCATCCGATCAGCGATGAAGAAGAACGCGCCGTTTGTTTGGCGATCTTGCTACACGACATCGGTCATGGCCCTTTTAGTCATGCGCTAGAGTACGACATCGTTTGCGGCGTGAGCCACGAGCAAATTTCGGCTTACTTTATCGCAGAACTCACCGTGGAATACGGACAAGACCTCGCGCTGGCCCTCGAGATTTTTAAAAATGAGTACCACCGCCCGTTTTTGCATCAATTGGTATCGAGTCAGCTCGACATGGACCGCCTCGACTACCTCAACCGCGACAGCTTTTACTCTGGCGTTTCGGAAGGAGTCATTGGCAGCGAGCGCCTGATTGAAATGCTGAATGTCCAGGAAGGGCATTTGGTCCTAGAAGAAAAAGGGATTTATTCCGTTGAAAAATTTATCGTTGCGCGCAGGCTGATGTACTGGCAAGTGTACCTGCATAAAACGGTTGTGGCTGCTGAGTTTATGCTCATTCATGCACTGCGCCGTGCCAAAGAATTGGTCAAAGCAGGAACGCCATTATTTGCCAGCCCGTCCTTGCATTTCTTTTTATCTCAGGACATCAAAAGTGAGCATTTTGAACAAGACCCAATGGTGCTTACACATTTTGCACGCCTAGACGACTACGACATTTGGGGAGCCATCAAGGTTTGGCAATTTGCGCCAGATTACATTTTGGCAACGCTCTGTTCTGGTTTGGTCAATCGACAGTTATTCAAAATAGAAATCTCCAAGACACCGTTTAGTGCAGCGCGCATTGCAGAAGTGCAGCAGCGCATCCGTGAAGAACACCAGTTGTCTGATCAAGACCTGCCGTATTTTATTTATTCGGACCGCCTCACCAACAAAGCATACAACGAACAGAAGCAAAACATCAATTTGTTGCTCAAAAACGGCAGCATTTTAGAATTGTCGAAAGCATCAGATAACCTCAATATTTCGGCTTTGTCTACGCCAGTAGAGAAGTACTTTTTGTGCTATCCGCGCTAGAATACCTTATTTGACTTGATGATGACCGTTTTGTTGAGCACCGCTGAAGTCGGAATCGTGACCAAATGACCTTCGGCCGAACGGATGTACATAAAAAAGAAACTCAAATCGATGAGCTCTCCTTCGATATCGAATTCTTTGTCGTAAATGCGTACAATTTCGCCAATGTTGAGTGGGTGATTGAAGTATAAAATCAAGCTCGCCGTGATATTCGATAAAATAGACCAGTTGGCAAAAAATGCGATGCCAATGACGGTAATGGTGGAGGTGAAGAAAACCAAAAGATCTTGGGTTTCGATATTCCAAATGGCCGCAAAAATCAAGATAAAGAAAATGGACAAAAACAAGTTGATGATGCGGATAGACACGCGTCTACGCTTGATATCACCTTCGAATTTGACTAAAAAACGCGTGACGGCCTTTCCTGCAAAAAAACGAATCAAGAGCGTGATGGCCAATAGGATGAGTGATTTGATGGCGTATTGGTAGAAAGTATCCATGGTGTTTATTTTTGTTGGACAGAATATTTATTGCGTGCTTTTCTTGGCGCGCTCCCAGTATTGGTCGAGTTTTTCTAAGGTTTGGTCTTGGGCAAGCAAGCCGTCTTGTGCTAAAAGTTGCTCCATTTCTTGGAAGCGCTTGATGAATTTTTGGTTGGTTAAAGCTAGGGCATTTTCTGGCGATATGTTCACGAAACGCGCATAATTCACCAAAGAAAACAAGACATCTCCAAATTCAGCTTCTGCTTGTTCTGAACCTTTATCAACTTCTATTTTTAATTCGGCAATTTCTTCTTGAACCTTAGCCCACGCATCTTCGGCGTCGGCAAATTCAAAGCCAATTCCCTTCACTTTTTCTTGAATGCGCGTGGCTTTGACAAGCGCAGGTAGGGAAGAAGGAACACCCTCGAGCACCGATTTTTTCCCTTCTTTTAATTTCAGTTTTTCCCAATTGGCCTTTACTTCTTCTTCGTCTTGCACAACGG
>CALJTX010000014.1 GCA_937975705.1 uncultured Flavobacteriia bacterium | reverse complement strand
ATATCCGGGGATTGCCCGCCAACAAGAAATATGACGGCCGCGCCTATTGTTTTTTGGAGTTGGGCTTTGGCAGGGCGGGGTTTGCCGCCGGTAATTTCTATGCTGAACCGGCACCTGCGGTAACAATGAGACAGCCGGGGCGATTCTGGCACTTAGGCAAGCTACTGGTTGAAAAATACTGGCTTTGGAAATGGTTGTGAGTCTCTGCTAGAATGTAAATACATGCAAAAATTACTTTTCATCATCACTGCCCTCGTATTATCCTCTCCGCTGCTTGCAGCCAAAACCTACCAATTGACCCTTAAAGTAACCAGTTTGGCAACGCATAGTGCCCTCGCCGGACTCAACGTCATTGCCATTATAGACGAACAAAAGATAAAGATGGGGAAAACGGATCAGAATGGGGAGTTGTTGATGTTGGGTTTAAAGGAGAAATCTATTGAGTTCATCATTGCAGACCCTACTCAATTGCACAAAGAGTACCATTTGTTTTATTTTAATTCTAAAAAAGTAGATCAAATCAAAGTCTGCTCACTGCGCCTCAACAGGACTCAAGAGGAAGCTCACTTTAAGGCGATCGATGCTAAATATCCAGCAAGTGCCGACAAAGACTCGATTGATTTAATTGATGCTACTCCTGTCGGAGATATGGAAGCGTTTTACAACTATCTCGTTGAGAATATAGAATACCCTGGTGAATGCGTCGAACAGAATATCGAAGGCAGGGTATTTATCTCTTGCATCGTTCAAAAAGATGGCAGCATTACCCATGCTGAGGTACATAAATCAGCACACCCGAGTCTTGATGCAGAAGCGCTGCGTGTCATACGCTACGCGCCTAAATGGAATCCAGCAACCTCAGCAGGAAAACCCATTGCTACAAAGATGATTATACCGATTTCTTTTGACTTATGAATTGAGGAATTGAACCTAAAATTGGATGGAACACCGCAATTAAACGCAGCAAGTAAAACTGATCATCAGTTCAACCACAACAAACTCCCATCGCCATAGCTCAAGAAGCGGTAGTCGTTGGCTAGGGCGTAATTGTAGATATTTTTCCAATCTTGACCAACAAACGCATGGATCAAAAGCAGCAATGTGGAACGTGGCTGATGAAAATTGGTCAGGATGGCATCTACGCTGCGGATGCGGTAACCCGGCTTGATCATTAAGCTGGTTTTGGTCAAGAATTGATCGGTTTGCTCGCGCTTGAGCTGTGCCAATACCGCTTGAATGGCATCGGCGAAAGCAACATCTTGCGGCAAGGTATAGGCTTCGAATTGCTGGAGTGCACAATTCTTGAGTGTAAGCTGTTTATCTTCCAAAAGCTTCACGCCCATCCAGTAAATACTTTCTAAGGTACGCAATGAGGTTGTACCCACTGCTATTCGCGTCTGCTTTGGTTTTTGAAGCAATATGTCTAGCAGTTCTTGACGCACCTCAATAAACTCGGCGTGCATGTCGTGTGCTTCGGCTGTTTCGGTCTTGACTGGTTTAAAGGTACCTGCGCCCACGTGTAGTGTGAGCGTTGCAGTTTGGATATTTTTGGCGGCGAGTTGTTCAAAGACAGTTTCTGTGAGGTGAAGGCCTGCGGTGGGCGCTGCAACAGAACCATCTTCTTTTGCATAGACAGTCTGGTAACTGCTTTTGTCGCTCTCTTCGGCCTCTCGATTCAGGTAAGGTGGCAAGGGAATTTTGCCAGCAATATGCAAGATTTCAGCAAAACAAAGCTGGGGGTCGGTCCAGTGAAAATGAATTTTAAATCCGGAGTCCAAGCGTTGTATTTGTTGTGCATAAAGCGTGTGGGTAGCGCCTTTGTTGTCAAACTTAAGTTCTACTGAACCCGCTTTCCATTTTTTAGCACCGCCAATCTGACAAATCCATTCGACGCTTCCTTTTTGCTGCATAGCGCTACTGACATCAGGGTAAATTTCGCTGTGCTCCAAACAAAAAACTTCTACTAGCCCTCCGGTGCTCTTTTTGAAATGCAGGCGCGCTTCAATTACCTTACTGTTATTGAGCAGCAATAAAGCCTTAGCAGGCAAATGCGCAGCAAGGTTGATGTAGCGATCGTCTGAGATAGTGCCGTTTTGATAAACCAATAACTTGCTATTGTGACGCGGCGTGACCGGAAAACGTGCAATGCGCTCATCTGGCAGTAGATAAGAAAAGTCTTCTATTTTTGTTCCACTCATCATCTCAATTTGGCGGCAAAAATACAAAACTAAGAGGTAATTAAATCCCCTTCAACAAACTATCGTATAGGTCATTGAAAGACATGCCGTTGGCAGTTTTTTGCTTAGACAAGCGCTTGAACTCTACCAAAGCCCAGAGTACGAACTCCATTAGAAAAGGAAGATCTTCTGAAGCCACACGCGGTTGGTAGCGCTCGATCAATGCTTTGAGGGGCTCAATGGCTTGCAGTGCTTGCAAGTAAGTTTGCTCATCTGTTTCGTCGGCGATTTCGAGGGCGTTGTTTTGGGTAAACCATTCAACTACGCCATCATAGGGCGTGACCTGATCTGCTTTTTTGAGTTTTTCGATTTTCGGAAAATAAGTCAAAAAGAGCGTTTTGGTGGCCTCGCTAATGAGCTGATTGGCCACAAAAGAAGAGCCTTCTTGCTCGCCTTCATAGACCAACTCTACCTTACCGGTGATTGATGGAATCATGCCCATGAGGTCGGAGAAGCGAACGGTCGTACTTTGCTCGTTGTTGAGCAAGGCGCGGCGCTCGGCAGTGCTGATGAGGTTTTCGTAGGCGGTGATGCTCATGCGCGCGCTCACGCCACTTTTGGCATCGACGTATTCGCTGTTGCGCGCTTCAAAAGCAATTTGCTCTAAGATATCTTTGGCCAATTCGGGGACGTGCACCTCGCAAATGCGGTTTTCTAGTTTTTGGGCTTCTTGGGCGGTAATTTGCTTGGCGGTCTTTACGTCGGCGGCGTAGTGCGTCAGAATTTGAGAACCAATGCGGTCTTTGAGTGGCGTCACGATGCTGCCGCGGTTGGTGTAGTCTTCGGGGTTGGCCGTAAAAATAAACTGGAGGTCTAAAGGCAAGCGCAACTTGAAGCCACGAATTTGTATGTCACCTTCTTCCAATATGTTAAATAGCGCTACTTGAATACGTGCTTGAAGGTCTGGCAACTCATTGATGACAAACAAACAACGGTGCGCACGGGGTATCATGCCGAAGTGCAACACACGTTCGTCGGCGTAATTGAGCTTGAGGTTAGCTGCTTTAATAGGGTCGATGTCACCAATGAGATCGGCGATCGTGACGTCTGGTGTGGCGAGTTTTTCGTAGAAGCGCTCAGAGCGATGAAGCCAAGTAATGGGTGTGTTGTCGGCGTGTTCGGCAATGAGGTCTTTGGCGTAACGGCTAATGGGCGCCAACGGGTCGTCGTTGATTTCGCTGCCCGCCACCACCGGGATGTACTCATCTAGCAAATGGATCATGAGCCGCGCAATGCGCGTTTTGCCTTGGCCGCGCAAGCCCAGCAAGTTGATATTGTGCTTGGAGAGAATGGCGCGCTCGAGTTGCGGAACCACGGTATGCTCATAGCCGTGCATCGACGGAAAACTTGGCTTACCGGCTTTGAGTGCCGCAATGAGGTTGTCGCGGAGTTCGGTTTTGATGCTTTTGGACGTGTAGCCTGCCGCTTTTAAAGCGCCGAGCGTATGGATGTTGGTGTCTATCATATCAGTTCATTCGTTTTTTACGATTGGTTTCGTAGTCGTGGAAAATCATTTCACCTAAGCCTTTCAATCCGGTAAAAAAGGCTTTCCCTTTGTTGGACTTCGTGAATTCGTCCACAAAATGCTGCAAATACGGATCTTGGGCAATCATGAAGGTGGTGATGGGGATGTGCATTTTGCGGGCTTGCGCCGCCATGGTGTAGCATTTGTCTACGATGTAATCATCTAGGCCATTGCTGTTTTTGTAATACTGCCCATCTGGCAAGCGCAAACAACTCGGCTTGCCGTCGGTGATCATGAAAATTTGCTTGTTGGTATTGCGTTTTCTGCGCAAGATATCCATAGCGAGCTCCAGGCCTGCAACCGTATTGGTGTGGTAAGGCCCAACGTTCAAATACGGCAAATCTTTGATGCTAATTGGCCAAGCGTCGTTGCCAAAGACAATCACGTCTAGGGTATCTTTCGGATAACTCGTGGTAATGAGCTCTGCCAGCGCCATGGCTACTTTTTTGGCAGGCGTAATGCGGTCTTCGCCGTAGAGGATCATGCTGTGACTAATATCGATCATGAGTACCGTACTCATCTGCGATTGGTGGTGGGTATCCTCGACCACTAAGTCTTGTTCGGTCAGCCGGAACTCCCCTACGCCGTGATTGATCTGCGCGTTTTTCAGGCTCTCTGTAATCGAAATGTTTTCGAGCGCATCGCCAAACTGAAAATCTCTGAATTCGCCGGTTGCTTCGTCTCCTAACCCACTCTTTTTGGATTTGTGCTGCCCTCGCCCACTCTTGCGGATATTCCCAAAGATTTGCTCCATCGCATTTTTGCGCAATATGCGTTCGGTCTTGGCCGTTACGCTCATCTGGCCCTTGCCGTCTGGTAAGATTTCTTCGCGCAAATACCCCTTTTTCTTGAGGTCCTCGATGAAGTCGTCCATGGTGTATTTGTCGTTGGTCAGGCTGTATTCCTTATCCAAGACATTGAGCCACTCCAGCGCTTCATCTACATCGCCCGAAGTATGCACAATGAGTTCGCTAAAAATATCAAACAAGCGCTCGAAATCAGAGAGCTCTGGTGCTTGATAAGGCGTGAATACATAACCGCTTTTGCGCATGTGTGGAGATTTAAAATTGTAACAAGAGTTGGGAGGAAATGTTTAATCGACTAGCTCCTCTCCCCCAACAATTTCATCGTAAGACTTGATGTCATTGGCCTGAAATACCTGAGCCATATTTAGCCAGAAAATAAGTTCAAAAAGTTTGTTCATCTTTTAATTCCATGTAAGTAAGACCTTCCACTCCCTTGGCAAATTGAAGGAGCTCCTCTAAAATTACTTTATTTCTGCTAATGAGTTGAATGTCTAGGTGGTGTGTAAACTTGATAACGACCTCCGACCCAACAGGAATGAGGTCAATATTTTTGTAGGATAAATTTTGAGGATAATAAATCAATTCCTTTAAAACTGTACAAAGTTCTTTCTGACTGACCACAAGTGGGCCAACTTCATTCGCTGCAATGCCATTGCCTTCTAAAAGCTCCTTGAATTGCTGCAGCAATGCATTATGGATAGCTTCATTTTGAATCCAGGGAAAATCCTTGTCATCGTGCTTTATTATCCAATTTGGAGCATTCAAATGCGTAATTTGAGCCGACACAACGCGCGTCAGTAACTCTATTTGGGTAGCAATATCAGGCTGAGCTGCGCACTGCAAACAATATCCAAACCAAGACAGCTCGCTACGCTTGTCTGGATCCAAATAGCGTTGATAATCGTCGTAATGGTCGATGATCTTGAATTTCTTGTCTAGTTTTTGCATTTATAAAGTATCTGCTCAAAATTTAAAATCCCGAAATACGATATTCATACTTATCGCATAAAGGATCATCGAAAAGAAACTACCAATCAGGATTCCTAAAACCACACCAAGTACTTTATTCCTACCCATCCAGCGCCAAAACAGTATAGCCATTAAAAACGGCATGCACCACATGGTAAACCACGCAAACTGACCAAGGAGATCGAGAAGGTTAATTTTTGATGTCATTTATATAAAACTAATGATTTGTATTTTATAATCCTTCAACCATAAATTTCTCCTTTTCTCCCTCCCAACAACTGATGCACAACCTGACACCTAAATTGCCTAGTCTTTTTAAATCTTGTGGTTCAAATTCCATATTGCATTGGCCGCTGTATTCATACAAATACCAAATCGATACCTCATCAAAATCAAATCCATGTTGAACCAATTGCTGCTGCTTAGACTCCAATAAATCGATAAAATGGCAAAGCGTATTTGCGAAGCCCGCTGCATCTTCTTCTAGGCCATACTCCCAAACTGCCTCTTTTGAACTTGTTGTGTATTCGAATAAATCGTTCAACAAATTAAAATTTTGCTTGTCAGTATGTATTTTGAGAATGTAAGAACTGTTCATTATTTAAAACGCAATTTGAGTAAAGCTAACTGCCATTACCAAAGTGATATAACACCGATAGAAATAGCCACATGGTATAAATGATGACACCACAAAATAGGAATATCAACTTCAAGAACGGCTTGTTTGCATACACCGCATAAACATCTTTAAAGATAATTATCCAGAGGGCTGCCAAACACAAAATGAGTTTAACAAAATACATGGCGCTCAACGAGGGTGCTAAAACCACAATTGTCAGGACCGTAGCAAAATAAGAGAGCGTCAAAAAGAAAAATAGCTCACGCTTTCTCCAAAACAAGAGCCCAAACAATGAAAGCAAGCCCAATAGGGAGATGACCAGCTCATGACCGAGCCATTTGATCAGGTAAGCAATACTAAATGGCTCATTGTACTTGTGCATGATTTGCATCAGATTTTCAATTCTAAATCTCACAAAACCTGCATACATCAGCAATAAAACAAGATTTATCACTGATAAAGAAACAACGTATCTGTTTGAGTTCTTAAGGAATGTCATTTATATAAAGCTAATAATTTATTAAGAAGACCCTCAATAACATGACTCAATGTAATAGTTTAATTCCAGGTTGTTTTCGGAAAATGTTCCGGTATGTATTTTTCTTTCGTCTATGAGTTGTATTTGATTCGAAATATCTTCATTTTCCACATTGTATAACTTGAAGTACTGAATAACTACCACATCTTGAGACGCTTGAAAAAAATCATGAGTGCCGTTGTTTGAGTAAATCAAATATGGCATGCGCTTGTCACCATGAAAATACACACCGCATAAAGCTGCCTTTTGTTCTGGAATACCCTCCTCAAAAAAGATGCGCAACTGTTGATTTTCTGTATCCAATAACATCGTAAAATGAGAAAGTCGATCGTCGGCGTATAGTTCAATACAGTCACTTTGAAAAGCAATTAACACAGCCAAAGCCTTTGATTTTAGAGTCAGGCCATTTGTGCGAACGGTAATGAGTTCTCGACGCTTCACCTCATCAGATACATACGAACCGAGCCTGAGCATATCGGTAGCCAGCCCCTGACACAGATAATCTGCGGAAAGCGAAAGAAATAAAATT
>CALJTX010000013.1 GCA_937975705.1 uncultured Flavobacteriia bacterium | reverse complement strand
GTGCAAAGATATGTACTCTTTTTCGTTCTGCAATGCTTTTTTGAAAGAAATTTTAAAAAATTATTTTCGCCGAAGCACAGTTGTCTAACGATCAAGCATTTGAAAGGTTTCATTTTTTTCATCTTTTTTGTGGAAACCCTGTATTTTCGGCATCTTTGCAACATATGGTACTTGGTAGAAGGGCTTATTTAAAATCTTTGAACGACGAACAATTGATTCTTGTTTATAAAGAAAAGCAATGGGCGGCTTGCATAGACGAGTTGTACAAACGCTATGGGCACCTTGTGTATGGTGTGCAGCTCAAGTATACAAAACAAACTATGGATGCCGAAGACCTTACAATGGAATGCTTCGCCAAACTACCTACGCTTATCTTGAAACACGACATCGATTTTTTCAAAGGTTGGCTATATACAGTCGCACGCAACCTAGCGCTTGCCTTTCTGCGCAAAAACAAACCAGGTAGCACCATTCAATTAGATGAACAAATTAGCGAAGTGTCTAACGAAGAGGAACGCATCGATGTAGAGCAACAATTGAATCTACTCGAATGGGCTATCCCCCAACTTAAAACACAGCAGAAAACCTGTATTGTACTTTTTTATATAGAACAGCTCAGTTACGAGCAAATCATGAAGCAAACCGGTTACACTTTTAATGAAGTCAAAAGTTACGTCCAAAATGGCAAACGCAACCTCAAATTGCTGATGGAACAAAAACAAAGTTATGAAGGCAAATAGAGCTTTATTCAAGAAATATCTCCAAACCGTCCAACAAAAGGAAAAGCACCTTATAGAAAAGGAGTTTGTTCAGGATGATTTTGTGATGGACGCTTTAGAAGGTTATAGTCAACAGGCAAACGCTTGGGATAGTTTTCAAGCAGCGGATAAAAAGTTCTTTAAGCCGCAACGCACAAGAAATTTGATTTTCTTCACAGCTGCGCTTTTCATTTCGCTTTCACTTGGCTGGTTATTGATCCCGACAACAAGTGTTATAAAGACTGCTGCGCGGCAAGTAGAAAAAAGACAAGTGCAGACAATTAAAATCCATCAAAAAGCAGACGTCAAAAAGATGACGCCGGCAGCACCAGAAGAGCGCATTACACCAAAACAGGTAATTCTTGACTTAAAAACAAGCGCAACAGCTGTGGTGAACAAAGCGGAAGCCTTAGAACGCATTGAGCAAATTCCGGCAACACAGGTCACATTGAAAAGTCAAAAAGAAAGGCGACTTGCCGTCAAGATGGGACGAGAATTATATATTCAAAATTTCAAAGTACTCGACTACCGCTATTACCGCAAGGGAGAACGCGAATCTAGACCAACGCTTACAGAAAATGAATTGGGAGAACAAGAGCTGAAAATTCCCTACCTCAATTTACTCAACAAAGCCATTGAAGATTTTGCACAGCAAGACTACAAACTTGCCCTGCTGCATTTTGACGAAATCTTGCAATCGTTTCCCGACGACGCCAATGCGCTTTTTTACGGAGGTATGTGTTTGTACAACCTCAGCGAATGGAGCCAGGCGGAAAGTAGATTTTTAAAACTTCAGGATATTCCTTTTGCCAATTTTAGCGAGGAAGGAAATTGGTACTTGCTCCATGTATATCAAAAAGCTAAAAATGTTTCAGCATTTGAACAATTGAAAAATCAACTGATTGAGGCCAATGGTTTTTACAGCCAGCGCGCAAAAAATCTCGATTTCAATTAACCTTTTGGCTGCCACTACGACTTTTAAATATGAAAAAATATATTGCGCTTTTACTCTTGTTTTGCTGCTCAAAAACAAACGCTCAAAAGTTCTTGCAAATTAGTGGCACAACACAAGGTACTACCTTCCATATTTCTTACCAAGATCCGAAAGAAAGAGATTTTTCTAAAAAAGTCAATCAATTGCTCGCCGATTTTGATGCCTCCGTTTCTACTTACAATCCTCAATCAATTATTACAAAAGTCAACCAAAACCAAAGCGACGTCAAACTTGATCCTTATTTTATTGCTTGCTTCGAACAAGCCAAAGAGATTTGGCAAATAACGCATGGTGCTTTTGACCCTACCGTTTATCCATTAGTTAATACTTGGGGTTTCGGGCCAGAACGCAAGAGCGATCTGGAGCAACAAAAATTAGATAGCATACTGGCCTTTGTGGGATTTGATAAAATCGAAATCGCGAATGGGCGCATCATCAAAAAGGACCCCAGGGTACAGCTTGACTTTAATGCTTTTGCCCAAGGTTATTCTGTGGATGTATTGGCCAACTTCTTTTTGAAGAAAGGAGTACAAAACTTCATTGTAGAAATCGGAGGAGAGGTGTATGCACATGGCAAAGCACAAAACGGCAAATGGCGCGTGGGCATTGAGCAACCAGTAGAAAATAAAACCACCAAAAACGAACTCCAAATAATTGTTGAAATGGAAAATATGGCCGTTGCAACTTCAGGAAACTACAGGAGGTTCAAAGAAGTGGACGGCAAAAAAATTGTACACCATATCGACCCACACACAGGAAAGCCAACAGCAAATAATTTACTAAGTGCTTCCGTTTTTAGTGCCCACGCAATTCAGTCCGATGCATTGGCCACCGGCTTTTTGGTGCTCGGTTTGGAAAAATCCAAAGAATTCCTGAAGCTACATCCAGAAATCCAAGTCTTCTTTATTTACACAGACGACCAAGGTAAATACCAAGTATTCATAACAGATCAACTGATGGATTGGATCGCTCCAAATCAATAAAAAAGGCTCCACAAGGGAGCCTTTACATATTTTGCAATAGAAATACTATTTATTGATAACGACTTTTTCTTTTTTCGTTGTATTACCGTTTGTGACGGCAATGAAATAAACACCATTAGGCATTGCAGAAAGATTCAGTACTTTCTTTTGCTCATTGACTACAGGTACAACCATTGTTTCTTCACCAGCCAAGTTATAAACTGCGATAGACGTTGCATTATTAAAAGTGATTTCAAAAATTCCGTCTGAAGAAGGGTTTGGAGAAATACTTACCTCTAAAGGACTAGCTACTTCTTCTACACCAGCACCGGAAGGGTTCCATGCCAAGGCAATGCCAGTAAAATTGGCGTCGTCGGTTGGGGTTTGAATATCCGCATTTGGACCTTTAGTAAAGGTATATGATCTTGATGCTTTGGCGGTGTTGCCATGATTCCAGCATGATTCTACTGTGATTTTGTAGGTGCCGTCTGGAACTAAGTTGCCGGAAGCATCGGTGCCATCCCAGCTCACATTGATATTGCCAAAACTATTTAAGGTAGCGCCTGTAGTAGCGCCAATTGTATTACAAGCACCGCTCATACAGTTGTTGGCATTGCCGCCAGAATTCACGGCCCAAATTGGCAAGTGATCAGAGGTTCCGCCGCCTGCATTTCTTTTGCGCGTTTTTACAAATGTGCCAGAACTCGTCTGAATCCAAATGGCCATTACATTTTTATTGCCTGTATAGGAGGTATGAGGTACTTGAGTAAAAGATAGCGTGAGCGTTCCTTGTGTTTGAGAAAAAAGCACATTGCTTAACAACAAAGCGAGTGTGAAGATGGATGTTTTCATTGTAAAAAAATTTGGACGAATTTATGAAATTTATGATTTATATAAAAATTAATTATTCTGTGATTTGATATCTGCACAGCGCGTGGCCGCTTTGCGCGCTTGTCTTACTTTGTGTAGCGCCTGTGCAGCTTCTGCGCAAAAGCAATAGGCATCGGCATTACCTGCATCTAGTCTGTTGACTTTTTTGAAATCGTGCCATGCACTTTGGTAATTGTGTAGTTGTAAGTAGCGTTCACCTCTTAAAAAATAGGCATCAGCAAGGCGGGGTGTTAGGGCTAATTGGAGTGTGAAATCAGCAATGGCACCTGTTTGGTCTCCTATTCTTGTTTTGATGATGCCACGGTCTAGGTAGATTTCTGATACCAATGGGTCTAGTGCAATGACTTGATCAAAAAACGGCAGTGCTTCGGCAAAGCGCTCTTCATATGACAATTGAATGGCTCGGGCGTATATTGAATTGACAGTCGGGTTCTTTGAAACAGATATGGAATCTTGGGCGCGACCTAAAAAGGAGCCTAAGAACCATAAGATGAAACAGCACCAACGCAATTGCATTAATTGTCTAATTTGCCTTGCTGAATCCAGCAGGAGATTTTTTGGATAGTAGAATCGGGCAAAGCGGGGCCACCTAATGGCATCAATTGATAACTGTTTGCTTTCATGGAACCAACTACCGCGTCGGCATTGGCTGAAATTGCTGTGTAAGAGCTGAGGTCGTAGCCGCCCGATGCGTTTCCTTGGTCATGACAACTGATACAATTTGCTTGAAGAATAGGCAAAACATCATTTGAGAAGGATATGGTAGTGGTGCAGTTTGGATCTATAGGCGTTACTTTATCTCGTGTGCAAGAAAATAACGCAGCTGATCCGATGAAAAAAAGAAAGAATGCTTTCATAGATGCTTACTTACTTTGTGCCGGAATTTCAAAATTGACTTTCATGATGTCTGGAACGGCATCGCTTTTCTTACCGACTTTGAAATCCATACGGTTTACATTGAAGGTTCCTTTAAAAGTGATTTTATTACCTGATTTGGAATAATTCGCTGGAACAGTTACGCTTTTGGTGATCCCTTTAATGGTGAGGTTGCCAATAATGTTGTAGGTGCTGCCCTCTTTCTTTTCAACTTTGGTTGACTTGAATTTGGCATAAGGATATTTTGTTGCATCAAACCATTCTGGCGTTTGCGCTTTTTTGTTCATCATGCCGTTGCCAGTTGAGATGGTACGCACATCGATTTTGAAGTCAAAGTTTGAACTTGCGAGGTCTTTTTCATCGAAATCGATTTCGCCTTCCATTGTTTTAAAAGAACCCGATGGGTCTTTACTTTTGAATTCTATTGAGAACTCTTTAGAGACTACATAGTGGTCTAAAACAACATAGGTGAATGCGCCCAAAAAGAGTAGTGCGCAGCTGGAGAGAAGGGAGATTTTTAGTGTTTTCATTTTTTTTATTTTTTATTCGATTACAAATTTCCTGCCAACTGTAAAGCCTAATCTAAATTGGCCATTTTTCCATTGTTCGGTTGTATATGGGATGAATTGGGTCTCGCCAATACCGCCTGAGTTGGTGATGTTAATGGTGAAGTTGTGGCCAAAGGTGAACCACTCGAGTGCAATAGCTCCACTGTTGGTAAAGCCTGATTGACGCGTCTGACTGCCGTTGAAGCAATGGTAATATTCGCCGATCAAAGCAAAGCGCGACGTCAGGCGAATGCGGCCAGAAATACCCAAAGCAAAAAGGTCGTTGGCATCGGTATTGGCTACGTAGTTGCGGTGAACCAATGTGGGTGATAATTGCAAGGCGCCGCGGTCTGAAAAATGATGTGCAATATTGACTTGGGCAAAATAATTGAGCCGATGTACTGCTTTTGGAAAGTGTGTAACGACACCTTCATCTTGGGAAGCTGTCATGTACGTGAAGCTCGAACCCGCAACCGCAGTGATGCTAATTGGAGATTTTTCGGGCTCTTGTCCAATCACTTTGTATTTTACAAAGCCGTCTACCAAAGAACGATATGGTGCGCCAGTGCCTTTAGAACGACCAAAACCCACCATAAGTTGGTCCGTGATGCCGTATTCAAGTGCGATACGCATGTCAGATAAGTTGTCAAAACCAAACATGTTTTGAACGCCACCATTGACGCCAGCGATATCGCCAAAGCGGTGCTCGATGCGAAATTCGTAAGTGCCTTTGCTGAGGGTCTCTACGGAATGGCCATTTACGACACGTGTAGAGGAGAAAGTACTGATTGGTTCGGTATATTCTTCTTCGGCAGTTGCTTCGGTTGGTTCTTGGGCAAATAGCGTTAGTGGGAAGATGCACGCTAGTGGGAGAATGTTGTAAATTTTCATTTGTTTGGGATTGAAACCGTTTCTAAGACGCAAAGTTGTGCAAAAAGTTGGATGCCTACTTAAAACACAAAGAAAGTTGTAATAACTATCTCTTTTTTCTTTTGTCTGCGAGCCATTTGGGAACAGCTGCTTCTTGCCCTTGCGGTGTGTCGAGAAGTTTTTCGAGGAGGTCTGGACGCTTCGCTTTTTGCAGGCGTTGGCGGATCCAGTCTTTGTTTTCTTTTTTATACCAGAAAAAGTAGCGATTCTGATTGAGTTTTTCTTCTCTCGTTTTGACCGTATTGACGGGCTTGAGGGTGTAAGGATGTACGCCGGTGTAATAAATGACCTCGGCAACTGTCATTGGAGTTGGGGTAAAATCTTGAACTTGCTCTAGTTGAAAGCCCATGTCTTTGGTTTCGGCAGCAAGATTGGCCATGTCGATTTCTTCACAACCAGGATGGGAGGAAATAAAGTAGGGAATGAGCTGCTGTTTGAGGCCGTGCTTGGCAGACAGGCGGTCGTATTTTTCCTTGAATTTGTGGAAATACTGAAACGACGGCTTGCGCATGATTTTGAGCGTGGCGTCGGAGGTGTGCTCGGGGGCTACTTTGAGACGTCCTGATACGTGGCGGGTAATGACCTGCTCGATGTATTCGTCGTGGTTGCCGTCTTCGTTGTTTTTATTGAAGTCATCGACGAGTAAATCGTAGCGGATACCCGAGCCCACAAATGCTTTTTTAACCCCAGGGAATTTGTCGATTTTGCGGTAGAGGTCGGTCATTTGTTTGTGTGAGGTATCCAAATTGTGACAAATCACGGGATGAATACAACTTGGCGAAACACACTTGGCACAAATGGCTTCATCTTTGCCTTTCATGCGGTACATGTTGGCCGATGGGCCGCCGATATCAGACAGATAACCTTTGAATTCTGGGTGTTTCGTGAGTTCTTCTACTTCCTTGAGGATAGATTTTTCGCTGCGCGAAGCAATGAACTTACCTTGGTGAGCAGAAATGGTACAGAAACTACAGCCGCCAAAGCAACCGCGGTGGGTATTGACCGAGAATTTGATCATGTCGTAGGCTGGAATAGCGCCACGTTTTTTGTATTTTGGGTGCGGTAGCCTTGTATAAGGCATATCGTAGGAGCCGTCCATTTCCTTTTCAGTCATGGTTTTGAACGGCGGATTAATGACCAACGTTTGGGAACCAACTTGCTGGGTAATGCGATTGGCAGCCCACTTATTTGATTCTACTTCTACAATTTTAAAATTAGCCGCGTACTTGAGTTTGTCTTTTAAGCAAACCTCGTGGCTGGCGAGTTCAACGGTTTCCCAGTTTTTATTTTTGGGCAACTCTGCTGCAGCGTCTTGTAGAAAGGCCACCTGATTGATGGTTTTGGCTTGTTCAAATGGCACGCCTCTTTTGAGCAAGCGAAGCAAGGTGCGCAAAGGCTGTTCGCCCATACCATAAACGAGGAGGTCTGCCCTAGCATCGACAAGGATGGACGGCATGAGTTGGTCTTTCCAGTAGTCGTAATGACTTACGCGGCGCAAAGATGCTTCAATGCCCCCCAATAAAACCGGAACGTCTGGGAAGAGGTCTTTTAAAATATTGCTGTAAACAACGCTAGCGTAATCTGGACGAAACCCAGCTTGGCCGCCCGGCGTGTAGGCGTCTGTGGAGCGCAAGCGCTTGTTGGCGGTGTAGTGGTTGACCATGGAGTCCATGCAGCCAGCCGTAACGCCAAAGAAATATTTGGGTTTGCCGAGCTTTTTGAAATCGCGGAGGTCGTCTTTCCAGTTGGGCTGTGCCACAATACCTATTCTGAAACCTTCGCTTTCAATGATGCGACCAATGACTGCCGTTCCGAAACTCGGGTGGTCTACATAGGCATCGCCGGAGATAAGGATGACATCAAAGGCATCCCAGCCTCTTTTTTCTGCTTCCTTTAAAGATAAAGGTAGCCAATCGGAAATTGGGCGCTCTGGGTTCATGTTACAAAGATACACCAAGAACAATGCGTGGTGAATTTTGTTGTAATTTTGTAGCTCAATTAACTCATTATTTACTCTAAATTAAGATCAAAATGGCTTTTGAACTTCCCTCTTTACCTTATGCTTACGATGCTTTAGAACCGCACATCGATGCGCGCACAATGGAAATACACCATTCCAAGCACCACCAAGCTTATACAACCAACCTCAATAACGCCATTGCTGGCACCGACATGGAAAACATGTCTATTGAAGAAATTTTAATGAACTGCAAAGACAAACCAGCAGTGCGCAACAACGGTGGTGGTTTCTGGAACCACAACCTTTTCTGGGAAACCATGGCGCCTAACGCTGGCGGCAACCCAACTGGTGAGCTTGCGGCTGCTATCGATGCTGCATTTGGTTCTTTTGAAGCATTCAAAGATGAATTCGCGAAAGCTGCAACTACACGTTTTGGTTCAGGCTGGGCTTGGTTGTGCGCAAGCAATGGTACACTTGAAGTTTGCTCTACGCCGAACCAAGACAACCCGCTCATGGGCGAAGGTTGCAACGGTACACCACTTCTCGGCCTAGACGTTTGGGAACACGCTTACTATTTGCATTACCAAAACCGTCGTCCAGATTATATCAATGCATTTTTTAATGTCATCAACTGGGACGTTGTTGCGGCTAAATTTGCAGCTGCAAAATAAGCCTCAAATCACTTTATCAAAAAGGGCGGCCCTGCGGGCCGCCCTTTTTATTGTGTTATGTTTACGTTAACAAAACCAATAAATGTTGAGTTTGGCAATTCAAGCAGCTACATTTGTTATCAAAATCTCAGAAAATGGCAGGCATATTAAGTTATTTCTTACCTAAAGACAAAGTCTTTTATTCACTATTTGAAAAAGCAAGTGACAATCTCGAAAGCATCGCTCAAAAACTTTTAACCGTTGTTCACGAAGCAGACTACAACAAGAGAGCTGCAATCATTGAAGAAATGCGCGATATTGAGCATCAGAATGACAATATCACCCACGAGATTTTCATTGAATTAGGCAAAAACTTCATTACACCTTTCGATCGCGAAGATATCCACGCCTTGGCATCTGCATTAGATGATATCGCTGATTACATCTATGCTTCTGGAAAGAAAATCAACTTCTATAAAATTGATCCTATTTCAGATCAGGGTATTCAAAAAACAGCTGCAGCCATCAACGATGCTGTAATTGCAGTTAAAGCGGCCGTTATGGAATTGCGCAACCTTAAAAACACCCAAAAAATCATCGAGTGTGTCATTAAGATCAACAGCATTGAAAACAATGCCGATAACATTTTTGACATGAGTATTGAGCAACTATTTAACTCAGACGTGGACGCCAAAGAATTGATCAAGCGTCGTGAGTTATATATGGTCATGGAAACTGCGACAGACAAGTGTGAAGACGCTGGTAACGTGATTGAATCTATCGTTGTCAAATACGCTTAATTGGTAGCGACCCTCATTTAAAGACAAACAGATGTTTACTTTATTATTAATCGTTATCGGTATCGCGCTACTTTTTGACCTTGTCAATGGATTTCACGATGCCGCCAACTCTATTGCGACCGTTGTTTCAACCAAAGTACTAACGCCCTTCCAAGCAGTGCTGTGGGCAGCCATGTTCAACATCATTGCCTTCTGGGTTTTTGATATGAGTGTAGGGAATACCGTTGCCAAAACCGTCGACAACAATGCCATAGACCTTTGGGTAATTTTAGCTGGTTTGCTAGCTGCGACTTTTTGGAATCTCCTCACCTGGTGGCTCGGTATTCCTTCATCTTCTTCACATACCCTAATCGGTGGTTTTGCAGGTGCTGCAGTTGCTCATGCAGGCATGGATGTCATTGCAAGTGGCGAAATTATCAAGGTCATTTTATTCATTTTCCTTGCACCATTTATTGGTGGTTTCATTGCCTATCTGATTGCAGTAGTCACTATATCTCGATCATTCAGAAACAAGATTTTGGTCATTTTAGCACTTTCCGGTTTGACCATCTACATGATGCAATACATGATTGACTTCCTAGACATGAAACCGATCATGATGTATATTGTCATTGGAATGATTGCTATATTCATTTTGGTGTATACATGGTTTGAACTTGTTTACGGCACTAAAAGACCATCTGCAGTAAAGGAAGCCAATATGCACAAAAAGTTGCAATTACTTTCTTCTGCGGCATTTTCATTAGGTCATGGCGGAGCAGATTCCCAAAAAGTAATGGGTATCATTTGCGCTGCTTTGCTAGTTTACGGGAATTTAGGACGTGAAGGCAAATTGGATAAACCTGTACCTAAAGATTTACGCATTACTGAACTCATGCAAATTGAGTATAAGAAAGCCGATGGTAAAAAGCACAAGTACAAGCCAGAAGTGGCGGAAGTAGCCGGACAAATATACTTCATTGACCACGAAGAAGTGATAGATGCTGCAAGTGGCAAGGCTATTTATACTGAAGATGGAAAAGCGCTTAAAAAAGTTCAGGGCGCACCTTCTTTTAGCATGATCAAAAAAGAAATCCACAAAATTGAAATCTATACGTTTGGTAAAGCCCTATGCGACGCCAAAACTAACGATACTATCTTTCTAAAAAATAAACTCAATAAATCCTATAAATACGCTGGCATCTTTGGCGGATATGTAAACAAACATACAGCTCAACTTCGCAAAGGCCATGAAATTAAAACCAAAGTGCATTCGGAAACAATGCCGGTTTGGGTGGCATTCGGATGTTACCTTATGATTGGCATGGGAACCTTAATGGGTGGTTGGAAAATTGTCAAAACAATGGGAACTAAGATCACCAAGGTGACACCGCTGGAAGGTGTATGCGCCGAAACCGCAGGGGCTCTTACCCTGTTTACGGTATCTCAGTTTGGAATCCCGGTTTCGACAACCCACACCATTACTGGTTCAATTATTGGCGTTGGCGCTACCAAACGACTCAGCGCCGTGCGTTGGGGTGTAACCATCAACTTACTTTGGGCATGGGTTTTAACCATTCCGGTAAGTGCATTATTGGCGGCAATTTTTTACTATGTCATCATTTGGTTCAAGTAAAAAATCCTCGATTTTCATTGAAAAAGGGCGCATATGCGCCCTTTTTTATTAAATATTCATTCACTTTTTGAAATATTTTAAAATTTCTTAACTTTAGGCCAAATCTAAAAAATCAACTATGAAAAAACTTTTACTTACCGTCAGTGCCATCGCACTCTCTGCTGCTTCATACGCACAGGTGATTGTTGCTGGTATTTCGCCACAAAGTATTGTGGCCAACTATACCCACACTTGGGCTGATCCAGGAAGTGGTTGGGGAACTCCAGATTTCAATATCCCAGGAACCTATGTACAAGATACCATCATGCTCGCAGATGACGGTTCTACAGGTACCAACGCCCAAGGAAACCCTGTTTCGGCGTCTGGTTGTAACGGCCTAACTCCAGGTAGTTTAAATGGTAAAATTGCAGTTGTCTTCAGAGGCGATGGTACAACCAATGCCAACAACGGTGCTTGTGAATTCGGACTCAAAGCCCTCAATGCACAAAATGCTGGAGCTGTTGGCGTTATTGTTGTCAACCGCAACCCGAACGAAGTAATTGCAATGGGTGCTGGTGCGTCTGGTGCCAACGTAACTATTCCTGTAGTCATGATTGACCTCAACGATGGTGCTACTATTGTGAACCAAATGGCAAATGGCCCTGTTGTTATGTTCTTAGGCAACAAAACCGGTTTGTACCCGAACGACGGTGGAATTTCTGGAGCTGCAACTTTATTGCCGCGCCAAGCTATGATTCCATCACAATTGGCTCAAAACGGTACAGAGTTTAACTTTGACCTCGGTTCACGTATTTACAACTACGGTAACCAAGCACAAACAGGTATGTCCTTGAATGCAACGATCACAAACCCTGCAGGTGCATCTGTTTATGACAACACAGCTTCAGGTATCAACCTTGCTGCAGGCGACTCACTTGACGTTTTCCCTGGTGGCGCTTCTAGCTTACCAAATTTCTCTTTGGCTTCTTACCCAGCTGGAACTTACACCCTTACTTATACATTATCTTTAAGTGGTGCAGACGACTACAACGCAGATAACACGCTCGTTACTACTTTCACTGTAACTGACTCTTTGTTCAGCTACGCACAAGCAGACCCAACTACTGGTACACCAACAGGTGGTAACTACTACCGTCCGGGCACAAACAACCAAACTTATTCTGCTTGTCAAGTGATCGACAACCCGAATGCAAGCCGCTTAAAAGCAAACGGTATTTGGTTCTCTGCTACAACCTCTGCATCGTCTGGTGTGCTTTTAACAGGCGAAGAAATGGCGCTTTACCTTTACAAATGGGAAGATGTCTTTACAGACCTCAACGATGCTAACTTGGCATTCAACACCCTTACAGAAGTAGCTAACGGATTCTACTACTTCCCTGGTGACCTCCAAGGAGAGACCGTTTATGGTGCATTTACTACACCTGTAGCTTTAGAAGACAACCAACGTTACCTTGCTTGTGTTCAGACTGTAAACCTCAGCCTTTACATGGGACATGAAAACAACACCAACCTTACTTGGAACGAAGCATATTATCTTCAGCCAATGGCGCCAAACGAAAGTGATGGTTCTTGGTTTGCAGCAGGTTTCGGTTCTGACTTACCTAGCTCATTGGCTATTTCAGTTTCTGACAACGATGTAAACGTTGCTGAATTGAATACTGTTGCAGGAAAAGCATTCCCTAACCCAGCAAACGATGTTGTTACTGTAGCCATCGAAGGTGAAGGTACAGCACAATTGACTGTGACTGACGTAGCAGGAAAAGTAGCAATGGCTACTTCTTTGAATCTTGCTGCTGGTCAAGACAACGTTAACATCGCAGGCTTGACTGCAGGTCTTTATATTTTCAACGTAACACTTGAAAACGGTAAAACTGCTCAATTCAATGTTGTGAAAAAATAAGTTCAACTCACTTTGAACTGAAAAGGGACGGGCAACCGTCCCTTTTTTATTTGCTATCTTTGTCACATGTCAAAAGCATCTTATACAGTTACAGCAGCGCTACCTTATGCCAACGGCCCCCTTCATTTAGGACATGTTGCAGGCGTTTATTTACCCGCTGATATCTTCGTGCGTTTCTTGCGCATGAACAACCACGACGTCGCCTTCATTTGTGGCGCTGACGAACACGGTGCAGCTATTACGCTACGCGCCAAAAAAGAAGGACTCAGCCCCAAAGACATCGTCGATAAATACGACGGCATCATCAGAAATGCTTTTCAAGACTTTCAAATCAGTTTTGACATCTTTCACCGGACATCAAGTGAGCTTCACCACCAAACATCTGCTGACTTTTTCAAGCGTCTCTACGACCAGGGGCAGTTCACAGAAGAAGTTTCAGAACAATATTTTGACGAACAATACCAACAATTTCTAGCAGACCGCTACATTACCGGCACCTGTCCGAAATGTCAGCATGCTGGCGCATATGGCGACCAATGCGAAAAATGTGGATCAGACCTCAGCCCTACCGACCTCATCAATCCTGTTTCTACACTCAGTGGCAGCAAGCCAATACTAAAAAGTACTTCGCATTGGTACTTGCCCATGGATCAGCACGAAACTTGGCTCAAAGAATGGATTCAAGAAGGTATTTTAGATGGCCAAAAACAACACGAGCCCAAAGAATGGCGCAACCAAGTCATTGGCCAATGTATGTCTTGGATCAACGGTGGTTTGCGCCCCCGTGCCATGACCCGCGATTTAGACTGGGGCGTTAAAGTACCACTTCCAAACGCAGACGGAAAAGTACTTTACGTCTGGCTAGACGCTCCAATTGGCTATATTTCAGCTACCAAACAATGGGCCCTAGACAACGGCAAAGATTGGGAGCAATATTGGCTCAAATCAAAAGCCAAAGACCGCAAATTGGTGCACTTCATTGGCAAAGACAACATCGTGTTTCATGCGATCATCTTCCCGATATTACTCAAAAATCATGGCGATTTCATTTTGCCAGACAACGTTCCGGCCTATGAATTCCTGAACCTAGAGGGCGACAAATTCTCTACTTCCAGAAATTGGGCGGTTTGGCTCCACGAATACCTCGAAAGCTATCCTGATAAAATCGATGAGCTCAAATACGTGCTCACCGCAATTGCACCAGAAACCAAAGACGCTGAGTTTACCTGGAAAGAATTCCAAACGCGCGTAAACTCCGAGCTCGCCGATATCATGGGTAATTTCGTCAACCGCACCTTGGTGCTCACCAACAAATACTACGAAGGCCAGGTGCCAGCAGCTGGTCAATATACTGCAGAAGACCAACAAATTATTGCGCAAATTCAAGAGATACCTGCACGCATTTCCAAATTAGCCTACGCCTACAAATTGCGCGAGGCGCAGACAGAAATGATGCAGTTTGCACGCATCGGCAACAAATATTTAGCAGACAACGAGCCCTGGAAACTCATCAAAACCGACCCCGAGCGCGTTCAGACCATCATGCATCTCGCCCTGCAAATCACGGCCAACCTCCAAATTGCATGTAAATTATTCTTGCCGGCAACCGCAGAGAAACTCGCCAACATGCTCAATGCATCTTGGAATCAGTACGCTGACCTCGGACGCACCGACCTCCTTGAGGCTGGGCACCAAATTGGCGAAGTTCAGATATTATTTGCAAAAATCGAAGATGCGCTCGTAGAAGCAGAAGTCAATAAATTAAAGGCCACAGCAGCCACCCAAAGTAAATTCCCCCCTATGAAAGAAGCCATTGCCTTCGACGATTTCACCAAAATGGACCTCCGTATGGGCACCATTCTTGCCGCTCAAAAAGTCGAAAAAGCGGATAAACTACTTCAACTTACCGTAGACACGGGCATAGACCACCGCACTATCGTATCTGGTATTGCCGAACACTACGCCCCCGAAGACATCATTGGCAAAACAGTCCTCATTCTTTTGAATCTTGAACCAAGAAAAATTCGCGGCATCGAATCTCAGGGCATGATCTTAATGGCTGAAAACGAAGAAGGTAAGCTCAGCTTCCTGGCCTCCGAAAAAGAATTTGGCCCGGGCCCAACAGTCCGCTAAAGATTTTTTATCGCACGCTACTTGCAGAACCCAAAAAAGTTCGTATCTTTGTAGTCCAAATACAGAAAACAACACGTTTCAAGATATATTGCGGGGTGGAGCAGTTGGTAGCTCGTCGGGCTCATAACCCGAAGGCCACAGGTTCGAGTCCTGTCCCCGCTACAAGGAAAACCTGAGTCAAAAGACTCAGGTTTTTTTATTGGCTTAAACTGAAGCAAGCCGAAGGCTTGAATGAAGGGAAAGTCAATAAAAAAAGAAGTTGCGTAGCGACTTGGTTTTCCTTGTTAAGCCCTCCCAAAGGTCCATCCGCAACGAAGTGAAGGATAGTCCTGTTTACTTTCAAAAGTGGATTGAAATGAAAAAAGGAAGATCGCGCTTAGCAGTAGGCCGTATTAGTCTGGTTTAATAAATTTTCAAAGTTTTGTGGAAGTGTCGCTCGTAAATTTCTAATATAATCTTGGTCGTTTTGTGTTTTATATTTTAAGAATTTTAATATCGTACCAAAATATAACTTGCAAAGTCTATTATGAAACATAGTAATTGTTTCAGATTTTTTTTGAGAGATTTCTTGATTCAGAATCATGGCAAACTTAACGTTATAGAAATTTGTTCTTTCTTCAACCCATTTTGGTTTTACTTGATGGGATCTTGGTCTATCTAATATTGGTTCAGCCCAAAATTTAAATGCCCATGAAAATGTTTCATTAAATGAAGTAGTATCAGGAGTATACTCGCTAGTCATTGAACCAATATAAATAGGTTCAACTTGTGGTTTAAATTGTCTTATTGTCGGGTCAATAATGATATTTTCGTACCCATTTACTGTAAGCCAAAAGTGTCGTATGCCGTTATAGTCTCCACCTGTCAACGAACAATGGATGTCGTTTATTTTCAAAAACAATAGTAAGGGAAAACATGCACAGAAACAAAGATTTTTTGGGCATTCTTCACCTATTGTCGGTTCTGTGAATCGAGCTACGGTTGCTTTTAGATTTTCTTTTATTTCTTCTGTTATACTTTGCATTTTGTTGAATGATGTTTTCGGCTTACTGCTAACTTGAATATACACGAAACAAACCTTCGCTTAGCCATACAATAATGGAGTGATATGCGAAACTTTATTTCTTTTTATTCTTTTTGCAATTACGGATGTATTTTAAAATTAATTGCACCTAAAAATAACAAATTATCCCCATTTATTTACTGCACCTATTTAGAGATTTACACACCCTCTTCAGCCTTTTTCCCACAAATCAACCACCAATTCATACCCTCCCAGGAAGTTATAAATTTGATCTTTCCCGCTACTCAGAAAAGCCAGAAATGATTGGCTTTTTTTTGGTTTGCAGTAGTGTTGAAATTTAGTAACTTACATCCCAACAATCAAAATAAAATTTAGCAGCATTGAAAATTCCCTCAACGAATAATAGTAAATGGAACAAGACAAAAAAGCTATGCTACTTTGTGGTTATCTTACTGTCTTCTGCACTTTATTTTGTTTTGGCGTACAAGGGTTACAAAAACCAAAATGTTAACTTCAAAACACTAAAGACATACACAGGACAAGTAAGTTCTTTCGGTGAAACACTCAGAACATCAGGAAAAAACAAATCAAAAGTTTTTTACGTTGACATTTACGGTTTGGAGCAAAGACTTGGCGTTTACAGAATGTCAAAAAATTACGAAACCATCCTAAAGAAACTTCATACCGGGGACACAATTACAGTTTATTACAAAAAACAAAATCCTTGCGACGTGAATATTGATCTTGTTCAGATTGAAAAAAATGACGTTGTTCTACTGGACAAAAAAGAGTACATGAAAAAGGAAACAACACTTATTTGGCTAGGACTTTTAGGCGGTATTTTTTCTGTTCTATTTTCACTTTGGTATTTGAAAAAACACGTAATTAGTTTGTTTAAAGACAATGACCAAAATCCACACGGAAATTAAAAAATTGACAGGCACACTAATTAAAAAGAATATTGTATTAAATGTACTCCAAGCTTCCCATATTCATACTGACTTTAACCGCATTGAGTTTTTTGGCAAGTTGCGACAATTTTGAAAGGCGCTTTTACGAAAAAATTGACCAAGGACAATTAAACGCCATTCAAAACGGATCTGACACTTTTGACCTCGCGACTATTACAGATTTTGAATGGGACAGCGTCATTCTCATTCGTGGTAATGAAAGTGTGCCCTACTTCAAAGAAGAGATTGAAGCATTTCTTCATCATCAGAAAAATGAAGTACATTGGGTTTACAAAACGACTGACCTGCCCATAAATCGGGATCGTTTTTACTTTCTGACACCCGACAAAAAGATCATTGAAAAGGAAATTAAAAGCGGAATTACGAAGCACAGACCAGCGTTTGACCTCGTTTATTGTTCAACTGACAGCAACAACAAAAGATTTTGGCTTTCTAAAAATGAATGTAAATTCATTCTTACATCCAATTCAAGAAAGGCAGGGCAAGGAACCGTATTTATGTATCCTGCTTGCACAAATCCACCTTCAAAACAAGAAGAACCGAATTCTTGGACCGTTAATGAGTATAACAAAGATGGTTTGCGCATTGACATCACGAATCATCAAATGGAAAACTTTAGCATACATATTTCAAGAAAAAATGAAACGTTGAACCTTGATTTAAATGCGCTGCATATTCCTTTTAAAACACCGGGAGTAACTTGGGTAAATAAAGATTTTGTCTGTATTTCAACTTGGTGGTCTGGTCCGCAAGCGCGCAATTTATTTATACCGCTTGGCAAGCAACTGAAAGCTTACATCTATATTGACAAAGACATCGAATGGGCAGATTCAACTACCAATAATGTATTGTATGTAGATACGGTTTTGAATGACCAAGTTCATCTGGTACTTGAAAATCTAAAGAGCCGAAAAAAGAACTTGATCAGCTATCCATTAAACCCAGAATGGCCTTTAGATACCTATTACGACAGTCTTCAATTGACAAAAAAGAAATTAACCATTTGGACCGATGGTAAACCGAGTTCATTTAGAATGAAGATGTGACAACACAACCCGCACCCCGACATTGCACGAATAGCCACCCAAAGCATAGCTGCGTTTGTACAGTTTTTGGGCTTGGGACAGGTCATCAGAAGTGTAATTGAGCCATTCTGATTCATCGCCAAAGGCGATTTGAGCGTAGTAAGGGTAAAGATTTGCTGTCAGGTCTGAACCATTTAAAGTGTACTGGCTGACTTGGCCACTTTTTGGCGTTAGGGTTTGGCTTGTAAAACGCAGTTCTGTAAAAAATGAACACTTTTTGGTAAGGGGCACATTTACACCTACGGCACCATTGAAACCAAATGATACCGGACTTTGATAAGTATAATTGAGCAGTGCCTCTGCAACTCCAAATGAATTAAAGTTGCCATCTTCTATCGTCTGTAAGTATGTGATGCGCCCATTGGCGATGTTGAACCCAATTTTGGTATACAGATCAAACTTTTTGTAAGGAAGATCCAAAACAAGTTTGGCAGCCGCTTGATAAAAATCACCGGACATGATTTTTTGACCGAAATAAGGGTTGTCGGCAATAGCCATTGGTTTGAGATAAGCCCCAGTAAGTTCATAACCAATACTCGGGGTAAGCATATGACCGAAATGTAATTCAGCCAATGAACTACTTTTGAACGCATAATTTTCTTGACCCCACAACCAAGGCAAGGTGACCTGCTGAATCGTATTCACTAAATATGATGGTGCTTGGTCAATTTTTGAATTCAGTTGGTATCCGCTAGAAATGGAACCGTAGATATATTGAGCCCCAACTTGAAGACTTGAAAGACAAAGGAGCACAACGTAAAGAGATTTCATGAGTTG
>CALJTX010000012.1 GCA_937975705.1 uncultured Flavobacteriia bacterium | reverse complement strand
GGAAAGGAACAAATAACGAAATGGATTTTGTTTCAAAGAAATGCAAGACAATCATTAACTTTTGAATAATGAAATCACCTAAAATGTTTTACTGGGATCTAATTCAATCTAAAACCGCCCATAAAAAACAAAACCCTCAAGATAGTTGATACATCTCGAGGGTCTCTATTTCCTACAGCCATATAGGACGTGTCTTTAACGAAGCGTTTGCGGTCTGGACGGGACTCGAACCCGCGACCCCCTGCGTGACAGGCAGGTATTCTAACCAACTGAACTACCAAACCAATTTCTTTCACTTTCGTGAGCAACGACAGTTGCTTTAGAGAATTGTGTAATGCTTTCGTTAAAGCGAGTACAAAAGTAAGGTCTTTTTTGAAACGAACAAACAAAATCAAGTATATTTTTTCGCTTTTTGATGGAATTCTTCTTGTCGCTTTGGTTTTGCTGTGAAATTGGTAACTTTGAGATTATGAAAAAATTCACGCTCCTTTTTTTCGGTTTTTTCTTTTTTTCGATTTTTTCTTTTCAGTTAAGTGCTCAAATTCAGGATATTCCGGAAAAAATGGTCATTCCACCATTTTGTTTGATCAATCCGGATACCTTGAAACTGGGGCCTCATGATGAACTCATTTGTGATTCTTACGTCGCATTAGGAATGCCCTCGGCTTATGATGCACTGCATTCTTTTAACTCAAGACGCATGGATGGCTTTGGTGGTTATATCAACCTCAAAGTCAATAAAGGACTTGAAGACATCAGAAAGAAGGGCTTCAATTCGGATATCAAAGCACTTTATATTCAAATCAATCCGCAAACCTTAACTGTTTATTGGATGGCCATTGTGGGGCCAAGCGAAGACGGCAATTGTTATGTGCGTTTGGACAGCAGAGGTTCAGCTGGCGGTGGCCTTGGAGCGGTAACGCCTCAAATCCAACGCTTGCACACGTATTATCCAACGCTCCAACCTTCGCTGCTTTTGGATTTCAATGAAAACGTCATTCAATGTTTTGACTGGAGTAGTCGGCCGCTGGATTCAATTTGCAAGGTCATCAATATCAGACAACATTTCTATAAATATGCCGATCCACAAATTGGTCAGTCAATTTCTATAGCGGAATATGTGCAGAAATATCCCTACACAACTAAAGGGGAGGACCTACCCGGGGCAAAGCGCGTTGCTGTACCGAGTTACCGAACGTATAGAGTCAAATCAGGAGACAGCCTTTCTGGTATTGCAGCGAGACACCGCACCACTGTTTCTCAAATCAAAAAAATCAATGGTTTGCGTTCCGATTTTATTCGGGAAGGTCAGGTATTGAAAATTCCATCTTGAGGCCGGTCATTTTACCAGCATTGATCTGAAATAAAGACCGTTCCCTTGAAATAAGCCACTAATTTGTGGTTTTGATTTTCAATTCGGACTTCATATACGCCCGTGCTTTTGCCTCGATGCAGTTCTGTACAGGTCGCGAGCAGCGTGTCGTTGAGTTGAACTTTGGCTAAGTGTGCTATTTGCGTGTCGATACTAACGCACTGAAATCCGTAGGTATTGGCTGCAAATGCAAGCGCAGAATCGGCAAGCGAGTAGGTGAGCCCTCCGTGAGCGATTTGAAAGCCATTGGTGGTTTGCTTAGATACCGGACAGCTCAACTGGCAATAACCGAGTTCAAGGTCTATGATTTCCATCCCAAGTAATTGGCTAAATGCATCGTTTTGCAGCATGCCGTCAACAATTTCTCTTGGGTTTTTCATCTTGATTATAAATCAGAAAAAGAGAAAGTGTCTTTCAAACGGATACCCTTCTCGGTGTGTTGCACGGTACAACATTCGTGGACGGAGTCGTGCTCTAAGAATAAAATATATTCGTTGTCTGCAGCTTCATTTAAAAAGCGTTCTTTCTCTGTGAGCGTTAGGAGCGGACGGGTGTCGTAGCCCATGACGTAAGGCAAGGGTATATGACCGGTGCTTGGTAATAAATCTGCCATAAACACTAATGTTTTTCCTTTGTACTGAATTTGTGGCAGCATCATACTTTCGGTATGACCATCAAAAAAAGAGAGGTCTATGCCAGGGAGTGCGTTCTGAGTCAATAATCCGTGGCGCTCTACAAATTTGAGCTGACCACTTTCTTGAATGGGCAAAATGTTTTCGGCTAAAAAAGAAGCCTTTTCTCTTGGATTGGGAACGGTAGCCCATTGCCAATGGTTTTCGGAACTCCAATAGGTGGCATTTTCGAAAACGGTGCGGTAGGCTTCTTTTTGCGTGTCAAATGCAATTGCGCCACCGCAGTGGTCAAAGTGCAAGTGGGTCAGGATGACATCAGTGATGTCTGAAGCATGAAAACCTAAGCTTGCCAGGTTACCATGCAGGCTGTCTGTGCCATGTAAGTGATAGTGCGAAAAGAATTTTTCGGATTGTTTGTCGCCGATACCGGTATCTACTAAAATGAGGCGTTTGCCATCTTCGATGAGCAAAGAACGCATGGCCCAATTGCACATGTTGTTGGCATCTGCTGGGTTGGTTTTTTGCCAAATGGTTTTAGGAACAACGCCAAACATGGCGCCGCCATCGAGCTTGAAAAAACCTGTATTGAGGACGTGTAATTTCATAATTAGTTAGCGATTCGAGCGCTTGTAGATGGGTTTTTGATTACGTCGGCACCTATTTTAAGCACGACCATTGAAGGATCGGTATTTGCAGTTACTGTTACCGTTTTATCTTGGCGACCTAGTTGTCCAACTTTTGGATGAAATTCTACTGCAATTACATCAGACTTTCCAGGCGCAATTGCTTTTTCGGGTTTTTTAGGTGTAGTGCAGCCGCATGATGCTTTGACATCTGCAATATAAAGTGGTTTTTTACCTGTATTGGTCACTACAAAATTGTAGAGATGCTTGGTATCTTCTTTAACCGTACCAAATTCGTGGTTGAGTTCATTGAAACTCATGGTGGTCATGTTCATTTCTGCTTCCTTAGCCAAACGCTTTTCTTCTTCAGCTACATCTTTTAAACTCTCCTTGAGTTCTTTTGTGTTTTCATCGGTTGCCACTATAGAACTTGGTTCAGGCGCTTTGGTACTTGGGTTGTTGTCGCAAGATTGGAATATTAAAAACAGTCCGGGAATGAGAAATAATTTCAATTTCATGAGGTCTATGTTTGATAGGGTTAAATTTAGTGAAAAGGCAAGAACATTGCATGCAGTTGTTGCATGGATAAGAATAATTTTTGTTCGTTTGGTAAATCAATAAAGCCTAGCTTTTGGTAGTATTTCGCTGGTATCCCATCATTTGGATATACAAATACAGCACTTGCACCGATGGAGCTTGAAGAATTGTAGGCCTGTTTGAGTGCAGCAAGAAGAAGATGTCTACCATAGCCATTCCCTCTGAATCGAATGTCTATGGCCAAACGTTTGATCACAAAAACAGGATGATGCCCTTTGGGTGATTTTGTTATTTTTCGTGAGCTATAGTGAAAATGTGTTGCATTTATTGAACTCGTTCCTAAGGTAATATAACCGATAATATCATGTTTTGGATTGACAAGAAGCAAGCAAATGCTTTTTAGTGCTAATTGATCTTGTAAAGCATAACACTGAAGATAGGTATTTAAAATTGCATCGCTACAAGAAAAGTGTTCTAGAGCGGAACGGTATCTTTCGGATAGAATGACTACTTGCGCTTCCATTGAAATAGTTTAGCGCTTTGATCGACGTAGGCTTTGACATTTTCCTTTGGTTCAACATCACCTAGAAGCATTGCGCAAAAAACAGCAGCATCTGATTTACTGAGTTCAATTTGATTTTTTTCCTCGAGAATGGAGCTTGCTGATGTTTCCGCTGCTGAGATAATGAAATCCGATAAACTTCGATAACCACCCAAATGCGCAGCTTTTTCAAGGAATTCTTTTCTGTCATGGCTAAGTCTCAGGTCAATTCTAGCGTTGTTCTGCATTGGGGTTAATTTTGAAAGGTGTAGTTATAAATGTACGGATAAAATCCGTACAAATTGAAATTGTATTTTGAAAAAAGGGGTTAAATGTGATAAGGGAATATAAATGGATTACCTCACTGCGTTCGGTGAACCAGTCTAGGCTTTATAGTGGATCAAAGCATCTTTTTATTGGAGAACTGGATTACCTCACTGCGTTCGGTTTTCCAAGGATGTTTAAAATCTAACAAGGAAAAGTCAAGCGTTTGCAACGCTTTTCTTTTTTTATGAAATAACCCTCTTTGAAGCGAGCTTCACTCGGTTTATTCCATAAAAAAAGTCCCTCCGTTTCGGAAGGACTTTTCCTTGTGCCCACGACTGGATTCGAACCAGCACACCTGTTGGCACCACCCCCTCAAGATGGCGTGTCTACCAATTTCACCACGTGGGCAGCAGACTATCCGATTTGGAATCGGGATGCAAAGATAAATATTTTCGTGAAATGTTTGCGTAGAAATGTAAGAAAGACATAACTTCGACGAAATTTTTTTTATTTCCCATGTCACACGTCTCTACCCAAAAGATTTCACTCGCTGGATTTTTGATTACACTTGGAATCGTTTTTGGAGATATCGGTACTTCGCCACTCTATGTTTTTCAGGCTATTACCGGTGGAGGAAAGCACATTTCGGAGCCTTTTATTTTGGGTGCGCTTTCAAGTGTGATTTGGACACTCATTTTACTGGCAACAATCAAATACATTCACTTTGCACTCAATGCAGACAACAACGGGGAGGGTGGCATCTTCGCTTTGTTTGCTTTGTTGAAGAAACGCAAACTGAAATGGATTATTATTCCCGCATTGATCGGATGCGCAACATTAATGGCAGATGGTTTCATTACGCCCGCAATTTCGATTTCATCGGCGGTAGAAGGCGTGAACAACATCTTTCCAGAGATGCCCATTATCCCTATTGTGGTAACGATCATCGTGATTCTATTTGTCATTCAACAGTTTGGCACCGCAGCAATTGGTAAAATGTTTGGCCCAGTCATGATCATTTGGTTTGCCTTTTTGGGTTATTTAGGATTTATTAATGTAATGCACAACACGTCGGTTTTACAAGCGATTAATCCTTGGTATGCTTACAACTTAGTGGCCAACGTAGATGGTGGTTTTGCAGTGCTCGGATCCGTTTTCTTGTGTACAACTGGGGCCGAAGCTTTGTATTCCGATTTAGGCCACTGCGGCAAGGGGAATATTCGCCTTAGTTGGGGTTTGGTTTCTATCTTGCTGGTTTTGAATTATTTTGGTCAAGCAGCACTTTGTTTGTCGCCGGATTTTCAATTGGGTGCGAAACAAACCGTATTTTATGCGATGGTGCCTAAAGAAATGATTCCTTTTGCGGTAGTGATAGCCACGTTGGCAACTATTATTGCGTCTCAGGCCCTCATTACGGGTGTATTTACCCTCATGAATGAGGCCATCAAACTTAAATTGTGGACCAACTTAAAAGTCAAATACCCATCTGAGCACCAAGGTCAAATTTACATTCCATTCATCAATTGGTTCTTGATGATCGGATGCTTGATGGTGATTGCCATTTTCAAGCGTTCAAGTGAAATGGAACACTCATACGGTTTGGCCATTACCATCAATATGGTCATGACCTCTATTTTGATGGCGACCCTGATGTTCATCCGTTACCCAAAATTGCGCATTGTTTTTAGCACCATTTTCTTCATCTTCATTAGTATTGAAATGATTTTCTTGCTTTCGAATATGGGTAAAATTATTTCTGGTGGTTGGTTTACCTTGGTGCTTTCCATCGGCTTCTTTTTACTCCTCTTTTTGTATTTCAAAGCCAAGCAATTGCGCACCAGTATTACAGAATACCTTCCGATGAATTCTGTGATACCCGTCTTGAATTCAGTAAGAGAGGATAAGCAAATCGATTTTGAAGCCACTAACCTCGTATTTCCGACGCGTTCTAACTCGGCAAATAAATTAGATTTAACCGTTTATCACTCCTTGTTCTTCAAGAAGCCGCGCAAAGCAGGTACCATCTGGTTTTTGCACCTCGACATCCTCAACGAGCCATGGGGTGTGCATTACTCGGTGCATCAGATCATTGACAAGCGCTGTTACTACGTAACGCTACAAATGGGCTTCAAAGAAGAGCACCGCATTGAATACATGATGCGCAAGATTTATTGCAAAATGATCGAGAAAGGTGAGCTCAGTGGGGAGAGTATTTTTGAGAGCGTCCGCGGCAAATTAGATCAGGTCGACTTCAAGTTTATTGTACTGAACTCCAGAGTAGCCATGGACAACCACCTCACACCGTTCCAAAAATTGTGTGTGAAAGCTTACCGTTTTGTTAAATCTACAGGTCTCAAGCCTGCTGAAGACTTTGGCCTAGATAAAACAAATGTAGTCGTGGATTACATTCCTATTACGGTGGCCAATCAGGTCGATCAAGAGCTCATCGAAGATTTTGAAGACTACTCTCAAAAGATCTAAGAGACCTCGAAATAATTGAGGTCTTTGCCAAATGTTTCTTTGAGTTTGCTTAAGCTATAAAGGGCGAGACCGATAAAAAATACGCCCACAATAAGTGCTGACCAACCATCATTGAAATGAAGGCTGAGCAAAACACTGAACAGCAAGACCACAATATTTACTGATCCCCTCACAAAATTAGGAATGGTGTTGGCAGCAGTGGAGCGGATATTCGTTCCGAACTGCTCAGCGGCGATTGTGACAAAAATGGCCCAATAACCTGTGCCTGTACCCAGCAAAAAGCACATCAAGTAATATGTTGCAGCACTATTGTTCTGGTTGTGCATATACACTAGAAAAAACAAAGTGATGGCCAAAGAGAAGAGGAGGTAAAGTCGCACCACTTTTTTACGGCTCTTCCACCACTGACTCAATATTCCCGCAAGCAAATCTCCGGCGCTGAGGCCAAGATAGCAATACATGACCGCTTTTCCGTTTGAGATGTCATACACGCCAAGCCAAGGGCCAAAGTTGTCTGCGGAGTTCATGACCAAAAGCCCCACCGTATACCAAATCGGGATACCAATGCTGATACAGTGCAGGTACTTGATGAGGTTTTCCTTTTTTGCAAAAATCAATTTTAAATGTCCTTTCTCAATATGCTGGTCTTGCTGCATCTGCTGGAAAAATCCAGATTCAAGCGCGCCAACGCGTAAGAACAGCAATACCAAGCCCATAGCGCCACCGATCAAATATACTACTTGCCAATTAGCGGGCTTCCATCCACTTAAGTTGTAAATCAACGACCCGACAACCTGTCCTTCAGCACCTATCAATGAGGCTGCAACTGCACCGAGTGCACCAAATGTCACTACGATCATGGTGCCGTAGCCACGCGTTTCTTTAGGCATGAGTTCACTGATAAGGGTGATGCCAGCACCAAGTTCACCAGCAAGGCCAATTCCTGCCAATAAGCGGATCACGACATAGCTGGGAATATCGCTTACAAACGCGTTGGCTATATTGGCTATAGAGTAAAGCAGTATGGAACCAAATAACACCTTGAGGCGTCCTTTTTTATCTCCTAATACACCCCACAAGATTCCACCAATTAACATGCCCAGCATTTGCACATTGAAAAGAAATTTTCCAGTGCTGGCCCTGAGTTCATTTGAAGCTTCTGGCAAGATACTTGTCAAACTTTCGGCCTTGACTACCCCGAAAAGCACCAAATCATAGATGTCAACAAAATAGCCGAGAGCAGCTACCGTTATGAGAAACAGGACCTTGCGTTGATCTTTCATCAAAAGGAGATATTTAAAGTTTTCAATGCCCAATAATACGTAATTTTAAAGAAAAATAAAGATGGTACATCATATCGGTCTTCAAAGTTCAATTATCGGTCAATACCTCGCCGAGATCAGAACCGTGGGCGTTCAGACAGACCGTCTTCGTTTTCGGCACAACCTCTCGCGCATTGCCGAAATCTTAGCTTATGAAGTTTCTAAGCAGCTGCCGAGCCACACCATCACCGTACAAACACCACTTGCCGAGGCGCAAGTACTGCAACCTTCAGAAAATCCCGTATTGCTGACCATCTTGCGCGCAGGCTTGGCCATGCACGAGGGTGTACTGCGCACATTTGACCACGCCGACAGCGCGTATATCTCTGCTTACCGCAAGCACAGTAGCCCCGAAGATTTCGAGATAGAAGTAGAATACATGGCTGTACCGGATCTCGACAACAAAATTTGGCTCATCTCTGACCCAATGTTGGCCACGGGTAGCTCTATGGTGGCGGTTTATAAAGCCCTCAAAAGCCACGGCACGCCCAAACAAATTCACATCTTGAGCGCAATAGCCACGCCAGAAGCACTCTCTTTTGTGGCGCAGCATTTCCCTGCCGATACCCAGATTTGGGTTGGCGCCATTGACAACGAACTCACCGCCAAGTCTTATATCGTGCCAGGCCTCGGCGACGCCGGCGATTTAGCTTACGGCACCAAAATTTAAATAGAAACGCACAATGAATTGGGTAGGTTTTTGGAGTATATATTTTTTAGCCATGATCAAGTTTATGGTTTCTTCCTTGCCTGGCCCCGGCTTTCAAATGGCCTTTCACCATACCTGGATGGCGTCCGTGTTTGGTGCTGCCACCGCGTCGGCGCTTTTTTATTTTGGAAGTGAAGTAGTGCTGCGCATTTCGCACCGCAGGCGTGCAACAAAAAGAGCAGCAGCACTTGCTGCAGGTAAAGAGCCGATCAATTATTACAAGGTCACACGTACTAAAAAAATCATCGTTCAAATCAAAAGACGCTTTGGTTTTTATGGCATTACGCTTTTTGCCCCCTTGATATTTTCTGTGCCTATTGGCAGTTTTGTAGCTGCAAAATTTTACGGCAAGCAATCCACCACATTCTTGTTTGTATTGATTGGCCTTGCGCTCAATGGTTTGCTGCTCACTACAATCGCTTATGCCATTTACTAATTTTCACCTCTTTTTTGACCTCGATCGGACACTCTGGGATTTCGATAAAAATTCCGAGATAGCCCTGCGTCAGCTTTTTCAAGCAGAGGAATTAGAAGCGCAAACTGGCGGCTTTGAACATTTTCACAAGCAATATGTGTATCAAAATGCACACCTCTGGAAGCTCTATGGCAAAGGCATCATCAAAAAGGACGAGCTCCGCTTTGAGCGTTTTCGGGTTACACTCAAGTATTTCAAGATCAAAGATGAAGCACTGGTGAGGCGTTTATCGGACGCTTATGTAGCTATTTCACCTCTACAGACGGCACTTTTTCCTAAAGCAATTGAAACACTTGAAGCACTCAAACAAATGGATTTCAAACTCCACATCATTACCAACGGCTTTCAAGAAGTACAGTTTGTAAAGCTAGAAAACTGCGGTATGCGCGCATTTTTCGACGTGGTGGTTTGTTCTGAGTTTGTAGGTAAAAACAAGCCAGATCCGGCCATCTTTAAATACGCACTCAATCAGGCTAATGCAAAAGCTGAAAAGTCGGTCATGATTGGCGATGATTACCATGTAGATGTAGCGGGCGCTTTGCGCGCAGGCATGCAAGCCGTTTGGTTTGACCCAACAGCAAAGAATGCCTTCAATTACGATTACTGTATCTCAGCGCTTTCCGTGTTGCCAGAAATGTTACCGAAACTACTCTTAACCCACTAATTCTTGGCGAATTTTCTCGTAGAGCACCATTCCGGTGGCAACGCCAACATTTAAAGAGGAAATAGCACCTTTCATTGGAATTTTACAGCTGATGTCTGCCAAATTGATGAGGTCTTGGGTAATGCCAGATTCTTCAGAACCCATGATAATGGCCACGCTACCTCTTAAATTGGTTTCGTGCAATGGTACCAATGCTTTTTCTGTACACGCCACAATACGCAAACCTGATTGTTGCAAATAAAACAAGGATTGCTTGAGTTGCTCTGTTTTACAAATTGGAATGCGATTGAGTGCACCAGCAGAGGCTTTCATGGCGTCGGATGTAGCCAAGGCTGATCCTTTGCTCGGGATGAGCACGGCGTCTATGCCCATGCATTCTGCACTTCTGATGATGGCTCCGAAGTTGCGGACGTCTGTAATGCGGTCAAGGACCAAAACACTCGGTTTTTTACCTTCTTCTAGCCACTGATCGATGAGTGGTTCAATTTGTTGGTAGGCGATAGGTGGGACCATAGCAATGACGCCTTGGTGGTTGCCATCGGTGAGTGAATCTAGTTTTTGATTCGGCACATATTGCAAAAAGTAATTTTTACCTGATAGCGCAGCTCTTAATTCTTCGAAAAGCGTTTTGTTGATTCCTTTTTGAATCAATATTTTATTGAGTTCTCGGCCTGCGTGAATGGCTTCTAGTACGGAGTGCACACCGAAGATGATGTCGGTGCGTTCTTTGCGTTGGTAACTGCGTTCTTTCGTTTCGCGGCGTTCAGGACGCTCGCTTTTTTGATATTTGTCTTCCATTAGTGGATATTAAGTTCGAGGCTAACATTGCCCTCGAGGGTGCGCGCCACTGGACATGCTTTGCCAGCTGCGATAACTTTCTTTTTAGTGAGCTCGTCCCAGTTGTTGCCACTGAGGTCGAGGTCGAGTATGATTTTTGAAATGCGTCGGGGGTCAGTACCCATTTGTTTTTCTATGGTTGCTTCAGCCGCGACAAAAGGAATTTGATGGCTTTGGCAGTAAATCCCCATGATGGTCATGACACAAGAGGCTAAAGAGGTAGCGACCAAATCTGTAGGAGAAAAGGCCTCGGCTTTGCCGTGGTTGTCTAGGGGTGCATCAGTAATGATTTTGGTGCCAGAGCCTAAGTGCGTACACTCGGTGCGGAGTTCTCCTAAATAACGGACACTTGCAGTTTTCATGGGGCAAAGTTAATACTTCACCTCGACAAATCCGTGTTTCTCGATAGGTATTCCCCCTTCGTAGAGTGCTTTGATGACATAAAAGTAGGTTCCTTCCTCCACTTTAGCACCACTAGTAGTTTGGCCGTTCCAAGAACCAGCGGGGTCTGTGTAGCTGTAAATGGTATTGCCCCAGCGGTTGAGGATGGTACATTCAAATTCAGAAATGCCGCTGTATTGCACATAGAAACTGTTGTTGCCGCTCTCAGAAGAGAGTACGATAATGTTAGGGGCAATAATGTCGCAAGGTTTGAAACCGATAGTAGCGGTGTCTGAGTAAGTATAGCAGGCATTGCTGATGGTATAGATATAATTACCAGCGGCAGAAATGACGCGAGGGTCAGCGGTGTTGCCGTCTAGCCATAAGCCCAGTGTCTGCGGAATGTAGTTGCTTTGGAGTGTCCATTCGGTAAGGGTGCTGTCTTTCGGGACATTGAGTGTGTATGGATCTATCGAGAAGCTCGAACCTTGACAAATGTTGGTGTCGAGTAATTGCACATACACATAAGGTGGAAATTCAATGAATTCGGTAAGGGTAATGCCGCAAGCGTTGTCGGTGTAGCTGATCGGGAACACACCCGCGTAATTGCATATGATGAGCGGGTTTTCTGAAGTAGGGTTGGAGAAAGTGATGGAGGTATCTGGGCAAGACCAAACGCCACCAAGCGCAGAAAGTGTTCCTTGAATTTGTGCTTGGTAATTGCAACCAAGGCTGTCTAGATGGATGTAAGGTTGCGCATAGAGTTCAAGCGTTGTTGTAGCGGTGTGGCTACAGACTTCGTCGGTAAATGTGAGTGTAAATACCCCAGATTCAGACGCATTGAGTGTCGGGTTGAGCGCTAGGTTATTTGGCGCAAAATTGAGGGTAGCTAATGGGTTATTGCTCGTGTAACTCCACGTGCCACCACCTAAATCGGCAACCGTACCCGTTGCTTGATAAGTCAATTGACATAAGGCGGTGTCTGCAAATATTTGAGGATTGACCGGTAAGGTGAGGTCTGCACTCAGCGTTTGCTGACATACGTTGTCCGTAAATGAGACGGTGTAAACCCCCGGAACACTGATCGAGATGAGTGGATCAAGTGCTGTGGAGTTGCTGAAAGTGACATTAGGCGAAGACGCAGTCCAGGCGCCACCAGGTGAATTGGTGCCGGTTACTTGGTAGGTATTCTGACAAATTGTTGTGTCGTTGAAAATGGTGGATGCGTTGGTCCCAAAAACTGTAAAAGTTGTGTCGGTACTGCACAAACCTGCAGAATCGAGTAGGTTTATGGTATACGTTCCAGCGCCTAAGACATTTGTAAACTGCGCGTTTAAGAGTGGATCAATTAAACCCCAACTTACCGTAGAGTAGGTAATAGCATTTGGAATGGTTAAACTTACAGAGGTGTCAGGTGGGCAAAATGCAAGTGGCCCCTGAAGGTTAATTGGCATCGGGTTGATGACATCAAAAGTATCTGAAATGTGCTTGTAGCAACCATTTTTACTCACCGTTACCCCATAGATTTGGTCGGTGGTGATGCCGCTTGTAGGCATGACAGTGAAGTCATCCCAGAGGTAGCTGTCGTATGGGCCATTGGAGACACTTAAATCAATTGCCCCGCACGAATTCGCGATGACAAGCATGGCAGAATCTAAGTTGTTAACGATGGTATCAATCACCACCACAAAGGTAAGGGCAGTGACACCAGGGGTAGGGAGGTTGTTGTCGGTGGCGGTCACTGTAATGTTATAAGTGCCCATTGTAGCTACGGAACCCACTGCGCGCAGCACGATATTGGCAGTATTGCCCGGTGTATTGGAGATTTGTTGCAAGGTAGTTAGACCTCCGTTTGAATAGGTAATGGTGGTGCTTTGATTGACCTCAGGTGAGAGGAAATTGATGCTGAAATCGGCGGAATCGCCAAGGGCGCAAATTTTAAAGGTGTCGCAAGAGGCAATGCCTTCGGGGATTGGAGGGATATTGCCACCGTTTGAGGCGTCAAATGCAAAACTTTTGTAGTCGAGCCAAGAGATGCCATCTGGATTGCCGAGCGCACCGTCGAAGTCGTTGCCGGCGTGGTCAAAGCGCGAAATCAAGAAGTAGGCTAGACCGTCTCCTTTATTGGCGCCGCAAGTAGCGGGCACACCGCCAAAACCATTGACTCCTTGAGAGGCGTCGCCGGTAGTCCAATCCATGTTTTGATAGCAAAATGCCACGTTGCCGCCGTCGATGACGGGGTCAGAGCCATTGGTTATGATGAGTTGAAAGGTATTGAGTTTGTCGCCGTGCATACTGTAATAGCCGACATTCACCCAATTCACATAAACTGCTGTTGGGGTAATTTTGTAAAGCACTTGGCCATTGCCGTTTCGCGTATCGACATCGGCCCAAAAAGGCGCAACAATGGCGTTGCCTACAGAGGGGAAGGCAGTGGCTGAAAAGGTGGATAATGGCCCCGTAAAGGTGAGGTTGCCGTTGTTGTTGATGTACAAAGACGTGTATGCCTGTCCGTAAAGGTTAAAAGTGAAGGGAATAGGGATGAGACCAGTAGAGCCGTCGTCGTTGGGCTGCATGGCGAGTGTATAAGTGGAATCTGGCTCGATGTAGCAATCGCAAGCATTGGCTTTGTTGTAGCTCGCGGGCTTGACTGTTGCAACGGGCAATTGGATTGCTGTATTGGCCTCTGTATTGACCGTGCCGAGTTGGCCTGAATTTTTGAGTGTTTGATACAAAGGAGAGTCGGTAATTACCTGCGCTTGAATATTGGTCAAGAAGAAAACAGGAAGTACGAGTAGTAGATATTTGAGCATAATTAGATGGCTTAGACCTTGTTGAGCTAGACGCCCTTTTAGGGTTTGAGGTTGCACGAATTTAATGTATTTTTAGCAAAAATTTAGTTTATGAAGCTTTTGTTTACCCTTTCGCTCTTTACAGCGGCGCTTACCTTTGCACAGAAGAAAACAACTACTACAATTGAAAAACCACCTTATGATGCAGGTACAGTAGGAGCTTTGTCTTTTAGAATGGTAGGCCCAGCCCTCACATCAGGCCGCGTCATCGACCTTGCAGTGCATCCGGCGAATAAAGATACCTGGTATGTAGCTGCAGCTGCTGGCGGGGTTTGGTTGACTCAAAATCACGGCATCACCTTCGAACCCATTTTTGATGGCTATGGTTCGTATTCAATAGGTTGTGTCACCCTGGCGCCGAGCAATCCAAACACTGTTTGGGTCGGTTCTGGCGAGAACAACAACCAACGTTCGGTCTCCTATGGCGATGGCGTTTACAAATCCATAGATGGCGGCAAATCTTTTACCAATATGGGTCTCAAAAATTCAGAACACATCGGTGAAATCATCGTGCACCCCACAAATGAGAATATCATTTGGGTAGCAGCCTACGGCCCTTTATGGAGTAGCGGCGGCGAGCGTGGCGTCTACAAGAGTACTGACGGCGGCAAAACCTGGAACCGCACCCTTTTTGTATCCGAACACACCGGTATTTCAGAAATCGCTATTGACCCAATGAACCCAGATATCTTATACGCTTCGGCTCACCAGCGCCGCCGCCACGAGTATACCTACATAGGTGGCGGCCCAGAATCTGGCCTCTATAAATCTACCGATGGTGGCAACACTTGGAAAGAAATCAATACAGGATTGCCAAAAGGTGATATGGGCCGCGTGGGCTTAGCCGTTTCGCCTGCCGATGCCAACGTCGTGTATGCTATCGTTGAAGCCCGCTACGACAAAGGTGGTGTATTCCGCTCCAGCAATAAAGGCGAAAGCTGGTCCAAGCAAGGATCGTTTTCTACCAGCGGCAACTACTACCAAGAAATCTTTTGCGACCCCAAAGATGTCAACAAAATCTTTGCTATGGACACCTACATGCACCACAGCACCGACGGCGGCAAAAATTTTGTACCAACCGGAGAGCGCAACAAACACGTAGACAACCACTGCATTTGGATAGACCCCAGCAATACCAACCATTGGCTGGTAGGTTGCGACGGTGGGTTATACGAAACTTACACGCATGCCAAAGAATGGAGCTTCTACGGCAATTTGCCGATCATTCAATTTTACAAGGTCGTAACCGACAACGCAACCCCATTTTACAACATTTACGGCGGCACGCAAGATAACAATTCAATGGGAGGGCCTTCGGCTACGCAAAATGTATCCGGAATTCTCAATACCGATTGGTTCATCACCAATGGCGGAGATGGTTTTGAATCGGCTACAGATTGGTCGAATCCGAATATTGCCTATGCGCAAGCTCAATATGGTTGGCTCGTGCGCTACGACCGCGCTTCAGGTGAAAAAGTGCCAATTCAGCCGATGCCTGCAGTTGGCGAGCCTGCTTACCGCTGGAACTGGGACGCACCTTTAATTGTTTCCAAACACGATGCGTCCACCCTTTATTTTGCTGCCAACAAATTGTTTAAATCAACAAATAAAGGTGATGACTGGCAAACCATTAGCCCAGACCTCACGCAGCAAATTGACCGCAATGAAATTGAAGTCATGGGCCAAGTTTGGACTATTGACGCCGTCATGAAAAACGCTTCCACCACCATTTACGGCAATGTTGTGGCCCTAGACGAATCGCCTAAAAAGAAAGGCTTACTTTATGTAGGTACGGACGACGGCTTGATACAAGTATCTGAAAACGACGGGCAAAACTGGACAAAATACCAAACCTTCCCAGGCGTTCCTTTGAACACCCGAGTAAATATGCTCACGGCATCAGTCCACCAAGAAAATGTAGTCTTTGCCTGTTTCAATGCACAGCGTCAAGGAGATTTCAAACCGTATGTATTGAAGTCTACCGATAAAGGCAAGACCTGGACAAACATTGCAGCTAACTTGCCAATTCGCGGCACGGTTTACTGTCTCAAACAAGATCCTGTTGTAGAAAATTTACTTTTTGTCGGAACTGAATTTGGGGCGTATTTCACTACTGACGGCGGCCTCAACTGGACCAAACTTTCTGGTTTACCTACCATTGCGGTATATGACCTCGACATCCAAGAGCGCGAGGTAGACCTCGTGGCCGCCACTTTTGGCCGCGGTTTTTATGTTCTCGACAACTACAGTCCTTTGCGCACACTCTCCAAAGAGAACTTAGAGAAGAAAGCGCATTTGTTTGCAGTGAAAGATGCAGCGCTCTACATTGAAGCTGATCCGCTGGGCTTAGAGGGCACTGGTTTTCAAGGGCACAACATGTGGTCTGCCACTAACCCTAGTTTTGGCGCCACTTTTACTTTACACCTCAAAGAAGTTCCAACTTCACTCAAGAGCGACCGCCAAACCAAAGAAAAGGAATTGGAAAAAGACAAAAAAGACGTGAGCTACCCAACTTTCGAAGCGCTCAAAGCTGAGTCACTCGACGAAGCTGCGCAACTTATTTGGATCATTTCGGATGCCAAAGGAACCGAAATTCGCCGCATGAGCAGCAGTCCGCAAAAAGGATTGGTGCGCCAGCAATGGAACTTGCGCAAGGCGAGTACCAATCCAGTTGGCAATGGCGGCCGCGGCCCATTGGTAGTACCGGGTACTTACAGTGTGAAAGTCATGATGGTCCACAACGGCCAAGTGGAAGAACTCGTTGGCAACACGCCGTTTGTGGTGAAGGGACTCAACAACCAAACGCTGATCGCGAAGGATCAGCCTGCTTTGGATGCCTTCCGTGCAAGCGTTGCCGAACTCAACCGCAAGGTGAGTGGTTCAGAAAAACGTTTCGAGGAACTCAATGAAGAACTCGCTGTGTTAGAAAAGGCCGTACTTACTTACCCGAACACCGATTTGATGCTCCTAAAAGAAATCCGCGAACTCAAGCTCATAAAAGCACAACTTCGCGAACAACTCTACGGTGAGGAGCTCAAAACAAAGCACGAATTCGAAACTGCGCCAACTTTCACAAGCCGTTTGGGCATGATCGACTACCAGCTTTCCGAAAACACGACAGGCGTAAGTAAAACACACAAGGCAAACTTACAGATGGTGGAACAAGAGTACAGCAAATTTAAAACTGAACTTGAGGCTTACCAAATTCGTGTTTTGGCTTTGCACACAGCCTTAGATAAGGCGCAAATCCCGTACACGAAGTCAAGATTAGATTGGAAGCAAGATTAGAGCAGCTGTTGGTGCGAAATATTGTTTTTGATGTAGCTTAATTTTCCATTTTCAATTTGGAATTCAGGATTGGGCCAGACGTCGTCTAAGTGAAATAAATAGGTTGTTTTGCCATTGGCAGGTTCCAATTCATAAAAGTTGAAGTGGTAGAGTGTTGCTACGCAAATGTAGACTTTACCTGTGCTCTGATCAAAATAAGCGCGCTTCTCACCTAAGTAATACACATAGGGCTCAGTAATTTCAATCTGGGCTTTTGATAATATGGTACCTTGCGCATCCATCATCACGACGAAGTTGACGCGATCACTGATAAAAATGAGGCTGTCGTTTTTGATATTGTAGCTGTATTCTTCGTACTCAGGTTCTACATATTGTCTTGTACTGTGCACATGTAGGTTGGCCTGCGGATTGATCGCATTGGTGTGGGTTGTGGTCGCAGTCTTGTTCGTTTTTGCCTTAGGTTTGGCTACTTCTTCTTCTGCATTGCGCGCTGGTTTGGCTATTTTGGTCGTTCTGACAAGCCCCCAATGGATGTTTTCGGCTTGAAATCTTCTAAATAAGCTCCGCTTGTCAAATACGGTATATTGAATGACCGCGTTTTCGTCAAAGCCGACGGGTCTGCAAACGCCACTTTCTTGATCTCTTGCCACGCTATCTGTTGAGAATTTGGCAATTTTTGATTGGGCAATGATGAGTTTGGTCTGCGCTTTATTTTGCCCGCAAAGCAGTGTTTGGTTAGCTGAACTCTTGCTTTCAATAAGTGCAGCGCCTTCAAATTCAAAAACATGTTGAATTGGTGGTGCAACTTGTTGGGTGCGTGATTTCAATTGAGGCCGTATGCTCTTTTGTGTCAGCTGAAGGGGGTCCCATCGTTCTTTTTCCGTTACTTGCTCATTGGTTTGAAGTTGTGCCACAATAGCCAAAATGGGTTTACTTGGCTGCGTTTGCGTATTGTTTTGTTTGAGATCAAATAATCTTGTAAAGTCGCTAGACGGATACGTATTGAAAAGGTCAACACGCGTTTGAGATTGAAAATAATGGGCTTGATCAGTATGTTGTTCTTGTTGATGCTGAAAGTAGACGAGGGTGCTCACAAGGATGAGTACAAAACTTAGTTTGCCCCAAGTTTTCTTGACAAGATTGATTTTGTTGCGTTTGAGCGCTTTTAAAAGCGCTTCTTGGGCGGCAACAGATGGCTCAAATTGTATGGTTTTGAGCTTTTCTTTGAAGAGGTCATCAAACTGCTTCTTACTCGTTTTCATTGGCTTGAGGTTTCAGGGTTGAGATGCGTGCACGCAGGGTTTTGCGCGACGTTTTCAAATGCCATTTGACAGTTTCAATCGAGATGCCCAGTGCTTCACTGATCTGTTTGATACTGAATTCGTCGATAGCATAAAGGTTAAATACAATTTTTGAAGCCGGAGGGAGTTCGTTAAGGAAATGTAATAGTTGGGTAGGTTCGGCATTTTCTAATAGTTCGAAATTGAATTGTTCAGTGGCGATATCGTGGTTGAGTTCGGTGAATTTAATATTGGATTGTTTATTTGTGCGTCTAAATTCGTCGATCAATTCGTTGCGCAAGATGCGTAAAATCCATGCCTCAAAAGAACTATTCAAGTGAAATTGATGGATCGAACGCAGCATCTTCAAAAAAGAATTGTGTACGGCAGTGAGTTGTTCTTCGCGGTTGTTTTTGTAGCGCACGGCGACAGACATCATTAGCGGGAATGAATCGTTATAGAGCTTTAATAAAAAGCGCTCATCTTGCTGCTGTATGCGTAGTATGTCTTCTTTGGAGAGTTTCAAATAAATCGGATTGCGCAAAACTTGTGTACACCGATATTACGAAAAAAATGTCGAGGAGGGGGGGGTGATTTGTTTTAAACAAAAAAAAGGCCACTCAATGAGCAGCCTTTTGATGTCAATTTGAAGAAAAGCTTTGGGTTACTGATCGCCGAAACGCTCAATAACTTGTTGGGTAACGCCCGTGTTAGAAAATCCGCCGTCGTGGAAGAGGTTCTGCATGGTGACGTACTTGGTAAGGTCTGAGAACATGCTGATGCAGTAGTCTGCGCAGGCAATTGCGCTTGCGTTGCCGAGTGGAGACATTTGCTCAGAGAAGTTGATGAACTCTGTAAAGCCTTTGATCCCTTGACCAGCCGTAGTTACGGTTGGCGATTGCGAGATGGTGTTGACACGCACTTTCTTTTTGATACCGTAGTGGTAGCCAAAAGAGCGTGCGATGGACTCAAGTAAGGACTTGGCATCGGCCATATCGTTGTAGTCAGGGAAAATGCGTTGAGCGGCAATGTAAGAAAGCGCTACCACAGAACCCCATTCGTTCATGGCGTCGTGCTTGTATAATGTTGCGAGGGTTTTGTGTAAAGACATCGCTGAAACATCCATGGTTTGGCCATAGTAGTTGTAGTCGTTTTCGGTGTAGTGCTTGCCTTTGCGTACGTTAGGAGACATGCCGATAGAGTGCAATACAAAATCTATTTTGCCACCTAAGATTTCTTGTGCTTGTGTGACAAGATTTTCGAGGTCCTCGATTTTGGTTGCGTCTGCAGGAATCACTTGGCTGCCAGTTTCGGCTGCTAATTCGTTGATTTCACCCATGCGCATCGCGATTGGGGCGTTGGTGAGGACGAAAGTTGCGCCTTCTTCATGGGCTCTTTGTGCCACTTTCCAGGCGATACTTTGATTGTTCAATGCACCAAAGATGATGCCTCTTTTTCCTTTAAGTAATTGGTTTGACATGTGCTTCAATTTTCAACAAAGTTAACAACTTTATTTTTCGAGGATACGTTTGAGATTTTTTAGTCCTTTTTCGAGGTCTTCTCCGAGTGTTTGTTCCATGTCAATGAACAAACCGGTGATGTTCATGGGGTAGGGCATTTCACCGTTGATGCTCCAGCTCACGCGGGTGTTTTTGGCATCGAGTGCTGTGGTAGACATATACGCATCATTGGTGCTTTCAAAGGGCTCAATAAAGGTGAGTTCTAGGTCAATTCGCTTTCCTTCTTCTATGGCGACAATTTTTTGCTGGCCCGCGCCAACTTCTGTATCCTTGCTTTTCCAGGCACTGATGAAGCCAACCTCTCCGTCTGTACCTGTGTAGGTTTTCTTCATTTGAGGATCGGCTTTCCACCACACGCTATACAATTCTTGATTTTTAAGTTGTTTGACGTATTGAAAGACGGAATCTGCGGGCTGAACAATCATTACACTCCGTTTGACGCTGAATTGTGTGGGTAAAAAGAGGGCGATGATGAGCACAATACCTATGAGGAAGATGCTCCAAAATAATAATCTTTTGATGATTTTCATGATGTAGTAGGGTTAGTTGCCTCTAATATAAGAATTTATGCAACGTGAACCAATTCAAACGCATGAAATGATGGGGGAGATCCTATTTTCCCGAATTTAAAAAATGGTACCCTTGGTTACCTTAAATATTTTTTTTCAGCCCAGAACGTTCCAAAAGGCAAGAAGGCCGTCAGGAACAAAACCAAGCACTTGACAAAAGACCATTTTTGAATCAATAAGAAGTAGGCGATGTAAAAACAATAAATCAGGAAGAGAAAACCGTGGATGTAGCCCACCCATTTATTGGGTTCGGGCATGTTTTGTCCATACTTGAGGTACATTGTGACGAGCAATGCCAACCAGGAGAAGCCTTCTGCGATGGCCATGATTCGGAATTGTTGAAGTGCTTTGTTTGTAGACATAATTATGATTTTTCAATTGCTTTAATGAGGTCTCGGATGCGTGCCGCTTCGATAAAATCGAGGTCTTTGGCAGCGCTTTCCATTGCTTTTTTGAGGGTTTTTAATTCTTTGGCGCGCTCCTCTGGGTTTTGTAACTGGGTGTCGTGTTGGAACGCGACTTTCTTCTCTTTTTCTGCTTGCAATACCTTGACCTGACGTGTGTTTTGGTCTCCGTCGGCAACTGTAGTCGACTCCATGATCTTGTCCTTGGATTTTTTCAGCGCAGTAGGTACCTGGTTGTGCGCCAAATTGTAGGCTTCTTGCGTCAGGCGCCTGCGAGCGGTTTCTTCAATGGTGCGCTGCATGGAATCTGTGATTTTATCGGCGTACATCAGGACCTTTCCATTTACGTTTCGCGCAGCGCGGCCAACAGTTTGCACCAAAGAGCGCACATTGCGCAGAAAACCTTCTTTGTCGGCATCTAGGATGGCAACAAGCGAAACTTCTGGGAGGTCGAGGCCTTCGCGCAGCAAATTGACGCCAATCAGGACATCAAAATCACCTAAGCGCAACTGCCGCAGGATTTCAACGCGCTCAATGGTGTCGATTTCAGAGTGAATATAGCGACACGGAATGCCCAAGCGGTCTAGGTATTTTTGAAGTTCTTCGGCCATTCTTTTGGTGAGGGTGGTCACGAGTACGCGTTCGTCTACAGCCCTTCTTTCTTGGATGTGCGCGATGAGGTGGTCGATTTGGTTTTTAGACGGATGCACTTCTATGAGCGGGTCTAGTAAGCCTGTTGGCCGAATGAGCTGCTCCACTACCACTCCTTCAGATTGTTGTAATTCGTATTCGGCTGGTGTCGCTGAAACGTAGATTACATTCGAGAGAAAGCCTTCAAATTCATCAAATTTGAGCGGGCGGTTGTCTATGGCGGCTTGCAAACGGAAGCCGTAGTCGATGAGGTTGATTTTGCGCGAGCGGTCGCCGCCATACATGCCGCGCACTTGCGGGAGCGTCACGTGGCTTTCGTCGATCACCATCAGGAAATCTTCGGGAAAGTAATCGAGCAAGCAGAATGGACGCTCGCCGGGCTCCCTGCGGTCAAAGTAACGGGAGTAATTTTCGATCCCCGAACAATAGCCGAGCTCACGGATCATTTCGAGGTCGTAATTGACGCGCTCCTCGAGCCGTTTGGCTTCTTCGAGCTTGCCCTCCTCCTTGAATGCTGCCACTTGTGGGATGAGGTCGTCTTGGATTTGGGTGATGGCTTGGCGCGTGTTGTCTGGGCTCGAAACAAATAAATTGGCCGGGAAAATATCGATTTGCTCGTATTTTTCTAAAGTTCTACCGCTTTCCGGATCGATGGCTGCAATGGTTTCGATTTCGTCGCCCCAGAAGCCAATGCGCAAGGCGTAGTCGGCATAGGCGAGGTAGATGTCTACGGTGTCTCCAGAAACCCTGAATTGCCCCCGCTGAAAATCGGTGCCCGAACGCTGATAGAGGTTTTCGACGAGCCGGAACAAAAATTTATTGCGCACGACGATATCGCCCTTTTTGAGGTGTAAAATACTGTTCTTGAACTCAGTAGGGTTGCCAATACCGTAGATACAACTCACTGAAGCCACTACAATGACATCACGGCGACCTGATAGCAGGGCAGAGGTGGCGGCCAAGCGCAGTTTTTCGATTTCGTCGTTGATTTGGAGGTCCTTTTCGATGAAAGTACCGGTCGAGGGTATATATGCTTCGGGTTGGTAGTAGTCGTAATAAGATACAAAATATTCTACCGCGTTGTTTGGGAAAAACTGCTTGAACTCGCCATAAAGTTGTGCGGCAAGTGTTTTGTTGTGAGATAGAATGAGGGTAGGGCGCTGCACTTCTTTGATGACATTAGCCACTGTAAAGGTCTTGCCGCTGCCGGTAACACCCAGTAGCGTTTGTTGTTGAATGCCGTTATGGAGGCCACTGACCAATTGGCGAATGGCTTCGGGTTGGTCTCCCGTTGGTTTGTAGTCAGAAACCAGTTCAAATTGCATGGGCTAAATTTACCAAATAAAAGTGTCCTTTGGCTATATTTGTCAGATGGAAAAGCGAGAATACTTAGAAGTGAGTGCAGAGATTTCAGCCTCACTTGCCACTGTCTGGGACAATTGGACGCAAGCTGCACATGTCGTCAACTGGAATTTTGCACACCCCTCTTGGTGTTGCCCGAAGGCCGATGTAGATTTTCGGGTAGGTGGCGCCTCTACTTACCGCATGGAGGCCAAAGACGGTAGTTTTGGTTTTGACTTGAAAGCTACTTTCTTGGAAATCGAACCTCTGGCTTTTATTGCCACCGAACTCGAAGATGGCCGTAAGGTGGAAGTGAAATTCATCAAGGGTGAAAATTTCGTGGTGCTGCAGCAGCGCTTTGAGCCCGAGCAAGAAAACCCGCTCGATTTACAACAAGGTGGTTGGCAAGCGATTTTAAATCAGTTCAAAATTTATTGCGAACAATAATGCATCCTGATATCGCAGACCACATTGCTCGTTTTCCGGAACACGCGCAAGTTCAACTTAAAAACCTGCACCATTTTATCGCTGCGAACGTCCCGAATTTGACCCAAAAAATGGGTTACGGCATTCCGACTTTTCAATGGAATGGCAAAAATTTCATTCACTATGCGGGCTACTCCAAGCATATTGGCTTGTATCCTGGTGCCAAAGCAATTGCTCATTTTGCTGGTGAATTTGAAAGGCGTGGCTACAAGTATTCAAAAGGGGCTGTGCAATTCCCGATCAATCAAGAATTACCTCTGGAGCTTGTTTTAGAAATCCTCACTTACTTACTAAACCAAAGGACATAAAAAAAGCGCCCGAAGGCGCTTGCTTAATTTTTACCTACTAAAATCGCAGCGTTTTTTCCTTTGATGACTTCTATTGAGCGACTGTACATTTTCAGAAACTGAAGAATGCTTGGGTCGGGTAGAAGTGTGGCGCTTGGTGTAGGTTGTGCTGGGTAAGTGTTTTTAATCATAGGCTGAATTAACGGTTTGAGACATAAACGCAAAAATGCTGCAAATATTATATCGCAGATAATTTCTAATTTTGTGGCATCAATCAACAACAAAAGCATACAATAATGATCAAGCCCGGAGTCGCCACAGGCGATCAAGTGCAAGCAATTTTCAAACTTGCCAAACAAAAAGGATTTGCCTTGCCTGCCGTGAATGTCACGAGCAGCAGCACGGTCAATGCGGTAATGGAAACTGCAGCCAAACTTAATGCACCTGTCATCATTCAGTTTTCGAATGGAGGAGGTCAGTTTTTTGCAGGCAAAGGCTTGTCAAATGATCAAGAAAAAGCCGCTATTTTAGGTTCAATTGCTGGTGCACACCATGTACATGCGCTCGCCGAGGCCTATAGCGCTACAGTAATTTTACATACCGATCATTGCGCCAAAAAACTCTTGCCTTGGATAGACGCATTGCTAGATGCTGGCGAGGCCTTTTTTGAGCAAACCGGAAAGCCTTTGTACAGCTCTCACATGATTGACCTGAGTGAAGAACCGCTTGCCGAAAACCTCGAAATTTGTCAAAATTATCTGCGCCGCATGTCCAAAATAGGCATGACGCTCGAAATCGAATTGGGCATCACTGGAGGTGAAGAAGATGGTGTAGACAACACAGATGTAGACAACGCCAAGTTATATACCCAGCCAGAAGAAGTTGCCGCAGCCTATGAAGCCCTCCTAGAAATTTCACCGCGCTTTACCATTGCCGCGTCATTTGGCAATGTACACGGTGTATACAAGCCTGGCAATGTGCAATTGACGCCAGTAATCTTGAAAAATTCACAAACCTACATCCAGGAAAAATTTCAAACAGAAGCAAATCCTGTAGACTTTGTCTTTCATGGTGGTTCGGGCTCTAGCTTGGCAGAAATTAGAGAAGCCATTGGTTATGGTGTGGTCAAAATGAACATCGACACCGATATGCAATTTGCATTTACAGAAGGTGTGCGCGATTACATTGAAAACAATTTGGCTTACCTTCGTACCCAAATTGGCAATCCGAATGGTGCCGACGAACCAAATAAAAAATACTACGATCCTCGCAAATGGTTGCGCGAAGGTGAACTCACTTTCGTGAAGCGTTTAGAGCAGTCTTTTGCGGATTTAAATAACATCAACACGCTGAATTGAAATTATGGCATGGTTTAAAAGAAATAAAGAAGGTATTACCACTTCCACAAGCGAAAAAATGGAAGTGCCAGAAGGGCTTTGGGTGCGCTGCTCCAATTGCAAAACACTGTACACCAGCGAAGACCTCATGCGCAACAACTACGTTTGTGACCGCTGTTCGCATCACGAGCGCATTGGCGCTGCCGAGTACTTTGCCCTTATTTTTGACGAACAAAAATACGAAGAGCTCAATGCCGATTTGCAATCTGGCGACCCGCTAGGATTTACCGATACCAAAAAATACACGGATCGTGTTGCTGCTACCCAAAAAGCTACAGGTCTCAAAGACGCCATTCGCACCGCCAAAGGCCAACTCGAAGGTCAGCCCTTGGTCATTGCAGCCATGGATTTCAACTTCATCGGTGGATCAATGGGTTCTGTGATGGGTGAAAAAATCGCGCGTGCAATTGACGTAGCTATTGCAGAAAAAGCAGGTTTCATGATCATTTCCAAGTCTGGTGGCGCGCGCATGATGGAAGCCGGCTATTCCCTAATGCAAATGGCAAAAGTTTCTGGCAAACTTGGCCAGCTTTCCGAAGCCAAGTTGCCCTATATTTCCTATCTCACAGACCCAACCACAGGTGGCGTGACCGCTTCATTTGCCATGCTCGGTGACATCAACATTGCCGAACCAGGCGCGCTTATTGCCTTTGCAGGGCCACGTGTGGTTAAAGAGACAATTGGTAGAGATTTACCAGAAGGTTTTCAGACCAGCGAATTTTTGCTTGAGCACGGCTTTTTGGATTACATCATTGAACGTACCGAATTGCGTCAGACACTAAGTTTGTCCCTTAAATTGTTTTTCAATTAATCTCAAATTGTTTGTATTTTAGAGGACTACAATTCGTCCTTGTTATGAAATACCTACTTTTTGCCTGCTTTTTTATTTCGAGCGTACAGCTTTTTGCCCAAGACACAACTTGGGTGCAAACCTTTACCTTTGACTCCATTACCGCTCGTCGGGCTAATTTTCAATTTCCAGCTTCTTTAGATACCGAGCGTTTTGAGAAAGTGCAAATGTACTATAAGCTCAAGTGCTCACCCCTAACCACCTGGGATCAATACGATTGCGGCGAGTGGGATTACCTCACCTACACACGTGTCTTTGACCACACCGGCCAACTAGACTCCACGCACGTCAATGGCATGCAATTTATAATGAATTGGGCCACACCCGCTCAAATCGATTTCAAGCCTTTGCCTTATCAGGACGCAGACCAATATCAAGTTCAAGAATTCATCCGCAATGGTGCAGCCCTGGCCTATGTACCTATCAACAGCCCCGGCACATTTTCGACCTTGCCTTTCTTGACCAATCAGCAAGGCAGTAAGTATCAATTTTTGTTGCATGCTGCAGAGCTTTTTGCCGCCGGAATTCAGCCAGGTGCGCTCAGTTCTTTGCGCTTGAATACGCCTACGGGTGGTCCGCTCTTGCATCCGGTCATTCGCATGGCGAGCACACAAGAAAATACACTTTCTCAATTTCTCAATCCGGTGTTTACTGAAGTTTACCGCGCCTCTCACGCACCCGGAATGTCTATGCCACCATTGCTTCCTGGCTGGAACAATTTTGTGTTTTACCAAGATTTTATTTGGGATGGTGTCAGTAATTTACTCATTGAGTTGAGTATCAGCAATGATTTTCCTACAACAGCCATTGATTTTCTAATGGATGCCAATACTGCGCCAATGGCGGCTAGCTATATCGGTCGAAATGGGCAGTTGGAACTCAGTGGTACCAACCACACGCTCTCTTCATTTGCCAACGAAGAAATTGGCGATCAGTTCACAATTGAATTTTGGGCCAAAGGAAATGGCAATGCAGGGCAAAACACCACCTTTATGGAGGCACTCGATACCGCAGGCCGCCGCATCTTCAATATCCATATGCCTTGGAGCAACAACAACATTTATTTTGATGCCGGCGACGAAACCGGTTACGACCGCATCAATCAGTTGGCTACAGCACCCGAAATCGATGGAGAATGGAACCATTGGGCGTTTGTCAAGGACCAGCCAACTGGCCAAATGTTCATTTATAAAAACGGGCAACTTTGGTTAGCAGGCACCAATAAAAACCGCGTGATGGGCTATTTCAATCGTTTGGTGATCGGTGCAAATGCGAGTGACCAAACGCTTTCTTGGAAAGGGAGCTTGGATGAGCTGCGCATTTACAAAACAGCGCTCAGTGCAGCTACGATCGCGAATTATTATGAAAAGAAAATAGACGCTACGCATCCGAATTGGTCTAGTTTGGTGCTCTACCATGACTTCGATAACGTCAAATACACCCGCGATCTTGGCCCAAATGACCACGTGCTCATGCCTTCTGAAATGGGTATGATCAAAGCGAATAACACCAAATTTGTCGGTCAAAGCATCCAAAACCAAAGACCACTCCTTCAGTTTGGGCAAGGCAATATGGCGACATACCCAACAAGCAATACCGTGACGCAACTTCAACTCAAAGAACCGGTAGTCATTTTTGAACAAGTACCACTCCACCATCATTTCGAACTGGTCAGCACCTACATTGGTGTGCAGGCGGGTAATAACAACAGTTTTGACCTCAATGGCCAATTGCTCGGTAGCAGCCCAATTCTCACCACACAAACGCTCCAAAACCAATCGCTTACTTACTACAACCCACCTTTTGAAATCATACACGACGTAGAACTTGCACGTTACATTACCCCTTATGGCATTCAGTTCGACCTCGGACCCAACGGCTTCACCTGGATCTACGACGTCACGGACTACCAGCAATATCTTCACGGCTTGGTAGACCTCGCTGCCCACAACACCCAAGAGCTCATCGATCTGAAGTTTGCATTTATCAAAGGCATTCCGCCGCGCGATGTCATCAAGCGCGAGCCAATTTGGTCTGAATTCAAATCGTATAATTTTGGGCAAATGGCTGCCGATGCCGTACTACAAGCCAAGCCGGTGGTACTCAGCGATACAGCCGACATGTTTAAAATCAAGACCCGAATGTCTGGCCATGGCCAAGTTGGCGATTACGCTTGCTGCGAATGGGTCAACAACAGCCATCAAATCAAAGTAGATGGCGTGCCGCGCTTCAATTGGAGCATTTGGGACGCTATGGTTTGCGGAGACAACCCGAACATCAGCCAAGGCGGAACATGGCCATATGCACGCGAAGGTTGGTGCCCCGGTGATCTGGTCAAAGAATTCGAGTTTGAACTCACACCTTTTGTGACGCCAGGCGATACCGTTTCTCTGGATTACGCCATCAATGCCGTACCTGCAACAGACCCTGGGCAGGCTGGTGGAAATTACATCGCGGCCTACGACCTCATTTCCTATTCTGCACCTAATTTCCAAAACGATGCCGCAATCGTCGATGTCCTCAATCCGAATAATTATGAATACTATTCAAAATGGAATCCATCGTGTCAAAACCCGCGCGTTATCCTCAAAAATACGGGGGCTCAACCGCTCACATCTTGCCGCATCTTCTGCTGGCTAGATTACGGTTCAAACTTGGTTTATGACTGGACCGGCAACCTTGGTTTTCTAGAACAAACCGTTGTAGAAATACCCGTAACCGACATGAACTGGTGGTATGAGCAAGACAGCTCTTATACTTTTACCACTTGGGTTGCAGACGTCAACGGAATTATTGGCCCAGACCAATACAACCAAAATAGCCTCATGACGGTCAAATACGATGCCCCGGAGCGCATCGACGGGCCTTTCTTTATTTGGCTCACTACCAATAACAAAGCGACAGAAAATAGCTATCAATTGCTCGATCATGCAGGTACAGTCATTTTTGAACGCAATAACTTACAAAACACCACCCAATACAAAGACACCTTTGATTTAGCACCGGGCTGTTACTCTATTGTTATCGAAGACACCGACCACGACGGCTTGGCTTTTTGGTACTCTTCTCAAGTTGAAGGCGAGACCTCAGGGCAGATGCGTTTGAGACAAGTAGGGGGCAGTTACATTGAATTTTTCCCTGGCGACTTTGGCCGTTACCACCGCTACGATTTTACAGTAGGTTTCACACTCGATGTGCCCGAAAACGTGCAGGCGCCAAAAATCGCGGTTTATCCAAATCCAGGAGCCGGACTTACTACCATTGAATTGAGTGGTCAGCTCAATGGTGCGGCAAGTCTTCAGATTTTAGATCTAACTGGTCGTCCACTTTATCAAGAGCAAATGCATGCCACCTCTGATTTTGCAGAAAGTTTTATAGACATGAGTAAGTATCCTTGCGGAACCTACCTGATCGAGATCCAAACACCGAGCGGTACGTATGCTCAAAAATTTATCCGTCAATAAAACGCATTCTACCAATGTCAAGATTTATGAAATATATTTTGTTTTTGCTGTTCTCGCTCGTTGGTAGTGCCACCTTTGCCCAATTTTCTATAGATTCCCTTTCTCATATCGATTACCAAGCACTACATGGCGCCAACCTCAATGATGTTTGGGGCTATACCGATGAGCTTGGCAATGAATATGCCATCGTAGGGACCTCAAAAGGCACCTCAATTGTCGACATTACAAATGGTAGCCAGCCGCAAGAAGTTTTTTGGTTGGCGGGTTCTGAATCCATATGGCGCGACCCATGTGTGTATGGCAACTACGCCTACGTGACCACCGAAGCAGAAGACGGCTTGCTCATTATTGACCTCAATCCGTTGCCGCAATCTACTAATTTACAGACAACGCTTTATACAGGGCCCGCGGCCAATCCATGGCAAAGCGCACACACTTGCTTTACTTCTTCGAGCGGCTATGCCTACATTTTTGGGGCCAATAGAGGTGAAGGTGGCGTCATTATCCTCGACCTGAATGCCAACCCAATGCAACCTTCAGAAGTAGGCGTATACGATGTTTCATACGTGCACGACGGCTATGAGCGCAATGACACACTTTACACAGCACACATTTACGATGGATACTTTAGCATCTTAGATGTATCGGATCATGCCAACCCCGTGCTTTTAGCTACGCATCCAACGCCCAATTTATTTACCCACAATATTTGGCCGAGCGCCGATGGCCAAACGGTTTATACCACAGACGAAATTTCCGGTGCATTTATCGCAGCCTACAACATCGGCAATTTACAGCAAATTCAAGAAAGCGATCGCGTGCAAAATACGCAGGGCACTTCCGTGATTCCGCATAACGTGCATGTAAAAGGCGCCTACTTGGTCACGAGTTATTACAGCGACGGCATCGTTGTGCACGATGCGCACGATCCTCAAAACCTGATCAAACTCGGTAGCTATGACACCTACCAAGGGCAAACGCCAGGCTACGATGGTTGTTGGGGTGTCTATCCATTTTTTGGTTCCAATAAAGCAGTTGCAGCAGATATCACAGAGGGGCTTTTTGTGCTGCAAATCAATTACGCGCCTGCCGCAAGTTTGGTAGGCGTAGTCAAGGACCTGATCAGTGGTCAGTTATTGGAGCAAGTTCAAGTGGAGCTCATCGGCGCTGCCATGTCTGAAAAAACAAATGCACAAGGAAGCTACAAAACAGGAATGTCAAGTGGCGGCACCTACGTCATCAATGTCAATAAACCCGGTTATTATCCGCAAACCATGCAAGTTGACTTGTTTGCCGGACAAACCACAACCATGAATTTCAATCTCTTGCCTATTCCCCCATTTGATCTGCAAATTACTGTAGTGGAGCAGGGGAGTGGCCTTCCGCTTTCCAATGTTCAAATCAGTTTGCGTCATCCTCAACTCACCCATGAAGGGCAAACCAATGGCTTGGGTCAGGAAGATTTTACACTGTACTACCAAGATACTTACGAGTTGGTAATCGGGAAATGGGGCTATCAGACTTTTTGCAGCAACCCCCAGATCGACGCGAGCACGCAAACGCTTGTGATTGCGCTTTCCAAAGGATTTTATGACGACTTTACCTTTGATTTTGGTTGGTCTGTTGTAGGTGATGCCGAAACCGGATTATGGGAACGCGTCAATCCGAACCCGACCACCGGTACTGTTTTTGGCGATGACACCAACCTCGACTGCGGCGCTAAAGCGATGGTTACAGGCAATGGCAGTACGCCAAATACGGATCAAAACGATGTGGATAAAGGCTTTACTACCTTGATTTCACCGATATTCAACCTCACTAATTTGTCTACGCCACACCTCAATTATGCGCGCTCTTTTTATTGTTACTATGGGCCGGGTAATATCGACGACACCTTACTTGTGGTCTTGAGTAATGGCCTAGACCAGGTCGTACTCGAAGAAATTATTGCGCCACAAGCCCAGCCCATGACTTGGGAATACAAGAGCTTTGCCCTCAATGGCTTATTGCCCTTTACCAATTCAATGCAATTGTTTATTCGCACCGCGGATTATCCTTCAAACCCAAATATCACAGAGGCGGCATTTGATCACTTTAGCCTGACAAACGAGGCGATCACCGGAGTGGAACACAAAGACAAGTCAAATGCATTTACATTGTATCCAAATCCTGGTCAAGAGCAACTCATAATTGGCGCAATTGAAGCAGAAAGTCAGGTTCAAATTTTCCAATTGGATGGCAAGTCCTGTCTTACCACAACTGTTTGGCCCAATCAAACCACTATCGATGTGCAGTGCTTGCCAAATGGCGTATATATTGTCGAAATAGCAGGCCAACGTTTTTCTTGGGTCAAATTAGGCCAATAAAAATGTATCTTTGATTTTCAGATTCAGATCATGCAACTTTCAATCGTCATACCGCTCTTCAATGAGGCAGAGTCTTTGCCCGAACTCCACGACTGGATTGTCCGGGTCATGGAAGCGCAGCAATTTAGCTACGAAATCTTATTTATTGACGATGGAAGTAAAGATGCTTCTTGGGAGGTCATTACCCAATTGAGCCAGGTAAATGCCTCGGTTAAAGCCCTGCGTTTTCAAAGAAATTACGGTAAATCTGCTGCATTGCAAGTAGGATTTGAAGCCGCTAAGGGCTCAGTGGTCGTTACCATGGATGCCGATTTACAAGACTCCCCTGACGAAATTCCAGCATTGTACCGCATGATCACCCAAGATGACCTCGATGTCGTCTCTGGCTGGAAAAAAGTCCGTCACGACCCTATTTCCAAAACGATACCGACCAAACTCTACAATTGGGCCGCACGACGCATTACAGGCATTTATTTACACGATTTCAATTGTGGTTTAAAAGCTTACAAATTAGAAGTTGTCAAGAGCATAGAACTCTACGGCGATATGCACCGCTATATTCCAGCACTGGCCAAATATGCTGGTTTTCAGAATATCGGTGAAAAGGTCGTCGTGCACCGTGCCAGACAATATGGTGTCACTAAATTTGGTCTCAACCGCTTTTTGAATGGCCCACTCGACCTCATGACCGTAGCCTTTATGGGTAAGTTTGCCAAAAAACCGATGCATTTCTTTGGTGCAATTGGTGTGTTTATGTTTTTGTTGGGCTTTGGCTTGTTTGCCTACATGGGCATCGATAAACTGCTCATTCACCCGACAGCTGAGCGCTTGTCTACGCGTACCGACTTTTTTGTTGCGCTCGTAGTCATGATCATTGGCGTGCAGTTTTTTACAGCAGGGTTTATCGCTGAACTCATTGGGCGCAACTCAAGTACACGCAATCACTACCTTATTTCGAGTCGTTTAGGTGAATGAAAGCCTTTCCTGAAATAGGTCCGGGCTGGACCCTCTTTTTAGACCGCGATGGCGTCATCAATGAACGCATTTTCGATAACTATGTCCTCGATTGGTCTGCCTTCCGATTTACTGAGGGCTTATTGGCAAATGCGGCTAAAATTGGCGCTGCTTTTTCTCAAATTATTGTCGTAACCAACCAACAATGCATTGCAAAAGGATTGCTGAGCCCGGCAGCGCTTGACGCAATCCACCAAAAGATGTGTGACGAATTACAGAAAGCGGGTTTACACATCGATCATGTTTTTGCAGCTACCGAATTTAAAAACGGCCAGGACCAGCGCAGAAAACCCAGTTCCAAAATGGCTCATGAAGCGCAAGCACTTTTTCCGGCTATTGATTTTCAGAAGTCTATCATGGTAGGAGATACCAATACAGATATCCAATTTGGCCAACGTTTGGGGATGTACACCATATTGGTGGAGTCAATTGAACGCATCAAAGAAACCCCCGATTTACGCATTGCCCATTTAGCCCAACTCAGTACGTTTTTATGAAAATTTCAATCCTACTATTTTTCTTTGTAGCGTGTTTTTCGCTGGTACGTGCCCAAATCAATCAAACCGATGCGCAGGGAAGAAAGCAGGGGCAATGGCAAAAAAACTACCCTGGCACCTCTGTTTTACAATACAAGGGCACTTTTCTCAATGACAAGCCTATCGGGAAGTTTATTTACAATTTTGAAAGTGGTCAAAAGAAAGCAGAATTGGTGCATGGCTTGCCTGGAGGCTGTTCTTCGGTTTTGCTTTTTTATGAAAGCGGACAACTTTTAGCCGACGGTTTTTACAAAGGCGAAAAGAAAGATTCTCTATGGTACAACTACGCTCAAAATGGCGAATTGGTCAGTGCTGAAAATTACAAGCTCGATGTGTTGCATGGAAAAAGCGTCTATTACTTTACCGAAGGGCAACTGTTGGAGCAAAAGCTTCAAATTCAAAAAATAGTCAATTACACCAACGGCAAGCGCAACGGACCCTATCTCGAATATTTTTACAATGGCAAGCCCAAACTCAAAGGGACGTACCAAGATGGTTTTCGCATGGGGCTCTGGACAGCATACTTTAACACCGGAGAGCTACAATCCAATGTGCACTACCTCAATGACCTGCCGCACGGCTGGACCACCGTCTACGATAAACTAGGCAACATCAAAAAACGCGCGATGTATCGCGACGGCTACGAACTCACCGATAAAGAACTCAAGGCATTTTTAGAGCGCTGCAAGGCCAAAAATCTCGATCCAAATCAATGAGTAAGCAGCAGCAAAAATGGCTTTTTTTTTCAGCGCTACCGCCCTTTCGCGGGGGCATTGCAAAATTCAGTTTGCGCACCCTAGAGGCTTTGTCAAGAAGCAAGGAAGTAGAAGCGTATACCTTTAAAAAACAATATCCTGATGTGCTGTTTCCGGGTAGCTCTCAATTTGAAGAAAGCACAGAAATGCAACAATTTGAAAGAGTTGTTTCCACGTTTAATCCGCTAAGCTACCTGAGCTCAGCGCTGCGATTTAAACGCGCCAAACCCGAGGTGTTTGTCACGAGCTACTGGATGACTTTCATGGCACCCATGATGTTTTTTTGGACGCTTTTTTTACCACGACGCACGAAAAAAGTGGCCATCATCCACAATTTAGTACCACACGAAAAACGTTTTTTTGATACCGTTTTCAATCGGCTTTTCCTGCACTCATACGACGCATTTGTAGTGTTGTCCGAAGCAGTTCAAAAGGATGTCTTGCGACTCAAGCCTCAGGCAAAAGTTGCCCTCATTGCGCATCCGCCCTATGAAGGCGAAGCCAATGCGATAGATGTCCATACAGCGCGGCTGCAATTAGGTCTTGACCCCCATAAAAAAACCTTGCTTTTCTTCGGACTGATCCGCCCTTATAAAGGCCTTTCAGAATTGATTGCGGCTTTTGCTTTGCTAGACGACAGCTACCAATTGCTCATTGCAGGTGAAGTTTATGGTGATGCTCAAATTTATCACAGCGCCCTGCAAAAATTGCCATTTTCTAACTGGAAATTTGTCAATCGCTATCTTCCCGACACTGAGGTCGATACCTATTTCGCCGCTGCCGATTTAGTCGTTTTACCTTACCTCAATGCTACCCAATCGGGCATTCGCGCCATGGCATTGAGCCAAAAGCGTGCTGTATTGTGTACAAATGTTGGTGGATTGGCAGAAGGTTTAGCGGCGCAAGGTCATGGTTTTGAACTGCCTTCATTGGTGCCAATCGATTTTGCAAACTGTGTGCAAAACCTTTTTAATCAAGGAGATATCGAAAAATGCAACCAAATGCTCAGCGCCATGAATTTGGATCTTGCTGCGGCTTGGAATTCTTTTGCTGAGGGCTTAATTGCTTTAGCCGAAGAAGCTTAGATTTTTTATTTGAATTTAAGGATCCAAAATCCTATATTTGCAACCTTAATTCAAATTCAAATATTCAAGAAATGCGTTTAAAAGGATTTTTTTGGTTCTTGTCCATTCTTCTTACCGCGGTTTGCGTTTACCAGCTCTCCTTCACGTGGGTAGCGAGCAACGTTGAAAACAAAGCAGCAAAAGAAGCAGATCTTAAAGTGAAAATGCTTCGTGACGAAGCCAAGAACAACGGCGGTATTGCCGTTCTGCCAAACAATACAGAGGTAAATTTCAAAGACCCAGAGGCGGTAGAGCTTGCTCGTGCAGCTTTCATCAATGAAATTCTTCGCGACAAAGGCGAAAAGCCTGTTTACCCTGTCTTAGGTTCTACTTTTGGTCAAGTGAAAAAGATGTCACTTGCCTTTGGTCTTGACCTCGTAGGTGGTATGAGCGTTACTGTAGAAATTTCTTACCCTGACCTCATTCGCGGTCATGTCAAGAGCGTTACCGATCCTAAATTCACAAAACCTTTCAACCGCGCAGTTGCAACTTACAACAAAAACGGTGGCGACTTCATCGCAACTTTTATCTCGGCGTACAAAAAAGCAAATGGCGCTTTGCCACTTAGTTACGTCATCAAAGGTGAGTCTATCGGTATCAAAACCACAGACGCTGAAGTAGAAAATTACCTCCGTGACCTCGTTGCTTCTTCTATGAAAGGAATCGAAGACATCATTGGTCGTCGTATCAACCAATTTGGTGTAGCTCAGCCTAACATCCAACGCGACCTCGCTACCAACCGCCTCTACATTGAGCTTCCAGGGGTTCAAGACGAAGAAACGGTATCGCGCAAAATTCGCTCAACCGCCAACCTAGAGTTCTACGAAACATACATGCCAGACCAACTTCAAATGCAATGGCAAGAAGCGGCTCGTTTGAGCAAAACCAATGAAATTGTTGTCGACGAACTGGCACTCGAGGCAGATACACTTGCCGATTCAACAGGAGTTACTACCGATACCGCAGTTCAAACAGTGGCTACGAATACACAAAGTTCAATGTCGAACGCCTCCAAGAAAAGTTTGGCAGAATACGTTGTTCCTGTAGGCGGTTATGCAATGGGTTATGTATCGGCAAATGACAAGGCTGCTGTTGACGCTATTTTACGTCGCAAAGACGTTCAAAGTGCGTTTCCTCAAGACCTCAAGTTCATGTGGTCTGCGAAACCAGAAAGCGTAGACAACAAATCAAAGAAAACTGCTTATTTCCTTTATGCTTGCCGTATTCCTGATACAGGTAAGGCACGCGTTCGCGGTGAGCACGTGAGCAACGCCAAAGTCGATTACGACCAAACCGATGGTTCGATCATCGTCAGTTTGTCCATGACAGACGAAGGTGCAGACGAATGGGGCCGCATGACCACCGAAAACAAAGACCGCATCATTGCCATTTCCATGGACAGCGTTGTATACAGCGCGCCGCGCGTAATCAATGCCATTACCAACGGCAATACCCAAATCTCTGGTAGCTTTACCTTCCAAGAAGCAGAAGACCTCGCAGGCCTTCTCAATGGTGGTGCGCTTCCTGTACCTTGTGTCATCAAAGACCTTCAAAAAGTAGGTCCGACCATCGGTGCTGAAAACTCACAAGCAGGTCTCATCTCCTTTGGAGTAGCATTCCTCGCCGTACTTCTTTACATGATGTTCTACTACGGTAAAGCAGGTCAGGCTGCCAACATAGCCCTCATTGTCAACGTCGTATTTATCTTCGGTTCACTTGCTTCTTTTGGTGCCGTTCTTACTTTAGCGGGTATCGCAGGTATCGTTCTTACAATTGGTACTGCCGTAGATGCCAACATCCTCATCTTTGAGCGCGTTCGCGAAGAACAAGCCATGGGTGCCGATACCGAAACCGCCATTAACACTGGTTTCCGCAAAGCACTTCCATCTATCATCGATGCGAACGTAACCCACTTACTTGTTGCCATTATCCTCAAAATCTTTGGTACGGGTGAAATTGAATCTTTTGCAACTACCCTCATCATTGGTATTTTCACCTCTATGTTCTCTGCAATGGTTATTGCTGAGTTGGCTATCCATACATGGTTGTCTAAGGGCAAAGCGGTTGGCTTCAATACAAAATACTCAAAAGGTCTCTTCCAAAACTTTAATTTCGACTGGATGGGCAAAAGAAAATATTTCTATGTTTTCTCAATTGCCGTAACGATCGCAGGTATCGTTTCGTTGAGCACACGTGGCTTAAAGCAGAGTGTTGAATTTACAGGCGGTCGTACCTTCGCTGTTAAATTTGAAAAGAAAGCTGATATCGAATCTATCCGCAAAGAACTTACTAAAGTATTTGTAGAAAACGGCGAACCTGCTTCAGTAGACCTCAAAACCAAATCCAACGACTTCAACGTAGAAATCGTGACCAACTATTTGCTCAATAACGACGGCGCTACAGACCAAGTCAACAAGCAACTTAAACTCGGTTTAGATGCTTGCAAAGACAAAATGGGTAGCTACGAAGTACTTGAGTCTCGCGCCATTTCGGCCTCGATCTCTTCTGAGCTCTGGACATCATCTACCATTGCTATTACACTTGCGTTGTTGGCCATCTTTGCTTACATCCTCATTCGTTTTGGCCACTGGCAATACTCTTTGGGTGCAATTGTAGGTTTGGCTCACGATGCGTTCTTCGTGATCTCTATCTTCTCTTTGCTTCACGGCTACTTACCATTTACCTTAGATGTCAACCAAGCGTTCATCGCGGCCATTCTAACGGTCATTGGTTACTCCATGAACGATACCGTCATTGTCTTTGACCGTATCCGTGAAAACCTTCGCAAAAGCAAGCCAGAAGACAACCACGGAGACATTATCAACAGCTCTTTGAACAGAACCTTGTCGCGTACATTCAATACTTCCATGATCTTATTTGTGGTTGTCTTGATCATGTTCATCTTTGGTGGCCCTGCTATTAAAGGCTTCTTATTTGCCTTACTCGTTGGGGTCTTGATCGGAACGTACTCTTCATTGTGTGTTGCGACACCAATCTTATTAGACTTCTCTAAGCGTTTGCGCGCTTAATTGATTGCAATATTTTTAATAAAAAAGCCGCTCCTAGGAGCGGCTTTTTTGTTGGTTTTACGTCTAGCTTACGTTAGAATTGTTTTATGTGCTTATGAAAAATAGAATTTACCTTTCACTTATCTTTTTGGCCGTTATTGCCATCGGCATTTGGTGGACCATTATTCCCAATAAAAAAGTACTCGATCCGTATCGTCGCCTCATCAAAGATAGCGCAGACATGATTGATACAGCGGAAACTAAGCCGCTCCCTTCGCAAATTCCGAGCTTAAAAATCAAAGGAGAAGAAAAAGAGCAGATTCAAATCAACGCTTTAAAGATCACGACTTATTTAGACAAGGGCTTTGCGCGCACCCGCTATGAACTTACTTTTTACAATCAATTTGAACGGGAGCTCGAGGCAGAATTTGAATTCCCTTTACAAGATAACCAAACCATTACCTCGTTTGCCTTAGAGGTAAATGGTGAAATGCGCCCCGCAGTAGCTGTTGAAAAACACCAGGCCCGCATTGCGTATGAGGCCACAGTAAGAAAGGGCATTGATCCAGGCTTGATTGAAAAAGTAGCGGGCAACCTTTTTAAAATGCGTGTTTATCCTTTATTTGCCAAAAAAACCAAACGCATTTCATTTGAAGTGAGTGCTGTTTTGCCACAAAATGCTACATCGGCTTTTTATCACTTACCGCTGCACCTCAAACAACCAGTCGGATTTTTTAGCATGAAGGCGCTAAGTTATCAAAAAGGCAAGCCTATCGTTTTGGAAAAGCACAGTAGCCGTAACAAAGCCATAAATGAATATATCCGTATCAAGCAAGCGTTAAATTCAAGCGCTGCAGCCTCAGCAACTCGGGCTGGCAACTACCTTTATCTGCATACCAATTTGGCTTTACCGCGTAAGTATGCGCGTAAAAAGGCACCCAAATGCCTGACAGTTTGCTGGGATATTTCAGCCTCTAGATCTGCAGCGCAACTCGATAAAGAACTTATTTTATTGCAGTCTTATCTCAAATGGATCAAAAAAGGCAAATTAGAACTCGTATTTTTTGCACATGAAATCATTACACAGCATCGTTTGCTTATTGAAGATGGCAAGGTGAAGGAGCTGCAAGCCTTGATCAAAAAACAGCACTACGATGGCGCTTCTGCGCTTTCTTGCCTCAATTTTGGACGTTTCAAAGGCGATGAAATCTTGCTCTTTTCCGATGGGCTTCAAACCATGGGTGACCACGCTAAAAAAGTAGGGCAGGCACCAATTTACCCCATTGTCTCAAGTCAACTTATAGACAAGGGTTTGCTGAGGCATCTTGCAGCACAATCCAATGGCGCAATGATTGATTTGAACACGCAAACCGTATCCACTGCACTCAAGTATTTAAGACGCTCTTATTTACAATTCTTAGGTTTTAAAGAAGACAACGCACCGCTAGAATATTATAGCACGCAACTTTCTGCAAACAGCCAACGCATTATGGTAAGCGTAAAAGCACCCGTTCGTCTGAAAAAGTTGACGGCTCAATTTGGGCTCAATTCCAAGGAAGTCTTGTCTGAACAGGCCATAGAATGGCATCAAGAGGATCTTTCAAAAGGCAGCCAAACTCACGTCAAACGTTGGGCCTTGGCCAAACTTCAAAAATTGGAAGAACAGCCTCAAGTTTATCAAAAAGAAATATGTTCGTTAGGCTTAAAATATGATCTCGTGAGTTCTGCGAGTTCTTTATTAGTACTCGACTCGCTGGCTGATTACCTTGAGTTTCGCATTGTGCCGCCGCTCTCCATGAGAAAAGCTTATTTCAAAGCCCTGCCAAAGGTGCAAATCGACGCAGTTAAAGCTGAAAAACAGCACCTCAAGCGCATCAAAAAAGAGTGGAAAGACTATCAAAACTGGTACTGGAAAAAAGCCAAGAAACAACAATACAAGGAAGAGGCAAATTTTACCGTTGGTTCAGTAGAAGTAACTGGTGATTTACAAGAAGCCCCACCGCCACCGCCGCCTGTACAGGAGGAAGTCGAGCAAGTTGCTCAAGCTGGAAATACACAGTTGAGCATCACCACTGTTGGTGCCAGTACTTACAATTGGACCTCATCTAGCGCTGCAACAGCACATGGTTTTGATTCTTGGGCAACGCCAACTTCTGGCACATTTAGTACGCAAGTGTCGGCCAACGCAACGTCTGTTGTAGCTGGCGCGGCTGCTGCTCCGAGTGCTACCATTTCCGTAGCAGCCTGGAATCCGAAGGTGCCGTATCTGAAAAACTTGAGAGCAGTTCCGCTGGCACATGCCTATGCGCGTTACCTGAGACTTCGTGAAAAATACGCCAACCAACCTTCGTTCTACATCGATGTTTGCGATTATTTCCTTCAAAAGAAGCAACCCAAATTAGCGATTCGCATTTTGAGCAATTTAGCTGAAATGCAGCTCAAAGATGCTGCCTTGCTTCGTGTCTTTGCCCAAAAACTCCTGCAATTAAAAGCGGAGAAGTTGGCAATTGACGTATTTAAGGCGGTCATCGATTTGCGCCCTGAGGAGCCCCAGTCTTATCGCGATTACGGTTTGGCCTTGGCTCAAATGGGTAAATACAATCAAGCAGTGCAACAGCTTTACAAAGTGGTGAAACAAAATTACGATGGTCGTTTTGAAGGCATACACCTCATTGCGCTCAATGAAATCAATCACTTGATTGCAAAGCACCCTAAAGAGATAGACACAAAAGGTATTCCCGAATATTTCTTGGTTCAGTTGCCAATGGATATCCGAATTGTGCTCAACTGGGACGCCGACAACACCGATGTGGATCTTTGGGTAACTGAACCCAATCAAGAGAAATGCATGTACAGTTACAAACTTACTTCTAACGGAGGGCGTATTTCTAATGATTTCACACAAGGCTATGGACCGGAAGAATATTTGATCCGCAAGGCACCAAAGGGGACCTATTTGATTCAGGCACATTATTACGGTAACCACAGGCCAACACTGAGTGGAAAGGCGATCCTTACCGTTCAGTTGTTTGAGAATTATGGCACACCTTATGAAGTCAAGCGCGAAATTACCCGCCGCTTGTCTGTGGTAGATGAAGAACTAGACCTCGCTACGTTTGAATTCGATTGAGCTTATTCCTTAATGAATTGTAGTAGGCCGCTTTGGCCTTGGTCGTAAATACCAAGATAATAACTACCGGCTGCAATTTTTGGGCTCAGTTCAATGGTTTGCATTACTTTTCCATTGTTGGCTTTCAATTGGAAACTCGCAATGTGCTGTCCTTGCATATTGAATAACTTAGCTTCTAAAGCAGCACTCTTGATGCCGTCAATTTGCAATTCAAAAACACCATTGTTCGGATTTGGATAGAGCGAAATCATTTCAAAAGAAAGTTCTGATAAGCTTGAACTATTTACTGTTACTTCTATTGTTGTGACGCAACCGTTGTTGTCTTTGACATAGCATGTATAAGTACCAATGGCTAAGCTTGCAAAGAATGAGCCCGAATAATATGTTTGGCCATCCATAGAATAGGTGTAAGGCGAATTTCCTCCGCTAGCCGAAAGCGCGATAGTGCCGTCATTGCCATTAGAAACCGTTGTGCTTGCCGTTAAGGATAGTGCCGTAGGTTCTGTAATGGTGCTGGTGAAATTTTGCTGACAACCATTGGCGTCAATCGCTGTCAGGGTGTAAGCACCAGCAGATAAATTGGTAAATACCGGGCTGCTTGTTACAGCACCGCCATTGAGTGCATAAGTATAAGGGCTTGTACCGCCAGAAACTTGGCAATTGAGCGCGCCGTCGTTTGCGCCGTTACAACTGATCATTGTTGGGATCATGCTGACATTCAATGGGCTTGGTTCACTTACAAGATAAGTCAAGGTGGTAGAGCAGCCGTTGGCATCAATGATGCCAATAGTGTAGGTACCCGCTCCCAAATTAATGAATGTATTGCTCGCTTGGTCAGCTCCGCTGTTGATAGAGAAGCTATAAGGTGCAGCGCCACCAGCAGGTGTAACGACTAAGTTCGCTGTTTGTGAACCTGCACAAGCAATGGTGGTGGTTTGGGTAATTGTTGCGTTAATAGTGGCTGTTGCCGCTATCGTAAACGTACCAGACACGGCACAACCTTGATTGTCGGTAACTGTGTAATTGTAGGTGCCAGCGCCCAAGTTATTGAAGGTATTGGAACTTTGTGGAGTTGAATTATTGACAGCATAAGTAAAAGGGCTGTTGATTCCGCTGGCGACCAATTGAATTTCGCCGTTCGTGGTGTTGCAACTTGGTTGTTGACTGACAACTGGGTTAACGGTAGTGCTTGAGGCGCCAATCACTGAAAGGTTCAAGGCAAAGGCATCGTTGCAAGTGTTCTCATCATTGGCACTTCCATTGACATTGGATAGCAAAAGATTGAGTGTGTTGGTACCCGGTACAAGACCTGAAGCAGTAATGTAGATCGTATCGATTTGTTGGTAGCTTCCAAGATTGGTGCTCGTAAAAGATTGCGTCGTTGTGCTAGCGCTTCCTACTTGCGCTGAAACTGAAAAAGTATTTACGGCGTTTACACCTCTATTTTCAACGACAACAGCAATTTGTGTGCTCGCCCCACAAATGCCACCAGTTTGGGTGGTAAATGCGTTAAGAATGGCTAAATCGAGGCTATCCGGGTTCATTTTGAAGGCCGAAACGTTTGTAACGATATTGTTATTGGAATTCATCACGACACCGGTATAGTAGAAGGTGAGGCCGTCGAAATCGTCAATGCACATGTGGTGGTAATCGCCCCAGCGGGTATTGGAGGTGCGGGCAGACATACCTTGCTTAATGATCATTTCAGGAAGTGTCATTTGGCCGAGTGGATCACAGGCCTTGCGTCCGGTCATTTGGATCGATGGATAATCTGGAGCAGTGGTTCCAGAAGTAGAATAGGCCAACATGATGTTGCCATATTTGTCGATATTGATGGCAGGCATCCAGCGGTTGAGCGTAGCGCCTGGCGCGTAGGTTCCTTCTTGATATAAAGTCCAGGAGCCCGTGCTGCCTGTGGGGCGGCGCAGTTCCAACCAACGCACACCTGCTCTGTTGTTGCCATCCACGTCTGTTGACAAACACAATGCCATGGCTTGGTGGTCATTGAATACGCGCATAGGTGCTTTGTACATCACTGCCTCGCGGAGCGGATCTAGCTTCACGGTGGTGCCCGGTTGGGCGATGCAAGAAAAACTGGTGAGCCCACATAAGTCAGAATCGATTTCGGTAATCGGAACATCTTGAATTTTAGTAACGCTTCCGGTGTTGTTGGTCCAGTTGATGGTCATTTCCCAGATTTCGATCCAGTCGTTGGTGGGGCTGTCGGGCGAGCCATTGCTGTGTTTTTCGTCGTCGCGGTGGCGCACAAAAAGTGGTTTTTGCCCAGTTGGAGCAGCGTTATCGCCTTCGAGGTCAACAGGAGTAATGGATTGAAAACCAAAGCCGTTGAGGGTGTAGCCTATAGCAACGCCAATGAATGGAGAGGTAGCCCCTGATATCATTGCACTGAGCTTCATGGCGTAAACGCGTGGCGGCCCGCCTTCATTTGTGGTGGCGAGTAAGGCGTCTGAAGTTTCACAGATACTCCATTTTGGATAATCCGGGAAGTTAGGACACGTAAACTGATAAAAATAATAAGCACCTTGTGGGTTACTGGTTTGAGAAACATAAACCAGGAGCTTCTTTTGGGCAGTTGATGAGAACTGTGTGATGATCCAGCGTTTGGCCGTTTTGTAGTAAAGGATAACAGGGTCGCCTAAACCTGTAACGGTTGGGCTGCTGAGCGAAGCCATAACAAGCGTGCCGCTGATAGCCGCACCGGTAGTTTTGTTGAATATTTTGTACGAACCACCGCTACCGGCATTTGTGCCTTGGATGTAAACAGTAGAGTCGGCTTCACCGGTTGGGTCAGGAGGGGAGATACCATTGCCAATTCCTTGCACTTGCCAAAGTAAGCTGGCCGAGGTTGTTTTCTGTTGGTTGTTTTGGCCGTGTTGTTGCCAAACCCAATCGGGTTGGTGTGCATTGCTGCTGATTTGCACAGGAAGTTCACGTCCTTTAAAGTTCGGAATGACGACTTCTTTCTTTGGATCTGGATTGCTTGGTGCAGGCACTAAAGTTGCTGTACCGGGGCTTACGTAGCCATAAAAGGTGGCTTCTTGAGCAAATACGAGGCTAGTGAGGCTGAGCAGACCAATGAGTAAGCGTAGTTTCATAGGGTAGTTTTGAGTTTAGCACGCTGAAATTATAAAAATTAATTCAAAAAATAGGCACTTTGGACTAAATTTACACCCCATGAAAATCCTTTTGTCTCCGGCGAAACTCATGCGGTCTTTTCCGCAAGGTACTGTAGCGTCTTCGCGCTTTCAAAAAGAGCGCAAAGAACTGATGGCCGTATTGAAAAGTTGGTCTGTAGCTGAGTTTCAAGCTCAGATGAAACTCTCTGAAGATAAGGCTCTAGAAACGTTTGATCTGACCCAAAAATGGGGCTCAAAATCAAATAAAGCCAATGGTGCGCCTGCTTTGTTTGCCTATATTGGAGAGGCTTTTAAGGCTTTAAATGCCGAGCAGTTGGCACCCCAAGATTTAGCATATCTTCACGATACGCTCTTGATTTTATCGGGCTTATATGGTGTCTCGCGCGCAGCGGAAAGGGTAGAGCCTTATCGCTTGGAAATGGCGCAGCGCGGCGTCGCGCCAGCGGGCCAATCTTTATACACTTTTTGGAGGGGCCCTGTAGAAAAATACCTATTAAAAGAGCTGCAAAAAGGCGAGCAAATTCTCAATTTAGCCAGTTCAGAATACAGCGATGTATTGCAAGACCAAAGGTTGCGCACAAGGCTCCTTACTCCACATTTCTTCGAAATGAAAAATGGGCAATTGAAATCGGTGTCGGTTTTTTCTAAGCAAGCCCGCGGAACCATGGCACGTTGGTGCGCAATGAACAATGTAAGCGCGCCTTTGGAGGTCAAGAATTTTACTGACTTAGGCTATCAATACAGTTCAGAAAAATCAGGGGCTAACGACCTGGTATTTATCCGTTAAAATCGAAATCAGGGTTTTGTTCCAAGACCTCCCATGTGTGGTCTGCAAGTAATTTGACGCTCGCCAGATAGGTGAGTGCCTGGCCAGATTTGCCCCAAGCGTTTGGCCCAATGAGCGAAAGCATGAGTTTTTGGTCTGCTTTGCGGTAGAGGTGATAGGTATGGTTGATGAGCGGTTCAAAGCGCAGCTCTGTTTGGTAGATATAATCCGAAATGGATTTGCGCACTTGTATTTTTTTGGCCTGGGCCGCTAATAACTGCATTTGCTCATAAATTTGAGAGAGCTGCATGTCGGTTTGTTGGTTCATGGCACTGAGGGCGCGGCCCTTGAGTTTGCCGGTGTCTTCTGGCTTAATGACTGCCCCGCCAACCGTGTGGGCGTAAGGGAGCAAATGCGGATCTACAGCAATTTTATCTGCATCTATCGGATTGATAAATTCTTCGTTTGTCTGCTTTGCTTGCTTCATATTAAACCAATTTACTTAAGGCTGCTCCAACGGCTGAACCTATGGCTACACCCATTCCTCCCATTCGAACACCTGCGTGCACGTTTTTGTTCAAGGAGCGAATAATAGGTTTTTTTTCGGCACCCACACACATGATCCCAGACCACTCATAATCAATTTCAAAAGCCTGGCCGGGTAAGATCTCTTCTTGGAGTTTGTGCAGCAAGGCCGAAAGGATCAGTTCATTTTTTTCAAATGCCGTTGTGGTTTCGGTTTGAAAGTCGAGCTGCCGTCCACCACCCAATAAAATGCGCTGACCAAGATCTCTGAAATAATAGTACCCGCGGTCACTGTGAAAAGTGCCTTTGACCTGATGTGCCAAGGGTTTGGTGACCACTACTTGTGCGCGCGCTGGCCTGAGTTCGTCTTGAAAATAGGCTTGCGCAAAACCATTTGTACACAAGAAAAGGTGTTGGGCATAAAGCTGGCCATAAGTTGTGTCTATGCAGACTTCCTTTTCAGTAGACAGCCAATCTTTCACTTCTGTAGCAAATAGGAATTGAACGCCAGCGGCAATGCATTGTTGGTAAAGTTGAGCGATCATTTTGCCCGTATTGATGGCTCCTTCATGCGCATTGAAATAAGCTGAACGATAACCTTTGAAGCCAAATTTTGCTTGAAAATCGGTGTCTTTATGATAAACTTCAGTTAAACCAAAACGCGTTTTGAATTGGTTGTTCAGTTCGGCAATAAAATTGGGATCGAGGTCTGGTTCTTGTGCGCCAATTAGGTCCCAGGAACCACAATTTTTGTAGTCCATCAGCCGGAGGTCTACTCGGTTTTTAAGCAACTCCAGACCTTCAAGTCTGAGCGCTACGGTTTCCCAAACGCGTTCTTCGGACATGTTTTCAAGGTCATCTTTTAATTCAGTAGGGCTGCCAAAACAAGCAAAACCTGCATTTTTGGTACTTGCACCTGTTGGCAAATAGCCGCGTTCAAGTACCGTTATTTTCTCATTTGGAAAGCGGGCATGAAGTGAGAGTGCAGTGGACATCCCGACCAGCCCAGCCCCCACAATAACAAAGGTATTTCCGACGAGATATTGCTCGCGTTCCCAGTAACTCAATTGATCATAGCGCAGCATTTTTTTTACTCGTTGATTTTTAGCAAATTTGTGTCTGAAACAAATGTACCAAATTGCGTTGAATTGGTTCATTTGACTAACCGTTGTTTGCCATGATCAAATTACTCATACTTGTCTTCTTGTGTCTGCCTGTTGGGCTTCTCGCTCAACGCGATTTCCTTGTCGTTATCGAAGGCCGCACAACCAATTTACTTGACCGCAAAGAGCTTTATGGGGTAAGCATTGACCTCATGCAGCAAGATGCCGTCCTGACAAAAGTACTCAGCAACCAAAGCGGTCAATTTTATGTTTCGGCTAAAATAGCGCAGGGGCTGCCCATTCAACTGCGCCTGACCAAAGGAGGCTATCTCACCAAATACATTTTATTTGACCTCACTACCATGCAAGGTCAGGCCAATAAGCCAAACGGTTTTCAGCTTTCGCGCAACCTGAGTTGTGAACTTTATGAGCTCAAGCCCGATGTAGATCTCAATTTCGCAAAGAATCAAGTCACCGACAAATACGTTTGGTCTGCAGGAGCATTGGTGCAAGTACCTTTGGTCAAATCTGATGCAGATGCCAAAGCAAAAGAGGCCTATCAGCTGGCCATCGATCAAAAAGCAGTGGCGCGCCTGATGCAACTGGCCAATCAGCAAATAACGGCTAGCCAACCAGATAACGCCATTCCCTATTTAGATTCCATTTTGCTCATTCGCCCAGACGATGCTATTGCGGGTCAAAAGAAAAAGCAAATCATCGATCAAAAAGCTGCTGATTTGAAACGTGCCCAAGATGAGGCCCAGCAAAACAGCTTACTAGAAGAAGCCATAGCCGCCAAAAATGCTGGCGATCTCAATTTGGCCGAAACCAAGCTCAAAGCAGCAGACGCCCTGATACCAAATCAACCAAAAGTGAATGCCGAGCGTCAGCAAATTACACAATTGCGCAATGAGGCCGCTGATGCACAAGCCAAAACGCAAGCTTTTCAGAAAGCCATGCAGGCTGCTGCCGCCTTGATTACCGCTAAAAAGTACGATGAGGCAGAAGCGAAATACAAAGAAGCGCAGCAAATCAAACCTACGGAAAAAGAAACAGTCAATACGCAACTCACCCTCTTGAAAGACCTGCGTTTTGATATACAAAATGAGGTTGAACTCAAGAAAACCATGAAGTTGGCCAACGACCAATACCTTCAAAAGAAATACGAACTCGCACTTGAAACCTACAAAAGTGCCGACAAACAAATTGCACTTTTCCACAAACAAGCCCTCATCGATTCGTATTCTAAAGAACTGCAAGCAGGTATGAAACGCGTTACAGAAGGGATTTCCTCGATGTCACAGGTATACCAAAACCAATTGGCAAAAGCCAATGAAAACTTCAATAAAGGCCCGCAGTCATACGGGACGGCGAAGTCCATTCTGAATTCAGACCCCATGAAAAGCCGTCAAAATGAGCCAGAAGTCATTGAACTCAAGGAAAAGATTGCTACCATGGAGGCGTATTATGCTGCGCGCAAAAATGCCTATCAATTAGTGAAAGCCAAGGACAACGCTGCAGCGCTCAAAGCCCTAGAAAAACTCCAAATGAGTGCGCAGGCCCAACAGCAATACTTGAGTCAGAACGAAGTGTCCGTTTTGGAGAAAAGCGCAGACTCTTTGCGCACGCTACTCACACCAGTTAAACCAGCTGCAAACAAAGAAGATGTAGCTGTAGAGCCAATGGGTATAAAGCTATCTGCACCCGGAGAATCCGTCAGCGGAGAAAACTCCATGGCCTTCAATGACCTGCAGCAAACGCGCGATGCCAAACAAGAAGCTCCGTATCGGACCCAACAGCAAATTCGTACTGAAGTAGAATATCAAAATTACTTTTCGCAGCAAAACGCGCAAGTAGGTTCTTTTGAAACTACAGCTCAGCTAGAAATGACACGCGCGCAGCGCGAGCTCAACACCAAGCAAAATACGGCCACCCAAAATACACTTCAAGTCAATCAGGCCCAAAATATGCAAGCCCATGAAGTGGCGGTCACCAACCGCGCTGCTGCCACCTCCGTGCGTCAGCAAGAAAACGAAACAAACCTTACGGCTTGGAAAGACGCCAAAGACGAGCAATCTCAAAATGAAAAACAAGCTGCAGCTGTGCGCGAACAAGCAGAACTTGACCGCCTCAACGTCATTCAAAATGAAAAAGAGCTGCAACTCAAACAACAAGCCATTACCGATGAAAAAGTAAGGAGTGAACTCGATCAGCGCAGTCAGGTGGTGTCCTACACCAAACAAGTGGAGCAAGAGAATGCGACAAATGGTGGTCAGACACAATACGAGCAAATCCAGCAAACAGCCGCCTCAACGCTACAACTCAAGACCACTCCCAATTACCTTCGCGACGAAAACGGAGTCCTATTTGCAGCCAATACGCTAACTGAAAAGACATATCAATTGAAGAATAAAGAAGGGTATGTGACCAAAGTGATCATCCGCAGGGTAGTAGTAGATCCGAATGGATACGGTGTGGTCTATGAACAAACAACCGATGAAAACGGCAAAACTTATTTTACAAGAGACGGACAAGTCAGTACGGAATACATATGGTTCAATGAATCTACCGGGGCCAACGTTTTGATCAAATAAGTTTATGCAAGTACATTTTATTGCCATTGGTGGCAGCGCAATGCACAATCTCGCCATTGCACTTTCAAGAAAAGGATTTGAGGTAACAGGCTCAGACGACGAAATTTTTGAACCGTCGCGTACCCGCCTTGAAAAACAAGGAATTCTTCCTGTACAACTCGGTTGGGATGCATCGCGCATTCACGCTGGGCTTACGGCTGTCATTTTAGGTATGCACGCCCGTGCAGACAACCCCGAGTTATTGGCAGCCAAAGAAATGAAGCTGCCCGTATACAGCTATCCAGAATACCTCTACGAACAGAGCAAGGAGCAAATAAGAGTTGTGATTGGTGGGAGCCACGGCAAAACGACCATCACCTCTATGTTGCTACACGCCGTAGCCAAATTGCAAATAGATGTCGATTACATGGTTGGCGCCCAATTAGAGGGGTATGATTGCATGGTGAAACTCACCAAAGAAGCTAAATTCATGATTCTCGAGGGCGACGAATACCTGAGTTCTCCAATTGACCGCCGCCCCAAATTCCATCTCTATAAGCCACATATTGCTCTACTTTCAGGTATCGCCTGGGATCACATCAATGTTTTTCCCACCTTTGAAAACTACGTAGAACAATTCGCAACCTTTATTTCGCTCATCGAACCCAACGGTGCTTTGGTCTATAACCAAGAAGATCCTGAAATAAAACAACTCGCGCTTGCGTCGCCGAACCTCACATTAGTACCTTATGGTACGCCTGATTTTCAACCAACTGCCAGCGGAACTTTACTGCATTTTGAAGGTCAAACATATCCCTTACAAGTATTTGGAGCGCACAATCTTCAAAATTTGATGGGTGCCATGTATGTTGCGGGGCAAATGGGAATTGCAGCCACCGATTTTTTGAGCGCCATGGCAGATTTCACTGGCGCTGGCAAAAGACTTCAAAAAGTAATCGAAAAAGACAGCTTTGTGCTGTACAAAGATTTTGCGCATTCACCTTCAAAGCTCAAAGCGACCACCTCTGCTGTCAAGCAGCAATATCCGGATAGAGAAGTGATTGCTTGCATGGAGCTCCATACTTTCAGCTCTTTACAAAAGGCGTTCTTACCGCAATACAATGGCGCAATGGCAGCTGCAGACCAAGCTTTGGTTTATTTCAGTCCTGAAGTTGTAGCACACAAAAAACTTCCTGCTTTAGCTGCGCTTGAAGTGCAGGCCGGGTTTGGAGGAGGGGTTCAAATTTGTACAGAAACCCAAGCGGTTTTGGATTTTATTACCAGCCAAGATTGGCACAATAAAGTACTGCTCATGATGTCCAGTGGAAATTTTGACGGTATTGATTACGATGCGCTCGGTGCGCAGTTGAGCGCTAGTCTCTAAAGACAACTCTGCGGTATATGACCGCAATGAGCAAGCTATTTAAGGTACTATATACCAAAAGTGCCAACAAACTCACGCTTAGCGTAAATTGCGGATCGTACATCATGGCGGTGTTTTTGCGCGCCATTTCTACAATTTCTATATCGCTTTTGTTTTCTAGCGCACTATTTGCTTTGCGAATCGCTGCAATTTCAGAGGGGCTGTCCATGCGCGCTTCATAAGCGGCTCTTTTCTTTTGGTTGAACTCCGGGTAGATATCTTGGTAGTAAAAGAACAAGAAAAAACTTACCACTAAGGTGTAGGGCAGGCCCACACTCAAGCCTGCTTTGATATCTGTTAAAATATTGCTTTCTTGGGTATCGGATCTTTTTTTGCGGTACATGAATAGGGCAATAGCTGCAGTTAGCAAAGCCATATTGAGCAAGACAAAAAGCTGAATTTGATCGAGTTGAAATGCAAGCGCAAAGGCCAGCATTTTGAAGACAATCCAAATGCTACCGAATACCAAACCGTAAAGCCAACCCTTTTTCATTAGCTATTCATTGAGACCAAAAATTCTTCGTTGGAAAGTGTGTTTTCCATGTGTGATTTCATGAATTCCATCGCTTCAACAGGGTTCATGTCGGCAATAAACTTGCGCAAGAGCCATACGCGCTGTAAGACATCTTTGCCCACGAGTAAATCTTCGCGGCGCGTTCCAGAAGCGGTAATGTCGATCGCTGGGTAAATACGGCGATTGGAAATTTTTCTGTCGAGTTGCAGTTCCATGTTGCCGGTTCCTTTGAACTCTTCAAAAATGACTTCATCCATTTTAGAACCTGTTTCTGTAAGTGCGGTAGCAAGTATGGAGAGTGAACCCCCGTTTTCAATTTTACGAGCCGAACCAAAGAATCTTTTTGGTTTGTGGAGCGCATTGGCATCTACACCGCCAGAAAGCACTTTTCCTGATGCTGGTGATACGGTATTGTAAGCGCGCGCCAAACGCGTAATTGAATCGAGTAGAATACAGACATCGTGTCCGCATTCTACCATGCGTTTTGCTTTTTCGAGGACCATGTTGGCCACCTTTACGTGGCGGTCAGCAGGTTCATCAAAAGTAGAGGCAATGACTTCCGCTTTTACGGAACGTGCCATATCTGTAACCTCTTCAGGACGCTCGTCAATGAGCAAAACGATGAGGTAAGTTTCTGGGTGATTTGCTGCAATGGCGTTAGCGACGTCTTTGAGCAACATGGTTTTACCCGTTTTAGGCTGTGCCACGATCATGCCGCGCTGGCCTTTGCCAATAGGAGCAAAGAGGTCCATGACGCGTGTAGAAAGCGTTTCTTGTGCGTGACCTGTGAGCTTGAATTTTTCCGATGGGAAAAGTGGCGTGAGGTATTGAAACGGAACGCGATCGCGGATGTAAGACGGGTCGCGGCCATTAATGGATTCTACCTTCACAAGCGGGAAGAATTTTTCTCCTTCTCTTGGCGGGCGAATGGTACCTTTAACGGTGTCTCCGGTTTTGAGTCCGAAAAGTTTGATTTGGTTTTGTGAAACGTAGATGTCGTCTGGTGACGGCAGGTAGTTGTAGTCAGAAGAACGCAAGAAGCCGTAGCCATCTTGGATCACTTCTAAGACCCCCTCGGCTGAAACAATACCTACGAGGTCAAAATGTTCTTCTTTGAGCACCTCCTCAGCAACTTCTGGCGCTTGAGGCTGTTTGTGCTGGGGTTTGTGCTGATCTTGATTTCTATTTGGATCTTGGGGTCTGTTGGGATCCTGATTTCTTTGTTGGTCTTGATTCCTTTGCTGCTCTGGACGCTGGTTGCGGTTCTCGAAGCGCTGTTGCTGTTGCGGATGACGCGGGCGTTGCTCTGTTGGTTTTTGTGCTTCCGACACTTTTTCTTCCTTTGGTTCTTGTGCTTCAGGCGTATTTTCTTGCTTGACCTCCGTTACTTCTGCTACTTTGGGCTTGCGTCCGCGTTTGCGCACTTGTGCAGGTTCGGCTGCATTGGTAGCGTCTGTGTTTGTGGGCGCAGCAGCTTGAACAGGAGCACTGACTTCGGTTTTACCCGAAATAGCACTAATGAGTTCATTTTTCTTCAGACTGCCGGCTTCTATGCCAAGGCTTTGTGCAATGACGCGTAGGTCCGAGATTTTTTTACTCTCTAAGGTTTTTAAATCCATCAATGGTATGTTAAAAGCTAAATTTGAAGCTAGCCCTGAAATGGGCGATTGGAAATTCGATGCAAGTTTAAGTAAAAAAATGCGAAAACGAACGCTTCTTTCGAAAAACTATGTCTTGCGTTTTTGCTTTTTAGCAGCAGGAAAGAGAATGTTGTTGAGAATCAGGCGGTAACCCGGAGAGTTCGGGTGCAAATTGAGGTCGGTAGGCGGGTCGCCGACAAGGTGTTGGTAGTCTTCGGGGTCGTGTCCACCATAAAAAGTCCAGGTGCCTTGTCCGAAGGAGCCGTGCACATATTTTGCTGTATTGGCCGCTTTGTTTTCTCCCAATACGAGGACACTTGGCTTGATAAATTCTTTGTGGAAATCAGTTGTTTGCCCCATAAATCCGTTGATGACATCGACATGACATTGCGTGAGCATAGTGGGTACGATATCCCACTTGGCCGAAAAATCAAAAAGTGTAAACTGATCAGATTTCTCGGTGATTTGGCGTTGGGTGCGTAAATCGGTGCCATCGATGTCGCTGTATTCATAGATCATAGGATCCTTGATGATATGAAAATCTTGAAAGGCAAAGGTTTGGTTGAAGTCAAGTTTTTCTTGGGCCCGTGGGTCTGAGGGGCTGCCGTCAAAGATGGCTTCTTGGATATCGACACCTTGTGCGGCCAATGCGATATCAAAAGAATCGGTTCCCGAGCACATCGTGAATAAAAAGCCGCCACCGATTACAAAATTGCGAATGTTGAGGGCTACAGCTCTTTTGAGTGCTGCTGTGGATTCAAAGCCGAGTTTGGCGGCCGCAGCTTCAGAGCGCTGCACCTCTTGTTGGTACCAGCTTTGCATGCGTGCTGAGCTATAGAATTTGCCATACTGACCGGTGAAATCTTCGTGGTGCAGGTGCAGCCAGTCGTATTTGGGCAGGATGCCATTGACAATAGCGGAGTCGTAGATTTTGTCGTATTTGATTTCTGCGTAGGTCAAGACGAGTGTCACGGCGTCGTCCCAGGGGAGTTTGTTGGGTGGGGTGTAAACCGCAATTTTGGGCGCTTTTTCTAATTGCACAACTTCCATATTGACTTCTGGATCGGCAATTTCACTCTTGATTTTATTGACCTGCCCGTCGGCGAGTACTTGATAGCTGATATTGCGCAAGAGCAATTCTTCTTCTATGCGTTGGAGGTGCGGAATTAAAAAACTGCCGCCTCTGTAATTGAGCAGCCAGTCAATGGTAATTTGATTCTCGAGTGTCCAGTAGGCCAAGCCATAGGCTTTGAGGTGGTCGCGTTGTGCTTCGTCCATCGGAACGAGAATCTGGGAGCTCCAGGCTTGGAAACTGAAAAGGAGGCTTAAAAAAAAGAGGATGGGTTTAGAAGGGATCTTCGTCATTGTTGTCTTTACTGAAAATATCTTCATTGCTATCGTCCATTTTACTCTTAATGGTATAGGTGGAGAATTCTTGGTTAAATTGATTGAGTCCGGAATTGGTGGTGCCAGAAAGGTCTAGGGCTTCTACTTCATCGAGGTTTTCAAAACGGGCAAATTCCGGAACAAAGCGCAGTCTTACGTTTTTGAGCGCGCCATTTCGGTGTTTGGCGATGATGATTTCACCGATGCCGAGGGTGGAGTTGCCATCTGCATCTTGAGTGAGGTCGTAGTATTCAGGTCGATAGATGAACGATACGATATCGGCATCTTGCTCAATAGCACCTGATTCACGTAAGTCGGAGAGCATAGGGCGCTTGTCACCGCCGCGCGTCTCGACCGAACGGCTCAGCTGTGAAAGCGCAATAATAGGCACGTTGAGTTCTTTGGCGATTTCTTTGATCGAACGCGAAATCGTGGAGATTTCTTGTTCGCGGTTACCGCCACTTTTAGAATCTTTGGCGCTCATCAATTGAAGGTAGTCAATGATGATGAGGTCAATGTTGTGCTGGGCTTTTAGCCTGCGACATTTTGCCCTAAAGTCAAAGATGTTGATACCGGGTGTGTCGTCGATAAAAATGGGTGCTTCGGCCAACTTGCCAATGCGGGTGTGTAGTTGTTGGAACTCGTGTTCTTTGAGGTCTCCTTTTCTGAGTTTTTCAGCAGAAATGCGAGATTCAGAGGCAATCAGACGCTTCACGAGCTGTACCGATGACATCTCGAGTGAGAAGACCGCTACGCCTTTTCCGTAATCGACAGCGGTGTTGCGGGCCATGGAAAGTACAAAAGCCGTTTTACCCATACCTGGGCGGGCAGCCAGTACAATCATGTCGGAGCGCTGCCAACCAGAAGTGACTTTATCGAGGTCGTGAAAACCTGTTGGGATACCAGAAACGCCGTCTGTATTTTTAGAGGCGAGTTCGATTTCGTGGATCGCTTCCTGAACGATATAAGACATCGAGCCCACTTGCTTAGACATGTTGTTTTCAGCAATGCTGAAGAGGTCTGACTCGGCGTCGTTAAGCAAATCAAAAACATCGCGGGTGTCGTCGTAGGCATCGCGGATAATTTTCGAACTGACATTGATGAGCTCTCGTTTGATAAATTTTTCTGCCAAGATGCGCGCATGGTGCTGAACGTGCGCTGCACTCGCTACGCGTGTGGTGAGTGAACTGATGTAAGATGCGCCCCCGGCGAGTTCGAGTTCTCCGCTTTTTTGGAGCTGAGAAGTAACGGTGACCAAGTCGATGGGATTCGTGGCTGCAAAAAGTGCGCGAATGGATTTGAAAATATATTGGTGACGCACATCGTAAAATGTCTTTTCGGAAAGGATATCGATGGTGTCGTTGATGGCCCTACTTTCGAGCATCATGGCACCAAGCACAACTTGTTCAATATCAATTGCTTGAGGTGGTATTCTACCCAATTCAGCAAAAGGCTGGGCTTGGGTTTTGATGCGTGCAATAGGTTTTCGATTGTTGTCAGGTGCGTCCATTGAACAAATATAGCTAAAGGCTACTTCAAAGCGAAAATCTTCACGTGCTTAGTTATAAAAAAGTTGTAAAGGTTGGTTATGAACAATTGTTGAAATCAACAAAGTTCTTTGAGGGCTTTGGCGGTTCCAATTTGCTTGGTAATGAAATCTTTTTCCAGTTTTGGAGAACGTGCCGGGGAGTATGCTCTCCCATAAAAAATAATTTGCAAATGTAGTTTGTTCCAGGTGGCTTCCGGGAACCATTTTTTTGCATCGCGCTCGGTTTGTTCTACATTTTTCCCGCTCGTCATCCCCCAGCGCGTGAGCAAGCGATGGATGTGCGTATCTACCGGGAAGGCAGGAAATCCAAAAGCCTGAGACATCACAACCGAAGCGGTTTTGTGTCCGACGCCAGGCAGGGCCTCTAATGCTTCATAGCTTTGCGGAACTTCGCCAGCATATTGGTCAACTAAAATTTTTGATAAGGTAGCAATTGCGGCGGCTTTTTTCGGGGATAAACCACAGGGCCGAATAATTTGCTGAATTTTTTCTACGGGTTGTAGCGCCATGTCAAACGGATTGTCGGCGAGCGCAAATAAACTTGGGGTTACGGTATTGACGCGTGCGTCTGTACATTGCGCTGAGAGCAAAACAGCTATAAGTAGGGTGTAGGGGTCTTTGTGGTCGAGCGGAATGGGCGTCTCGGGATAAAGCGCTTCGAGTGTCTCGATGATATATTGTGCTTTTTCTTTTTTAGTACTCATAACTGACCCAAACTTAGTAAGTGAATAAAACGATTTTCTGAAAGTAAAAACCACAGCATAAATGCAGCAATAGCATACCTCGAAACAAAGGATCCGGCCACAAAAATAATGTCTGCGCTCGCAAAATACCAAGAAAGAAGTGGAATGAGTAAAAGCAAACTGATCCAAATTTGGGCCCAATAAAAACTAAAATGAATCGGTACAACATGTTCGTAAAGCCCTTCGTGAAAAGTAAGTGCCTTGACTTGATGCAACCATGGTGTTTCTATGCTGTGCAATTTTTGCGCCTTAGGAAGGTTTTGACTGATGTAATCAGCTACCCAAAATGCGCGCCCGTCTGCACTTTTGAACAACTGCACCAAATGACCGTCAACACTGCTGTAGGTGTGAATTCCATATGCCTGAGCGCTGATCGCTTGCTGTTGCGCAGGTAAGAAAAAATCGATCCAGAGTACAAGAAATAACAAAGCGCCAAATCCGGCGACAGCCCGATGCCACAACCCGATTTTTCCGCTTTTCAACTGCTGCAAATAGGCTATTTTGTAGGCTTCTTCTCTTTCTTTTTGTTGCCGTAATTTTTCTCGTGTAGCTGCGCGTTGTTGTTTGTAGGCTTCGAGGTCTTGGTCGTATTGTGCTTGCCGCTCCTTGTATTTTTGCTCTACGGCACTGGGGTCGGCTGTTGTTTGGCCACTGGTCAGTTGCTCGTAGGCATTTTGGATCGCTATAAATTGTGCGGCTGCTGACGGCGCAGGATTGCGGTCTGGATGGTATTTTTTGACCAACTTGCGATAAGCGTGTCGGATTTCGTCCGCACTTGCACCTGCCTTTAAGCCGAGCGTTTTATAAGGGTCTCCAGTCTGCATGTGTGAGCGTTTGTAGTATTTCTGTGCGCTTGATTTTTTGTGTTTCAGTGCGCTCAAAATGCGGCACCAAAGCATATTTTTTAGGAATCTCAGCAGGTTTGAAGCCTAATTGTTGAAAGTCGGGAAAAACGGGCGCCTCACTTCCTTCAAGTACAATTGTAACGATTTGCCCCCACTTTTCATCTGGTAAGGCACTGATGAAAAAAGCGGGACGCATATACTTTTCGAGTTGTTGTTCTAAAATTTCCGGTAGCACCTTAAAACCTCCTGTATTGATGGCGTTATCTGCACGCCCTAGCCAGGTAAAGGAGTTGGAGTCATGGAGTTCAACTAAATCTTTGGTCACGATAGGTGCTTGTTGCAATTGCGGATAATGAATCACCAAACAGTCGTTTGTGCTCGAAAATTGTACGCCCGGCAAGGCCTTGAAAAATGGTTCTTCAAGAGGGCTTACTTTGCGCAAGGCAACATGCGAAAGTGTTTCGGTCATGCCGTAGCTGTGCCATACCTGAAGTTGGGCACTATGGCAAGCGGCAATTAGTTCGGGACTCATTTGGCCACCACCCACTAAAATTTGATCAATTTGCTTGAGTTGATCGAGGTCGTGTGCAAGACTCTGCTGCAATTGTGTGGGAACCAATGCAATAAAATCGATAGGTTGACGCACGTTTTGCAAGGGTCTGGCGCTAGGCAATTGGATTTGCAACTCAAAATCACCAACCAACGAACGCGTCAATAGCATGAGGCCTCCCACACTAGAAAGAGGAAGGCAAAGGAGTGCACGCGTGTCTTTATTTAGCCCCAACGCAGCAATGCTGGCTTGTGCTGAATGCGTGAGTTGTGTTTTGTTGAAGGTATGAAACTGCGGCAGGCCTGTTGTGCCCGAACTTTTGATCTGAAAAGCAGAATTGGTGTTCCAATTTTCTAAAAAGCGCAGTGCATTTTGGGTGAGCGCTTCGTCTTTGTCTGAGAAAAACCACTTGGCGTGCATCAGTAGTCTATATCGAGATTGAAGCGGTTCTTGAGGGTGTGGAGGTTGGGGTTTTTGCGCGCCAACGCTGCAAATTTATCCTTGCCGGTTAAGAATTTCACTTCTTCTTCATCGGGGGCCGCCTGTACCAAAACAATATCCAAGTAAAAATTATTGAGTTGCTTGCGCATGAATTCTTTGAAAGTCAGCAAGTGGGTCTGGATGTAGTTTTGCTGTACGAGGTTGTCTACGGTGAGTTCCAGAACTTCTTCACCTTTTAACACGGGATCGCGCTTGATGAGTGCATTGTAGAAGGTTTCCATTCCGTCTTCCTTGACTTGAAAGGCGAACTGTTTCCAATACATTTTGACATGATCGAGGTGAAAGCCTTCTCGGGGAAGGTCTTCTTGACGCACCTGTTGGTTATTGGCTTTGTCTTTTTCAAGGGTCTCTCGAATAGAGATGATATTTGCCTTGACCTGTCCTTGCGGCTTGCTCAATTGGACGGCCGGTTCTTTTACTGGCAAGGTTGGAGCTGCGCTTGTAGTGGCTGCTTCTTGTTGCGCAGCAGGTTTGCTTGAATTGGATTTGCGCAGAGATTGTTTGGGCGACGGCAGGATGTCGATGCGCTCAGTTAGGCCTTTTTTTTTTCTTGCTCTTGCTTGAGAGAGCAGAGCTGCATGAGGGCTACCTCAATGAGCAAGCGTTGGTTTTTGGAGGCTTTGTACTCGACGTCTGTTTTGGAGAGTACTTGAAGGCCGCGCAACAAGCGCTGTGCGTCGATGTCGTTGGCTTGTTGAATAAATCGTTGCTTAACGGTGTCTGGCGCTTCTAGCAAACTTGCGGTTCGTGGGTCTTTACACACCAAGATATTGCGCAGGTGCTCGGCCAAGCCAATGACAAATTGATGGCCATCAAAGCCTTTCTCATAGATGTCGTTGAGAATGAGCAGCGCAGATGGAATATCTTCTTTCTCGGTAGCTTCGATTACTTTGAAATAGTATTCGTAGTCGAGGATGTGTAGGTTCTCTAGAACGTCTTTGTAAGTGAGTGTGTTGCCCGCAAAGGTAACCAATTGGTCAAAAATGGAGAGCGCGTCGCGCAGGGCACCATCGGCTTTTAAGGCAATTTGGTGTAGGGCTTCAGGGTCGGCAGAAACGCCTTCTTTGGTGGCAATAGTGCCGAGATGATCGGCGATGTCTTTGACGCGGATTCTTTGGAAGTCGAAGATTTGACATCTTGAAAGAATGGTCGGGATGATTTTATGCTTCTCGGTGGTTGCCAAGATGAAAATGGCATGTTTGGGCGGCTCTTCTAAGGTCTTGAGAAAGGCATTGAAAGCGTTTGCCGAAAGCATGTGGACCTCATCGATGATGTACACTTTGTGGCTACCGAGTTGTGGAGCAATGCGCACTTGATCAATGAGGTTGCGGATGTCGTCAACGGAGTTGTTGGAAGCGGCATCTAGCTCATAAATGTTGAGTGAGTTGCCGGTGTGAAAAGACAGGCAGGAATCGCATTGGTCACAGGCTTCAATGGCTGAGGTAGGATTGAAGCAGTTGATGGTTTTGGCTAAAATACGCGCGGTTGTGGTTTTGCCCACACCCCTTGATCCGCAAAATAAAAATGCTTGGGCAAGGTGCTCGTTTTTGATCGCGTTTTTGAGTGTATTGGTAATAGACTGCTGACCCACAACCGTATCAAAGGTTTGTGGGCGGTATTTGCGAGCCGAAACGATAAATTCACTCATGTTTCAAAGATACCGCTTATTTTTAAAAATACACCGCGAAGATATCAACAGATAGCCTAATTTTTTACGAGTGGAAATGTATATTGTCCAACCTTTAAAAAATAAGTGCCTGCGCCATATTGTGAAAGGTCCACATCATTGAGCAGTGTACCTTTTTTCAGGATATGACCATCCGTCGTCTGAAGAATAAAAGGTAAACCCATTAGTTCTTGAGGAATGTTGAACATTCCTTTACTTGGATTCGGGAAAATAGGATCAAAAGTAGGGATGCTATTTGTGCTGCTCGAATTGCTCAATTGGTCAAAATGATTCAAAAAGATTTTCAAGGTACCCTCACGGACATCGCCCCAAATGGTGTAGAGCTGATTATTTGTGAATTGTACATTTAAAAAGTCATTGCCGTTTTCTAGCAGGATAGAATCGTGCGCAACCAACGGACTGATCAAAAACTCAGTGCCCCACGTCTGGTTACTTTGGATGCGGCAAAAAATTTGACTTGGGCTCTGGTAAGTGCCAGCAAGGCCATTTCGGCGGTCTCGCCAGCAAACGGCTAAGTCTCCGTCGGTGTCGTAATCCGACCAAACCAAATCTTGGATCACGCCATTTCCTTGCACATCTTGATTGATCCGTGCAGGCGCACTCCAAACGCCGTTGCTCTTTTCAATATAAGCGATGTCCGGATCGCCAAACACATCGGTGAGAAAGGCATATGAAGCGCGTGTAGAATTGCCTGGGTCTAGCGCCAAATGGGCGCCGCGTTTCAGCGTATCGTTTTGCGTGCCAAAACCGATGCCTTGAAAGGCAATTTGGTAGTTGTAAAAAGACGAAACAACCGCCTTGTTGACTTCGACAACGCGCGGTAAAATGCTCTGTGCAGGGTCGTAACTCGGATAAATTGCCATAAATAAGCCGTCGTTGGCAAATGCAGGCGAGGGCATAGGTTGGGTAATGGCGTTGCCTGCCAAAAAAGGTGCGCTGTCGAGCTCCTGTAAACTAAAACTGGCGCCTTGATCTGAGGATACCGCCATGTAAGGATGAAAAGGCGCTTGTACGGTTCCGGGTTGGTTGGCGTTGGTACTGGTGATAACAATGCTTCCGGTGAGTGGGTCTACGGCAATCCAGGGTCGGTCTATACAGAGTTTGTTAGGGCAAGAACTGATTGAGCGGGCAACAACCGCTGCGCCCCAACTCAAGCCGCCATCTGTCGATCTTCTGCAAATTACGGCGCCATTTGTAAAATTCGTATTGTCGTAATCAATGTAAGCCATGTAGAGATTCCCACTGAAGTCAAAACCGAGTGAAACATCGGCACTGCTATTTCCTGTTTGCTGATGTGTTTGCCAAATGGGCGCAGTCCAGGTGCTGCCGCCGTCGTTGGAAACCACGCTTTTGATGACAATCTTTTGATTGAGCTGAAAACCCATCCAGGCCGCCACTAAGTGGTTGCTGTTTTGCGGGTCCACAGCCAAATATGGCTCGCCTTCAAAAAGATTCCCGGAAGAAACAAGCGTGTTTTGTGCAACAGCTCCAAATGAAAGCAAGATGATCAAACAGTAAAGTATTTTCATGATTTAAAAGTATAAAAAAAGCCACTCGAAAGTGGCTTTAGTTGAAGATTATCGTGTTTTTTAGAAGTCTTCGGCAATAACGAGCTTCGGATTCACCGTAAGGGTCTTGACGACACCTGTTAAGGTCATTTGGCCAACACTCATACTGAAAGAATGGGCAAATTTGAAGCCATCTACTTCTTTGTAATCAGCGTAGCTGGTAGTGGTTTCTACGGTTTCTTCACCCATTTTACGGATGTTGGTGGAACGCAATTTAAGGAAGGTTTCTGTAGAGAAATAATCGAAGTTTTCGGCAAGTCCGTCATTGGTGTAAAGCACATAGCAATCTACGCCATCGATGTTTTCAATGCCTTTGAGGGTGTAGCTCATGCCGTTTGCTTGGTAATTGAGCTCAGGAATGAATCCGCTCGCTTTATGTTTGGCAGCAATTTCTTCAGCGGTGAGGTCTTCACGTCCGCCCTGCATACTGAAGGTATAGCCCGATGTGCCATTGAAATAAGATTTTTGTAGCACCATGCCTGGCATTTCCATCTTGCTGGCTTCTTTGCCGCCCTCCCAAAAATAGTCCGTAGAGGTAAGTGCAAAAGGAATTTGTGCGGAGCTCATTTCTGAAACGCGCTCGTAAGATTTGAGCGTTTTCACTTTTTTAAGAAGAGCTTTTTTAGATGTAGTGCCGGTGAGGGCCATGGCGTAAGATGCAATGAGTTGGTCTGCGGTGATGTTTGCCTCTTTGGTTTCTTTGATGGGCGCGCCAAAAGCATCTAGTTTTTCGATTTTGCCGTCGGTATCAAAAGCCAAGAGCTTTGGCAAAATTTCTTCGTTCCCGACAACGATAATGTGGCAGTTTTTAGCCGTAAAATATTGTTGGGCAACGCGCAACACATCTTCTTTGCTAATTGCTTCGAGTTGTTGAAGGTAGTTTTGGTAGTAGTCGGGAGCCAATTTTTGCTTGATGGTATTTAAAGCAAAACGTGCAACTGTCTGCGGTCGCTCCAATGAACGTGCAAAACCACCGGCCATGTTGTTTTTGGTGAGGCTGAGTTCTTCGTCGGTTACCTGCGCTTCTATGATGCCAGCAAATTCCTTGAGAATTTCTGTAATGGCCGAGTCGGTTACTGCATTTTTGAAGTTGCCACCAGCCGACATCCAAGAGCCGTTTTCGGTAATGTTGAGCGAAGAATAACAACCATAAGTAAAGGCTTTGTCTTCGCGGAGATTTTGCATCAGGCGCGTTCCAAAACCGCCACCTCCAAGAATGCCATTCAAGACATTGAGGGCAAGTTGATCTTTGTGGCCAGCGCGGATATCAATTGGAAAGGTGACATACACAACGGATTGTACAGCCCCTGGTTTTTTGACAAAAATAACGCGGTTACCTCTGTCAAATTGACCTTTGCCTAGCTCAGTTTGGTAAGCCGGCCCACCTTGCCAATTCGCAAAATAGCGCGCAACTAAAGCTTCCGTTTGCGCTCTTGTGATGTCGCCAACGACAACCAAATAACTCCCTTGCGGGGTGAAAGTCGTTTTGTAGTATTGGATGAGGTCTTCGCGAGAAATATTTTGAAGCGTCGCTTCCGTCATGATTTCGCCCAGTGGGTGATTTGGAAAGTTGACTGCGCGTGTGGCGTTGTTGGCCATTTCGCCAGCATCTGCTTTGGTAGACTGCAAGCCAGACAAACTTTGTTTGCGGATGCGCTCTACTTCACTTTCTGGGAAACTGGCATTGTACAGCACATCGGTCATGAGGCCGAGGCCTTTGTCGAGGTGTTTGGTGAGGCAGCTCAAATACATGCTAGAAGAACCCGCTGAGAGGTCGGCGCCAATGAAGTCGATTTCACGGTCGAGCTGATCTTTGGATCTTGTAGAGGTGCCGGACATGAGTAAAGAACCGGTTAAGTCTGCAAGGCCAGCTTTTGAGCCTTCTAGGCGTGGTGAATTGCCCAAACTCAGTTCGATAGACACCTTTGGAATTTTGTGGTTTTCAGATAAGATAACCGTGATGCCATTGGAAGTGGTGAAAACCTGTGAAGCAGGAATATTTATTTTTTTAGCCGCAGCCGCAGCTGGTCTTTGCGATCGATCTAACTGTGCGAAAACACTGTTGGTCAGGATCAATATCAGGAGGAGATATAGACTTTTCATGAGGCTTATTTTTCTTTAGGTAAGTAATAGAGGATCACGCGCGCATCTTGGGTGAGGTAGGTATTGGCTACTCTTAGGATGTCTTCTCTGGTGACTTTTAAGTAGTTGGAAAGAAGGGTGTTGACGCGATTGGCATCTCCGTAGTACACGTGGTTGTCTGCCAAGTTTTCTGCAATTCCGGCAATGCTTGCGTTGCTAGAGGCAATGTCATTTTCAAATTTATTGCGCACTTTTTGGAATTCTTCTTCGCTGATGAGCCCGCTTTTGATCGCTGCGATTTGTTGGTCGAATGCAGCGAGTAGGGTGTCTAGAGCAACTTCTTTTGGTGCAATTGCTGCCATGATGCCAATGCCGGCATCTTCCAGTCCGTAGTTAAAAGAGAAAGCGTACTGTGCCAACTGACGTTTTTCGACAATTTCTTTATTGATGCGCGACGAACTTCCGCTCGAAAGTACTTCGTTCAGAAATTCGAGTGCATAGGTGTCGGGATGCGTTTGGGCCGGCATTTTGTAACCAATAAAAAGTGCAGGCAACTGAATGTTGTCGTAGATGGTGTCTTTGACCACACCTGTAATGGCTTGATTGTCTTTGCGCGGTCTTTCAATTTGGCAAGGCATATTGAGGTACGTAGCCAACATTTTTTTGGCTGCAGGCGAGCTAGAAGCCATGAAATTCTTTTGGTCAAATTCGCTTTTGGAGATGTTGTATCTCGCTAAAAAAGCGTCGTCGCTGAGGTTGATGAAGTCGCGGTACAGATTGATGGCTTGGCCTTTCGGGATAGAACCAAAATATTGTGCAATCCATTTTTTAGTCTCTTCGATATTGATGTCTCCGGCAATAGAAAGCGTTGCGTTAGAAGGGACGTAGAACGTTTTGTAGAAGTTGACGTAATCTTCTTCTTGCGCTGCGTCTAGGTGTTCCATGCTGCCAATTGGTGCCCAATTGTAAGGATGTACGGTGAATACACGCTTGAAGATTTCCGTGAAGAAAGAGCCGTAAGGTTGGTTGTCTACGCGCTGTCTTTTTTCTTCCTTGACCACGCTGCGTTGGGTCTCGATACCTTTGATATCAACTTTGGCATGCAGCATGCGCTCGCTTTCTAACCAAAGCCCTAATTCCAGTTGATTGGAAGGCAATACTTCGTAGTAGTAGGTGCGGTCTTGGGAGGTGTTGGCATTGAGCGTGCCACCGTTTTTTTCGACGAGTTCGCTGTATTCGCCACGACCAATATTTGCAGATCCTTCAAACAATAAGTGCTCAAAAAAGTGTGCAAAACCAGTGCGATTTGGGTTTTCGTTTTTAGACCCTACATGGTAGAGTACAGAGACGGCCACAATAGGGGTGGCGTGTTCTTCATGCAATATAACATGCAGCCCGTTTGGGAGGTCATATGCTTCATAGGTGATTTTTTGCTGCGCCCAAAAAGAGGTGCTTCCAAGCAAAAAAAGACCGCTAAAAATTGTTTTTTTCATAGTCAAATGGATAAGCGCTACGAAGATACATTTATTGGTCTAAATTTTGATAACTTTGGACAATGTCGTTTAAAAGATTTACCCTCTTTCTTTTTGCCAGCTTTCTTTCTCTCTCTTCATGGGCGCAAGGAATCGTGCCAACCCTAGATTTCAATCATTATTTTGTTTCTTTTCAAGACGGGTTTTTTAGACCCATTGAAATTCAGCCAATTGTTAGCTACAAGGCCGGAGATGAACTCGTCGCGTATATCGACACGCGTGGCAACCTCAAAATTTACGATGGCAAAGAGCGCATAGACGTCACCACACTCAACGTAGACTACCAGGTGTCAGATCACCTCATGGCCTATCGCATTGCACAAGGCTTGCGCATGTGGGACGCCGGCAAATTCACAGTGCTCACCAACTTTGGCCGCGAATTCATTGTCAAGGATAGCTTGGTCGTATTCGAAGACATCCGCTACCAAGCGCTCAACGTTTATTGGAATCAAAAAGTAGAAAGTTTGGTCACCATTACAAATGGCCTTTCCATGAATGCCAGTGTTGGTGAAAATTTGGTTGTGTACAAAGACAACAGCAATACCTATTTTGTGTACTGGCATGGTCAAAAGTTTGAAATCGGCACCTATAATGAAGAAGTGCTCGATTTTCAACTCGGCACCGATGTCATGTGCTTCAAGGATCCATACACCCAATCTTTTTATGTCTTTGACCAAGGTAATTTTGTGGAACTAGAATCTTTCCCGATCAAAAAATACAAGGCTGGCCGTGGTTTTGTGGTCTATGAAGACATGAACGGCAATCTTTGGCATTACCAAAACGGTCAAAAAACGGCACTTTCTAATTTTTCTTCAGAGCTATGGGATGTCAAAGACGACATCTGCGTCTGGATGGAAAACTCTTACTTTTTTGCCTACACCAATGGCCAGCGCGTTCAAGTGGCAACCTATCAGCCCCAGGCTTATTTACTTAAAAACAATGTATTGGTATTTCGCAATATTGTCGGTGGCGTAAGTGCACTTGTCGATGGCGTTCTGCACGATATCACGAATTTTCCGCAGGCCGATTTTGAAATCTATGGCAACAAAGTATTGGTCAAATTACCCAACCAAACGTCTGTCGTTTTCATGAATGGTAAACTTTATGCCAACTAAAAAGTTTTTCTTTTTTATCGTCATCTTTTTCGGGTTCAATGCAAGTCTTTTGGCCCAAAAATCGGTGGAGCAAAAACTAGATGTGCTCTTGGCGCAGGGTCATTTTAAAATGGTTTACCGCAGAGCGGGTCGGCTAATGATGGATCCAGCCTACGACCAAAGTCAGTTTCCAGCCAAATACCGTCAATTAGCGGCGCAAGAACTCGCTAAAAATCCGGTGTGGGCCAAGCGTCATGCCTCGGAATTGGACAAGATGCCCAAGCCGAGCACAACACAAACCGCACAAGGGTTTAAAGGAAGTGTTCAAACGCAAAAACTACTTCAAGAAGCCCAGCGTCATTTAGGTGTGCCTTACAAAGAAGCCGGAATGGATCCGAGTGGTTTTGATTGCAGTGGTTTTACTTGTTATGTTTTTGAGTCGAGCGGTGTTACTTTGCCGCGCCGCGCCGCAGATCAATACGCTTTTTGCCAAAAAATAACGCCCGAAGAAGCGCGCGCTGGCGACTTAGTTTTCTTTTCAAATGGTGGGCAAGTCAACCACGTGGGTATTTTGATCTCTGAAAAAGGAGCTGCCAAACAAATGATCCATTCGAGCTCTTCTGTTGGCATTTCGGTTGTGGAGCTTGAAACTTCTACTTACTGGAAACCCAAGATTGTTGGTTATGGTCGGATCAAGTGATAGAGAAAAATGAAGAGCCCCAGAATTTCGAAAATGATCCCAGGAAGGATGAGGTCAGCCCATTGAAAAATACCCATACTCAGATAAAATAAGGCTGCAATGATTAAGAATCCCTTGCTCTGATTTTGAAACACAAGTACCCTGCCTTGTATGTTCGTTTTTTGAGTAAAACGCGTTTTATTCAAGGCATGTACTTTGCCAAAAACCAAAACAATATTCGCTAAAAGCAGTGGAAGTAATAGGAGCAATAAGTTCGGCGCATGCGGATCCTGAAAATTGAATACCAAGAAGTAAAGCACCGTGTGTAAAACCAATAGCCCCATTTGAATGCGAACAAAAATTGCGGGTTTGTCGGGTGTGAGTTTGGCTAAGAAACTGATCGCTGCAAGGAAAGGAAACAAGAAGAGCTTGGTGCCCCAGCCGAGGATTTCCCAGTTGTAGACATTCCAAATGCTAAATAAACTCAGCAGGCCAAAACTAATGGCGAGCCCCGATAAAACTTGTGGTTGCTTGATTTTCATGCGTTTTGTCTGCGGCTAAGTTCTGTGGCACACACCAAATGCCAAAGGGCACGCGCCCCAACATTGGCATCCCAATCGCCTTCGGGGCCCGGTGCGACTTCATTGAGGTCAAAGCCAATAATTTGTCGGCCCGAGTGCACGACTTCAAAGAGAAGAAATGCAACTTGCTGTAGTTCAAAGCCACCCGCTACAGGTGTGCCAGTGTGCGGACACAAACTTGGCAGCAACCCATCGATGTCAAAGGAAATATAGACTTTTTGAGGTAAGGTACCGATAATTTGCTGCACCTGATCGGCCCAAGTACGGCCGGAGTATTGTTCGTTTTTGAGCTCCCAATCGTAGAAGGTATTGACTCTCGGATCGTTTTTAGCCAGGTCGATTTCTCTTTCTGAAACGTCTCTGATGCCTACTTGAGTAAGGTTTTTAAGGTTTTTGAGCTCCTTAAGGGCATTGAACATAATGCTTGCATGGGATTGCTCAAAACCTTCGTAGGCGTCGCGCAAATCGGCATGTGCATCGATTTGAAGAATGCCAAAACCATCGTGGTGCGCATCTAGGGCCTGAAGCAAGCCAAGTGGAGTAGAGTGTTCGCCACCCAAAACACAAGGCATTTTTCCCGAGGCAAGCAATTGCAAACAGCGCTCCTTGAGGTTGGCGCGCAAGGCGTTGTGCGCTTCGTTGATTTCTGTAAGTGTAGCGCCATAAATGCGCTGTGCTTCTTCTTCGCCTGCAACTTCAATATGTGAAATATATTGCTGCCCTGCTTCACAAAGGCGGTCATTGATTGCTTTCCATTCGCTCGAAACGGCGGGCATAAAAATTTTTGTCTCGTAGGCGCGTTCGAGTTCAGGATGATAGAAATCGAGTTGGGTCGAGGCATCTAAAATAGCCTGAGGGCCATTACTGGTTCCTTTGCCATAAGAAGCCGTCGCATCCCAAGGAACAGGGATGAGTACGATGTTGGCTTCATCCTCGGTGTAAGGGAAGCCAAAAATATTGCCGTTGGCGATTCCTACGCCATTAGGATCAAATGTGCTCATTGTTGGATTGATTTTGATAAGCTGCGACAGCCTTGCGCACAGAACCGTGTGCAAGCAGCCATTGTTGCGCTACTTCGTGTGCAATGTTGAGTTCGGCGGCAACCATTTTGGCACCGCGGTCAACAAGTTTTTCATTGGAAAGTTGCATGTCTACCATGCGGTTGCCTTTGACATGCCCAAGCTTGATCATTAAGCTCGTAGAGATCATGTTCAAGATCAGTTTTTGAGCGGTGCCAGATTTCATGCGGGTGCTGCCGGTCACAAATTCGGGCCCAACAACAGGCGTGAGGGCATGTTGTGCTAAATGCGCTAAAGGTGAACCAGGGTTGCAAGAAATACCAGCGGTAAGCAAGCCACTTTCATTGGCCGCTTGAATGGCGCCCAATACGTAAGGCGTTGTACCAGAGGCTGCAATACCTACGATGGTGTCGAGAGGGGTGGGCTGGTGTGCTAGAATGTCTTTCCAGCCTTGTTGGGTGTCGTCTTCGGCGAATTCTACTGCTTTGCGAATGGCGTTGTCGCCGCCTGCAATGAGGCCAATGACACGTCCGGGATCTACGCCAAAGGTGGGTGGGCATTCACTGGCATCTACAATACCTAAACGGCCGCTGGTGCCGGCGCCAATGTAAAATAACCTACCGCCTTGTTGCATGCGCTCAAAACAAGCTTCAATGAAGTTTTCGAGTTCGGTTGCGATTTTGGCAATGGCCAACGGGACAAGTTGGTCTTGTGTGTTGATGCCTTCTAGGAGTTCGCGCGTGCTCAACTGCTCGAGGTTGTTGTAGTTGGAGCTGGCTTCTGTGATTTTTTCCATTAGTACAGGAATACTTTGGCGTCGGTAGGGCTGAGGTCTACCTCGACATGATTTTTGAGTGTAGTAGAGAGGCTGAGCCCCGCAAAATCTGTTTTGATGGGGTAGCGGCGGTGTTGGCGGTCTATTAGCGCAACCGTTTTGATCGCTTTGGTGGCCTGCTCTAAAAATTTGAGCAGTGCGTATTGCATGGTTTTGCCGCTATTGACGACGTCGTCTATCAAAACGATGTAAGAATTCTTGAGGTCTTTTTGTTCGATAGAGAAGGTGATGGGCTCACTCCAGGGTTCATCTTTATTGAGTTTGATTTCAAAGCAAACAACTTGAAGTGCGCTGTTTTGTGCAATGACAGCGGCGAGCATTTGCGCTAAAACATAACCGTTTCCGACAATGCCGCCTAGGTAAATGACTTCTTGCTCAAACGCAACTTCGATGAGCTGATGGCCCAAACGCGTTATTTTTTGCTGAATTTGCTGCTGATGGAGTATGGTTTGCATAGAACAAAGATAAGCAAACACAAAAAAGGCCGCTCAAACGAGCGGCCTTTTTTAAAGGGTAAGGAGATATTAATTTTTCAAGACGCTTGTTTGACCTTTTGGCGTTTGGATCAAATAAAAGCCAGCTTCAAAAGTACTCAAGTCAATAAGGCTGGTTTGTCCGGTGAAAATGATTTGTCCGGCGGTATTGTACACTTGGTAGGTGTCACCAGGTGTAAAGCCAGCGATTTGGAAAATACCGTTCGACGGGTTTGGATAAATGCGAATGGCGTTGTTGAGTTCATCTAGGCCTGCGCTTGAACGCACATCAAAAACAATTGAACCCGGTGAAACACCCGCTGCAAATTGGTGAAGGATATTATTGTTGTTGTCAAAAATGCTCACAGAACCTGTGGAAAAGAAATCGGTTGAAGAAGCATACAACTGACCGCTTACCGGATCTTGTGCGAGGTCGTAGAAGTTATTGGTGATGCCGGCAACAGGGCCAACGAATGCCATATTGAGTAGGCTGTAGTCGTTGAGTGTGTTCTCCATAGAGATTTGATACACCAATTTGTCGTCGCGGAGCGCAGAGGTACCACAGCCCGTTACGGCATTGGCTAAGTTTTGTGTATTCACAGTGCCGTTGAGGCTAACTTTTGAAACTGATGCGCCCGACCAATCTTTGTTGTTGACTGTGTAGAGTTCGTTGTTGTACAAAAACATGTTGTCGGGGTTCTTGCCTTCTGTTCCGAGGTCAATTTCTGAACCGTATTGGAGCGTATTGAGGTCGAGCTGTCCGATAAGGCCTTTTTCATTGCCCCACTCGTATGCGTTGTTGACAGCAATGTAGGCGATGTTGTTGACGATCACAATGTTTTGTGTTGCCCATTGAGGGCCATTATTGGTATCGAGTGCTGCAATGAGTTGTAGCGTGTTCTTGTCGAAAACTTGTAGGTATGAATCAAATGTTTGGAGGTACTCGCCGCGTGTAGCGATGAGTTTGTTTTCAGAGATGGCGAGGTTGCGGACCCCGGGAAGGTCTATGCTGCCAATGAGTTGGTGTGTATTGAGGTTGTATTTGAAAATTTTAGTGTCGGCAGCGACAAAGTAAAAGTCGCCGTCAATGAGGACATCTGAACTAAAACGCTGACCATCTAAGGTATCCAGAACAACATAAGTTTGTGTAGTCGGATTGTAGGAGCCAATGGTGGCGGGCTCAACAATTGCGTTGGTTTGAAAGTCAAAAAAACCTTCGTTGGCAATCAGTACTTGGTGCACGTATTGTTGTGCATAAAGCGTTGCGCTGGTGAGCGCTGCAAAAAATAGTAATCCTTTTTTCATGTGTTGAAAATTTAAAAAATTATACAATGACACGGAAAAAAGTGGAGCGGCAAGGGTATACGAAGCCCTTGGCGATGCCGACTTTGATCTGAAGTCTTCACGCTGTTCGAGGGCAAGTCTTCTGGCTCGTGTCTCTTGCTGCTTTGCCTTCCCGCTTGCGCAGTGGCGTATGGAAGCAACTTTTTAGACACTTACAGCTGCAGATACAGCTCCGGATTCTAACCGGATTCCTTATTAAGTTCGACAAGCGAACACCCAAGAACGCAGCAAAGATAGCAATAAAACCGGGTCAGATTTTGCCTGTATCAAAAAGAGTTTATATCTTTGCAGCCGTATTGACCAAGGTGGTCAGTCTACATAATAATCATTTACACAAATATTAGCATGTATTTAGATTCAGCAAAGAAGAAAGAAATCTTCGCCCAACACGGTGGTTCAGAAACCAATACCGGTTCTACAGAAGGCCAAGTTGCCTTGTTTACTTTTCGTATTGCTCACCTTACTGAGCACTTGAAAAAGAACCGCAAAGACTACGGTACCCAACGCGCACTTCAATTGTTAGTTGGTAAGCGTCGTAGCCTTCTTGATTACCTAAAGGCAAAAGATATCGAGAAATACCGCGCCTTGATCAAAGAATTAGGACTTCGTCGTTAATTCTGAGACCAGCTCGGAAAATTTTATGGGAGAGGGGGCTTCGATAACATCGATAGCCCCTTCTTTTGTTTTAAAAGTTGTAAATAAATAAAGATGAATATAGGAACAAGAAAGTCAATCATGACCGGCGGCAAGGAAATCCTTGTAGAGACCGGGAAGTTGGCAAAACAGGCAGATGGTTCTGTTGTGGTGCGCATGGGCGACACCATGTTGCTCGCTACTGTTGTGGCGGCACCCGAAGCAAAAGAAGGAGTTGATTTCCTTCCACTTACCGTTGATTACCGCGAAAAATACGCTGCGGCTGGTCGTTTTCCAGGCGGGTTCTTCCGTCGTGAGGCGCGCCCTTCCGAAACCGAAATTTTAGTTATGCGTTTGGTAGACCGCGCTTTGCGTCCGCTCTTCCCAGACGATTACCACGCAGAAGTGCAGCTCATGATCCAACTCATGTCATATGATGGCGTGAACAACCCAGATGCACTTTGCGGTTTAGCTGCTTCCGCAGCAATTGCTGTTTCAGATATTCCCTTCAACGGCCCAATGTCTGAAGTACGCGTTTGTCGCGTAAATGGCGAACTCATTATCAACCCAACAATGGCTGAAATTGCGCTTGCTGACCTCGACGTGATGGTTGCTGGTACAGCCAAAGACGTCAACATGGTTGAAGGCGAAATGAAAGAAATTTCAGAAGCAGAGTTAGTTGAAGTGATCAAAGTGGCGCATGCAGCGATTATCGAGCAATGTAATTTCCAATTGGAACTTGCTGCAGAAATCCCTACAGCCAATCCAAAACGCGAATACTCCCACGAAACGCACGATGCTGACGTTCGTGCCAAAGTATTTGAACTCGCAATGGAGAAATGCAAAGATGTAGCGCGTATGGGTCTTGCCAACAAGGCAAAACGCACCGAGCTTTTCGATGCGATCAAAGCAGAAGTGAAAGCTGGTTTTTCTGAAGAAGAATTAGAGCACGCTGCCAAATTCATTTCTATTTATTTCTCAGAAGTGAAGAAAAAAGCAGTTCGTTGGGTGATGCTCAATGACCGCAAGCGTTTAGATGGCCGTCAGTTCGATGAAATCCGTCCGATCTGGGCTGAGGTAGACTACCTTCCAATGGTTCACGGTTCTGCTGTATTTACCCGCGGAGAAACGCAATCACTCACCACCCTTACCCTCGGTGGTAAAATGGATGAGCAAATGATTGACGGCGCTACTTTCCAAGGAACTGAAAAATTCTTATTACACTATAACTTCCCACCATTTTCTACAGGTGAAGCACGTCCTTTGCGTGGTACTTCACGTCGCGAAATCGGTCACGGAAACTTGGCACTTCGCGCGCTCAAGCCAGTTATGCCAGACGACTACCCATACGCAGTACGTATCGTTTCAGACATTTTAGAGTCTAATGGTTCGTCTTCAATGGCAACAGTTTGTGCCGGAACCCTCGCCCTTATGGATGGTGGTGTGCCAATCAAAGCGCCAGTTTCTGGTATCGCCATGGGCTTGGTTGCCGACGAAGGTAAGTTTGCTGTATTGTCTGATATCCTCGGAGACGAAGATCACCTCGGCGACATGGACTTCAAAGTAACCGGTACAGCTAACGGTATCACTGCTTGTCAGATGGATATCAAAGTAGATGGTTTACCATACGAAGTATTGACACAAGCACTAGAGCAATCGCGCGCAGGTCGTTTGCATATCCTCGGTAAAATCACCGAAACCATGCCGGCGCCACGCCCAGAACTCAAGCCACAAACACCTCGTTTAGAAGCATTTAACGTGCCTAACGAAATGATCGGTGCCATCATCGGACCTGGAGGAAAAATCATCCAAGGTTTACAAAAAGAAACCAAAACCACCATTACCATTGAAGAATTACCAAATGGTGAAGGTCGCGTGCAGGTACTTTCTAACAATGGCAACGACATGGCAGAGGCGATCCGTTTGATCCGTCAAATTGCATTCCCACCACAAGTAGACGAAGGTGCTACTTACGAAGGAAAGGTGAAGTCTGTTAAGGATTTCGGATGCTTCGTTGAAATCGTTCCTGGTACAGATGGCCTGATCCATATCTCTGAATTTGCTTGGGAAAAAACAGCAAAAATGGAAGATGTCGTGAAAGAAGGCGAAATGCTTACTTTCAAGGTGATCGGAAAAGATCCAAAAACCAAAAAATGGAAATTATCTCGCAAAGTTTTGTTGCCACGTCCTGAGCGTCCAGCAACTGAGCAAACCTCTGCTGAATAATTATTTTTCAATATTGGAGAAAGGCGAGGGAAACCTCGCCTTTTTTTATTTATAATTTTCAATTTTAAGCGCTTAATTGTCGGGAATTTACTGCTATTAACATACAAAGTTGTAATTTTACCGAACCAAAAATATTTGTATGAAAAAAGGTTTACTTTTTATCCTAACTATTCTGAGCCTCAACGCGTTTGCGCAGGCATTTGAATCTTTTAATTTTACGGGTTCTGCCAACGCCAACGGCTGGACAACCCACAGTGCAACCGCTGGTCAAGAGGGCCAATTAGTTGCGCTCACTACGCCTTCTCAAAGTGGCGCTTCACTTACTTACACGGGGTTGGCAGCATCTACCGCAAACAGAATGGCATTAGTTGCTGGATCAACAACCGCGACCGAAGACATCAATAAACCTTTCACAACAACGACCCCTACAGGTTATTTTTCATTTTTACTCAACGTCACCAACACTACCGGCCTAACCGCAGCAGGTGCTTATTTTATTGGTTTCGGCGGTACGGCTGGCACGAATGTAACCGTTTACTTTCCACGCTTATTTATCAAACTTGGTACTACGCCAAATACTTTCCAAATTGGCATTCTCAATACCTCAGGTGGTGCAGGTGCAGTAGCAACTTATTTACCAACTGAATATACCCCAGGAACAACCATGCTTATTGTTGCAAAAGCGAGTGCGCCAGCTGTGGCCGGCGTTATTACGGCTTCCTTATGGGTAAATCCGGTTCCAGGAGCGGCAGAACCCGCTGCAGGAGTCACTAATGCAGGAGGCACAAGCACTTGGCCAACCAATGGTATTCAGTCTGTATATCTTAGACAAGCTGCCGGAACCGGCAATTATGAAATCGACGAAATTCGCGCTGGACAAACCTGGGCAGCTGTAACTCCTGGTGCAGCCGCATCTTGTGTCACTTACAACACCATTACCGCTACAGCATGTAATTCATATACTCTGAACAACCAAACCTATACGACTTCTGGTACCTACGTTCAAACCCTTGCCAATGCCAATGCAGCAGGTTGTGACTCCATCATCAACCTCAGCCTCACTATCCACAATGCCAATAGCTCCACTTTAAACATTACCAACTGTGGAACTTACACGCTTAACAATCAGGTCTATAGTGCATCAGGTACCTACACGCAACTCACCCAAAATATCCATGGTTGCGATAGTACCATCACGCTCAATTTAACAATTGTTGGGTCCTTGACTTACTATCAAGATTTAGACAATGACGGTTTTGGAAATGCTGCGGTTTCCCAATCGGGGTGTGCGGCCATTGCTGGTTATGTCACGAACAGCACCGACTGCAATGACAACAACAACGCGATTTACCCAGGGGCTATAGATGTTGCAGGTAATGGCATCGACGAAGACTGTAACGGTTTTGATGCGCCTTTACAATTAGGTATTTATCAGTTTGCTGCAACAGTAGATTGTGCAACCCAAGATGTTGCCGCTACCAATACGAGTAGCAACTGGAGTTTCTCTGACTTTACCGCACAAGGCACGAGTTGTGCAGCAGGTGGTGGTGTTTTCAACCGCAGTGGTTGGAATCAATCAGCACTTTTTGATGCCACGCAATACAACGAATTTACTATTACAGGTGCCAATTGCACCAACCTCAATTTATCTAAATTGGCATTGAACCAACGCACCAGTACAACAGGTGGTACGCCAACTATTTTTGTGCGTTCGAGCCTTGATAATTTCACAACCAACCTCGACACCCTTGCTTCAGGCTGGAATGGCAATATCGTATTTTCTGATACAATCAATTTACCAGCCGCTTTTGCAAACGTTGCCACTGTTACTTTCAGATTTTACGTAATCAACCAAGCTACTGCAACGTCTACCCTCCGCATGGACAACGTTTCCGTTTGGGGGAATGCAATTTCAATCACGCCAAGCTTGTATTACGCAGATGCAGATGGCGACGGTTTTGGCGACCCTGCAATGGATACTTTGCTTTGCAACGCGCCTGCAGGTTTTGTAACAAACAACACCGATTGTAACGACACCGACGCCTTGATCAATCCAAATACTGTTTGGTATCAAGATGCAGACAACGATCAAGTTGGAAACACTTTGGTGACGCAAACTGCCTGTTTGCAGCCTGCAGGCTACGTATTGGCCAACGGCGATTGCGATGACAACAATGCCACAATTGTAGCGCCAACCATGTACTATTCAGACAACGATCAAGATGGATTTGGAGATGATGCCTCAGGCACCTTATTTTGTCAGGCTCCGGTCAACATGATCGCGATCGGTGGCGACTGCGACGATGCCAACAACGCTATTTATCCAGGAGCAACAGAAATTTGCGACGGTTTTGACAACAACTGCAACGGCCAAAACGACGAAGGCCTCACGTTCTTGAATTACTATTTCGATGGTGACAGCGACGGTTTTGGTATCGGGAACCCTACAGTTTCTTGTTCACCAGTTGCTGGATACGCTACCCAAACGGGCGACTGCGACGACAGCAACAATAGCGTTTATCCAGGCGCTACCGACTCAGAAGGTAATGGCATAGATGAAAACTGCGACGGCGTTGACGGCGTTTTAGGTCTTGCAACTATGGAAATGGTAGCTTCAATTGTGCCGAACCCTACAAATGGTTTGGTAGAAGTGCGTTTCGATCAAGAAGTTTCTGGTCAAATTCGCCTTACTGATTTGAACGGTAAAGTACTGCAAATTGCATTTGTTAATGGTTCAAGTCAAACCCTAGACCTCAGCAACTTGAAGCCAGGTAGCTATCTTGTTCAAATCAATCAAAACACACAGCGTATTGTGAAGCTTTAAGTTCTTGTAACAAAGCGCAGCACAACGCGACAATACACATAAAGCCACCTTCGGGTGGCTTTTTTGTGCGCAAAACTTTGTACTTTTATTTCAAATATTTCTACATGAAAAAATTTCTTTTCCTTTTACTTCCTTTTGGAGCCTTTAGCCAGTATTTTCAGCAAGATGTCAGCTATCTAATTGAGGTCAAACTCGATGACAAAAAACATATTTTGCACGGTTATGAAAACTTGACTTACAAAAACAATTCTGCCCAAATCTTAGATGTCATTTACATGCACGTTTGGCCTAATGCCTACAAAAACAAGCATACCGCACTCGCCCAACAGCTCAAACGCAATGAAGGCGACAAAATAGCCAAGGCAGATCCGCAAGATTTAGGCTACATAGATTCCCTAGATTTCAAAGTCAATGGGCAAGCCATTAAGTGGGCTTACAGCGAAGCGCACCAAGATATCGTTGTATTGCAACTCAACGAAGGTCTCAAACCTGGTGCAAGCATCAGTATTTCTACGCCATTTAAAGTACAAATACCTTCAGGAAGTCTTTCTCGTTTGGGTCATATTGGTCAATCGTATCAAATTACACAATGGTATCCTAAGCCAGCTGTTTACGATCAAAATGGTTGGAATGCGATGCCTTATCTCAATCAAGGAGAGTTTTATTCAGAATTTGGCAATTTTGATGTCAAGATCACCGTTCCTGCCAACTATGTAGTTGGTGCTACGGGTGAACTGCAAACCGCGAGCGAAATTACTTTTTTGACTGACAAAGTCAATGAAAGCAAAAAGAAACTTGAAAAGTTGCTCAATGCCGAAACAGACCGCTCTAAAAACTTTCCAGAGTCGGCAAGTCAATGGAAAACCATCCAATACAAGCAAGATCGCGTTCACGACTTCGCTTGGTTTGCAGATAAGCGTTTTCTCGTCCTTAAAGGCGAGGTGGTCTTGCCACATTCCAAAGACACGGTTACTACTTGGGCTATGTTTACACCGCAAAATGCCAAGCTTTGGGCCAATGCATTGGAGTATTTGCACGACGGAACATATTACTATTCACTTTGGAATGGCGACTACCCTTACAAGCACGTTACCGCAATTGACGGAACTATTAGCGCGGGTGGCGGCATGGAATACCCCATGATTACCGTTATTGGTAACTCAAGCTCGAAAGAAGAATTAGAAGTGGTTATTGTGCACGAAGTAGGGCACAACTGGTTTTACGGGATTCTCGGCTCCAACGAGCGCGTACACGGCTGGATGGACGAAGGCCTCAACACCCTCAACGAAATGCGATACGTCCAAACCAAATACCCAGACAACACCCGCTTTTCTGATATGGTTGCCGGCGGTCGCTTTCACCTTAATGACCTCGATCACCACGACTCCGGCGACATCATGTACCGCACTTTAGCAAGTTTTGGCTTAGATCAACCCCTCGAAACGCATTCCGATGATTTCTCTAGCTTCAACTATGGCGCCATTATGTACCAAAAAACAGGGGTCATTTTCTTTTATTTAATGGATTACCTAGGAGCCGAAAAATTCGATGCAGCGATGTCGGCTTACTACCAACAATGGAAATTCAAGCATCCACAACCTGCCGACTTACAAAAAACCTTAGAAACCCAAACCGGCAAAGACCTCAGTTGGTTGTTCAAGGACCTCATCCAGACCACAAAACACATCGACTACAAGATTACAAGCGTGAAGCCAATGCTCAAAAAAGGATCAGAGGTTAAACTTAAAAATCCGGGGCAAGTCAATGGCCCAATTGAAGTGAATGTATATGGAGAAAAAGGCTTGCTTGAAACGCGCTGGGCCGAGCCAGGTGCAAAACAACTTTATGTGAATACACCTTATTCAGAAATCACGAAAGTCGAGATCGATCGCGCAAATGATATCCCCGAGCTCAATCGCCAAAACAACCTTTGGGTGAAGGATCAACTCTTCCACAAAGTAGAACCATTGCGTATGGAATTCTTGTTCGGCGATCACGAAAAAGACAAGCGCACTATTTTCTGGACGCCCATGCTCGGTGGCAATGCCTACGACGGCCTCATGGCTGGTGTAACGGTTCACAATATCGGTTTGGCACCTAAAAAATTCACCTATTTAGTGAGCCCGATGCTCTCAACCTCCAGATTACGCCCTGCCGGTATCGCTGAGTTCTCTTATCAGATCTTGCCAACAAAAGCCATCGAACTCATGCGCTTTGGTTTGTCTGTCAAATCTTTTGGTACTGATCGCGTCAATAAAAATGATTATTTCATCGCTTTTTCGCCATACTTGGCTATCAATTTTGGCGAGCGCAAAGCCCGCCATGCTTTTCATCATGACCTATTGATTCAAGGAATTTACAAGAACAATATAGAAAATATCTTTAGTAAAGATCGTGGTATATTTGTTCAACATACCATCAATTACCGCAAGCCCGCATATCAATTGAATTGGACCAATCGTTTTGAATATTTTAAAACAGGTAGCGACAATTTCTTTAATGAATCAGTTTCTCGTATCTGGACCAATCTCAATCAGAACTTCAACTATTCAATAGGTAAAATGGACCGCAGTATTACCCTCAATATTTTTGGTGGTTATACATTGAAACATGTCATTTCTCCAAATATAATGCCTCCCTACGTCCCCTCTGACCGCTTGTTTTGGTCGATGAATGGCTTGAATGGTCAGCAAGATTTATTCATGGAAGACTACAACTTTGGTCGCTCTGACGTTTCGGGTATTTGGTCGCAGCAGCGCATGGACCGCCACGGGCAGTTCCATACAGGATTTTCAGATGGCAGCAACATCAACTGGCTCACAACTGCTTCCGTCTATGCTCAACTACCAATTAAGCCCAACTTCTTTGGTGTTTTTGCTGATTTTGGTGCAGCACCTGGTGTTTTTCAAACCGTAGACACCTATTACAATGCTGGTGTAGCGCTTAGACTTGGGAAAGTCTTTGGTATCTATTTTCCATTGGTTTATGGGAACAGTCAAACCTACATCGACCTGTATTCTAATTATGCACAAAGTATTCGTTTCAGCTTGCGCATCAATCCGGTCAATCGCCTTGGCTTACACGCACTTTTAAATTCTTAACATGTCCGAAAATCGCCTTTCATTTGGTAAACTCTTTTGGCCAAGTTTTCTTGCGGTCTTTGTTGCCGGCTTGGTGGGGATGGTATTTTTCTTTCTTATCCTTGGCGGCATCATCGGTTCCTTTGGCGATTTTGGCCCGGCGCCACTCGCACTCCAAAACAAAACGGTTTTGCACCTGAAGTTATCCGGAACCATTCAAGATGAGTCAGATGAGTCTTTTGACCCTACAGCACTGCGCCTGAACCGCACTATGGGCTTGCCTGAAATCTTAGTGGGCTTGCAAGAGGCTGCTCAAGATTCAAAAATCAAAGGTGTTTTTCTAGAAATGAAAAGCCCAAGCATGGGTTTGGCTACTGCTCAAGAACTGCGTGAGGCCCTGAAGGAATTTCAAAAATCAGGGAAATTTGTCGTCGCTTATCTTTCCGGAGAACAAGTTGGCCAACTCGACTATTATGTAAGTAGCGTCTGTAAAGAAGTTTACGGCATGCAGGGCTCTACTTTTTTATGGAGTGGCTTACATGCTGAAAGTTATTTCTTTAAGAATTTATTAGATGAGCTACAAATAGGCGTGATGGTTGTGCGTGGCAAAGACAACGATTTCAAAAGTGCTGTAGAACCTTTTTACCGCACCGAGATGTCCGACTCTAGCAGAGTTCAAATGCAAGCCCTATTAGTCGGCCTTTGGCAACAAACGCGCAACGATATCTCTCAAAGTAGAAAAATCGATACGCTTCAAATCGATTCTTTAGTTACTGCATTTGCTGTTCGCAAATTGGACCATGCCAAAGAAACGCGTCTAATTGATCAAACAATGTATCGCCACGAGGTACTTACCCTTCTCAAGAAAAAAGTTGGTATAGACGAAAACACACCTTTGCGCTTACAAGCCTTCAGCAAGTTTGCCCGCGATACGTACCACGATAACCAATTGCTTGCCCGTCAGGAGCGCCATGTTGCGGTCATTTTAGCTGAGGGTGATGTCGCTACTGAAGGAGAAGGCGTGAGTACTGAGCGCATGACAAAAATGCTGCGTCAGGTCCGCGACGACGACGACGTGAAGGGTGTTGTGCTGCGCATCAATAGCCCCGGAGGTTCGGCTTTGGCAAGCGAAGAAATCTGGAAAGAAGTCTCGTTAACCGCAGCCAAAAAACCACTTTATGTATCGATGGGAGACTACGCGGCCTCAGGTGGATATTATATTGCCATGCCGGCAGTCAAAATATATGCGAACCCCATGACCATAACAGGCTCTATAGGCGTGTTCGGTGTTGTGCCATATGCGGGTGATTTTCTCAAGAATAAAATCGGTGTCACGACCGATGAAGTCCGTACACATCGCTTTGGAACGCTTTCTCTGACCCACAAAATGAGTTCGGAAGAATATGCATTTATGCAGACAGAAGTTGATGACGTATACGCACAGTTCTTAGATCGTGTTGCTCAGGGGCGTAAACTCAGCAAAGGAAGCGTTCAAAAGGTGGCAAGAGGAAGAGTTTGGACGGGTAGCGCAGCTAAAAAAGCCAAGCTTGTAGATGTCTTAGGTGGCCTAAATAGCTGTGTAAAAGCTTTGCGCAAGCAGGTTGGGGTCAAAGAAGTTGTCTACTACCCACAAAAAGAAGACAACACGTTCAACACCTTTTTAGCGCTACTCGACGAAGAATTAGAAGGCGAGAAAAGCAGTGCGAAAGTGCAGATTCCAGAAGAATTAGTGGCTTATTATCAAAAGTTTGAACAAATAAAGAAAATGAAAGGCCTACAAATGCGCCTGCCATTTATCTACCGTTTCTATTGATTTTACTGGGGTTTCAGTAACATATTGACAATTAATTAGATAGGTTTTCGTCATTTTGTTGAATAAATTTTATCAATTATTAAACAATAATTGTATATCATTGTTATTCAATTAATTATTGGCGGTATCCGAAAAGCCACAAAAGAGTAGGAAAAACTAAACCTATCTATTTATGTTATTTTCTTTATCTAGTGCACTTAACGTGCAAGCACTATTTGAAAAAGGAGACGTGTACACGTACACAGCGTTTACCTTTTTCATTGGAACGATGGCCATGATGGCTGCAGCAGCATTCTTCTTCATGGAAATGCGCAACATGGAAGAGAAATGGAGAACCTCCATTTTAGTTTCCGGTCTCATCACCTTCATCGCCGCGGTCCATTATTACTACATGCGTGATTATTTCACTGCAACATCTACATCACCTACGTTTTTCCGTTACGTAGACTGGATGCTGACTGTTCCATTGATGTGTGTAGAGTTCTATTTGATCACCAAAAAAGCAGGTGCTAAAACCAGCTTGCTTTGGAAACTCATTCTTGCTTCTGTTGTGATGCTCGTAACAGGCTACTTCGGTGAGTCAGTAGACCGCGACAACAGCGTTATGTGGGGTGTCCTTTCAGGTGCAGCTTACTTCTACATCGCTTACCTTGTATGGTTTGGCGAAGTGGCTAAATTGGCTGAATCTGCAGGTCCTGCAGTTGCAAAAGCAACACGCATTTTGGCTTGGTTCGTACTTGTTGGATGGGCAATCTATCCATTAGGTTACATCATCGGTACACCAGGTGGATTATTCGGCGCCTTCGGTAGCTCAGGTCCAAACCCTTGGATGGATGTTGTTTACAACATCGGTGACGCCGTAAACAAAATCGGTTTCGGTTTGGTGATCTACGCTTTGGCTAAATCTGATGCAAAAGCATAATCATTGATCTTACTCAATATGGAAAAGGGGAGCTTCGGCTCCCCTTTTTTTATTTAAACTGATTTATTGCGGCAAACAAACAACGTTCCTTTGAGCAGTGGTTTGATTCCCATTACCATCAAGATCAACAGTGATTTTTACGGCAATAGTCGTGGTATCTATTAATTCATTCATCCAGTGGTCGTGAAAAGCATATTCCTTGTCTGTTGTGGTGCTATTTTGATTATGTAAAACGGTCCCGGTTGAAGCATCAATATATTCAATTTTGAATCCATTCATTTTTCCATTTCCAATTATCGTTCCCTCGACGTGAATGCTATCCATAAATGCAATGGTATCGTTTAGAATAGGCTCTTCAAATTCGATAGTGGCTGATGTGGCTGGGTCATTTTTGTGGCAGCTTAGTAATAGGCATATGGCTGCGGCTGTTAAAATACTATTTTTCATGTTGTGATTTTTTTTTCTGAATTAAAAATTGAAAGTTAAGTTGTGCAGACCAACGCAGTTTTGTTTGGCCCGCATTGAGTTGTTGAATGAGGGGTGCTTGAAAGCTCGTGGAAACCATGAACTGATGACCGATCAGCATACAGCCCATTTTGGAGGAGGTGATAAACCCTTCATTATTTTGACCTTCCGGTAGCAAAATTCCATTTGTTTTATTGCTATTAAAATGATCATAAACTATTCCAGCATGTGCTAACAAGCGTTTATTTTTGATGCTTTGATTGTGTGTGAGCTGTACACTTGCTTGGGTGCTATTGCCAAAGCGATAGCCACTATTATTTGCTCCTTTCAGTGCGAAACTAGCTTCAGCTTGAATGCCAATTGAAGAAGAAATTCGCTGAAAGCCTTGCATCAAAAAAAGTTGATCTGTTGAACCTGTTCCCGGATAAAGATTGGTATACATTGATTGACTCGGTGCAAATTGACCTGTGGCAAACTTGAGCCCATAACCTAAACTTAAGAAGGATAAATTTGCTCCAGTAGTGTCGCGGTGGCTATAAACGATGCCATTCACCAGTACACGAACATCTCCAAGGCCTTGTTGAAATTGCGTATCAAAGGTTTCCTTATAGACATTTTGAACAACTGGTGCAAAACCATAGACTTGAAGCCGTGGTAAAGCTTGCCATCTGAAAGTCACCTCTTCTGTGAACAAGTAACCTTTAGCATGTGTAATTTGATTGATGTAACCGTTGAATTGTCTGCAGCTTGTTTGTAATCCGAAAGTGTGAAAGCGCGTTCCGGCCATCAGGCCTAAAGAAGCATTGGCACCCACACCACCGCATAAATCACAAGCCCAGGTGCTACTAGAAAGTGCCAGTAGCAGCATTAAACTGATTGTTTTCATGTGTTGTATTTAAGTTGACGAATAGTAATTCAATCAAGCCATACAAGGTGGATGAAAACAGTTTTGAATAATGGAAAATGAATAGAAATTCTCCTTGCAGGAGATTTTTTCCTTTGGATATTTGAATTTGATATTTAAAGATAAAGTAGGAGTGTCGTTAGGTAGGTAGCATTGCTCAGAAATAATTTTTGCACCAAGATCGAGATGATTTTGCTGCTCTTGTTCTTTAGATTGAAGTTCGGCATCTGCTTTTTTCAATTGCTTTGCAAGGTAACACTGTCCATTACAATGGAGTTCGGGTCTGTTTTTGTTTTCACAATAGCGCGCTGCGATTTCTGCTTTATTGAGCTCGTAATGCACTTGCCAAGTAAGGCTGTAGCCAAGTTTACTTAGCAATAATACAATGAGTAAAAAACTGTAAAGCCGACCCAGCATGCGTTTTCTTAATACACTTTAGGATAAGCCTCCGGATCTAAATCATGCATCATGTCCAAAACCTTTTCGATGATGTCGTCGAGGTTGGGTTTGCTGAAGTAGTCGCCGTCTGAGCCATAAGCAGGGCGGTGGTCTTTGGCAGCCATGGTTTGAGGAGCGAGATCGAGGTGCTGGTAGCCGTTTTGCTTGACTAAGATTTGATCGAGCATAAATGCGCTGGCACCACTGCTGACATCTTCGTCTACAATGAGTAGGGCGTTGGTCTTGGCGAGCGATTGGCCAATGATATGGTGGATGTCAAATGGCAGTAAGGTTTGCGCATCGATGAGCTCAACAGAGATATCCATTGCCGAAAGTTGCTGTACGGCTTGTTCGCAAATATTGAAAGTGGAACCGTAAGAAACGAGGGTGAGGTCTGTGCCTGCTTGTACAATTTCAGGAACGCCAAGCGGTTCTGTGAATTCGCCAAAATTAAGTGGCATGCGCTCTTTGCTGCGGTAGCCGTTGAGCGGTTCAATCACTAATGCGGGTTCGTCGGCCTGAAGAAGTGTGTTGTAGAATGCAGCAGCTTTGGTCATGTTGCGTGGTACACAAACGTGCACACCGCGCAGTGAATTGATGATCATGCCCATTGGCGAGCCGCTGTGCCAAATGCCTTCTAAGCGATGCCCACGTGTTGAAACGATAAGTGGTGCTTTTTGACCGCCCTTAGTGCGGTACTGAACTGTAGCGAGGTCGTCGGACATGATTTGAATGCCGTAAAGCAAGTAATCTAAGTATTGGATTTCGGCAATTGGGCGCAAACCGCGCATGGCCATACCAATACCTTGACCAATGATAGTGCATTCGCGGATACCGGTGTCGGAGACGCGCAAATTTCCGAATTGTTCTTGCAGGCCTTCTAAACTTTGATTCACGCCGCCGATTTTGCCGGCATCTTCGCCAAAGACGAGTACCTCTGGTCGGGTTTCTAGAATTTTGCGGTAGTTTTCGCGCAGAATAATGCGGCCGTCTTCTAGTTGTGTTTCAGAACTATAGGCAACCGCTACCTTTTGAACTTTAGAAATATTTTCCACTGAGTTAGAGTGGAGGTAAGAGCTATAGCGGTCTTGGGCTTTGAGCTGAATGCGGCCTACCCAATTGGCAAGCGCATAGCGCTCCGGGCTCTCGTCTTTTAAGTTTTGGCGTAAAATTAAGCGCGCTGCAGAGAGGAGGTCTCGGCGGATGCTGTCTTTTTCTTTGCTGAGTTGTTGCTGTAGTGCAGCAGTTTGCGCATGCAAAGGATGAGCGGCATCGAAACGACTCAAAATATCGAGCAATTCTTGTTTGTCTTGTAAGATGTCGTTGGTGAATGCTTGCCAGGCGCTGTTTTTGGCAGCTCTGATGCGCTCTTTGGCAGCTGCAGAGATGGCGTCGAGTTCTTCTTCGGTTGCCAACACCAAGCCTTTTTGTGCAAAAGACAATATCCACTCTCTGAATTTAGCAATGCAATCAAATTCGGTTTCCCAAGCGAGGCGTTCCTCTGATTTGTAGCGTTCGTGCGAGCCAGATGTAGAGTGCCCCTGAGGCTGATTCACTTCTTTGACATGCACCAAAACAGGAACGTGTTGGGTGCGGGCGATATCCACCGCTTTTTCGTAGGTTTCACAGAGGTGGGGGTAATCCCAGCCTTTAGTGACTAAAATTTCAAATCCTTTTTGGTCGGCGTTGCGCTGAAAACCTGCTAGCGCGTCGGAAATACTGCCTTTGGTGGTTTGGAGTTCACGCGGAACTGAAATGCCGTAGCCGTCGTCCCAGACGGACATCACCATGGGCACCTGTAAGACACCTGCTGCGTTCATGGTTTCCCAGAAAGGGCCTTCTGAGGTAGAAGCATCGCCAATGGTACCAAATGCAACTTCATTGCCGCCGTTGGTGAATTTTTTAAATGCTTCGAGTTCTTTGAGTGTAGGATGCTCGCGGTAAACCTTAGAAGCCTGCGCAAGTCCGAGTAAGCGCGGCATTTGCCCGGCAGTAGGAGAGATGTCTGAGGAACTGTTTTTCTGAGACATGAGGTCTTTCCATTGGCCGTTTTGGTCGAGGTTGCGCGTGGCGTAATGGCCGCCCATTTGTCGGCCGGCTGATTGAGGCTCAATGGTTACATCTGTGTGCGCGTAAAGGCCTGCAAAATATTGTTCTATGGTGAGGGCTGAAATAGCCATCATGAGGGTTTGGTCACGGTAGTAGCCCGATCTGAAGTCTCCGTTTTGAAATTGTTTGGCAAGTGCAATTTGAGCGAGTTCTTTGCCGTCGCCAAAAATGCCAAATTTAGCTTTTCCGGTGAGGACCTCTTTGCGGCCTAATAAAGAGGCTTCTCTCGATTCACAGGCAAGTTGGTAGTCGAGCAGGACTGTTTGTTTGAAGGTATTGAAGTCGAGATGCTCGTTGGTGGGATTCGCTTTTTCTTTGGCCATTTTTCTGTTGATTGCAGACAAATATACGGACTTTAGACCTCATTTTTGCCCTAAAATGTGCAATTTTGCTTCTAATGAATCCGATAGAACTTGAATTATGTGCCGCTTCTCTCGAGGCGCTTCTGTTGGCTAAGACTCATGCGTTTGCACGCATAGAGCTTTGTCAGAATCTAGAACAAGGTGGTTTAACACCTTCTGCAGGCCTCATTGAGACCGCCCTTGAGTTGGGTCTCGACACACATGTATTGATCCGGCCAAGAGCAGGCGGTTTTCATTACAGCCCAGAGGAGCTCCAATTGATTGGTAGAGATATAGCACATTGCGCCCAACTCGGTGTGCAAGGCGTGGTGGTAGGTGTGTTGCAAGCTAATTTTGAAATAGATAAAGTTCAGCTACAGCAGCTCATGCAAATTGCACCGCAACTCGACTGGACCTTTCACCGCGCGTTTGACGAAAGTGTAGATTGGAAGCGTTCGCTAGACATCCTGATCTCACTCGGGTTCAAGCGCGTGCTCACTTCAGGTTTTGCATCCAATGTGGAAGTAGGGGTGCCTATTCTTGAAAAAATGTGTGCATATGCCAATGGCCGCATTCAAATTATGGCGGGTGGAGGTGTCAATGCCGGCAATATAGGCAAGCTAGCTCAAATTCCAAATTTGGCTGCTGTACATTTTTCAGCGACTCAAAAAGAGTTGCTAGACGAAGATTCAGCTTTTTCAGAGACCATTTTGAAGGTGAATGAAAACAGGCTCAAACGCATACTTGGTTCAATTTAAGGTCGCTCCGATATATTTGCGTACCTTTGCAGCACTTCGTCGGGTAAAAAATGTTGTTTACTCCGTTCGATATTGAAGCTTACATGTTATTTAATGAATTACCCCTGGAGCCGAAGCTCCTTCAAGCCATCGCTGAAAAAGGCTATACAAATGCAACTCCGATCCAAGAAAAAGCTATCCCACCAATCCTAGAACAACGCGACCTCATTGGTCTTGCTCAAACAGGAACAGGGAAAACTGCTGCTTTTGCCATCCCGATTTTGGAATTACTTCACGCTAAAAAGCCCCTTGATGGCGGTATCAAAGCGCTTATTGTAACCCCAACCCGCGAACTCGCTATTCAAATCGCCGATAATTTCAAGGCCTATGGCAAGCATCTTGGCTTGCGTTCCTTGGTTATTTTTGGTGGTGTCAAAGCGCATGCGCAAATCCAGACACTCAAGCAAAAGCCAGCTATTCTTATTGCTACGCCGGGTCGCTTACTCGATTTGCACCAACAAGGCTTTGTCAACCTCAAGCAATTGTCCATCTTTGTCCTAGACGAAGCAGACCGCATGCTCGATATGGGCTTTATCCACGATGTCAAGCGCATTGTCAAGTTATTGCCTAGAGAGCGTCAGACGCTACTTTTTTCGGCAACCATGCCCAATGAAGTCAAGAGTTTGGCTCAGAGTTTATTGCAAGACCCCATTGAAGTAACGGTTACCCCCGTTTCCTCTACCGCTGAGCGCATAGATCAATGCATGATCCACGTTGCCGACCGCAAACACAAAGAGTCTTCTTTGGTAGATTTACTCAAAAAAGACCCGGCTGAAAGCGTTTTGGTATTTTCGCGCACCAAACACGGTGCCGATAAGCTCGTGCGCATGCTCGGCAAGAACAAGCTAGAAGCAATGGCCATTCATGGCAACAAATCTCAAAATGCGCGTCAAATGGCACTCAGTCATTTCAAAGAAGGCAAGATCCGCATTTTAGTCGCTACTGATATTGCAGCCCGAGGCATCGATATCTCTGGCCTTGATTTAGTGATCAATACAGATGTACCTACTGTTGCCGAAACCTACGTGCACCGCATTGGCCGAACGGGCCGAGCTGGACGCGAGGGCAGGTCAGTTATCTTCTGCGAGCCAGAAGATCACAAATACTTTAAAGCGATCGAAAAACTCATCGCAAAAAAAATACGGGTCGAATGACCCGTATTTTTTTTGCTGTATATTTTGAATGAATTGCGTGCTTAGATAGCGGCAATTTTGTCTGACATGTATTCGCCGGCTTTCAATTTGCCTACGATTTGTGAGAAGCAATCGATGGTGTACTTGACATCTTCTAAGGTATGCGCCGCCGTTGGAATGAGGCGCAAGATGATCATGCCTTTTGGAACCACAGGATAAACCACCATGGAGCAGAATACGTTGTAGTTTTCGCGGAGGTCAAAGATGAGGTTGGTTGCTTCAGGAATAGATCCGCTGAGGTAAACTGGCGTTACGCAACTGTTCGTTGGGCCAATTTCAAAACCAGCTGCTTTGAGTCCGTTTTGTAGGGCGTTGGTGTTTTCCCAGAGTTTGTCTTTGAGCTCAGGTAGCGTGCGCATGAGTTCTAAGCGCTTGAGCAAACCAAGAACAAGTGCCGCAGGCATTGCTTTGGCAAAAATTTGTGAGCGCATGTTGTAGCGTAGGTATTCTACGACTTGGGCATCTGAAGAGATAAAGCCACCGATGAGCGCAAAAGACTTGGCAAAGGTGCCGAAGTAGATGTCGATGCCGTCTTGGCAACCTTGCTCTTCACCTGTACCAGCTCCGGTAGCACCCAATACACCAATACCGTGCGCGTCGTCGACGAACAAACGGAAGTTGTATTTTTCTTTGAGGGCTACAATTTCTTTGAGCTTACCTTGGTCGCCGCGCATTCCGAATACACCTTCAGTAATGACTAAGATGGCACCGCCGGTTTCGGCAGCGAGTTTAGTTGCGCGTTGCAATTGCTTTTCGCAGTCGTCAACCTCGTTGTGTTTGAATACAAAACGCTTGCCCATGTGCAAACGCACACCGTCTAGGATACAAGCGTGAGACTCCGCGTCGTAAACAATGACGTCGTGGCGGTCTACCAAACAATCAATTGCGGACACAACCGCTTGGTAGCCAAAGTTGGCTAAAATGGTATCTTCTTTTCCGACAAATGCAGAAAGTTCGTTTTCGAGTTGTTCGTGGTGGTTGGAGTTACCAGACATCATGCGTGCACCCATTGGAGAGCCAAAACCGTAGATGGCTGCAGCGTCGGTGTCTGCTTGGCGCACCTCAGGGTGGTTGGCTAGTCCAAGATAATTATTGAGTGACCAATTGAGCTTCTCTTTACCACGGAAGTTCATGTGGGGGCCAATTTCACCTTCTAATTTGGGGAAGGTGAAGTACCCATGAGATTCTTTGGCATGCATTCCGAGTGGTCCGCGGTTTGCCTTGATTTTTTCGAAGATATCTGCTGACATGCTGTTATTTTTCTGCAAAGTTAAGAGAATATAAATGATAACAAATGAACAACCTGTTAGTTTTCAACAAGCTTTTCACTTAAATACTGCGCTGTTGTGTTGTCTTGGTGCTTGATAAACTCCTTAGGATGACCACTAAAGAGCAGGTGTCCGCCGTTTTCGCCGCCATCTGGGCCGAGGTCGATGAGGTGGTCTGCACATTTGATCACTTCCATGTTGTGTTCGATAACTACGAGCGAATGCCCTTTGTCTAGCAAGGCATTGAAAGCAATAAGTAGTTTTTCGATGTCGTAAAAGTGCAAGCCGGTAGTGGGTTCGTCAAAGATGAATAGTGTAGGTGTTTGTTGATTGCCTTTACTGAGAAAAGAGGCGAGTTTGATGCGCTGTGCTTCTCCGCCAGACATTGTGCTCGAGGACTGCCCGACCGTAAGGTAACCAAGACCTACATCGATCAGCGGTTGAATTTTTTCGGCCACGCGCTGCGCCAGTTTGTCTGGGTCTGCACTGAAAAACTCAAGCGCTTCTTGTAAGGTGAGTGCAAGTAAGTCTGCGATCGATTTTTCTCGGTATGAGATTTCCAAAGTTTCGCTTTTGTAGCGCTTGGCTTTGCAATGTTTACAAGGAAGCTGTACATCGGCCATAAACTGCATTGACACCGTGATGTTTCCTTCTCCTTCGCAAATTTCGCAACGGCCACCGGCTACGTTAAAAGAAAAGAAGCCGGGCTTGTAGCCACGCAATTTGGCTAATGGTTGGCGCGCATAGATTTCTCTGATGTCGTCAAAAGCTTTGACATAGGTAATGGGGTTGCTTCGCGAGGATTTCCCGATCGGATTTTGGTCGATAAACTCGACATGGCCAAGTTTTTTGATGTCGCCACTTAGGCCATTGCATTTGCCGATGAGTTCGCTGCTCAGGCCGAGTTCTTTGCGCACGAGCGGATACAGAAGTCTTTTGATGAGGGTAGATTTCCCTGAGCCCGACACGCCAGTGACGCAAACGAGTTGCCCAAGTGGAACGCTTACATCTAGGTTTTTGAGGTTGTTTTGTCTGGCATTGTGAATCGTCAAGGAACCAAGTGCAGTGCGGGTGCGCTGCGGCAAGGCAATTTGTTTTCGACCTGTGAGGTATTGCGCGGTCAGCGATTGGCTGTTTTGTAGGGCTTTAAAATCTCCTTGAAACACCAAATTACCACCTTGGCTGCCTGCCAGCGGCCCAATGTCGATGATTTCATCGGCGGCCCGCATAATTTCTTCTTCGTGTTCCACAACTAATACGGTATTGCCCTGATTTTTGAGGGCTGTCAGTACCTCTATGAGTTTTTTGGTGTCGCGGGGGTGTAGGCCAATAGAAGGTTCGTCGAGAATATAGAGCGAGCCAACAAGGCTTGAACCAATTGAGGTGGCAAGTTGAATGCGCTGCGCTTCTCCTCCCGACAAGGTGTTTGAATTGCGGTTGAGCGTTAAGTAGCCGAGTCCAACTTTCTGAAGATAAGACAAGCGCTGTTCAATTTCGGGGAGAATATGCTTGCAGACTTTACTTTGGTGCGGATCCAATTCAAGACCCTGAAAATAAAGCAGGGCGTCGTCAATGCTCATTAAAACAACATCTTGAATGCTTTTGTCTGCTATTTTGACATAAGCGGCATCTTTTCTTAGGCGCGTACCGTTGCAGTCCGGGCAGATTGTTTTGCCGCGATAGCGAGAAAGTAGCACTCTGTATTGTATTTTATAAGTCTGACTTTCAATTTGTTTAAAGAATTCATTTAAACCAATAAAATACTTGTTTCCGGTCCAAAGTAGCGCGTATTGTGCAGGGCTTAGTTCTTGGATAGGGCGGTGTATGGGGAAGTCAAATTTACTGGCTTGGTAAAGCAATGTTTGCAAGTATTCTTGCATGTTTTCGCCTTTCCAAGCTGCAATGGCACCTTCGTACACACTTTTTGTGCGGTCAGGGATAACTAGCTCTTCGTCTATGCCGAGCGTCATGCCGTAGCCCTCACATCTTTTACAGGCCCCGTAAGGGTTGTTAAAGGCGAAAAATGGGGTGGTGGGTTCTTCAAAGCGCAAGCCGTCGGCTTCAAAAAGTGCGCTGAAACCCATCAATTCTTTCGTGCTGGCATTGTATAAGCTGCATTCGCCCTTGCCTTCAGCGAAAGCGCGTTCAATGCCTTCAGAAAGCCTGCTTTGTTGCGGGAGTTCACGGGCTTCATTTTTGAGGCGATCGACCACTACCCATAACTGAGCGGGCAGTGCTTCGAAAGGAAATATATCGTTAATTAATACAAAAGAATTGTCTAAAAACAAACGCGTAAAACCTTCTTTGTTAAGAAGTTCAACCTTTTTATTTAAATTTTCAATTGAATTATATTCGAGTGCATATAGAATCGCAAAAGGCGCGTCTTGCCAATTGGTATCCAAAAAATGCAGCACATCTTTGGTTTGGTGTTTTTGTACGGCCGCTCCTGAAATAGGCGAGTAAGTGGTGCCGATTCTTGCAAATAGTAATTTGAGGTAGTCGTAGATTTCGGTGCTCGTGCCAATAGTAGATCTAGGGTTGCCAGAGCTCACTTTTTGTTGGATGGCAATGGCTGGAGACAAACCTTTGATGTCGTCAATGGCTGGTTTGTCTAGGCGTCCAAGAAATTGGCGCGCATAGGCAGACATGCTCTCGATAAAGCGGCGTTGTCCTTCGGCAAATATGGTGTCAAAAGCCAAGCTGGATTTACCCGATCCGGAAACGCCGGTAATCACAGTGAGTTTGCCATGTGCAATGCGCACATCCAGGCCTTTGAGGTTGTGTTCGCGCGCGCCCTTTACCGTGATAAATTTTTCCATATGCAAAGGTAAAATTTCTTTACTTTTAGTGCTTTAAAAACAAGCGAATGTCCCAAAACTCTTTATTTCGAAAGAAAACCGTTGCTTCTATCATGGCCCAGGTGCGTGCCAACGAAGCCAATACAGAAGGTCATGTCCTAAATAAACACTTAAAGATCCGCGACTTAATTGCTTTTGGCATAGCGGCTATTATTGGTGCTGGAATCTTTTCTACCATCGGGCAAGCCTCTGCGCAAGGTGGCCCGGCTGTTATTTTTCTATTTCTCTTCACGGCGTTGGCCAGTGGTTTTGCCGCCTTTGCTTACGCAGAGTTTGCTTCAATGGTACCTGTAGCGGGTTCGGCCTACACGTATTCGTATGTAGCCTTCGGAGAACTCATTGCCTGGATCATCGGTTGGGCGCTCATTATGGAGTACGCTATTGGCAATATTACCGTAGCAATATCTTGGAGTGATTATTTAACTACAATGCTTGAACAAATTCATATTGAGGCAATTGGATTAAAAGGAATTCACCTTCCTGACTGGATGCAAATGGATTACTTAAGCGCCTCAAACGGTTACACCGAGGCCTTACAATTTTTGAAAAACGGTGGCGATATTCAGCATTTAGAGCCTGCACTTCTTCAAGCGCGCGAGGCTTGGCTCACGGCACCGCAAATTGGATCTTTACATTTAGTACTCGATATTCCTGCCTTATTTATCATCGTCTTGATTACTTGGTTGGTGTATCGCGGCATCAAAGAGAGTCGGAACGCTTCCAACGCAATGGTGATTATCAAATTGGCAGTCATTCTTTTGGTGATTGCCGTTGGGGTATTTTATATCGACATGAACAATTGGACGCCATTTGCACCAGAAGGCGTGAGCGGGGTACTCAAAGGCGTATCCGCTGTATTCTTTGCTTACATTGGTTTTGACGCCATTTCTACCACAGCCGAAGAGTGCGAAAACCCACAGCGCGATTTGCCGCGCGGCATGATGTGGGCCATCATCATTTGTACAGTCTTGTATATCATCATTGCGCTCATCCTCACCGGCATAGTTCCTTATGACCAATTAGCGGTTGGCGAGCCTTTGGCATTTGTGTTTGAGCAGATCAACTTGCCCAAAATGACGTTTATTATCTCGATTTCTGCCGTTGTAGCAATGGCTTCGGTTTTGCTTGTTTTTCAAATGGGACAGCCGCGCATCTGGCTGAGCATGAGTCGCGATGGCTTGTTGCCTAAGCGTTTCTCAAAAATCCATCCGAAATACAAAACGCCTTCATTTGCCACAATTGTGGTTGGTTTTGTAGTCGCCATACCAGCGCTTTTCATGAACCTCACGATGGTTACTGACTTGTGTTCAATCGGAACTTTATTTGCTTTTGTATTGGTTTGTGGCGGCGTACTGGTCTTGCAAAATAAACCCGATGTAGAGCGCGGTTCTTTCAAGACACCATACGTAAATGCGGGTCTGGTTTTACCATCAGCTTTCGGATTGGGTCTTATATATACCCTGACTTTAGGTTTTCAAGGAAATCCGGTCTTCAATACGATTTATCATTTTCTCGCTTTTGAGAGTTGGTCCGATTTCGGTGAAAAAATCCCGTCCCTCATTTTCTGGGTATTTACCATCTTTTTAACGGTTGTGAGTGTGCCTAAAAAGTTGTCGCTCATTCCATCTTTAGGGCTCTTGAGTTGCCTTTACATGATGAGTGAAATTCCGCTGCAGAACTGGATTTACTTTGGAGTTTGGTTGCTCATAGGCTTGGTGATCTACTTTACGTACAGTAGAAAACACTCCAAGTTAAATACCTTGAACGCTTAAATTAGTATCCGAAGCTTTTTTCGATGCCTAATATAAAGGCATGAATAACTTTGATATGTATTTCTTGGGCGCGGTCTGCATAAGGGCTATGTGGCGCCCTGATTTCTAAATCGGCCAATGCTGCGAGCTGGCCCCCGTCTTTACCAGTTAAAACAATGGTTTGGATGCCCTTTGCCTTGGCGGCTTCCACAGCCAAAATGACATTTTTTGAAGTTCCAGAAGTAGAAATGCCCAATAAGACATCACCGGGCTGACCCACTCCTTGAACATATCTTTCAAAAACGTGCGCATAGCCGTAGTCGTTGGCAACGCAAGAAAGGTGAGAGGGGTCGGAGATAGAAAGTGCGGCAAGTGCAGGGCGGTCGTTGCGGTAGCGCCCAGAAAGTTCTTCGGCAAAATGCATGGCGTCGCACATAGAACCACCGTTGCCGCAGCTCATGATTTTATTCCCGTTGGACAATGCATTGTGCATTATCGCAATGGCTTGCGCAATTTTTTCCATGTTTTCAATTGTATTGAACTGGGTCAATACGTGCTGTGCTTCTTGAAATTCTTGGCTCAATTGGGCTGGATCCATCGCTTTTTTTGTCAAAAATAAGAAAACGCAGCCAAGCGCCCAACGAATCATTTATCTTTGGTTTATGAATCAGTCTGCTTTTTATCAAAATAAAGTCATCTGGATAACCGGTGCCTCATCCGGAATCGGAGAAAATTTAGCCATTCAATTAGCGCAACATGGTGCACGTTTGATCTTATCGGCGCGCAATCAACAAAAGTTAGCGGACTTAAAAGCGTCTTTAACGCATCCGGAGGCACATCTGGTTTTGCCTTTAGATTTGGGCGCTTTGCAAGCACCAGAAAGCTATACCGACCAGATTTTAGCCCAATTTGGAAGGCTGGATATCCTGATCAACAACGGTGGCGTTTCGCAAAGAGCCAGTGCGCATGAAACTGAAATGGAGGTCAATCGCCAACTTATGGAAGTGAACTTCTTTGGCAACATTGCCTTGGCAAAAGCTGTTTTACCGATTTTTAGAGCTCAAAAAAGTGGCCAATATTTGATTGTGAGCAGTATTGCCGGCAAATTTGGTTTCCACCTGCGCTCTATATACAGCGCCTCAAAGGCGGCTTTAGTGGGTTATTACGAAAGTTTAGCCATGGAAGAAGCGTCCAACGGCATCAAAGTCACACTGGCTTATCCCGGTAAGATCAATACACCCATTTCAAAAAGCGCCCTCACCGCAAGTGGTCAAGCGCATGGCACCATGGACCGCAATCAAGCAACCGGAATGCCAGTAGAACATTGCGTAAGCCTCATGCTCGAAGCGTTAGCTAAAGAAAAGAGAGAGGTGTTGATTGGCGGCAAAGAACTGATCGCTGTTTATATGAAGCGCTTTTTGCCGCGTTTGTTTTGGAAAATTATCCCCAAGCAAAGCGCTACCTAAAAGCATTGCCTGCTGAAAGGCCATAAAAAAAAAGGGCTGTCTCATCGAGACAGCCCTTTTTTATTTCAGAAAATCTGAATTAGTTTACGCTTTTAGAAAGGTCTGCACCTGCCTTGAAACGAACTGTGTTTTTAGCTGCAATTTGGATTACATCACCAGTTTTAGGGTTGCGACCGTTACGTGCATTTCTTTTAGAAATACCGAAAGAACCGAAACCTACTAAAGAGATAGCATCTCCTTTAGCCAAAGCGCTAGTAGTTGCGCTTACGAAACCATCCAATGCGCGTTTTGCATCAGCTTTAGACAATCCTGCAGACGCTGCGATTGCGTCGATCAATTCTGCTTTGTTCATAATAAATTAGTTTTAATCTGTTAGTAATTAATTATCGAAACAAATATATCGGAATATCAATGCCCGCAAAGGTTTCAGGCCAAAAAAAGTGCAAAAATGTTGAAAAAATGGTCATTTTGTTGATAAAGCAGGCTAAAATGCCCGTCAGTATTGGGTTTTGAGAACTTTTTTGGCGGAATTTTGTAATATGCAAATGAAGGTAGGAATCATTGGTTCTGGTATTGGTGCTTTAGCGAGTGCCATTGAACTCCGAAAATTAGGCCTAACGGTCACCGTTTTTGAAGCCAACGCAGTTATTGGCGGTAAAATTGTCGAGCAGCACATCGATGGATACCGTTTTGACATGGGCCCTTCTGTATTTACTGAACCCAAATTGCTCCAAGACCTCCTCCAATCCCTAGATCCACAGCAAAACTTCCCATATCGCGAATTAGAAGAGTCTTGTCGTTATTTTTTCAACGATGGCCAACAAGTCAGGCTTCCTGTGCGCAAAGAAGCGGTAGCCCACACCTTACATACCGAATTTGGCGAAGATCCAACCCTTGCGCTAAAGTACCTTTCTAAAATGGAAGCCAATTACAAGGCTATTTATCCGGTCTTTATTCAGATCTCTTTACATCGGTTCAAGCAGTTGTTTAAAAAGCCACTCTTCAAAGCGCTGTCTAGGCTATCCAAATACGGTTTGCAGCAAACCATGCACGCGCAAAATAAAAAGCACTTTAAGCATTCGAAAACCATTCAAATTTTTGACCGCTTGGCAACCTACAACGGCAGCTCACCCTATTTAGCGCCTGCCATGCTCAACATCATCTCACAATTAGAGTTCAACGAAGGTCCTGCTATGCCGGTTGGTGGCATGGTGCAAATCACGCGCAGGGCGCAGCAACTCGCGGCTCAACATGGTGTTGCTTTCCATACAAACGAGCGCGTGCTCGAGATTACACATGAGAACAACATTGTAAAAGGATTGCGCACCTCAAAAGGAAATTACGCATTCGATTTGGTGGTATCTAACATGGATATCCATTATACCTATGAACAACTTTTGCCTACCGTAAAAGCCCCACGCTTTTTACTCAAACAAGAAAAGTCGAGCTCAGCAGTGGTCTTTTATTGGGGTATCAATCGTTCTTTTGAGCAGTTAGGCGTACACAATATCTTCTTTGCCGCAGACTATCAAGCAGAGTTCAAGGCCATTTTTGAAACCAAAACGCTGCATCCAGACCCTACAGTCTATATCCACATCTCCTCAAAAGTAGAGCAAGCAGACGCGCCAGCAGGCAAAGAAAACTGGTTTGTGATGGTCAATGCACCTATCAATGTTGGTCAAGATTGGGATGAAGAAATTCAATTATTGCGCCAACGCATTTTAGCTAAACTTTCAAAAGCCCTTGCGCTCGATATCGAACCCTTGATCGAGGCAGAGCAAATCAATGAGCCACGCTTAATTGATGCGCGCTATAGCGGCAAGCAAGGTTCTATCTATGGCAATGCCTCCAATAACGCATTTTCCGCATTTCTCAGACACCCTAATTTTTCCAAGCAAATCAAAGGGCTCTACTTTGCAGGTGTAACGGTGCATCCGGGCGGCGGTATTCCGCTCGCAATCAACAGCGCAAAAATCGTCGCACGTTGCGTACAAGAAGATTATCCTAATCTTCGAAAATGAGTTGATACGTTTGTACTTGATTCAAAACGGCATTCTCCTCCTTAAACGACCCGTTGATCGAAAAAAACGTCAAGTATAGTTTTTTCGGGACTTCCGTTAGGGGCAAATTCTTTCCTTGTTCAATGTCATAAAATTGGTGCACGGTCCTTTGCGCCTGTACCAGATCTTCCTTGACCATAACTAACGAATCAAAGCGATGCCAATCTACTTGCGCATCATAAAACCAATAACAATAGTCATTTATCGTATTCAAGAAGAGCTCTTGATCTTTATTGAATTCTGTTTCCACACTTACTTTCCAGCCTATGTTTTCAAAGTCGGGAATTTTCCTTTTCTCAGCACCGTAGGCGATAATTGGTCTTTCGCTACAATGCACAAACACACCGCCTAAGCTGTCGAGTTCAACGGCGATCACAAAAGGTTGTTTTTTGAGTTGAATAACATGTGTTGAATCGCCGCGAAAGGTTTGGTTACCTTGTGAAAATTCTATTTTAAATGTTTGCCCAAAAATATAGAGCTGTACAAAAATCAAAAAAAAGAGGATGCTTGTCCGCAATATCATGGAATAAAAGTAGGGAAATAATCAGCTACTTTGAGCAAAAAAAAGATGCATTTATAACGACTCACTCCTGCGCAAATCAAGAATTGTGGTCTGAACTTCTACCACAATTGCTTCTACTGAAGTACCTGTCGCCAATGTTGCAGCTCCTATCTTGACTTCAGCTTCAAACGGAACAGGCAGAAATGAGCCTTTTGGAAGAATTTTTCCTGTGCCTTCTATCCAGACAGGAATGAAGGGTATGTGAGGAAATGCTTGTAACAATACGCCAATACCTGATCTGAAGGCTTGCAGTTCTCCTGGTTTGCCGCGGGTTCCTTCCGGAAATAAAATCAATGAATGGCCTTTTTTTAGTTTTTCTTCGAGTAATTGAAGGGCATTGTCTTTTTGCTTGATGAGTACCGTATTGACAAAAAGATTAGAGATAAAAGCAAGCCATTTTTTTTTACCAAAATAGTTAGCGGTAGCAACAGGGTGGGTTTTCATCAATACGCGAATGGGCAGACTAGCCAATAAGGCCATGGTGTCGATGTGGCTATTGTGATTGGCCACAACAATAAATTGATTTTGTCCTTGAAATGCGTTTTGATTACGGATCCTTACACCCACTAGTTTGAGTAGAATCGGCATCACGCCTTTATAAATGAAAATCAACAACAACTGCTTCATTTACCAATAGCAAATGAGGTAGACGTAATAAAAGAAAAACGGCGCACTAATAGCCAAGGAATCGATGCGGTCTAAGATGCCGCCATGACCTTTGATAGCTGTGCCGGTGTCTTTGAGCCCGAAATCGCGCTTGATGGCCGACACAATGATGTCTCCAACAAAACCCATGCAGGCGATAAGTAAGCCTGCGCCAAGTGCTTCTAGGGTGGTGAATGGCGTGAGAAAACGCAAGAGAATTGCGGCACCAATGGTACTCAACAAGCCGCCAATAAAGCCTTCCCAGGTTTTGTTTGGGCTGATTTTTTCAATGATTTTGTGTCTGCCCAGGAGTTTGCCCCAGGTAAACTGAAATACGTCGTTCATTTCGGTTAAGAATACGACAAACAGTAGAAGGCCCCTTCCACCTGCATTGAATTGAGGAAGTTCGGGGAGGGAGAGTAAATAAGCCAAATGACTGATTGAAAAAACAGTGAGCATGAGGTGCGTCGGGATCACACTCATCGAGCGCGCGATGTCTTGCGTATGGCCTTTCAAAACCAATACGAAGGGAATCCAGGTGAACATAAACACCGGAATAAACACCGCGAAGGGCGCAAACCAACCCATATAGGCAAAGAAATACTGAACGGGAACAGCGAGATAAGCCCAGAAAATAACGCTACGGTCTTCTATACGTGCGCTTTTACTGATACTAGATAACTCGCGCAAGGCCGCAAACGAAAGCAAACCAAATGCGATAAATGAAATGGCCGGATGCACAATGGCTGCTGTGGTAAAAATACTGGCCATGACCCACCAAGATTTCGTGCGCGTCATGAGTTCGTCTACCTGTGGCCCGGGCTTGATTTTCTTCCAGATCCAAAAAAGCGTGGTGGCAAAAACAAGCACGCCCAAGATCACCAAAATCATTTGTTGGATTTCCGTCATGTCTTTAAGATATTGCATTTCTCAATCTTTTTAAGGTACTCCAAATCAACAAACAAAAAACAGTCAACCAAATCCAGGTGAGATACGTCATGATCGGCGCATTGAAAAAGCAGAGCAAACTCAGCACACCAACAACCAACGCGCGGTCCGATTTACCCATAGGGCCGTCATAGCGCCGTTCGCCACCGAGCGCTTGTCCCAGTAAACCCGCAAATTCATTGAGTACACTCAAAAGCAAAAAGGTCATGATCCAAATTTGGTCCATTGCAAACAGTGCGTAAAGCGGGTAGTACAGCACGCTATCAGAAACGACATCCCCAATTTCATTCAAAACAGCTCCTGTTTTACTTTGCATATTGAATTGCCGCGCCATCATGCCATCCAAGGCATTGAGTGCCATGCGCAGCAATAAACAAATAGGGAGTAAAAGCAACGCCAGCTGCCGGTCTCCATACAAACTATAGCAACCCATAACCAAAGAGAGGAGGAGGGCCAAAATTGTGAGTCCATTTGGCGTAAAACCCCATTTTTTGAAGCGCAATAACACAGGCTGCAAAAGGGCCTGAAATTTGGGCTTGAGTTGGTATACAGAAATCATGGTTGGTGCTTGATAAATGGATCGGCAACGGGTTTGGTCTGGTAAAAATACGAACCAAAATGCCCGTTCTCGATAAAATACATAATTGCTTCTGAAAAGACTTCCGGATGCGTGTACATCTGATCGTGATGCAACGGGACATACCTGAAATCTGTACAGGTCTGTCCAAAACATGAAATGTCCCAGCAATAAGGCCCGGGGGCAGCTGCGGTCTCTTGGTGTTTTCTGACCGTATTGGTCGCGTAAGTTTCCAGTAAAATTCCTTTCTCAATTTCTGGGTAGGCGAGGGCAGGATAGGGTGTGTCGATGAGGTCTTGCATCACGGGGCCAAAAAGTAAAAAATTGACCAATTTCATATCTTTTACCAAGACATACGGTGCGCGTTCCTGTAAGGTGCTGCGGTCATAGACGATAGTAGCGATGTTGGCAGGTCCATTGGCTGCAATCCAAGAATTAATGGTCCAAGAACCGACAATATAAGCAAACACATGAACGCTATCGTAGTTGTCGAGCTTTTCTTTTTTCCAAAAGTCTGCAAAATTGGAAACCGTCTGATCGATAGATTGACGTGAAATATAGCGGGGTGCAAAAACGTCGTAATTATAAACTCCAAACTGCTGTTTGATGGCACGCAATGAGTGGTATTTCGAACCAAAACCCGTCAAAATGACAATGGCTTCTTTGTGCGCAAACGCTTGTCTTTTTTTGCCAAACAAGGTTTGAGGTACGGCATTGGGCTCGGATTTCAAGTAGGCTTGCAAATCGCCATAAACGACTTCAAAATCTTGGTTTTTGAAGTTGACGAGGTGGTGCGCATATAAATCTTCGATGAGTTCGTTGGGTGTGCTGATCAAAAACGCCAAGCCCGGATTGATTTGCGATTTGCGCAGCGTGCGTTTGAGCGCATCGGTGCAGTTATTGACAAAGAGTGTCCAGGGTTTTTCGAGGTTCCAGTAGTCGCTGAGCTGCTCTAATTTAGAGAGCTCGGGCTCTTTGGCTTTTAATTTCAATACCAGCGAAGGCACCTGACTTTGGTGTTTGAGCTCGAGGTGATCGTAAGCAAATGCTTTTTGATAGGAGATATCCTTTAATTTGAAGCAACCTCCATCTGCTTTTCGGTATTTAGTATAATAGGTGAGTTGTGAGCTATCTGGGCCAAAGGCAAAGCTGATGTGTCCGGCGCCTGAGGTGGTTTGGGCACTACTATAGACGAATAAATAGAGTTCAAACCCTGATTGAGCAGCGTGCAACGGCTTGGTCAGCAAGGTGAAAAGAAATAAAATCCAATAATATTGAAACCGCATAAGGGCAAGTTTACAAAAGAATTTGACCGTGAAGAAATCAAATCTAGCAATTGCTCGTGTATCACTTGCGAAAAATGCAACAAAAAGTACAGAAAACAAAAAAGGCTCCGGTAGTGGAGCCTTTTGAAGTAGCGAGACCGAGAGTTGAACTCGGGACCTTAGGGTTATGAATCCTACGCTCTAACCAACTGAGCTATCTCGCCATGTGCGGGTGCAAATATAAAGAGAATTTTAAATTTCTTTACAATTTGGCCACAACTAATTCATTTTTTTCAATTCATTCTGGATAAAGTGAACTAAAGTTTGCAGGCGCTCTGATGAAAAATCAAATGGGACGCCAGCGGTTTGATAAATCTTGGTCATGGGCTCCGTATAACCCAGGGCGAGAGCATTTTTATAGTTTTGAATGGCGCTCGGATAATCTTCTAAGCTGTTTTTCCAGACGCCTAGTGCGCCAAGTTGGGCAATGCCGTATTCGATGTAGTAGAATGGAACTTCGAAGAGGTGTAATTGGCGTTGCCAGGAGCTTTGCACTAGCTCTTCATAACCGGTCCAGTCGGTGAGGCCCGTGCCAAAATCGCTTGCTAGTTTTGTCCAGTAAGCCGATCTTTCTTCGAGGGAATGTGTTGGGTTTTCGTAAATCCAATGCTGAAAAGCATCGATTTGCGCTATCCAAGGCAAGACCTTCAGTGTGCCCTCAATTTGTTCGCGCATGGCGCGCTCGTGTGCATGCGGCTCGTAAAATTCCGACCACTGTGGCATGCTTAAAAGTTCCATTGACATCGAGGCCAATTCGGCCACTTCTGACGGAAGGTTTTTAAATGCGGTGAGACTGAGTCCACGGCTCAAAAAGGAATGAATGGCGTGGCCGCCTTCGTGCACCATCGTTTCGAGGTCGCGTTGGGTGCCCACTGCATTCATAAAAATGAAGGGTACACCAATTTCGTAAAGCGGGTAGTTGTAGCCACCTGGTGCTTTGCCTGTTTTGGAATCTAAATCGAGGTGTCCGAGCTCGTCCATTACCCGCAGGCAGTCGCCAAAATAAGGGTCGATGCGCTCAAACATGGCAATTGTACCGCGCAACATTTCGCTCCCGTCAGTGAAAGGCTTGAGCGCTGGCTTTCCTTCCGGATCGACATCGAGGTCCCAAGGTTTGAAGAGAACTTTACCCAGTTTTTTGAGTTTTTCGGCTTGGATTTCTTTGACCAAAGGCACAATATGCGTTTTGATGGCTTCGTGGAAAGCGAGACAGTCCGCTTTGGTGTAGTCAAAACGCCCCATGGCTACAAATTTGTAGTCGCGGTAGTTTTCAAAACCAGCATTGCGCGCCAATTGGTGTCTTTTTTGAATCAATGAGGTATAAAGCGTATCTAGTTGCTCGCGGTCTTTTCTGCGGACAGCCGCCATTTTTTCAAAAATGGTTTGACGCAGGCTTTCGTCTTGTTCTTTGAGCAACAACGCCGCTTGCTGCATGGTGAGTTCTTTGCCATCATGGGTGATGGTTTGGGCCGCGCTTATGGCACCATATTGCTGAGCCTCTTCGTTTAAAGCAGCTTCTAACGCAATGTTTTCTTCTCGATATAACTCGAGTGCCGTGCGCACACTTCTGAAATAAATTTGATGGGCGTTATCCGCTCTTTGCTCAAGAAAGGGCAGCGCCATTAATTTTTGATTGAGTTGGTCTTCTAGCGGAGCCAATTCAGGCTGAATTTGCGTCACAAAGTAATTATAGGCATCTCGAAGCAGTTCATCTTGCGTGTTGATGCTCATGCGAATGTAGCGCCAAGCCAAATCTTCTTCGAGCACCGCATCGAGTTCGGAGCGGTCTTGGAGCCATTTGTCGAAGTCTTGAAGTGTAAGAACCGGGCGTTGAAGTAAATCGTGAAAAAAAGGCGCAAGGACCTTGAAATCGGTAATGGCCAGGTCTTCGGGTAGAAACTGGCGCGCTGCTTTTTGAATTTGCATGTTATTTTCCTCTAGAAGAGCCGGTCTTTACGGCTGTAGGTTTTTTAGGGGCTGCAGGCTTCGCTGCTTTGGCTGCTGGCGTTGCACTTGGTGCTTTCTTCTTCGCTGTTTCAGCTTTCGGTGCTTTTACTTCCTTAGTTGCTGTTGCTTCTTCAGTTGCAACCGCTGCAAAAGCGCCTGCGTTGTTGAGTAAATTGAACCATTGAAAGAGTTTGCGCACGTCTGATGGGTATACGCGGTCTTGGTCCCAGTTAGGTAAAAACTGAGCCAATGCTGCTTCCAATTCTTTCATGTCTGCTTTGTGCGACGGCGCCTCAGTAGGATACAACTCAAGCATTTTAGCAAAGATGTCGGTTAGCTTCACGTCTTCGTCATAGGTAAAAACGCTGATGTCATCTAAAGTAGAGATGCGCTCTGTGGCATAGGCCGGAAAACGTTTTTTATCGATCATTGATTCGACAATAACGCTATTTTTACTTTGAGCAATGACTTTGAAAAGACCTGGTCTTCCTGAAATGGCAATGATACCGCTGAGTTGCATAGTTTGATTTTCGTTTTAAAAGTCTTCAAAAATAGAAAAATAACGTTTACATGGTGTCTGCAGGCTTTAATTAATGACAATCTTTTGCTGCGCTATAACTTCACCGTCGGCAATGAGTCGAATATAATATCCTCCTTGTGAAAAGGTAGAAATATCACTCTTGTAGAATTCCGTACTAAAATCATCAGACTTATAAACCACTTTTCCATCCAAGCTAAGTAGTTCAAGATGTCTTTTTTGTTGATTCGGATTTGGGAAGTAGCAATTCAATTCGGCAGCACTTGGGTTCGGGTACACGAAGTTAGATGCAGAAAATCCGGAAGGAGGCGTTTGGGCTTTCGGGAAGTTGATTTTCCAGAGATACCCGTTGTTTTCAATGACGTAAATTGCCGAACCCACCTGAACGGCGTCTACAGGTAGGTAGAAGCCAGTGGCTACATTGGTGGTCTGAATGCCATAAGTTTGGTTGATGGAGTCAAAGGAGAAACGCAGCATCACGAGCTCTCTCGACGGATCCACAAAAGGGCAGGCTGAACCCCATGGAGAAAGTGGCGTGTAACCCGTGCTGTCGCCACCGGGCATAAAACTCAGTACAAATCCATTGCCGCTGTAGGCGCCGCCAATTGCATTATTTTTATCGATTACCAATCCAAGAGGGGAGCGGTGTGCTGTAAATGTGCGCACTGGTTGGCCACTTTCGCTCGCTTTTTTGATTTGCCCCGTGCCTTCTTCTTTGTAGTAGTCTGCAGCTGCCCCGTAATTGGCAATTGGTTCAGTAAAAACAACGCCTGCAGGTGCTGCTGGAAATTGCGGGTCGGCGTTAAAATGCCCAGCCAAAAATGCGCCATTTGTGGGGTTGATGAGCGGGTCTGTACTTGCGTCGTAGTTCGGATTGGCCAAAGGGTTGGCATTGCCGCCAATGCGCCAAGGAAAGCCATAATGTTTGCCTTGTTCGATGAGGTTGAGTTCTTCAGGGTCGTCGCGCTCGCCGGCGTTGTCGATGGCAATAAGCTGATTTTCTCCATTAAATGCCATAGAGTAGGCGTTGCGGGTGCCCTCAGCAAACACATAACCGCTGTTTTGTAGCGCAATGGAGTCGTTGTTTAGATAGATATTCGTGGCGTCTATCGGGATCCGAAAAATTTTGCTCGTGAGTGCTTGCTCGCGCAGACCCGGATACATACCATTATTGGTTTCAACCTCGCCAAAAGAAGTTCTGGACCCACCAGAAAAATACAAAAACTCTTTTTGTGGGTCGGCGGTGATGCCTGTAAAACCGTGGTCGCCGGTAGAACTGCTTGTAGGGTAGCCAGAAGTGCTCAGTACGGTGCTCCAAATCCTGGTTCCATTTGGCTGCAATACGCCTTTCACCACCATGCCAATTCCGGTAGTCGTGTACCAAATATTGCCCGATAAAAACAACGTGCTGTCCACAAAGCAAAGCCCTTGCACTCTCGGGATGCCATGGTCTAGTACTGAAAAGCGAAGCGTGTCTGTCTGTGTGTTTTCAAAAACCTCATAAATAGTCCCGCCAGCTGTAGTATAAAACAAATGCTGCGAAATAGGGTCAAATGCCATCTTCGAAGCCCAGGTTTGGGGCTTCAAAACAGAGTCTACTGAAATGTCATTAAAAAGGGGATAGACGCGTTGGGCGTTGAAAGCCCCTACAACCAAAAGTTGAAATAATACGCTGAAGATGAATTGTAATTTCATGGATTTAAATTAATCAATATTTGTGAAGGAGGACCACAAGATGCACCACCACATACAATTTTCCGCGTAAAAAGTTCAGGGAAATTATTTTTTTTAACACTATCAATCAACTTATTAACATTAAATCCTTATAATATACGTACCTTTGCACCTAATTTTAAAAAGAATACATGACATTTGAAGAACTGGGATTAAGGCGAGAGGTGCTGAAGTCGTTGACAGAATTGGGTTTTGAAGCACCGACCCCCATCCAGGAACAAGCAATTCCCTATCTATTAGGAGAAGATTGCGATTTTGTCGGTCTGGCGCAGACCGGTACAGGTAAAACGGCCGCATTCGGTTTGCCGTTGATTAATAACATTGATAACGCAGCACGCCTGCCACAAGGGGTCATTATTTGCCCTACACGCGAGCTCTGCCTACAGATTACCAAAGACCTCAACGTTTTTGCGAAATATCTAGATGGCAATATCACAGCAGTGTACGGCGGGACCGATATCCGTACCCAAATCACGAACGTTAAAAAAGGAACGTCAATTGTAGTGGCTACACCAGGTCGTTTGGTCGACCTCATCAACCGCAAGGTTGTTCAATTAGGCCAAATCAAATACGTCATTCTAGACGAAGCCGACGAAATGCTCAATATGGGTTTCAAAGAGGACATCGACATGATCCTCGAACAAACACCTATCGACAAAAACGTCTGGTTGTTTTCGGCAACAATGCCAAACGAAGTAGCGCGTATTGCACGTACCTACATGACCGACCCACTCGAGGTTTCTATTGGTCACAAAAACCAAAGTAACGAGAACATCGAGCACATCTATTTTTCTGTTAAAGAACGCGATCGCTACGATGCAGTGAAGCGCTTAATAGATTTCAATCCTACTATTTACGGTCTTATTTTTTGCCGTACAAAGAACGAAACCGCAACGGTTGCCATGAAGTTGGCCCGCGACGGATACAACGCAGAGCCGCTCCACGGCGACCTCACCCAAGCCATGCGCGACCGCGTCATGGAGCGTTTCCGTTCAAAAGAATTGCAAATTCTTGTTGCAACAGATGTTGCAGCGCGCGGTTTGGATATCAATAACATCACGCACGTCATCAACTACAACCTTCCAGACGACATCGAAAACTACACACACCGTAGTGGCCGTACCGCACGCGCTGGTAAGAAAGGACAGTCTTTGGTGTTGGTCAATACCCGTGAAAACGTCAAGATCAAAGCCATTGAGCGCCAAATGCGCATGACTTTCACGCAAGGACAAATACCTAATCCTGCCGAGATCTGCGAGATCCAATTGAAAAAACTCATCGACAACACGATTGCTACCGAAGTCAAAGAAGCCGATATCGCACCATTTATGGAGCAAATCCTGGATTCTTTCAAAGACCTTAGCAAAGAAGAAGTCATCAAACGTTTTGTTTCTGCTGAGTTCAATCGCTTTATCGAATACTACGAGCGCGCCGGCGACCTCAACGCAGCAGCGAGCAAAGATGACCGCGAGCGTCCAGAACGCAACACCGATCGCAAGAGCCGTGCCCGCGAAGAAGGCAAAACACGCTTTTTTGTCAATTTAGGTCGTAGAGATGGCCTCAATCCGGGTGCTATGGTGCGCATCATCTGCGATGCCACTGGCCTCAACTCAAAAGCTCTTGGCCGCATCGACATCATGACCTCTTTCTCATTTATTGAGGCAGACGACGAGCACACACAAAAAATCTTGAAGCACGTAGATGGCTATGAATTCGAAGGCCACAAAGTTTCGATTGAAGTTACGGCACCTGGTCAGGGTGGTGGCGACGATCGCGGCGAGCGCAAGTTTTCAAAAGGTCCGGGTTCTAAAAGAGGACCAGGCTCATTTGGTGGCGGTAAAAAACCAGGCTTTGACAGAAAACCGGGCTTTGAGAAAAAAGGCGGCTTCGAGAAAAAAGGCGGTTTTGACAACAAACGCTCTGGTGGTTTTGACCGCGACCGCGGTTTTGGTGCCAAAAGAAATAAATATTAATTCTCCTTACCCATACAATTATCCATATGGAAATCAGAAATATTGCCATTATTGCCCACGTTGACCACGGTAAAACTACCCTCGTCGACAAAATGATCGAAGCGGGCCAAGTAGTCAACGAGCGCGACCGCATGACCGGCGAACTCATCATGGACAACAACGATCTTGAGCGCGAGCGCGGAATCACCATTGTATCTAAAAACGTTTCGGTATCTTACAAAGGCACCAAAATCAACATCATTGACACCCCGGGTCACGCCGACTTCGGAGGTGAAGTTGAGCGCGTACTCAACATGGCCGATGGCGTTTGTTTGTTGGTAGATGCTTTTGAAGGCCCAATGCCCCAAACGCGTTTTGTACTTGGAAAAGCCCTTTCAATGGGTCTCAAGCCACTACTCGTGATCAACAAAGTAGACAAAGAAAACTGTACACCAGAAGAAGTTCACGAAAAAGTATTCGACCTCATGTTTGAGCTAGATGCAACCGAAGAGCAGCTCGACTTCCCAACTATTTATGGTTCAGCTAAAAACGGCTGGATGTCTACAGATTGGAAAGCACCTACAGATAGCATTACACCTTTGCTCGATCAAATTTTGGATTACTTTCCACCAAAGAAAATCGAAGAAGGAAATACCCAAATGCTCATCACTTCTCTTGACTTTTCTTCTTACGTTGGTCGTATTGCAATTGGTCGTCTGACCAGAGGTGTCATCAAAGAAAACCAACCCATCATTCTTTCTAAGTCTGATGGCCGTCAAGAAAAGCACCGCATCAAAGAAGTCTTTGTTTTCGAAGGCATCGAGCGTGCAAAAGTGACTGAAGTACAACCTGGCGACCTCTGTGCCGTAACGGGTATCGAAGGTTTTGAAATTGGTGACTCTATTTGTGATGCCGAGAACCCAGAGCCACTACCGACCATCAAAATGGACGAACCTACCATGAGTATGTTGTTCTCCATCAACGATTCGCCATTCTTTGGGAAAGAAGGAAAGTTTGTGACTTCCCGTCATATCTCAGACCGCCTCACCAAAGAACTCGAGAAAAACTTAGCACTCCGCGTGAGCGACACCGACAAGGCCGACAAATGGATGGTTTTTGGCCGTGGCGTTTTGCACCTTTCTGTACTCATCGAAACAATGCGTCGCGAAGGATATGAACTCCAAGTAGGTCAGCCACAGGTTATCATTAAAGAAATTGATGGTGTCAAGTGCGAGCCTATCGAAGAACTCACTATTGACCTTCCAGAAGAACACAGCGGAACAGCCGTTGAGGCCGTTACACGTCGTAAAGGTGAAATGACGAACATGGTACCAAAAGGGGAACGCATGATTGTTACTTTCCAAATTCCTTCACGTGGTATCATCGGTCTGCGAAACTACCTCTTGACACAAACGGCAGGTGAAGCCATCATGAACCACCGCTTCTTGGAATACCAGCCTTACAAAGGCGAGATTCCAGGACGTCAGAATGGCTCCTTGATTTCACTTGAGCAAGGTACTTCTATTCCTTTCTCTTTGAACAACCTACAAGAGCGCGGTAAGTTCTTTGTAGCGCCTAACGAAGACATCTACGAAGGTCAGGTAATTGGTGAAAACTCTCGCGCTGGCGATTTGTGTGTGAATGTCACCAAAACCAAAAAACTCACCAACATGCGTGCTTCAGGTTCAGACGACAAAGTGCGTTTGGCTCCGCCTAAAGTTTTCAGTTTGGAAGAGTGTTTGGAATACATCCAATCCGATGAATATGTAGAAGTTACCCCTAAAAGCTTGCGCATCCGCAAAATCTTATTGAAAGAAACAGATCGCAAACGTTCGGGTAAATAATAATAATTTTGCCAATTTTACGTTCACCTAACGATGAAAAAGGCTTTTACCATGTTGTTTTTAGTGCTTGCGACCCAGTTGCAAGCACAAAAACGCACTTTTTTTTCTCAATCTGAGCTCGGCTTTCATGTAGGTCAAACCTACTATCTCGGTGACCTCAACCCTTATCAACAATTCAAAAATGCGGCTCTAGCCGGTGGCCTCATCTATCGCTACAATTTCAATAACCGCCTCACGCTGCGCTCAACTTATCTTTACGGCCAAATTGCCGCGGCAGATTCTAGCTCACCTTATCCCTTATTGGTCAATAGAAACCTTAGTTTCAAGTCGACACTTCACGAAGTCGCAACAGGTCTAGAGTTTCATTTTGTACCATTTCAATTTGGCAGCAGCCGGTATCCTGCCACTGCTTATCTCTTGGCGCAAATTGGTGTTTTTCACATGAATCCACAGACGTATTACAACGGTGCTTGGCAAGACCTCCAACCCCTAGCAACAGAAGGGCAGGGCACCAGTGCAAATGCACAAAAGCCCTACAGTCTTTACCAACTTTGTGTGCCGCTCGGCATGGGCTTAAAAGTGAGTTTGGGTAAAATGGCGACGTTCAACCTCGACCTCTCTATTCGCAAAACGTTCACAGACTATCTAGACGACGTCGGCGCTGATTTTTACACAGACCCGCAAATTCTTGAAGACGAAGTTTCTGACTTGTCCGCAGCGCTATCCAACCAAAGCCTAGATGGCAATCGTTTTGGCAAACGCGGCACCAGCAGTACCAAAGACTGGTACGTATATGCAGGTGCAACTTTTACATTTCGCCTCGGAAAAGGTGGCGGCTGTTTCTATTAAACCCATTCCAATATGTTTCAAAAAACTGCTCTATTTTCTTGTTTGTTGTTATTGGCTTCTTGCCAATCCGAAGTTTGTGAATGTGCTGATCAATGGCTCGAAATGACCAACGCGCTCAAAGAAGCGGAAGCCAAAGGCCAACCCATAGACAAATTGCTCAAAAAATACGAGGCGCCGCTCAAAAAATGTGAAAACATGGATGCCAACAAAACGGCTGCAGAAAAAGAACAAATGTTAGAAGAGCTGCGCGCTTGTGATGCTTACAAAAAAATCGGAAAAGAGTAGTGCGTTAGTTGACGTTACCTCTGGCCGTGTTCAGGACAAAATTTTCTTTAAAAACTTCTTGATAGCTTTCCCAATGTTGGTAGCCTGAAATGGTTTCATTGTGCCATAAAAAGCTAAATGCTCCCCCATATTTCTGGACGGCATGATACAACGCCGCAATGCGCACTTTGGCTTCGCTCGGCGAGAGTTTTAGGTATTCAAGTAGGGTACCATCCATATAGACAAACGGATGGATATTTAAGCTGGTTACTTCGTTTTTTTGAAGGTCAAACCATTTGAAACTCCGCGCCGTTCCTGCCCTAAAACCTGTTTGTTCTGCGTAGCCCATCGTGTAATCGTGGGTAATACCTGCTTTGAGTAAGTTGCGATAGGTCTCGGGTAAGTGCAGCAAGAGAAAATGTTGGCGGTTGCTGTTGGGGCGATACCCAATAATTTGCGTCAGTCTTTGTATTTCGATTTCTAATTGCTGCGCATTAAAGGGCGTCAGTGAACTGCCATGGATGCCAATTTCGGCAAAGGCTGCGATTTCTTTGATCTTTTCTTGCTGTGCCAGATTGAGGTGGGAGATGTTTTTATCGAGTTTGGTGTAATTGCCCAAAAGCCAAAATACTTTTGTGTCTTGGAAGTGTTGGGCGAGGGCCGCAATTTGCTCAAACGTATCGTACGGATCTTTGCTGCGGCCTTGCCGTACCATTTTGCGGTCATTGCGGCGCGCTGTTCTACCGTAAATGAGGTCTTTGGCATTGGCCAAAAAGGTGCGAATGGTATTTTTATGCGCGAAAGCAAAAGTGTTGTCGATATCAAAAGTGGGTTGGAAATAGAACCGCGGTTGTTGGGCATTGAGGCTGATTTGCCATTCTTTTTCGAGCAAGGCAATCAAAGCATTGCTCCAAACATCGCAGATGGGTGTTTGGAGCCAATCCTGCTTTTGCAGGATAGAAGCCGCAGCCTTGTAGCGCCCGAGTCCGTCTTGGTGTAGGCTATTGTATTCCTCCATTCGACTCAATACATAAAAGACCGATGCGAGCACGTCTGGTATTTGCTGAAATGCCAAGCAAGAAATATCTCGATATGTACTTTTTTGTGGCACTTCTTTTTGGAGTTCATCTTCAAAAAGAACAGCCGCCGGAAGAAGCTGAAAACAGTCTTCGAATTCCCGTTTCGAGTAATTGAGTTTAGGGCCTTTTGCCGCAATAAACGCAATGCCATCGTTGGTGATTTGGTACGCTATTTTGCGGTCTCCAAATACAAAGGAAAGCGTATAGAGCAAGCGCTCAGTGATATATTCTACATAGATCAGCACTATAAGTCCGAACAGAGTTTTTCACAAATAAAGTTTGCCGCCTGACCATCGCCAAAAATAGCTGGATCGGTCTGGATATCTAATGCCAAGAGTTGCTGGGCGGCACTTACTATTTTTTCGGTGTGTGCTCCCGTAAGGATGGCCGCACCGGCTTCAACAACCTCTACCCATTCGGTTTGCTCGCGCAAAATGACACAAGGCTTGGCAAAGAAATAGGCCTCTTTTTGTACGCCACCGCTATCCGTAACAATCAAGCGTGCATTTTTTTCGAGCGCAATCATGTCCAAAAAGCCTGCAGGATCTATGAGTTGGATGCGCGTTTCTTTGCTTATTTTTTCTTGAAACGCTTGACTAAGCAGGGTATTGATTTTGCCTCTGGTGCGCGGGTGCAGTGGTAGAATCACGCGCATATTGGTAGTTTCAACGAGTTGAATCAATGCGGTGAATATTGCTTCTAAAGCCGCGGGGTTATCTGTGTTGCTGTCGCGGTGAATGGTGCAAAGAGTAAAAGGGTTGTTGTTTAAATCGAGTGTGTCGATGATGCGCGATTTGTGATCGCTCAATTGGGCAAAATAAAGGCTGTTGTCGTACATGACGTCGCCGCAATGGTAGACATTTGGGGCGTCTATGGTTGCTTTTGTTTTGTGACTGAGGTCGAATCCTTCTTTGGAAAGATTGGCAATGCCCGCTTGTGTGGGTACAAAAAGCAGCGTGCTCATGTGGTCTGCCGCGATGCGGTTGATTTCTTCGGGCATGGCTTTATGAAAGCTGCGCAGTCCGGCTTCAATATGCACTACCGGAATGTGTATTTTGGCGGCAGCCAAAGCAGCGGCAATGGTAGAATTGGTATCGCCGTAGATAACAACAGCAGTAGGTTTTTCTTTTTCTAAAATGGTTTCGAGTCCGCTGAGCATGGCGGCTGTCATGTGGCCATGTGAGCCGCTGCCCACGGCTAAGTTATAATGCGGCTTGGGAATGCCGAGCTCCTCAAAGAATACCGCTGACATATTCGGGTCGTAATGCTGGCCCGTATGCACGAGAATTTCTTCGAGTTGGTCGCTAAATTGTGTGCTGATGGCACGGCTCAGCGCCGCCGCTTTAATGATTTGAGGACGTGCCCCAATAACGGTAAGGATTTTCTTTTTGGTCATTTTTACAAGATGCCTTCATCGGCAAAGCTAAAATAGCCATTATCTGTGAAAATGACGTGGTCCAGGAGCTTCATGTCGATGAGCTTTGCAAATTCTTTGATGTCTTTGGTGAGCGCCTGATCTTGTGTACTGGGTTTGCAGTGCCCACTCGGGTGATTGTGACACAAGATCAGGCCTGTGGCGGCACAGCGCAGCGCTTGCTGAAAAATCCGCTTGGCGTCGGCGATGGTGCTGTGCCGCCCACCTATGCTCAGTTGTGAGAGCTCAATGATTTCATTGGAGAAATTCAAATACAGCACAAAAAATTGTTCGTGATCGAGGTCCGCTAATTTGACCTGCAGTAGTTCATAGACATCTTTGGAGGTTTTGATGCTCCTGCGCTTGCGCACCGTTGCGCTTTGATAACGCCTACTGATTTCAAAAATGCCTCTGATGCGCCGGGCCATTTGAGGTTCGATCCCATAGATTTCTAGTAAGTCCCATTCGCTGCTCTTGGCAAGGGTGCGCCAATCTTTTTGATGCCAGCGCCAAGTGCGCTCGATGAGTGCGTCTTGTTTAGCGGGATACGCGGGGTTGGCGCAGACCAAAGCGAGTAATTCGACATCGCTGAGTTGTTGCAAATCAATTGTGTTTTTCATGTGTTGCTAAAACGTAGAAAGCAGTGTCAGCGCATGCAAGTGCATAACTTTTCTGCAAGCCAAGATTTTATAACTTTGTATCATGGCAAAAAAGCAACAAAAAATTCAGAATGTGGTCTATAGTACCAATCCAGATTTCGCCTATGAATTTGAGCAAGAAGATGATATTCAGACACTTGAGCCTCAGCACCAGCGCCTATATGTAAGTCTTGATCGCAAGCAACGTGCAGGTAAGGAAGTGACGCTCATCGAAGGTTTTGTAGGCAGTGAAGACGACCTCAAAGAACTCGGGAAAATACTGAAAAGCAAGTGTGGTGTAGGTGGAAGCGTCAAGGACAACGAAATTTTGATCCAGGGCAACTTCAAGCAAAAAATCTACGATTTACTGCGCAAAGAGGGCTATTCACAAACCAAGCAAAAAGGTTAACGCAAATTTGGAGCGGGCTCAATATGAATGAGCACATCTGTTAAGTAGGGAAAAACCTCCATCAAATGATCCTTGAGTGCATGCGAAATGCCGTGCCCTTCTGTTACGCTCAGGTTCCCATCTATCTCGAGGTGTAGGTCCACAACATAACTCATTCCGTTTTTGCGCGCCCAACATTTTTCAATTCCCATCACGCCCGGAACATTTGCTGCTGCCACATGAATTTGATCAATGAGTTCATGATGCGTATGTTCGTCCATGATTTCGCCAAGTGCAGGCCTAAAAATGCGGTAGGCATTATAGACAATAAAAAAGGAAGCGATGAGCGCAGCCCAGTCATCCGCTTTTTCAAAACCTTTGCCAAACAAAAAGGTGGCTAAAATTCCTAAAAAAGCAATCAAAGAAGAGATGGCATCCGAACGGTGGTGCCAGGCATCGGCTTTGAGACTCGTGGAATTGGTTTGTTGCCCTTTGCGATAGACATACTGATAGCTAAGTTCTTTGATCAAGATGATCGCTGCGAGCACATAAAGCGTGAAAAAGGCGGGTTGTTCTTGTTTTTCAGACAAATGACGAACGCTTTCTATCGCAATAATTGTGGCGGATACCAATAAGAAGCCGACAACAGCGAACGTTACTAATGGTTCGGCTTTACCGTGGCCATAAGGGTGGTCTTCGTCTGGTGGCTTGCTGGCATAGTGAATACCGAACAACACAAGAAAACTAGAAAAGATATCAGCACAAGATTCAATGGCGTCGGCGATAAGCGCATCGGAGTGGCCGATAACGCCGGCGGTGCCTTTTACACCCGCAAGCAACGCATTGGTCACGACGCTGAGTAAAGCGGTCCTTTTGGCTTGTTTGAATAATGCTTTCACCGTTCAAAGGTAGGATATCTAAAGTTCAAGTCAAAAAAAAAGCGGCTCCGAAGAACCGCTTTTCTGGATAGGGCAGGTGGACCACCACTATCCATAACCTAACTATAAACTACTACGTGGAAGGTTTTACAAATACAATGCCAAAAACGTAAAAAAGGGCAAAATAGGGTGTTGAAATTTTAAAATACTTAAAGTTTGATGAATTTACCCTTCTGTAGACCTCCTTCAATCAAGTAAATACCGCTTTCAAGTGCTTGTACTTGAATGGTTTGACCTACTTCTACGCGTTCGTTGAAAATTACCTTTCCATTGATGTCTTTGATCTGAATGAACGTAGGCTCCGTTATACCCAAACTGATTTGCGTTTGAGCTGGGTTTGGAAAGATGCTAAGCCCGCCTTCTAATTCATCAATTTGATCGAGCCACATGTTTTCATGGAAGGTAGTGTTGGTAACAATCGGGTCATTCCAGTCAAAATAGATGTAGGCTGTATTTTCAATTGTAGAAAATAAAGGGTTGTTCGCATTTTCACGGATTCTGTAGGTCAAATGTCCGTGGCTGAGGGGCTCATTGCTCGTTGAATCTGGTAACCAAATTTGATTGAATTCAAAGCGCAAGATGCCATTGCCAAGATTGACCACCTGAACAGGATGTGAAGCCTCTAAAAGCGTAAAACTAGACCAATCGAGTTGAGCACTGAGTGTGTCGATAATGAAAATGTTTTGAGCTGGTGCTGTACCCGTGTTTTGGAAGCGAATGGTATAACTCAAGGCATCGTCTGTAAATGCGTCGAGGAAGCCTAAAGGAAATGCTTCGTTCATGTAATCAGTACTTGCATTTTTGTCGTTCGGGTCATAGCTGTTGCCGAGGATTTGAAGTAAAGAACCACTGTTGTTGTAGGTGCCGCAATCATTTATTACACCGGTTGGTGCAATGCTGGAGCTGAAGAAGTGTTGTGCGCCGTTGATCAGGCCGCCCGGTACGCTAAACTGAATGACGTCGTAAGAAGTAAAACTCGATGCCGATGTGGTGAGGTTCCAGGTAATGGTGTTCCCGGAAATGGTGTAATTCGCATTCTGAATGCTCGAAAGTATCGGGCTCACACCTGCAGGATAAGTAAAACTTAAGGTATAAGTACCCGCAGCGCTTGGGCCATAACTACCCCAATTGAGCTTAATGTAAGCGGTGCTATTTTGATAATAACCAATCCAAGGCGTAACGGTGGTCCAGAGGTCTGAGCAAGTGGAAGTGCTGCCGCCGCAATCTACTGCAATAAAACCTGTATTTGTTGTTCCTGCAGTGCTGCCTAATAGTGTAATGACGCCAATTGTTGGATTGTAGCCATTGTAGATCAACCAAGATTGGCTTATAGTGGCCAAAAGATACGTATTGGTGCTGTATTGTCCGCAGTAACTAAAATAACCTGTTGAATCTGTATAAACGGTAACGGAGCTCGCTGTTGCACTGGTATTGTAAAGCAATACAGGAACACCGCTCAACGGTGCTTCGCCTGCATTCATGACGCCGTTTGCATTGGCATCACAAAATACATAGCCTGAATAACAGAGGGTTGGCGTTACGGTGCCATTGCAACTCAAAGGAAAGTTGACGTTGCTCACAGGTACTCCGCTGTTGCAAGGCGTGCCGATAATGCTGCTGATATTGCTGCCGTTGTTGTTGAGGATGAGGTAGCCATGTTGTGCAAGCCAGTTCGCGTTCATAGTCAAGGTATAGGTATTGTTGACGGTGCCCGGATAACTGATGTTGTAATAGCCATTGGCATTTGAATAAACCAATGTGCCATTTACTGTAATGGGTGCATTGGCAATAGGCGTTTCGCCGTTATCCATGACGCCGTTGTCATTGGCATCGCAGTAGACTTGCCCTGAAGCACAAAGTGTTGTGGTTTGCGAAGCGCAATTCAAAGTAATGAGGGTGGTGGACACGCCGCCAGAAATAAAGATCATTGGACTCGGAATAATGTTGCCAATGACATAATTGTTGGCGCTGAGCCAAGCTGGATCAATGGAGATGTTGTAGTTGCCTGCCCAAATGTTGTTCAGGCTGAACATGTTGTTTTGTAAGGTGTCGGTGTATGTATTAAAGCCATTGGAAAGCGTTACGGGTACTGGCGCATTGATTTGTGAATCGATGGTGCCGTCGTTGTTGCAGTCTACTTGAATCATGCAATAAAAATAGGCAGTGCAAGACCCAACGGTATACTGAACGCTATCGTAAGCATAAGTCTGGTTGGCTGGATTGTAAACCGTGGTGATGACCGTATAAGTGCCAGCTGAGCTATACGTATGATTCAAAGGCGGGTTCATAGAAATGTTTGTGCCTGTTGTCGATGTTCCTCCACCTGAATTGCTTGAGGAGCCATCGCCCCAGTTGACTACAGCTTGGAATTGAAAACCATTGAAGTTGTTTCCGTTGATCACGTATGGAAGATCGAAATAGTTTGCAGAACTTGTCGTTGGATTCACGGCAGAAAAACCGATGCTGAGGGTTGAGTCACAACTTGTAGTGACCACATTTGGCCCGAGAGAAAGGCCATTGACAGCAAAGCCTGTGACTTGTGCAACACTGAATTTAGAAAAGGCGAAAAGGCCAAAAAGGAGTAGGTAAAATGCTTTCATATGCAACGATTTTTGAACAAGACGACCATCTCTAGTAAGTGGTTGCTTGGGTTGTGCAAAGGATTATTAACTTTGTTTCATGACGAAGACAATTGATCGCTTGCGTTTGGCTCAGTTTGGCAACCTTGAATTGTTGGCCAAACAGGTCGTGGAAGGCTTTATCACGGGTTTGCACAAAAGTCCTTTTCATGGTTTTTCTGTCGAGTTTGCCGAACACCGCCTTTACAATCCGGGCGAATCTACCCGAAATATCGATTGGCGCCTCTACGGTAGGTCAGAAAAACTCTTTACTAAAAAATACGAAGAAGAAACCAACCTCCGCTGTCAGATCGTCATCGACGACTCCAGCTCCATGTTCTTTCCGCAAGAAGGCATCAGTAAGTTCGAATATTCGGTATATGCTGCGGCCAGCTTAATTGAATTACTCAAGCGTCAGCGCGATGCAGTTGGGCTCAGTTTTTTCAATGAAACACTTGAGTTGCACACCGCTGCCAAGTCATCATTGCTGCATCACCGCTACCTGTACAGCGAACTCGAAAAGCGTTTGTTGGCTTATCAAGAGAAAACCAAAAAGCAAACGGCCGCCATTTCCGCATTGCATGCCGTTGCTGAACTCACCCACAAGCGCAGTTTGGTCGTTATTTTTTCGGACCTCCTCGACGACCCCAATCATACCGATGCACTTTTCGATGCTTTGCAACACCTTAAGCACAACAAGCACGAAGTCATTTTATTTCATGTGCACCACGAGGGTCTCGAAAAATCGTTTCAATTAGAAGACCGCCCGTATCAACTCATCGACATGGAAACAGGTGAGCGTATGCTATTGCGCCCAGGAGAAGTGCGCGAGAAATACCAGGCTGCAATTGACCACTATTTTGAGCAGCTAAGTGTGAGGTGTCTCAATAACGGCATCGACTTCATGCCCGCACCCATAGAAGAAGGCTACAATCAAGTACTCTTGAAATACTTACTCAAGCGTCAGCAGCTTTATTGATTTGTTGCAAGTGCCTCATCTGCTGCTTTGTTCATGATCCTAAAAAACAGCGGCGGAAAAAAGGCGAGTAGCATCATGCCGGGATATCCGGTAGGCATGTTCGGAGCGCTCTCATGTCTGTTTAATAATTGGTAGGGTTTATCTGGCTTATAATGATGTTCACTATGCCTAGATAGCTCAAACAAAATGGCTCTTCCCAACAGATGATTGCTGTTCCAAGAATGATGGCGTTTGACCAGCTCATATTGCCCATTTGGCTTTAGTTTTCGAGCCAAGCCATAGTGCTCGATATAATTCACTGTTTCAAGCAAAACAATTCCAAAAATGGCTGCTCCTAGAAATCCAAATAAAGCGACTTTGCCGAAAAACCAAAAGATCAATAAAAGTAAAATGCCATGTAAAAATGTGTAAATCAGCATTTTATTTCTCCAGGAGTATAAGGCTTGCTTGGTAATTTGCATCCTTTTGATTTCAATTTGCCATGCTTGAATATAACTGCCAATTTGAGAGCGAAACCAAAACGTAAATAGCAATTCATTGCGACGCGCACTTGCTGGATCTTTGCGCGTTCCTACATTGGTGTGATGTCCGCGGTTGTGGTAAGGCAGAAAGTGATTTTCTAATGAACTCAAAAGCAGGAGTTCGCCCATAAAGCGTTCAAATTTGGACGAGCGGTGACCTAATTCGTGCCCTACATTGATGCCAATGATGCCGCACATCAGCCCCATTGATAAAACCCTGCCCCACCAGGTTTGTAAGTCAGGAGCTTCGTTTTGCACTGTAAAAAAATACAACACAAATATCCATTGTAGTGGAACCAAGCTGTACAACAATAAGTTGTAAAATAAATTGGGTTGTGCTAAATCCGTTTCTGTAGCGGCATCGGTATTCCAACTTTTTGGAAGTAGTAGTTCTAAAAGTGGTACAAGTGCGAAAAAAACGAATAGAGGTAAAAATGATAGCACGCCTTCGGACTCAAAAGCGATCGCTACCGTAGTAGGAAGTAAAAAGATCAAAAAGTATTTCAATCTTTTCATTGGCAATTAGTCTTTTTGTAGGCAAATAGTTTCTGTACCCGAGGCATGTGTAAGTGTAAGCCAATAAGCTCCTTTTTCTAAAGCTGGAAAATCGATATGTAACTCATCTGTGAAAGACCAAGTAATTGGGAAACTTTGCCCGAGCGCATTGATGAGTTTTACTTCGGTTGGCTTTTCTTTGAGCGTGATACGGATAGACGAAGTGAATGGATTGGGTCCAAATGTAAGGGGAGCGGCAAGTTGCGTATTTAACGCGGCTGCCGGATTCACGCGTGTCGGAAATGCCTCAAAACAGTCGTTTTCAATGCGGAACATATCAAAATAAGCACCGTTTGGTATTTCTACCGACGAAACAATACTGCCGTCTAGTAAAGAAAGCCCCATGAGCACAACGCCGGTATTTGACATGGTTTCAAAGTAAAATACGCCAGCGATTGGATCAATAGTAGCGGCATTCATGATGTAGTTCGGAAGGTTGAGTAGGGTAGGCAGTGGCGTAACAATGCCAGTTGCGGCATCTATTTTTCCTAAGCACTTGACGCCATTTTGCATGATCAGGCCATACATAGTGGTGTCTGCGCAGTTGTAGGCAAAATTGTCAAAACTATCGCCGCCGCTTGGAATAGTGATGAGCGGTTGTGAATAAATGCTGCCGTTGTAGAGATCTAGACCCATCAGCTTGCCCTCTGAGATAAAGTAATACACCATCAAGTGCGGATTGATGACCGCTCCAGACATCGTGTAGCTCGTTGCCACAGCATTTGGTGAAATTAGGCTGACCAAACCCGTACTTAAATTACAGCTCGCCAAGCGCATGTCGCCATCGTACTGTCCTGTAAGCGGATCGTAAATCACTTGAGAATAGAGGCCGTACATGACGGAATCAGCGGTGTTGAAACGGAAATTATTGAAATCACCGGTTGCACTAGGCAGGTTGACCGTTACGTCTGAAATAACGCTGCCGTCTTGCAGAGATAAAGACAACCAAGAGTCTTCGTCTTGATAAGCGTAACTGAGTTCATACGGATTGAGAGACACACCGGTTGAGTTGACAATAGTGCTGAGTACTTGATTGCCTACGGGTGTCATGACGCCGGTTGTTGGATCAATTTCTACCAATGAAACACTCGATGGATTCATTTGTCTGTGCAGGCCGTACATGGTGCTGCCCAATTGGCCAAAAGAAATGGATGGAAGTAAAACCGTGCTGATTAATAATTTATAAATCAGGTTCTTAGGGGTGAATAATTTCGGGTTCATAGTAGTTTAGGTCGTTTTGATTGACGAAATTATTTTTCTTTACGACGCATGGCGTCTAGGGAAAACTAACTTCCGCAGTATAAACAACCGTCGTCGTCATCTTGTTCAGGAGCGTGTTCAATTGCCGGGTTGAGTTGCTTTTTGAGCTCATAGATTTTTTGTTGCGTTTCGATGTCCGAAAATAAGTCACCTGTGAGTTGGGACTTCAGGGCTGTAATTTGTTGTTCGATTGTTTCCATGTTTCGAAGATAAATAAAATAAGTTTTTGTCCGACATTACCTTGTTTGATGAGCATCCCGTCAAATAATTGTACCTTTGCACTTTAATAGAGCTATGGCGCATAAATCAGGTTTTGTAAATATTGTAGGTTCTCCCAATGTAGGAAAATCGACACTCATGAACCAATTAGTGGGTGAAAAGCTCTCCATCGTGAGTTCCAAAGCGCAAACCACCCGTCACCGCATTTTAGGAATTGTCAATGAAGAAGACTACCAAATCGTTTTTTCAGACACGCCTGGTGTAGTCAACGCCGCCTACAAACTCCACGAAAACATGATGGAGTACGTCAATGCCTCTATTTCCGATGCAGACGTCCTCATTTTCATGACCGACACCCAAGAAAATGAAATGAATCACAAAGAGACCCTCGAGCGCATCCAAAGGCTCAAAGTGCCGGTCCTTTGCCTGATCAACAAAATCGATACCTCCGATCAAACCAAAGTAATGGAACGCGTCGTGTATTGGCAAGAAAAACTTCCTAAAGCCAAAGTGTACGCTGTTTCAGCCTTACACAAGTTCAATATTGAGGCAGTTTGGGAAGAAATCCTAGCGCTAATTCCTGAGAGCCCACCCTATTACGACAAAGAAGAAATTTCTGACCGCCCCATGCGTTTCTTTATTTCAGAAATTATCCGCGAAAAGATTTTTATTCACTGTCAGAAAGAAATCCCATACAGTACGCAAGTAGAGGTAGAGGAATATAAAGAAGAACCAGGATTAACGCGCATCAGAGCCAATATCATTGTAGAGCGCGATTCCCAACGCGGCATCATCATTGGCCGTAGCGGTGAAATGCTCAAGCGCATTGGAAAGGCGGCACGCCTAGACATGGAAAAATTCCTAGAAACAAAAGTATTCCTCGAGAATTATGTCAAAGTTGACAAAGATTGGCGCCATTCTGATGCCAAGCTCAAGAAATACGGATATTAAGCACAACAATCATGAGTAATATAGTTGCAATTGTCGGACGTCCAAACGTCGGAAAATCTACCTTGTTTAATCGCCTCACGGAGTCGAGAGACGCCATTGTCAAAGAGGTGAGTGGCGTTACCCGTGACCGTCTTTACGGCAAGGGGGAGTGGAACGGCTATCAGTTTTCAGTCATTGATACCGGAGGTTATGCGACCACCAAAGAAGATATTTTTGAAGGTGAAATCCGAAAGCAAGTTCAGATCGCCATTGAAGAAGCCACCGTTATTGTCTTTATGGTTGATGTCATGACCGGCATCGGAGAGATGGACCAAACTGTTGCCCAATTGCTGCGCAAAAGCAAAAAACCAGTCCTTATTGCTGCCAATAAAGTAGACAACACCGACCGTGTTGGTTTGTCTTCTGAATTTTATGCATTTGGATTGGGAGAGGTATTTGATTTAAGTGCGGCCAACGGCAGCGGAACCGGAGAAATCCTCGATGAGCTCGTCAAGTACTTTAATAAAGAAGATGAATCTGTTCGCGAAGAAGACAGCCTACCGCGCATTGCTATTGTCGGTCGTCCGAATGTTGGCAAGTCATCAATGGTCAATGCCCTCACAGGTCAAGAGCGCAATATTGTTACCGATATTTCAGGTACCACCCGTGACTCCATCCACACCCGCTACAAAGCATTTGGCTTCGACTTCCTTCTGATCGACACCGCCGGGATCCGCAAAAAAGCAAAAGTAACCGAAGACATCGAGTATTATTCTGTACTGCGCTCGGTGCGCACCATCGAAAACGCCGACGTCTGTATGTTTATGATAGACGCTGCTGAAGGTATCCAAAAACAAGACTTGAGTATTTTTTACATGTGTGAAAAAAATTCAAAGGGTGTTGTGGTATTGGTGAACAAATGGGACCTCATCGAAAAGGATCAAAACACGATGCTTAAGTTTGAAGCCAATTTACGCGAACAACTCGCACCTTTCAATGATGTGCCGATTATTTTTACCTCTGCCATCGAAAAGCAGCGTATCCACAAGGCACTTGAAACTGCCATGCAAGTTTACGAGAACCGCATGCGCAAAATCCCTACCCATGAACTCAATGAAGTCATGCTCGAAGTGATTGCCCAAACGCCGCCGCCAGCCATGAAAGGGAAGTACATCCGCATTAAGTTTGTACAACAACTCCCTACATATTCGCCAAGCTTTGCATTCTTCTGTAATTTACCTCAGTACCTCACAGATGCCTACAAGCGCTTTTTAGAGAATCGCTTGCGCGAGCACTTCAATTTTGAAGGTGTGCCTATTCGTATTTTCTTCAGAAAGAAATAAGTTCCTCAGAACCTTGGATGCATCATTTTGGATCCACAAAAAAAGGCGAGCAGATGCTCGCCTTTTTTTGTGGATAAGAGTCCGGAATTATCTGATGAGATTCAGACTTCCAGTGACAATCTTGCGATAGTCATTTTCTTTGGTTTCAAATTGAAGTTTCCAAGTGTACATACCTGCTGGTACTTTGATGCCGTCTGGGCCGTAGGTACCATCCCATGCTTGGGTAGCATCTTTGGTTTCCCAGATGACCTCGCCCCAACGGTTGAATACCGCTAAATGGAACGCATGTGGGTCAAAGCCAGTGGTGAAGACAGCTTGCCAAGTTTGGTTGTGCTCGTCTTCGTCTGGTGTAAATGTATTTGGTACATAATAGATTGGCTCTGCAATCACTGGTAAATTCAGTTGGTATTCATCTGAACAGCCGAGCGATGTGTAGGCTGTTAAAGTGACGAGTAGGTTTTCAGAAACGCCAACGTACATGTGGTTCGGGTTTTCTTCTGTACTGGTTGAGTTGTCATCGAAATCCCAGACATAAGTTAAGGCTCCGACAGAGTTGTTGACAAACTGAATAGGCATAGTGCTTTCAGTGAGTGCGCCTGGAAGGGCAGCGAAAGAAGCCTCTGGATAACTCTCCATGTAGATGTAGTCGTTGTAGGTTGTTGTTTCGATACAGCCCAACAAGTTGTACTCTAAAGTGATGTCGTGGTAGCCACTTGCATCAAATGTGTAAGAGAAGTTGCTGCCTTGCCCAATTTGTGTGCCACCCCAATACCAAGTGTATACTGCACCCTGCACTGCGCCAATTGTAGAAAGATTGACAAGCAATGGGTTACATCCAGAAAGGGTGTCCGCTGCGAAAACTGGCGGAACTGCCGGTACGATAGTGATGGTCATGTCTACGGTGTCACCGCATTGCCCTGGGTCTGGGAAGAAGGTGTGGGTAAGAATTCCGGGGATGGAAGTGTCGATATTTGGAGGCGTCCAAGATCCGGTGATGCCAGGTACGTTGTTAGAGGTAGTTGGGAAAATTGGATTGGCGTCGTCTTGACACAACTGTGGAATTTGCGTGAACAATGGCACAATAAGCGGATCTACGGTAATAGGGAAAGTGAGCGTAGAGGCACATTGGTTCGGGTTTGGCGTAAAGGTGTAGTTTACGGTGCCCGGTGTGGTGGTGACCACGGTTGGGTTGTTCCAAGAACCTGTGATGAGCGGCCCATTCAAATAGCTCGTGGTATTGATCGCGGTTGTTGGAATGACAACGTTGGTCATGTACTGGCAAATTTGACCCATAGGGTTGAATTGTGGCGTAGTAAGCGCATGTACCACGATGTCCATTGTGGCAGGGAAGGCACACTGCCCAGCAGTTGGTGTAAAGGTAAAGGTGAAAGTACCTGCTGTTGCTGTTGAAATGGTAGCAGGGCTCCAAACGCCTGTGTAAGGAATATTGTTTGTAGAGGTTGCAGGTAAAGCCGGTGCAACATCATTGATACACAAATCTGGAATTTGGTTAAAGGTAGATTGCTCGTTTGGCAAGATTTGAATGTTCATAGTTGCCGTAGTTGCACAAATACCTGCGTTTGGTGTAAACGTGTAGGTAGTGGTGCCCGAGTTGGCTGTATTGATAGCAGCTGGGTTCCAGGTTCCTTGAATGACAGGGCTGTTTGTAGACAAGTTAGGTAAGCCTGGCGCAGTTGCGTCTTCACAGATAGGAGCGATCTGGTTAAAGGTTGGCACAACTGGTGTATTGACCACTACTGTTGTTGTGGCAGTGGAGATACAGCCTCCGGCGTCGTATGTTACGGTGTAGACACCAGCCATAGCTGCTGTAGAATTGGGTATCGTTGGATTTTGCAAGCTAGAAGTAAAGTTGTTTGGACCGGTCCAGCTGTAGGTAGGGGATCCGGTACCAATAGACAGCGCAATTGTTGCGCCTGCACAATAAGGACCGGTATTACTTGCAGTAAGAACTGTGGATCCTGCAATATAAGTAATCACAACTTGGCCATGACCTGTCTGAAAACCTTGCGTACAAGTTCCGCCAGCAGGGTAGAAGCTTGAACCTCCACCACCAGCGCCACCACCATTGGCACCAGCACAGCAGTTGTCGCCACCGCCGCCGCCGCCGCCAAAATAGCCGCCGCCGCCGCCGCCACCAGATGCGGTTGGGAAAATACCACCGTTGCCGCCCTGAGCAAGGCTACCTGCTGTTCCGGGTTGGCCACCACCCCATGGAGGGCCGCCATTGCCACCAGCAGTTTGGGTACCGCCGCCGCCGCCTGAGCCTGTAAATGGTGAGCCTAGGCCTGCTTGGCCCGTAGCACAACCACCTTGGCCGCCTGTAGCTTGGTAGTTGGTTTGACCGGAGCCACCGGAGCGGCCGCCACCACCACCTGCAACAACAATGCGGTTGTTCAAGGCATACGGCGCAATGCGTATATCGGAAGCGCCACCGCCTCCTTTCGATTCATATTGTGTATTTGAAGGAGAAGCTTGGCCGTTTCCGCCGCCGTTCCAACCACCAGCAGGGCCAGTTGGGTTGCCTCCGACGCGAATTTCAAGAACTTGACCTGGCGTTACGGCAATACTCGGATGCTGGACACGGGCGCCGTTACCACCTTGGCCCGAGCCAACGAATGGGTTTGCGAGAATACCACCACCTTTTGCGCCACGAACGTCTACCTGAATGGAATAGACACATGGTGGAACGGTCCAGGTTTGAACAGCTCCGGTATAGTTAAAAGTTGTGGACTGTTGGGCCTGGGTGTAAAGAGAGGAGAGGGAGAGTAGAGAGAAGATAATCTTCTTGAACATATGTGTAGGTTTTGTAGGTAGGCAAATTTAAATTAAATATTCGTGATTTGAGAACGAAAATCTAGCTGAGTGGTTGCTTTGCTCAGGAAAAAAAGGTACTTTTTCAGTAAATTTCACGATCATGACGCCATACACAGGTCCTTGGACCGCCGCTGAAGCTGCACATTTGCTTAGGCGCTGCACTTTCGGGGCAACTTATAACGACATTCAAACAGCCGTTCAAAATGGTCTCAATGCCACGCTCTCGGACTTATTTTTACCGTCAGTTGTAGATCAGCCTTTGGCTTATGACCCCGCTGAGCAAATTGTGCCACAAGGCCAAACTTGGGTGGCTGCGGTGTATCCTACGAATACCACAGCGAATCAGCAAACTGAGGGGGCGCGTATGAAATCGCTGGGCGCCTGGCTTGCCAAAAACCTGAATCAAGAGGGCCTGAATTTGAATGAAAAAATGCTCTTTTTTTGGCAAAATCATTTCGGTGTTTCTACATCAGGAGATGCGCGTGCGATGTATCAATATTTCAATCTTTTACGCCAACACGCCTTAGGGAATGTCAAGCAGTTAGTCAAAGAAATCAGTACAGATCCATGCATGCTTTTATTTTTAAATGGCGCTACCAACAACGTGTTTTCACCCAATGAAAATTATGCCCGTGAATTACTCGAACTCTTTACCGTCGGAAAGGGCGCGCAATTAGCTGCTGGAGACTACACCACATTCACAGAACAAGATGTTGCTGCAGGTGCCAAAATTTTCACGGGTTATGTCGTTCAAGGTGTGCGCAGTGATACCCAAGCACAAGTGACGAGTCAATTTATGCCTGTGCTCCACGACACCACCTCCAAAACCCTCTCCTATCATTTTGCCAATCAAACCATCAACTCGGGTGGCGCTACCGAATATGCAACGTACATCGATGTACTATTCAATCAGACCGACACCGCTAAACATATTTGCCGCAAGTTGTATCGCTATTTTGTCAACTGCGATATCACCTCATGGGTAGAACAAAATATCATTACCGATATGGCCCAGACTTTTGTAGCCAATAACTACGAAATTGCGCCAGTCCTGAATGAGCTTTTGTCAAGTGCGCATTTCTTCGATGTCAGTGTGCGCGGCGCTGTTATCCGCTCGCCTTTTGAAACGCTGTGCGCCATGCTCAATACGTCAGCAACTACAGCAAACTTCGATTTGCAAAGTACGTATCAAATCTACCTTGCCATGTATGGTTTAGCCGATCAAATGGGGCAGGGCTACGCCGCTCCGCCAAGTGTTGCGGGCTGGACGGCCTACTATCAAGCGCCTGCATTTTATCGTTTATGGATCAACTCTACCTACATTAAAAAGCGCTTTGATGTTGCCAACTTACTGACGTCCAATAATTACAATGTAAATGGCAACATATTTAAAATCAAGGTTTTGGATCTTTTGAATGGTCTTTCTGCGCCAGCAACAGCGCCACAGGTGATAGAAGATTTGTGCTTGGTTTTATTTCCCAAAGACATTCCGGCGGCAGATAAACTCGCCATAAAAGCCATACTGACGGGCGGTTTGCCTGATTTCGAATGGACGCTCCAATACAATGATTACCTCGGCGATCCTACAAATCCAGCCTATTATACGCCGGTTGAACTCCGTATGCAGGCGGTCCTCAATATCATGTTCAAAATGCCTCAATTCCACGTTTGCTAATGAAAAGAAGATCCTTCCTTAAAAATGGTGCACTTGCAAGTCTATCTTTGCCTTTTGTGCAAAATGGCTTTTCGATGCAAGCGATTGCCAAACAGTTATTTGAGGTGCCAAAAAGTGCCGAAGATAAAGTGCTGATTTTGATTCGCATGAACGGCGGAAACGACGGTTTGAACATGGTGTTTCCACGCGATCAATACGCCGAAATGCTCGTGCAGCGCGCCAATATTTTGGTTCCTGAAAGTGAAATTTTACCGCTGACACTCGAGGTGGGCTTGCATCCAAAAATGACGGGCCTTCAAACGTTATTCAACGAAGGCAAATTGAGCGTCATCCAAAATGTGGGTTATCCAGAGCCCAACCGGTCGCATTTCAGGTCCATGGATATCTGGTCAACAGGGGCTTTAGACATCAATCAAACCAGCGGATGGCTAGGTCGTTATTTTGACAGCGCCTATCCAAATTTCCCAGATGCTTACCCAAATGTTGACTTTCCGGATCCATTTGCCATTTCAATGGGTGCTGAAGTTTCTACAACTTGTCAAGGCTTGATGGGAAATTTTAGCCATGCGGTAACCGATCCGTTCAACAACTCAAACCTCCTGCTCACGTCCGTCACCAACGATGGCACTTATTATGGAGGTCAAATTGAGTACATCTCAACGCTGATCAATCAAACCAATGAATACGGCCAGCAAATCAGTGGTGCAGCAAGTGCTGGAAATTCGCTTTCCAATCTCTACGACCCTTTGAATCCGATAGCCGTTCAGCTCAAGTATATCGCTCAAATGATTTCCGGTGGGCTTCAAACCAAAGTGTATATCATCAATGTCGGCGGTTTTGATACCCACGATGCACAAGTGGATCAAAATGATGTCAAAGAAGGGGTGCATGCCAATTTACTCAAGCGTATTTCCGATGCCGTTCGGGCATTTCAGCACGACCTACAACTCTTGGGTCTCGAACAAAGAGTTGCGGGCATTACCTTCTCAGAGTTTGGTCGTCAAATTGCGAGCAATGGCAGTATGGGAACAGATCATGGCGATGCAGCTCCACTTTTACTTTTTGGCGCTTGCATTAGTTCCGGAATTATAGGCGCAAACCCTCAAATTCCCAATCAAGTCAATAACCAAGCGGGTGTTCCGATGGCCATTGATTTTCGGGATATTTACGCGAGTATCCTCAAGGATTGGTTCGAGGTAGACCAGCAGGTGATTCAAGGTTTGTTTGAGCAGAATATTACTTACTATGACCTCCTGCAGGGTTGTACCAATAGTGTCAGTGAAAATGCGATTGCTCAGCTCCAAAAACCGTTGGTATTTCCGAACCCGAGTTTGGGTCAGCATCAGTTGAGGTTTGTTTCAAGCAATGAATTGATAGAGATCTTTTTAATTGATCAAAGCGGTAAAGTACTGCAAAAGTCTTTTGAAGGCCAGCTCAATGCTGGGCAGCAATTATTGACTTTTGAAATCCAAAATTTAAATGCAGGGCGCTACCATTATTTGCTCAAATCGGCTTCCCGACAAGAGTTAGTTAGTTTCCAGAAATTATAGCCCGGCTTAGTTACCGCGTTGCATTTGCTCTAGGCGCTGCTGGCGCTGCATTGGGTTTTCGCGGGTTTGCTCTTGCTTATACAACTGGTAGCGTGTAGGTTGCAACACGCGCGGCCATGTATTGTTGTCGAGGTCGGTATCTGCTGTTTCTAAGAACGGGTCAATTCTAAAAGATACAACCGCTTGCTCGTAAACAAAGACCTTACTTACTTTGAGTTCTTCTATGCGCCAGATTTCTGCCGGAATACGCTCCACTTTTTTACTACCATCTGCAAAAGTGGCTTCGATGATCAGTGGCATCACCAAACCGCCAATGTTCTCAAAAGTGAGCTCGTAAATTTGCTTGCCTGCATTGAGGTAAGCCAAGTCTTCTGCGCTGGTTTTTGCTACAAAGCTTTCGTAGGCTTTTTGGTCGAGTGCATCTACAGCGTAAATGTTGCGTTTGCCGTAAAAATCATCGATTTGAGGATCGCGTTCATTGACCGTTTGCCCGATAGCAGTTTGGTTGCGCGTGACGCCAATGTGTACGTCTTTTTGGGCATCTTTTTGTTGTAAAAAGGCTTTTTCGAGCTCCGGATTTTGGGTATTGAGTTCAAACCATTTGACCTCAGTTAATGCGATGTCAACGTGGTCGGTGGAGTAAAACCAACCGCGCCAAAACCAATCGAGGTCTACGGCAGAGGCATCTTCCATGGTGCGGAAGAAATCGGCAGGGGTTGGGTGCTTGAAAGCCCAACGCTCGCAATAGGTTTTGAACGCGTAATCGAAGAGCTCACGGCCCATGACGGTTTCACGCAAGATATTGAGCGCGGTTGCGGGTTTTCCGTAAGCGTTGTTGCCAAATTGCTTGATAGACTCAGAGTTGGTCATGATGGGTGAAATGCCGCTGACATCGCCGCGCATGTAGTCTGCAATCATGTACGCAGGGCCGCGGCGGCTTGGGTAGTCGCGTTCCCATTCTTGTTCGGTGAGGTATTGCACAAAAGTATTTAGGCCTTCGTCCATCCAGGTCCATTGGCGCTCATCAGAATTGATGATCATCGGGAAGAAATTATGCCCTACCTCGTGGATAATCACGCCCCACATGCCGTATTTTTCTCCTTCGGTATAGGTACCATCTGCCTCAGGTCTGCCACCGTTGAAGCAAATCATGGGGTATTCCATACCGATCCATTTGGAATGCACAGAAATGGCTACAGGATAAGGATAATTGATGGTGTATTTTGAATAGGTTTTAATGGTGTGGGCGACCAATTTGGTAGAGTAGCGTTCCCAAAGCGGATTGCCTTCTTTAGGGTAGTAACTCATGCACAGTACGTCTTTGTTACCAACCGTTTGCTTTTGGGCATCCCAAATAAATTTGCGCGAACTTGCAAAGGCAAAATCGCGGACGTTTGTGGCTTTGTAAACCCATGTTTTGGTTTGGCTTGCTTTGTTCTTTTCGGCGGCCTCGGCTTCTGCTTGGGTCACGATAATGACTGGTGTATCTGATTTGCGCGCTTGCTCTAGGCGCTTGCGCTGCTCTGAGCTCAGGATGCTCGCGTAGTTTTGGCATTCGCCGGTGGCGCCAATGATGTGGTCGGCCGGAACAGTAATGCTCACTTCGTAGTCTCCGAAAGGAAGCGTGAACTCGCCGCGCCCTAAGAATTGTTTGTTTTGCCAACCAGTGACGTCGTTATAGACGCACATGCGCGGAAAAAACTGTGCAATGGTGTAAAGGTAGTTTTGGTCGGTTTCGAAATATTCGTAGCCCGAGCGGCCGCCCACTTGCATGCGGTCGTTGATGTTGTACCACCATTTGATTTGAAAAGAGATGTTTTGACCCGGTAAAAGCGGTTTGGCCAAATCGATGCGCATCATGGTCTTGTTGATGAAGTATTTCATCGGTTGGCCGCTCATGTTGGTAATGCGTTCGATTTTGAAGCCGCCATCGTAATAAAAATCGCGCTTGCGCAAATCAGAAACGCTCTTAAAGTTTTCCATTTTTTCGACCTCAATGACTTTGCTATCTGCATTTTGATCATAGATGTTTTGATCGAGTTGCAGCCAAAGATAGGCCAGCGGGTCTGGCGAGTTATTGGTGTAGGTGATGGTCTCAACGCCATCCAAGCGCTGTTTGGCGTCGTCCAGTACGAGGGTCATTTTGTAGTCCGCTTTTTGCTGGTAATAGGCATGGCCAGGTGCGCCGGATGCTGCACGGTAGTTGTTTGGCGTCGGCAACATTTGGTCGAGCTGTGCAAATTTGGTTTGGGCCAAAAGCGTACTGCTGGAAAGGGTCAAAATAGCGATTAGTAATTTTTTCATGGCTTGAGGGGAATATTTTGCATTTCTTTACCCGGAATAAAATTCAGGGTTTCTTTTTGGTTTCTGTAAATGAGGGTGAGTTTGTTTTGTTGCCCCGAAAAGGATTCGAATAAGGCATCAAATTGCACATTCAATATTGTTGAGTAGTTGAGTCCGAGGTGCGCTGGTAAATAGAGTAGCTTGGCTGGAGCTGAGATGTAGCATTCAATGGTGCCATTCAGCGCTGGCGAAATGCCTTCTAAGATAAATTGCGTCTGGCAAACGGCATCAAAGGCATTTGAATCGAGTGCACAACCGTACGAAATGTGTAAGTGTTGATTGATGTATTTTTCTAGTTGTGCTCGGATCGGGGAGCTTTCATCACTCTGTTCTAATTTGCCAATCAGTGACCCTTTTGGCTCCAGTGCTTTTTCGAGGTCATGAGTGGTAAAGATGAGTGTTCCTTCAAATTTTTGATTCATTTCGTTATAGGCCAGCTCGGCGTAGGCGAAATAAAATTCATGAGCCCAGCTCTGAGAAAAACTTGAGCCTATCACGAGGAGGAGGAAAAGGACCTTGCGCATGGGTACGAAAATACAAAAAGCAAACGAAATGCTTATCTTTAAGGCATGAAACAAATTCTATTCTTTGCGAGCCTTTTCTTTTTGTCGAGTTGTTCAACTATTGACCCAGATGCCTGTACCTGCGGAAAAGAATTGGCCAAGCCAATTGCCGAACAAGATCAAGAAATGATGGACGCTTGTGCCCAAAAAGGGGAGTCAATGAAAGACAAAGACAAGGTGCGTTGGTTTGAAGACATCATGAACTGCGTAGAGTAAAAAAGGAAAGTCTCGCCGTAGCGAGACTTTCAAACAAACAACAAACAATTCTTGCGTGCCCCATGTGGCATTGTTGCAAGAATACCTTTTGTCCGTTGCCCGGATCATACATGAATTACAGCCCTTAACGGAAGCGCAGCAACAATGGTTACATTGACAGGTGCGAATTCCGTAATTTTACGCTAATCCGGAAATTTTGTCAACAATAACCTTAAAAATCGGCCATTACGTCAGTTAAATAAGAGGTGGTGTAGCATTTGAGCAGTGCTTTTCAAATCAAATACAATGGATTTCGAAAAATTCACCCACCGCGCACAAGCCAACCTGCAGCAGGCCCAAAGTTTGGCGCTAGCCAATAGCCAACAAGCCATAGAGCCTGGGCACTTGCTTTTGGCACTTTTAGAAAACGAACCAGATGTAATTGGGTTTTTACTCAAGAAAAACCAATTGCAACCCAAAGAAGTGATCAAAGGTGCTCAGGCGATCGTCGCTTCTTTTCCGAAGGTAAGCGGCGCAGGGCAGCCCTACGCGAGCCCAGCTTTTCAAGCTGTTTTGCAGCGCGCCCTTCAAATTCAAACAGAATTGCAGGATCGCTTTGTATCCAACGAAGTACTTTTTTTAGCACTACTCGACGCAAAAGATGCAGCGGCAAGTTATTTGAAAGACCTGCAACTACAAAAATCAACATTAATCACACAAATTATGGAACTCAGAAACGGAGAAAAAGTACAAGATGCGCACCAAGATGCCACCTATCTTTCCTTAGAAAAATACGCTAAAAACCTCAATGCACTAGCCAAGGATGGAAAGCTCGACCCTGTAATCGGACGAGACGAAGAAATCAGAAGGGTGCTGCAAATTCTTACCCGCCGCACCAAAAACAACCCAATCCTCATTGGCGAGCCAGGCGTGGGTAAAACAGCCATAGCAGAAGGCTTGGCGCACCGCATCATAGCGGGTGACGTACCTGAAAACCTGAAAACCAAAACCGTTTTTTCACTAGATATGGGCTCTTTAATTGCAGGAGCGAAATACAAGGGGGAATTTGAAGAAAGACTCAAAGCGGTAGTCAAAGAGGTGATTGCCGCCGAAGGTGAAATCATTTTGTTCATCGATGAAATCCATACGCTAGTCGGTGCTGGTGGCGGAGAGGGCGCAATGGATGCCGCCAATATCTTAAAACCCGCATTGGCTAGAGGTGAGTTGCGTGCAGTAGGCGCTACTACCCTCAACGAATATCAAAAGTATTTTGAAAAAGACAAGGCACTCGTGCGTCGCTTTCAGACCGTGCTCATTGATGAACCCAATACCGAAGATGCTATTTCTATTTTGCGCGGTATCAAAGAAAAATACGAAAACCACCATAAAGTACTCATCAAAGATGCCGCGATCATCTCTGCTGTTGAACTTTCACAGCGTTACATCACCGACCGACATTTGCCAGACAAAGCCATTGACCTGATCGATGAAGCGGCGGCAAAATTGCGCATGGAAATCAATTCAAAGCCGGAAGAACTCGATGAGGCCGAACGCAAAATCATGCAATTAGAAATCGAAAAAGCAGCAATTTTGCGCGAGAACGATCAAAAACGCCTCTTGCAGGTCGAGGAAGACTTGGCTAAATTACAAGAGCAGCGCATGAGTTTGCAAAGTCGTTGGCAAGCCGAAAAAGACCTGATTGAAGGCATTCAGCGCGCCAAAGAAGAAATTGAAACGCTCAAGTTTGAGGCCGATGCGGCAGAGCGAGTTGGCGACTACGCGAAAGTAGCCGAGTTGCGCTATGGCAAAATCAAAGAAGCTGAATTGGCGCTCGAACAAATGAAAGCCAAGCAACAAGAGCTCGAAACACAAGTAAAACTCATCAAAGAAGTTGTAGATATCGCTGAAATTGCAGAGGTCGTTTCTAAATGGACCGGTATCCCGGTGGGTAAAATGCTAGAGAGCGAGCTCGGTAAGTTATTGCGCCTTGAAGAAGAATTGCACAAGCGCGTTGTGGGTCAGGAGGAGGCTATTTGTGCGCTTTCCGATGCCATTCGCCGCAGTAGAGCAGGGCTTCAGGATGCCAAGCGCCCGATTGGTTCGTTTATTTTCTTAGGTACAAC
>CALJTX010000011.1 GCA_937975705.1 uncultured Flavobacteriia bacterium | reverse complement strand
ACTTTTGATTTCATCGAAAAACCCCTTGACCTCAACCGCATTTTGGTTTTGCTGCGCCAAGTCAAGGACCGCAATTTGCTCGTGCAAGAAACCAAGCAGCTCAAGCAGGTTGTTAAAAAAATAAAAGGCTCTGCAATTATCGGCGAGAGCCCAGAAATTGAGGCCATCAAATCCATGATTGAGAAAGTAGCGCCTTCAGACGCGCGCGTGCTCATAACCGGAGGCAACGGAACGGGCAAAGAACTCGTGGCCCGCTCGCTGCACGAGCTTTCTAAGCGCAGCAAAATGCCGTTCATAGAGGTAAACTGCGCTGCGATCCCCGCCGAGCTTATCGAAAGCGAGTTGTTTGGTCACGAAAAAGGCGCTTTTACATCTGCCGTCAAAGACCGCAAAGGAAAATTCGAATTGGCTTCGGGAGGCACGCTTTTTTTAGATGAAATTGGCGATATGTCGCTCACGGCACAAGCAAAAGTACTGCGCGCCTTACAAGAAAACGTCATTCAGCGCGTGGGCGGCGAAAAAGACCTCAAAGTAGATTGCAGGGTGCTGGCCGCCACCAACAAAGACCTCCGCGAAGAAATCAAAGCAGGCCGTTTTCGCGAAGATTTATTCCACCGCTTGGCCGTGATCCTCATCCACGTGCCTTCGCTAAACGAGCGCAGGTCCGATATTCCGCAACTCGTTGAGCACTTCATCAAGCAGGTTTGCAACGAACACGGTATTGCCCAGAAAACCATAGAGCCCGAAGCTATTCTTGCGCTATCAGCCCTAGACTGGACCGGGAATATCCGAGAACTGCGCAATATCATTGAGCGCTTGATCATTTTGTCTGACCAATGCATAGCAGCAGCAGATGTGCGCCGCTATGCCAACCCAAGCCATTAATTCGTAAATTCAACCCAAATTTTCAGCATGAAACTGTCTTTAAAATCTTCTTTACCACATTTGGTCGCTTTGGTCTTGTTTGTGGTACTTCCGTCGATCTATTTTTCTCCACTTTTTGATGGCTATGCGCTCAAGCAAAATGATATCCGTCAATTTCAAGGGATGTCAAAAGAAATATTCGATTACAAACTTACCCACGACAACGCACAACCCTACTGGACCAACGCCATGTTCTCAGGAATGCCTGCGTATCAAATATCCGTGGAGCAAAATGCGAACTTCCTTACCAAAGTTGATCAAGTCATCAAGCTTGGTTTGCCGCGCCCAGTCGGAATTCTATTCATTTCGATGCTTGGTTTTTACATCCTCGGGCTTTGTTTGCGCATCAATCCTTGGTTGGCCATGATAGGTGCCGTTGGCTATGGCTTCTCTACGATCAACATCCTTTATTTGGGTGCAGGCCACATGTCGAAAGTCAATTCAATAGCCTATATGGCACCAACACTTGGAGGTTTGTTACTTGCTTTTAGAGGACGCTGGTTGTTGGGGTCTGCAGTTTTCGCCCTCTTTTTGGGCTTGAATATTACGGCCAATCACCTCCAAATGACGTATTATTTGGCCTTCATTTTGGGCGCAGTTGCGGTTGGCGAGGGCCTGCGTTTGCTCTTGGCCAAAGAATGGAAATCGCTTGGTTTTTCAATTGGTGGTTTGGCGCTCGCCAGCGCTTTGGCCTTATTGGCTAACGCCGGTTTGCTTTTCAGTACCCAAGAATACAGCAAATACACCACGCGCGGTACTTCAGAACTCACCATCAAGCCTAAAGATGGCGGCTCTCAGGCCAAAGAAGGGCTCAACAAAGACTACATTTTAGAATACAACTACGGAAAGCGCGAATTGCTATCGCTTTACGCACCAAACGCCAAAGGTGGTAAAGGAGACCTAATTGCCAATGACCCAGATGCTTTGGTCGATACAGATCCAACCTATGCCGAACAAGTAGGGCAAATGAACCATTATTGGGGTGGCCAGCGCATGAGCGGCGGTGCTTTTTATTTTGGTGTTGTGATGCTCGTCTTTTTTATCCTCGGCTTGCTATTTGTCAAGGACGTACTGCGTTGGCCTTTCTTGGTGTTGAGCATTCTTGTGCTTTACTTGGCATCCAACCAAATGAATGCACTCAATGATTTCTTTATCCATCAATTTCCGATGTACAACAAATTCCGCGACTCCAAAATGCTGTTGGTGTTGTGGCAAATCATGGTGCCTACAATGGGCTTGCTTTTCCTTGATAAGCTTGTGCGCAATGAAGGCTTATTGGGCCAAAAGAAATACTGGTATGGTGCCATGGGTGGCTTGCTTTTGTTTGCAATTCTATTGGTAGCCAGCCCAAGTTTATCTGGCAGTTTCATGACCAATGAAGAACTCAAGCAATTTGCCGATGCGGGCAAACAAGCCAAAGACGCAAGTCAGACTGCATTTTACCAAGGAATGCGCCAAGCGCTCATCGATGCACGCATTACTATTTACAAAGCCGATATGCAGCGTTCCTTATTTTTGGTCATTTTAGCTTTAGGAGTAGTAGTGCTCTTCTTGCGCACCAAACTGAACCGAATGGCCATTATTGCAATTGCCGGCGTTTTGGTATTGGCTGATCAAATGAGTGTGGCAAAACGCTACCTCAACAACGACGACAGCACAGGGACCTACCAATCTTATCAAACCCTGGACGAAGCAAGTGTCCCATATGCGGTTTCACCTGCCGACATGAGCATCTTAAAGCAAGAAAAGCCCAATATCGCGCTCGCACAAAAGTTACGCACTGCTTATGCAGATTTTGATTATTACAAAAACCTCACCGATCAAAATACACTAGATGCATATGCAGCATTTGGTGCGCTCAATTTATCGAGCAACTACCGTGTGCTCAATGTCAATGGTACCATGGCCGAGACCAACACCAGTTTCTTCCATAAAAGTTTAGGAGGTTATCACGGCGCCAAGCTCAAGCGCTACCAAGAATTCGTGGACTTCCATTTTCCTGCGGCAGTTCAAGCCTTTAGCGCAGCAATCAATACGGCCAAAAACGAAAAATTCAAAACACTTGCCCTGCCTGCCGACATGAGTCAAGAGCAAGCACAGCAAATTTTTGATACCCTTAGCGTTTCAAGCATAGCGCTCGGCGCAGAGGCAGAGTACCTGAACATGCTCAATGCCAAATACATCATTGTGAAGCCTGAACAACCTGCATTATTGAATACCAATGCCAATGGCCCTGCGTGGTTTGTTTCGGACGTTAAAATCGTGAAAAATGCCAATGAAGAAATTTTAGCTTCGGGTTCAAAAGCACTTTTGGATAGCAAGAAACAAGCTGTTGTGCATCAAGAATTCAAGGCACAGCTGAGTGGTCTTGGGCAAGATTCCAACGCGACAATCAAGCTATTGAATTACGACCCATCTGAATTGCGCTACGCAACCAATTCTAAAGCCAAACAATTGGCAGTATTCAGTGAAATCTACTATCCAGCGGGCTGGAATTGCTACATCGATGGCAAAAAACCGGTTGCCAACCTGCGCGTCAATTATTTATTGCGCGGTGTGGTGGTGCCAGCAGGAAAGCACGAAATTACCTGGAAGTTTGAACCAATTAGTGTGCAGTCTGGCAACACCATGGCAAGCCTTGGTTCTAGCTTGCTCTTACTCGGCTTCTTGGTAGCCCTTTGGTTTACTTATAAGCACGCAATTCGTCCAGTGCAAGCACCCCAAAAGTAGTGTTGTGCCAAGCGCGTTTGAGCTGCTTATGGTCAAAAGTAAATAACTCGGAAACACGCCCTCTGCTGCAAGCATCCAGCGCGGGGCGTCAATGCCGCTTTTGAGCGCAATGCGCGGATGCAATTGTTTTCTAAAAATCCGTTCGGACGCCGGATCTTCGGAAACAAAATAATACACAATTTTCAATTTGGTATTTTGCACAGCCAAACGGTTCATGACCGCTGTTGTTTGTGCGCAATAAGGGCATCCAGGCAACACCACGACCGCCAGCGTTGTTCCTGTAGGGATGTCATCTGGTAGCATTTTGGGAACATAAGCGGTATTGAAAACATCTGGCTGATAGATGGGGTAAAAGAAAAAATACAAGCCAAACGGCATGCTGCATACGAGCGTCAGTACAATGAGCTTGAACCACATCCTTAATTTGATCTTGCTCCAAATCTTGAACAAAAGGAAGCCGAGTATCAGGCAAATGATAAACGGGAAATACTTGGCGAGGGTCCAGCCAAAACCGATGTTGAGCAAGAATTCTTCAAAAAAGTTAGTCATGATTTATGCTGAGCAAAGCGTTGTTAAAAGTTGGTGTATTTGCCCCGCTAACTCTTGACGCGAATAGGGTCGTAGCGTTTCTTTTCGATTGGGCTTTACTTGACATAACGCGAGCACCTCTGACCACGGAACAGGGGTGTCAAAGTCAATCATGAGGGTGCCAGCTTGCGTTTTTAAAATCGCGGCGGCATCGCCATCGGCTGGGCCAATGGCTAAAATAGGCTGCTCACTGGCCAAGTATTCAAAGACCTTTCCAGTTACAATTCCTTTTTGACTTTTGACGTTGTTGAGCGGCAAGAGCAATAAGCTGCACGCAGCAAGTTCTTCTATCACCTTTTCATGCGGAATAAAATGCTCAAAGTGGGTGTAGGCAAGCAACTGCTGTTCTTTTAAGTCTTGCATTACACTTGCATCGATAGCGCCGATCAAGCGGATGCGAAGTCGAGAGGCAAAGTCTGGGTTTTCTTTTGCAAATGCGCCAAGACTGCTCCAAAGTGCACTAGGGTTGCGGTCTTTGTTGATAGAACCGGTGTGCAAGATGGTAAAATTCGGGTCGGTCAGATGGGTAAAACTTTGAAAGTCGGAAGGCGCGTAACCATTAGAGATGAGCCTCACTGGACGGTTTGCTAGTTTTTCCATTTGCGTTTGCATGTCCCGGCTCACCACCACGAGTTCGTCTGCTTCTCTGAATATACTTTTTTCCAAACGCTTGTGTAGGCCAAGCCCCCATTTGGTCAGTGGGAGTTGTTCAAACCAATCGATTTGTGTCCAGGGATCGCGAAAATCGGCAATCCAAGGTAGTTTGGTCTCGCGTTTGAGCCCACGAGCAATGAGATGCAGTGAATGAGGTGGCCCTGTTGAGATGATGGCGGCTACCGGATTTTCTTTGAGGTAGCGGCTCAGGAATCTTTTTGAAGGGGCAATCCAGGCCATTTTGGCGTCAGGTATAAAAATATTGGCCCGCAACCACATGGCGCCTTTTTGCAGCCAAGAGGATTTGGATTTGGGATTTTCTTGTAAAAAACCGGTGTGGAGTTGTTGCCCTTTTTTACCGCTTAAGCTTTTGTAGACGTTTGTAGGTTCCCAAATTGGCCGTTTGACCACCTTTGTTTTGGGCCCGACAAGCGCGGCGAGTTTGGGGTCCTGGACAGGCGCTTCTGGGTTTGTTGGCGTATAGATGATGGGTTCCCAACCTAATTCTTCAAGATACCTGCTAAAATGCAGCCAGCGTTGTACGCCAGTGCCGCCACTGGGAGGCCAGTAGTAGGTAAGGATCAGCACTTTTTTATTCGCCACACAGTTTCTTTTGAAGTGCTTGGAGCGCTGAGGCAAGGCCAGCGAGGTTTTTGCCTCCTGCCGTTGCAAAGGCAGCTTGCCCGCCGCCACCACCCTGAATGAGTGGCGAAACCTCGCGGATCCAATGTGCGGCATTCCAGTCGTTTTGAGCGGCAAGTGCTTCGTCGATAATGACGGTAAGCCCGCATTTGTCTGCGTCTTTGTGTGCGAGTACACCCACAAAAGGTGCAAATTCTTGGCGCAATTGAAAGAGGATGTCCTTTGCGCTCGCGGCGTCGGTATGGATTTCTTTGAATAAGAAGTGCAGGCCGCCTTGCGTTTGAACGTCATTTTTGAGTTCGTTCTTGAGGGCTTGGGCTTGCAGTTTGGCAAACTTTTCGATTTCCTTGCCCAGTGCAATGTTTTTATGCTGCAACTCTTCAATGGCCTTCACGATATCGGCTGGTTTTTTGAGCAAGGCTTCTATTTGCTCGAGTTGCGCAGCTTTGTCTTTGTAATAACGCATTGCACCCTCGCCAGTAATGGCTTCTATGCGGCGAATACCGGCTGCAACAGCGCTTTCAGCTACCAATTTGAATACGCCAATTTGGTTGGTGTTGGCCACGTGTATGCCGCCACAAAGTTCGATAGAAGGGCCAAACTCAATGACGCGAACGGTGTCGCCGTATTTTTCACCAAATAAAGCCATGGCACCTTTTTGCTTGGCGCTTTCGATGTCTAGGGCACGGTTTTCAATAAGTGCTTGCGCGTCTTGAATGGCGTTGTTGACCATATTTTCAATGGTCAGCAGTTGTTCGTCGGTAACTTTAGAAAAATGCGAGAAGTCAAAGCGCAGCCCTTTGTCAGTAACGAGTGAGCCTTTTTGCTCTACGTGCGTACCTAAAATACTGCGCAAGGCGTGGTGGAGGAGGTGTGTGGCGCTATGGTTTTTGGCCGTTTGTTGTTGTTTGGCTAGATCGATGCGGGCCTCAAAAGTGGCATCGAGTTGACTCGGCAATGCGGTGCTGAGGTGCACAATGAGGTTGTTCTCCTTTTTGGTATCGAAAATATGAATGCTTTCGCTGCCATTTTGCAAAACACCGCTGTCGCCAATTTGGCCGCCGCCTTCTGCGTAGAAAGGTGTTTGGTCCAATACAAGTTGGTAAAATGCTTTGCCTTTTTGACTTACTTTTCTGTATTTGATGAGCTTGACGCTTGCTGTTTTGTCATCGTAACCAATGAATTGGGTCGTGACATCAGGGTGCACTTGTTGCCAGTCGTCGGTTTCGATGCTGGTGGCTGCGCGCGAGCGGTCTTTTTGAATTTGGAGTTCTTGCTGAAAACCTGCTTCGTCTACCTCGAGTTCGTTTTCACGGGCAATGAGGGAGGTGAGGTCTAGCGGAAAGCCATAGGTGTCGTAGAGTTCAAAAACTGCTTTGCCATCGAGTTGCTTGGCGCCTTGTGCCTTGACACTCACAATGAGGTCGTCTATGCGCTTGATGCCGAGTTCTAAGGTTCTAAAAAAGCTGAGTTCTTCTTCTTTGATAACTTTAAAAATGAGCTCTTTTTGACTGATGAGTTCTGTGTAAGGGTGGCCCATGAGTTCGGTGAGTACCATGGCGAGGTCGCAGAGAAAAGGTTCTTTGAGGCCAAGCGTTTGGTAACCGTATCGAACGGCCCTGCGCAAAATGCGGCGGATGACATACCCTGCGCCGTTGTTGGCTGGCAATTGGCCATCGGCGATAGAAAAGGCAATAGTGCGCACGTGGTCGGCAATGACGCGCAGTGCAATATCGGTAGCTTCTGCTTGTTTGTAAGGAATGCCACAGACTTGAACGGTATGCGCAATGAGCGTCTGAAATAAGTCGGTGTCGTAGTTGGATTGTTTGCCTTGAAGCGCCATGGCCAAGCGCTCGAGACCCATGCCGGTGTCGACGTGCTTGGAAGGTAGCGGCTCGAGGCTGCCATCCGCCTTGCGGTTGAATTCCATGAAAACGTTGTTCCAGATTTCAATGACTTGTGGGTGGTCTGCATTGACCCAGTTGCGGCCATCGCCTTGTGCGCGCTCTTCAGGGCTGCGCAAATCGACGTGGATTTCGGTGCAAGGGCCACATGGGCCGGTGTCGCCCATTTCCCAGAAGTTGTCTTTTTTAGAAGCGAGAATGATGCGGTCCTCGGCAATGTATTTTTTCCAGATGTTGAAGCTCTCGGTATCTTGGGCCACGCCGTCCTTGGCATCGCCTTCAAAAACAGTAACGTAGAGTTGATCTACAGGAATTTTGTAAACTGTAGTGAGCAATTCCCAAGCCCAGCCAATGGCTTCTTCTTTGAAGTAGTCGCCAAAAGACCAATTGCCCAACATTTCGAACATGGTGTGGTGGTAGGTGTCTACGCCCACTTCTTCGAGGTCGTTGTGTTTACCCGAAACGCGCAAGCATTTTTGGGAGTTGGCCACGCGGCGGTTGGTAGGAGTCTGGTAACCCAAGAAAAAATCCTTGAATTGGTTCATGCCGGCGTTGGTGAACATCAGGGTAGGGTCGTTCTTGACCACCATTGGGGCAGAAGAAACGATTTGGTGTCCTTTACTTTCAAAAAAGTCGAAAAATTGTTGGCGGATAGCTGAAACGGTCATGTGTAATTTCTGAATTTACAAATTTAGAAAAATGCGCCGAGCTTCGCGTATCTTTGTACAAATACACAGCAAATGGATTTCATTTCACCAGAATTACAACAATACGTCACCGACCATAGCTCAGCCGTTTCTCCTTTGCTTAGCAAAATTGACCGCGAAACCCATCTAGAGGTCTTGCAGCCCCGCATGCTCAGCGGTCATTTTCAGGGCCGCGTGCTCAGTATGCTGACCCAACTGCTCAAACCTTCGGCTATTTTAGAAATTGGCACCTACACCGGCTATTCAGCGCTCTGTTTGGCAGAAGGCTTGACGCCCGGTGGCCAACTCATCACTATCGACGTCAATGAAGAACTCGCGCCAAGAGTACGCGCTTATTTTGAAGCTTCTGCGTATGCCGCTCAAATTACGTATCAAATTGGGAACGCCGCTCAGATCATCCCTACACTAGCGCACACCTTCGACCTCATTTTCATCGATGCCGACAAACAACAATACCCTCTTTATTACGAACAAGCACTCGACAAACTCAAACCAGGCGGGTTTATATTGATAGACAACGTGCTGTGGTCGGGCAAAGTGCTCGATTCAAAATTCCAAGACAAAGACACGGCCTTACTGCGCGATCTCAATTTAAAAATCAGTCAGGATGCGCGTGTAGAGAAGGTCTTGTTGCCGATCAGAGACGGACTTTATCTTATTAGAAAAAAATGAAACGCGAACTGCGCCTCACAGCCGACGGCTCGCCAACTTTGTATGTGCCGGAACTAGATGAAACCTATCATTCCATGCACGGCAGTGTGCAAGAAGCGCGGCATGTCTTTATAGCAAATGGTTTGCGTTTTGTCGCAACCGAATCTAAACAAGTGAATATTCTCGAAGTCGGTTTTGGAACGGGCTTGAATGCACTTCTCTCTGCTCAATACGCCAAAGAAAACGCCATTAACGTCAATTATGTTGGTCTGGAGGCTTATCCGGTCGAGGAGGAGATTTGGAAAGCGATCACGTATCTAGATGGCCCTGATGCGCAGGAATTCTATTCGCGCATGATGGGTCTCCCTTTTGGAGAAACCGCAGTTTACGATGCTTTTTTTACAATATGTAAAATGCCCTTTTCTATTCAAGAATGGGCAACCACAGAAAAATTCGACCTTATTTATTATGACGCCTTTGGCCCAAAAGCTCAGCCCGAGATGTGGGAGCTTGCCATTTTTGAAAAACTCTACGCATTGCTCACCACGGGCGGCGCACTCGTTACGTATTGCGCACAAGGCCAATTCAAAAGACACCTAAAGAGCTTAGGAATGCGTGTAGAAGGCTTGCCCGGCCCTCCCGGAAAACGCGAAATGACGCGCGGTGTTAAAATTTAACAATTAATTTACATTCAAAAGTTGTCAGATCCAAAATGACGTCGTAAATTTGCATCAGAATTACAGTTCATAGTTGTAGTTTTAGTTTTATAGTTTTAGCATGGTTTAGCAGAAAGAGGAACAAATAGCGTTTGTTCCTCTTTTTGTTTTTTAGGGGTTTTATTCACCCAATAGCATCCTCACCTCATTCAACATCAACGCGGTAGCGCCCCACACAATTTTATTGTTCAACAAAAAGCAGGGATGGGCTTCTAGAATTTGCCCACCGGGGATTTCAATGTCTTCTAGCGTGAGGCTTGAGTCGTTTAATAAATCTTGTAGCGCGACCTCCTCAATGTGTTTGACTTCTCTCGGGTCGGGTTGGAGCAGGGGGGCTTCGTCGTGGAGAAAGACATAAGGGCTGACTTCAAAACCTGAAACCGGGATCCAAACGTTTGAAAGGGTGCAAATATGTTGCCCTTGATCAATCGTAATTCCAATTTCTTCGAAAGATTCTCTGCGGGCGGTGAATTCAAGGTGCGGGTCTGAGGGCTCGGGTTTGCCGCCGGGGAAGGCCATTTGGCCGCTGTGTTGGCCGTTGTAGGTGCTGCGCTCGATTAATATGAAATGCCACGCGGCATTTTTGGGGTAGAAATGAATGGCTACTGCTGCGGGGCGCCTTTGTTGTTGGGCTTGATTTTGTTCAAATTGTTGGCGGTAACGCTTATAAGGGGCGTGGGCGGCTTCACCAGGAAGTTCTTTTTCAAAGCAACTGCGCAACCAATCTCTATTCATTTTACAAAGTTGGGAATTCTTTGAGACTTGCGTAAAATTTCATGATTTTTTAATTTAATGTTAAAAAAGAGGGGGTTCTGTTGAAAAAATGAGGTAAAATTTTGTTTGACCCCCTAAAAATTAGATACCTTTGTCAAAAATTTATAAAAATGGCAAATAAAAGACTAAAAGCGTATCAAGATGTTTTGCACCGCGAACCTAAGCACATTGACTACAATGGCAAACTTTCGGATCTTTTCGGTCAAAACGTATTTCACCAAGACATCATGCGTGAATACCTTCCTTCGGAAACCTATAAATTCATGACTGAAGCCATCCAGAATGGCACGCGCTTGGATCGCAAATTTGCAGATCAAGTGGCGAGCGCCATGAAAGACTGGGCTATTTCTAAAGGTGCCACACACTATACACACTGGTTTCAGCCACTTACTGGTACTACCGCTGAAAAGCACGATGCTTTTCTCAAGCCAATTGGCCCAGGTAAAGCGATTGAGCGTTTTGATGGCGACTTACTTATCCAGCAAGAACCAGATGCTTCCTCTTTTCCGAACGGTGGTATCCGCAATACCTTTGAAGCGCGCGGTTACACCGCTTGGGACCCATCTTCACCAGCTTTTGTCATCGGCAAAACACTTTGCATCCCGACCATCTTTATTTCTTATACAGGAGAATCTCTAGACTACAAAATGCCTTTGCTCAAAGCGCTACATGCCATTGACCAAGCAGCTGTAGAGGTTTGTCAGTATTTTGACAAAAACGTCACCAAAGTAAATGCTACTTTAGGTTGGGAACAAGAATACTTTTTAATTGACTCCGCGTTGTTCAACGCCCGCCCAGACCTCATGCTTACGGGTCGTGCGCTCTTCGGACACGCGCCTGCTAAAGGTCAGCAATTAGAAGACCACTACTTTGGTTCTATTCCTGAGCGCGTCAATGCATTTATGCGCGAGTTTGAGGTGGAGTCTTTGTTGTTGGGTATTCCAGTTACAACGCGTCACAACGAAGTAGCGCCGAATCAGTTTGAATGTGCGCCTATTTTTGAAGAGTGTAATTTGGCCAATGACCACAACCTCTTGCTCATGGATATCATGGAAAAAACTGCGCGCAAGCACAACTTCCGTGTACTTTTACACGAGAAGCCATTTGCAGGCGTGAACGGTTCGGGCAAGCACAACAACTGGTCTTTGAGCACCAACACAGGTGTGAATCTCTTGGCTCCGGGCAAAAACCCGAAATCTAACTTGCAGTTCTTGACTTTCTTTGTCAATACCATCATGGCCATCCATGAAAACGCTGACTTGCTCCGTGCGGCGATTGCCTCAGCAGGTAACGACCACCGTTTGGGTGCCAACGAAGCACCACCAGCCATTATCTCTGCATTTATCGGTACGCAGCTTTCACAGTTGCTCGACGATTTAGAGAAAAACATCAAGGCGGGTAAAATGACGCCTCAAGACAAAACGGAGCTCAAACTCAACATCGGTAAAATTCCGCAAATCTTGCTAGACAACACCGACCGCAACCGCACTTCACCATTTGCTTTCACCGGCAACAAATTTGAGTTCCGCGCGGTAGGTTCTTCTGCCAACTGCGGTTCTGCCATGATTGTCTTGAACACCATTATGGCCAAGCAATTGCGAATTTTCAAAGCAGCCGTAGACAAGCGCATTGAAAAAGGCGAAACCAAAGACGAGGCCATCCTCAAAGAATTGCAAGTCATGATCAAAGCCTCTAAAAAGATCCGTTTTGAAGGCAATGGTTACGGCGACGAATGGGTCAAAGAAGCAGAGAAACGCGGTCTTTCTAACCTCAAAGACACCCCACGTGCACTCAAAGTTTGGCACAACAAAAATGTCGTCAAACTTTTCTCAGAAATGGAAGTACTCACGCCTCGTGAATTGGAAGCGCGTGCCGAAATCGAATTTGAGAACTACATCCTCAAAATTCAAATTGAGTCTCGCCTCATGGGTGACCTCGTTCAAAATAACTTCATTCCAGCGGCAGTAGAGTACCAAAACAAATTGTTGCAGAACGTACAAGGCCTCATTAGCGTATTAGGTGACAAAGCTGGTAGAACAGCTGCCAAAGCGCAAATTGAATTGTTGGAGAAAGTTTCGATGCACATCAACAAAATGAAAGAAGCTTCTGACGCGATGCTCGCACAGCGTAAATTGGCCAATAAATTGGAAAGCGCAGAGCAAAAAGCCTTGGCTTACTGCGATCAAGTGAAAGTCCACTTCGATGAAATCCGCTACCACGCCGATAAGCTTGAGCTTTTAGTAGAAGACGAACTTTGGCCATTGCCGAAATTTAGAGAATTACTCTTTATTCGATAGATAGGTTTAGTAATAATGAGTAAAATGCCCCGTTGTTCGCAGCGGGGTTTTTTATTGGGTAGTGGTGGTGCTGAGAAGTTTAAGGAATTCTCCTGCCGCAAAGTAGTCTTTTTGGAGTTCCCAACGAATGGTGTTGTTGGCGGTGCTGACGCTTTTGGTGCGCGCAGAGAAGTCGGAGATGCCGCGGTAGATTGGGAAAAGTTCGAGTATGGCAGCAGCCCAGCCGGCGTTGTCTAGTTTGGTGAGCAGCGTAGGGTTGCCCGAACAAGTAAGGGGTGAGTTGCTTACCTGACAAGCGATGTTTCCGTTGTGGATGTATTTTTTTGGATTGCTGCAAATGAAGAGTTGCTGTTTTCCTTCTTTTTTGAGGGCATATACCGCGTGGTTGACCCTCACAAAATTGCCTGCCCAATCCCAATCGGGGAGGGCGCTTTTGCAGCCTGCAAGAAAATCGCTGCGCTTGGCGTCGTTGTCAAAGGTGAGGAGTACCTCAAAATCGAGCGAAAGTTCTTGTTTGGCGTTGAGCTGCGCGCCGTAATAATTGAAAGAACAAGCCTCAACTTTTTCTAAAAATTGCAGCGCGGGTTGTAGGTTGCTGAGGGTAATTGGTGCGCTCAGGTGAAAGCCGTTTGGAATCAGTTTGCGAATGGGTTTGTTTTGATTTTTAGGTAAAATCAAGGAAAAGGCATGTTCTTCCCAGAGTAGGGTGTAAGGTTGCCCTTGTAGTTCGAAGTGGTGTTTGCGGGCTTGGTATGTTTTGGAAGTGAGTTGCATGCGCTGCAAACTTTGTTCAAAAAAAATACGTTGCTTGGCTTGCAGTGGTTCGGCAAAGTAAAAAATGCCGCTCTGGATGCCATAATATTGAGCGGAGAGCCAGCCCTCGTTTTGGCCCGTGCCCGGAATATACAGACAAGAAAATGATTTTTTAGCGTGCTCGATGAGGTAATAGGCCACTGCGCCATGGACATCAAAATGAAAATCGGCAAGTGTATTATTGCGCTCGGTCTTGAAATTCATGGCCATTTGCTTGAGCGCTTCTTGAACGGCAACGTCTTTTGATTCGAGCTGTTGTTCGAGTATCCAGCTTTGAACTACTTGCAGCGGGAGCACTGAAAAACAGAATGCTTGGTCTTGAAAAACAGGAACTTGAGCTGTTTTTGTTTGGGGTAGTGCCAAGAAGGGCGCCAGTGCATAGCTCGTGTAGAGGATCAGCACCACCGACAGGCTCCAGACAAGTTCTTTGAGCAACTTCATGATGTAAAGATAGATGAAAGATGAATTGCTTAACTTTAAGCCATGAAGTTCATCGCAAAATTTATTTTTTGGCTCATTGGTTGGAAGATCGATCCAACACCGCCAGAAGGGATTCAAAAATGTGTCATTGCCGTTGGGCCGCACACCTCTAATTGGGATTTTATCTTGGGGCGTTTGGCTTTTTATCAATATGGCGTAAAGGGGCGCTACCTCATGAAAAAAGAACTTTTTTGGGGGCCGCTCGGTTGGTTTTTGAAAGCTATCGGTGGCATTCCAGTTGACCGCAGCAAGAAAAACAACCTAACCGATACCGCTGTGCGTTATTTCGAAGAGAACGAGACCATGTATATGGTGTTTTCTCCGGAAGGCACCCGCAGCTACAATCCCGATTGGAAGAAAGGTTTTTATTATGTGGCGCAAAAAGCCAATGTGCCTATTTACATTGCCTACATAGATTTTGCGACCAAAACGGGAGGTTTCCATTCTTTGCTCTGGCCTTCAGGCGATGCTGACGGAGACATCCAAAAAATCAAGGATATCCTCAAGCACTACAAAGGACGTTTTCCGGAACTCGGAATTGACTAATTTTTGGGGTATTCGGCGATGCGGCCCGTTTTGGGGTCATAGCCATAAGGGCAGTGTTTGCAGCCGCTTTTGCAGCAGTAGCCGCGCTTGAGGTGATACTTTTCAGTAAAAACAATATAACCTTCTTCGGATAAATAGTAATCTTCGTCGTTTAAGTGACTTTTTTTAGAAAATCCAGAAAAATCTTCGCTCATGAGTACTGATATGTCGCTGTGGTTTGCAAAGTTAAAAAAGCGCTCGGAGTTGCAACGCTTTTCCCTACACAACGCTAACAACAAGCCCCGCAATTTGTTCGTGAAACGCGATGATTTAATCGATATAAATATTTCTGGCAACAAACTCCGCAAACTAGAAGGAAACTTGCTCGCCGCCAAAAACGCAGGGGCCACACAACTCCTTACTTACGGAGGCGCCTATTCCAATCATCTTTTGGCAAGCGCCGCCGCCGCAAAGGCCCTGCATTTACCCATCATTGGAAAGGTCAGGGGAGAGGAACTCCTACCAACGAGCAATGCCTTATTGTACAAATGTCAAGAACTCGGCATGCAACTTGACTTTATTTCCAGAACAGCCTATCAAGCCCAAAAATTAACTTCAGGTCTAGACCTCAAATCCAATACCTGGCATATTCCCGAAGGCGGCGCCAACCCAGAAGGCATCTGGGGCTGCACCCAAATCTACACAGAGGCGGTAGCCCAAAACAACAACCAACATTTTGACGCCGTTTTTATCGCGCAAGGCACCACCACTACTAGCCTCGGCATCCTAGCCGCTCTGCCATCCAGCACCCAGCTATTCGTGGTTCCTGTGCTCAAAGGTTTTGACGCATTGGCCGAGATGCATACACTTGCCAATCAGGCCAAGCACAACTCACTCACCAGCCCATTCACTTTTCTTTTCGAACAAGTCACGGTCTTGGATCAATACCATTTCGGCGGTTATGCCAAAACAACACCTCTTTTACTCGACTTCGTCACTCAATTTAATCAATCCGAACAATTCCCCATTGAACCCACTTATACGGGTAAGGCGCTCTATGCGTTGGTCGATCAAATATCCAATCTCCATAACCAAGCCCAATCAGTTCTATTCATTCATACTGGCGGGGTATTTGATTATTGAACTGGCTTTCCAATCCATACTGTTTATAATTGCTTGAACAATCTTTATAAAACTTTGCAACAAAGTTTGACATAAGCATAATACTTTGTTAATTTTAGCAAGCATTAACAAACCGAACTTTGTACTCTAAACAAAACATGAACATGTCATCCTTGTACCAAACGAAGTCTACTGCCTTCAGATCTCCCAATAATAACATTAGCTCCCGCTTCCTCACACTCCTCCTCAGCATCTTTTTCGTTGGAGTCAGTTGGGGGCAGACGCCAAATGGATATTTAGATTTTGGAACTACCACAAATGGAACAACGGCTACTACTGCAAATACAGGATTCGGAGGAGTCCGCGTTGGAACTGGTGGAGGTGGATTTACAATTCAAAACCCAGGACAATCGATTGGTAGTTCAGGTGAATTGCGTGGGATTGCTCCCACAGCTGGATCTGTTAATAGTGTAGGGATCACAAGCGGTGAATATGGTACAGCATCGGCTACCTTTACAATTACTTTTGAATTGCACTTATCAGGTGGATCTTCAGGTAATTGGTATTTTTTTGCGGGGAATGGCAATGGTTTTGGGTCTGCCCAAAGTGCTACATTCACCGGTTCAGATATATTCACTGGAATACAATGGGCATTTGGAGCATCTAATGGGATAACATCTAATAATCGAGGTGGTAGTTCTTGGACAGTGATTAACGGAACACCTTTTACGCAAAATGTATCATATTTTGTTACTATTGTAGGTAATAATACTTCTTCAACAGTAAATTACGGTGCATCAAATTCATCTTCAATCGGTTCAGCTAAATATGATTTATGGGTAAACGGGAATTTAATTGGTGATGATTTATCAAAGGGGCAATTGACAACAAATTCTAGCATAAATGCTTTCAGATTTTACGGTGAAAGTTCTACTGGTAATGTAGCTACTATATCTTTAGACAATATTAGATGGTATAACACCTGTACTCTGCCACCCACGCACTTAGTTTTAGCTAGTGTTCCAACAACAGGTACAGTTGGTACTAATCTTAGTAGTTTTACCGCAGAGGCAAGATCAGGATCGACTAGTGGACCATTAGCTAATTTTACGGGGCCAATTACAGTGGCGAAGGTTAACGGAAATGGAACGATTTCTGGAACGACTGCGCCGAATGCAATTGCTGGAGTTGCTACTTACAGTAACATTCAATTTTCCTCTGCAGATAATTATACTATAAACGCATCTGCATCAGCTCCTATTATAAATTCATCAACAAGTGGAAATATTACAGTAAGTGCACCTGTAGTATCCCCAACCCTCAATGCAATAACACTTTCTTCTGCGTTAACAGCAGCTTACGGGTCGGCGTCTAATGCAGTGAGTGCTACAGCCGGTGGTTCGAATTTATCAAGTACAATAACAATAACACCTGCAGCAAATTTTGAGGTTTCTACTACAAGTTCAACAGCTGGATTTACATCATCAGCAATAACAGGAGTTTCAAATAGCACTAATTTCTGGACGCGCTTGTCCTCCACGGCTCCTGTCGGTGACTATAATAATACAACCGCAGCGGTTATTTCTAGTTCTGGCGCTACCTCGGTAAATGTAACTACATCATCTTCTGGTAATGCGGTTACCTGTACCAATGGTGCTTGGATTGGTGGTGCTTCTGGTAATTGGTCTACAGGTTCGAATTGGTGTGGTGGTTCTGTGCCGACGAGTGCTTCGAATGTGACGATTCCTTCAGGGGTTACTGTTAATTTAGATGCTACTACTACGACAGTTGCAAGTTTGACAATTGATGGGACACTTGAGGTAGCGGCTGGAAAGCAACTTACAGTAGATGGCACACTCACCAACAACGGTGTTTTCACCTTGAAAACAGGTGCTACATTAGATCCGGGGACGAGTTATTCTCAAGCAGGAAACGGAGTTTATAATGTAGAGCAGTACATTACAGGTGCCGGTGGGTCATCGCCAAGTGGACGTTTTTGGTATCTTGGTTCGCCTGTAGTTTCAGCAACTTCGAATGTTTATGACGCAGCAGGTTCAAATATTGTGAAGGGTTGGAATGAAGTTTCAAATATTTGGGAAGAAATTACCACGAATTCGTCACCACTAGAAGTGGGCAAAGGTTATTATGTTAAAGCTGGTGCAAACACCACGTTGAACTTTACTGGAGGAGCTCTCAATAACGCTTCTTCATATACACTTAATCTGACTAGAACCGGTACCACCAACAGTAGTCGTGGATTTAACCTGGTATCTAACCCTTGCCCAAGTTATTTAG
>CALJTX010000010.1 GCA_937975705.1 uncultured Flavobacteriia bacterium | reverse complement strand
GTTAAAACGCTTTGCAGCGATCAAGACATTTGCAAATGTATTTGAACCCGTCATGGGAGAACCATTTGCAACCAAAGGAAATTGGAGAAGCTCCGTTTTCGGCAACGACAACCCGATCATTCTGGAACTCGGTTGCGGTAAAGGTGAATACGCTGTTGGCATGGGCCGTCAGTTTGCCGACCGCAATTTCATTGGCGTAGACCTCAAAGGCAACCGCATCTATATTGGTGCCAAAGAAGCGCTAGAAACGAACCTCAACAACGTCGCGTTTTTGCGCACGCGCATCGATTTTATCCTCGATTATTTTGCAGAAGGTGAAATCGATGAAATCTGGCTTACCTTCTCCGATCCACAACCCCAAAAAGCCCGCAAAAGGCTTTCTTCGCCTATTTTTACAGCGCGCTACAAAAAAATTCTAAAGCCTGGCGGCATCATTCACATGAAAACAGATTCCGACGTCTTGTTCGACTACACCCTCGAGCAGATCGATGAACACGGCCACCAAATGCTGGAATGCTACCCCAATCTGTACGCCAATTTACCCGAAGATTTAGATGCCCAAACCAAAGAAATCTTTCATATCAAAACGTATTATGAAGAATTCTTCAGTAAGCGCGGGCATATCATCAAATACTGTAAATTTCGCTTGGCAGAATAAAGCTAGCGAATGAGCGTATAATTGGCATAATGGGTATCGATCCCGATTGCCTTTAATATATCCTTGATTTTGTTTTTGAGCGACTTCTTGTTGCGCGAGATATCTGTCTGAAAAGTCCAGTTGCGTTCGGCAATGCGTGCTGCTATCCATTGGGGGTGCGTGCCTTCAAAACGAGCGAGCTCATGGATGTGGTCTTCGTAGTCAAAAGCAGTGGCTACCTTGATGTTTTTCTCGAGCCAGGCGTCATCGTGCCAAAGTTTATGAAAACTTTCTTGCTTGCGCTGCATCGCTTGCGGATCCTTGACCCAACCATAGTGATACACACTTGCGTGGGCTGCCGCTACCTTGAGTTTTTGATCTGGTGCTTTTCTAAAACCTTGTGCATCCCGAAACGAAAAAATTCCACGGCCCGGCTTGATGATGCGGATTTCTTTTTTGTACCAATTATTAGAGACGCCGATGTAATCATAAGAACCATAAAAATGGAGGTAGTCAAACAGCAAGCCATCTATGTCTTGGTCGTGCTGATAGCGCGTCATGGCTTTTAATATATTCGGATGATCAGCCTCGTGCAGGACTTCATCGCCTTGAATGTATATGGCCCAATCGGCAGCAGGATTGATTGCCGCAAGCGCTTTGTCGGTCTCGACTGCGAGCACACGGCCGTTTTGACGCAGGGAGTCGTCCCAGGTAGTTTGGATGATCCTTACTTTGGGATCTATGTTTTGAATGAGTCCGAGGGTGTCGTCGGTGGAATTGCCTACAGCGACTACCACTTCATCGCAAAGCGGCAAAATCGATTGAATAGCGGCAACAATCGGGTAATCTAGTAAGACGGCGTTTCTGATGAATGTAAAACCGCTGACCTTCAAATTATTTGTCTAAAACTTTGGGGATTCTGAAATAATCTGAATCTTTCTTTGGTGCATTGCGCAGGGCGTCGTGGTGGCTCACGCTTTGCTCGACTTCGTCGTTGCGCAGTCTATTGACCTCGTTGGACATAAAAATGAGTGGCTCAACACCTGTGGTGTCGAGTTCCGAAAGTTTGTCTACAAAAGTGATCATGCGCTGTAGATCTTGGCGAATTGCCTCTTTTTCTGATCCTTCGAAGGACAATTTAGAGAGGTGTGCGAGATGATCGAGTAAAGCTTCATTGACTTCCATAAGACAAAATTACGATTTTTTGAAGAGATGAGGATGCGCCGCCTTAAGAGGTGCTTCAATTAAATTGAAACACTTTTCACTGATTTGTTCGGTACTGGCTTGTGCAATTTCTTCAATGGTGATAAATGGATGGATATATACCTCTACTTCGCCTGGATGTGCCGGACCCAAAATTTGGGTTGGGTCAGAGAAAAGGTGGAAGTTTTGGGTGAAAGTCAGGGGTAAAATAGGCACATTCAGGTTTTTGGCCAAACGAAATGCGCCGTTTTTAAAAGGGTAAAGTTGCGGGATGTCTTCTTCTGGAATGGTGCCTTCAGGAAAAATAACAATAGACCAACCGCCTTCCATGGCTTTTTTGGCCTGCCCTAGCGCTTGCCCAGCCTTTGATTTATCCTTGCGGTAAACTGGGATGTTGAGCGCCTTGAAGTAGGTTCTGACAATTGGGTATTTGAGGATTTCTGCCTTTCCTAAAAATGCGAAAGGATAGCTCGGTAAAATGGATGGCAGCAAAAAGATGTCTAAATAAGAGCTGTGGTTAGACACGATGATAAACGGAGCTTGGGGCAAGGGTGAATTGAGCTTGACGCGAACAGGATAAAAACAAAAAATGCGCAGCAACCAACTCCAGAGGATGAAAATCTGAAAACCATGTTTGCGCCACGTTGGCCTGAGTTGTAAAATCCAAAAGAAAGGATAAAACAAGAGTGCAAAAATAAAAAAGACAAGGGCTATGTATAGCTTCCAAATGAGACCGAACACACCAATGATTTTCTGCATGGTCCAAAGTTAGCAATTACAAGAGAGCCAACGCCACTCAAAAACGCTTCAAAATGACTAATTTTGAACAAAATTAACGCAATGTCTCGCATATTAACCGGAATTCAAAGTACAGGAACCCCACATTTAGGCAATATTTTAGGCGCAATTCTCCCAGCTATTCGCTTGGCCCAAGACCCCGCCAATGAATCCTTTTTGTTTATTGCAGACATGCATTCCCTGACCCAAATCAAAGATGGCGCTACCCTGCGCAACAACACCTACGCCACAGCTGCCACTTGGTTGGCTTTTGGTCTCGACCCCGAAAAAACTGTTTTTTACCGCCAATCCGACGTTCCGGAAGTAAGTGAACTCACTTGGTATTTGCTCTGCCAATACCCTTACCAGCGCCTCACGTTGGCGCATTCCTTCAAAGACAAGGCAGATCGCCTCGACGATGTCAATGGAGGCTTGTTCACCTACCCTATCTTGATGGCGGCCGATATCTTATTGTACGATGCAGAAATTGTACCCGTTGGCAAAGATCAAAAACAACACATCGAAATGGCTCGTGATGTAGCCAATCGCTTCAATCTCACCTACGGAGACACCTTCGTATTGCCCGAAGAACAAATTCAGTCAGATACCATGCTCATTCCCGGTACCGATGGCGAAAAGATGAGCAAGTCGCGCAATAACTACATCGACATTTTCTTACCAGAAAAACAATTGCGCAAGCAAATCATGTCGATTGTTTCAGATAGCACACCGCTAGAAGAGCCTAAAAACACCGAAACGTGTCATACGTTTGCACTCTACAAATTACTGGCTTCACCAGCTCAAATTGAGCAAATGACAGCCAACTATCACGGTGGCAATTACGGTTACGGACACGCCAAACAAGCACTTTTTGAACTCATTCTAGAGAAATTCGGCAAAGAAAGAGCTCTTTTTGACCACTTAATGGCCCATACGGCAGAAATTGATGCAGCGCTGTCTATTGGTGCACAAAAAGCGAGAAGTGTTGCTCAAGAAGTGTTGCAACGTACACGTCAAAAAGTAGGTTACTAAAAATAGCTTAAGGTCTTGGGTTTTCTATGGCTTTGTGGCCAAAAGTGAGCCCCAACTTGAACCAACGCCCCGGCATCTGCACAAAGCCAGCCTCCACATATTGTGTATTCGTGAGGTTGTTCCCTTCTGCAAAAACCGTCCATTTGCTTTTGATCGGCACCAATATTTTAGCGTCCACTACCTGATACAAAGGCTGTTCTATGCGCTGCACCAAACGGTAAGCCAAACAGAGCAGTACTTTTTCACTTAAATCAAACTGGCCTACTGCATTGAGTTGCTGACGCATGCTCGTGATCGCATAGCGCGATTCTTGCTCGCTCGTAAAATTATGCTGCGCAGTGATGTAGGTGTAATTGACATTGAGTTTATTGAGACCCCAAGTAGAGCGCTTTTTAAGACTAAGTTGCAATCCTGTTTCCAAACCTGTAAATGTGACACTCGCAATATTGACCGGCATCCAAGGATTTGGGTTGGGTGAAATAATTGAAGCAGCCCTTACCCAGTCAATCATGTTGGTGTGCTGTCTGTAAAATACAGAAGCTTCTGCTTGGTAACTTAGTTTGGTGCCATCTGAATAATTAGGTGTTTGTCTCCAACCGAGTTCGGCAGCATGCGAAAATTCGGGCTGTAAATTCGGGTTGCCCACATTAGACGGGTCTGTGTAATACATTTCGGTCCAGCTTGGCACGCGGTTACCACGGCTGTAATTGGCAAATAAATATTGCCTATTTTCCAACGAACGCCCCAACTGCAGACTTGGCATCACTTGTGGATTTTGCCAGTTATAAGCAAATACCAAAAGCCCCGCGGCATAGTTCATGGTACCGAGCACACCTTGGGCTTGTACAAACACGCTTTGATATTGCCGCTCGCGTAAACCTAAATTACTGCTGTTGAGTTGCTCTAAGCGTTGTTCCAAACCAAAAAGCAATTGTTGCCTATTCACATTCACCGATAATTGCGCCTCATAGCTCAGTACATTTGAAACGTGGGTATTGGTATAAAAAGCGGGGTCATTGCGCTTCAAGCGAAATTCATCGGCATGGCTGCGCAACATGGCTTGTTGGCGAAATTGATACCAAATAGTACTTCCTTCTTTTTTTGAATACCAGTAGAAATTGTGTTTGACACCTGCCATAGCCATGGTGGTGCGCTCCCACTGATCTGGGAACTTATTGGTATAAAAACCATTGGCGCCAAAATTTCTATCTGTATATGCTGCTAGATAGGTCAAGTGGTGTCTTCGATGTGCACCTAAAGGATGGGAGGCGGTGTACAAAAGCTGGTGGTTCTTGAAATCTGAGTTATACCAATGCCCTGCCGATTGGTCTCTGGCCACAGCCAACAGTTGTTGGTATTTTTTAATTTTCATGCGCACCATTGCTTGCGCACCAAAGCTATTGAAACTGCCACCATATGCTGTTGTTTTGACCTCAAAAGCATCTTGTGCATAAGCGCCAATGTGTACCGCACCGGTTAAGGCGCTTTGACCAAATTGCAATACCGTTGGGCTCTTGAAAACTTGAATTTCAGAGACAGCTATTAATGGAATCGGCAAATTCGCCGCATGGTGCCCTGTTTGTGGGTCTGTCATTTTGAAGCCGTTGACAACAATCAAACTTTGCTCAAAATTCCCGCCTCGAATGCCAATATCGGCCTGGGTTCCACTCAAACCTCTTTGGCGCACATCTACCCCACCAACATAAGACAGCGCCTCTGGCAAGCTTCGAACAGGAAGTTTAGTGAGTTGGGCTGAAGAAATCTTATCGATGCTTTGCATGCGCTCTTGAAATGCACCGCTATTTCTGCCTGCCACCAACTGAATTTCGTGATAGGTCAACACACGAATAGGTATTTCACCTAAAAAAGGACCAAGCGGAACTGGTTTAGGTACGGAGTCTTTTTTGATCGTCATGGAATCGGGCGGAACCTGAGCAAAACTAGGACCAGCGACACAACAAAGAAATAAAAAGAAAGAAAGAGATAGACGCATAATAGAGAGAGCTTTTTTTTGGAGATATTCCACAAAAAAACTGCAAAAGTACACAAACTAAATGGCTCAGCGCTTAGAAATCTTATTGCCTGTGATGTTGCGCTGTAAGTTGCATTTGTGGCGGCCTACTTCAAAGCTACGGAGTGCGCTGTGCTTGGTGGCGCGCCCCTGAACGCGGGCGCGCCACATGCGCCAAGAGCTCGGTTTCATTTCTCTGCGCATGAGCGCAATCACTTCGGCTTCTTTGAGGCCAAACTGCAACAGAATGGCGTCAAAAGGCGTGCGGTCTTCCCAGGCCATTTCAATGATGCGGTCGATGTCTTGCTCAGAAAGAAGTTTCAAGTCCATACTTTTCAAACAACATTCGATACTTTTTGTTTTTGAAGTATGAAAGGTGTGAAAAAACAGCATTTACCCGAAAAAACCTGCCTAACATGTCAGAAACCCTTTGCTTGGCGCAAAAAGTGGGAGAAAAATTGGGACGAAGTCAAGTATTGCTCAGACCGCTGTAGGTCTCAGCGCAACAAATAAGAGATTTCACCTAAGGTTGGTAAATGGTCTGCATAGGTAAATTCTAGCGCGTGCTTTCCTGGTAAAAGTGTTTCAAAATTGTGTTCGAAATGCAGGTCTTGATTTGCACTAAAAATCCAGAAGTCGACCATTGGTTGTGAGGTCTCTAAATATACAACAGCCTTTTTCAATACAGGATCAAGGAGTTCAATCTTTAGGGTTGGCTGAATTTTTGGGGCTTTGCGCTTATCGATATACGTAAACAAGCGGGAATACTGCTCATCGAGCGTCACCTTGATAAACCCCTGTTTCTCTTCAGAAAGAGCCATAAGCACCTGAATGGTATTGTTCTGAAGAGGATAAGTTCTTCTTTGCGTCTCAACGCGTTTCCCATCAAGGTCATAAAAATCAAGCTGGACTGTCACTAAAGTATCTTCGGGTAAATCACTTGTGAGCACAAGGTAATGGGTATCTTCTTTGATTTGTTCGAGCACCGCAATGGAGCGGTAATCTTCTTTGACCGCATAATGCAGCGCCTTCCAGTTGTTGTGGTCGTCTAGGCTAGACCACGTTGGCGCTGGCCAGCAATCGTTGAGCTGCCAAAAAATAGTACCCATACAGCGCGGTGCGTCGGCTCGGTGGCCTGCAATTGCAATACTGACTGCCTTGCGCTGAGTCAATTGGGAATAATAAATAAAAGTCTGAAAATCTTTGGCTTTTCCGTAATAGATTTTGGCATGCTTTTCAATCATGCCATTGCCTACATATGACTTTTGGTGGTTTTTCATGACAGCCGAATGCAGGCTTTGTTCTGAAAGTGGTGCAAAGCGATTGATGGTACTGGTTTGCGGAAAACTCTGAAAACCGTATTCGGCATTGAAGCGACCGATTTTATTGGCAAAATCGTGCAGCGGATCTTTGCCGTGCCACACCCCCCAATAGTGCATGGTTCCGTGCTTAAAGTATTCGTCGTTGCCCCAGTTGCTGAGTGGTGAGGTATGGACATACGGAATACTTTGACCCGTGAGTAAATTCACGTAGAGCGGCAGTGTCTTTTGAAATAAATTTTGATAAGCTGCTTCAATTTCTTGCTGTGCATGCTCTGGTAAGTTATATTGCGCTTGAAAACCCCAGTTATGCCAAGCCACATCTACTTCGTTGTTGCCATTGAAATATATGAGCGATGGGTGCGCTGCCAAACGCGGTATTTGCTGCTTGATTTCTTGGGTAACAAGCTCTAAAAACGGCTCATCACCGGGGTACATCGCGCAAGCGAACATGAAGTCGTGCCAGACCATAATACCTGCACGATCACAGGCCTGCATGAAGGCGTCGGGCGCATACATGCCGCCGCCCCAAATGCGCACCATATTGAAGTTGGCCGCTTGCATCTGCAGTACCAGCGCAACATAAGCGCTGTCCAAGGCAGGGCCTGCAAACATTCCGGGCGGGATCACATTGGCTCCTTTGGCAAAAATTTGGCGGCCATTGATCTGAAAAACGAAGGAGGTCCCCCATTGGTCTTTTTCTTGAAGTAATTCCGCTTTGCGAATGCCAAATTCAAATGGATGCGCATAGACAAGTGCTCCATTCGCGTCGTAAAAACGCAATGTATCTGAATACAGGTGCTGTGCACCTTGCCCAACTGGCCACCACAGCTGCGCATTTGACAAAATTTTGTCTACTTGAAAATTTAAGGTTGAAACTTTTGAGGATGGCGCTAAACCTTCTAATGGCGAGCTTTCAGCAAGGTCAATATCCGCAAAATAGGTGCTTTTGCAGACTAGTTTGACCGGTGCTTTTTGAACGGAAAGGTTCAAAGAAATCTTGGCTTCATTGGAATCAGAAATACTTAAGGTATTCACGCAGAGGTTTTCAATGTACACAATTGGTCTGACTCCAATTGTAAGTGGATATGCAAAACCAATAGTATTGAGCCTAGGAGCCCAGTCCCAACCAAACTGATACTGTGGTTTACGGGTTAAGGACGCCACTTTTACAGCGCCTACATCATTGGGTGCAGGGTAAGTAAAGGCTTTGTATTGAGTTGATTGCGCATGGTAAGTAACCGGAGGTTGAATGCTAATTTCTAGCTGATTGTATCCGCAAATCAAATCTTGCCGCTCAATAAGCAAACGGTGATGTAGGAAGAAATTTTCGGTCTTGGCAAGCAACTTTCCGTTGAGGTAGATTTGCGCGTAGGTGTCTAAATTGGGGATATCTAAGATGAGCTCCTGGGCATTGAAAAAGGCTTCATTTAGAAAGAACTTTGAACGAAAAACCCAAGTATGCGCCTCTATCCATTGGTATTTGGCTTCATTTTCACCGTAAAATGGATCCGGAAGTTCACCGCTGTGCCACAAAAATTCTTGAACGGTCCCAGACTGCCCGAAAGGCAGCCAAGTTTGTTGAACGGGATGATAAACTTCCCAATCGAGTGTTACTTGCGCAAAGGATTGCATCGTCATTAGACTCCAAAACAAACACCAAAGGATACTTCTCATCCTTACCAATTGCGGTCAAATTTGGCGTCGATGAGGGCCTCACCTGCGTTGTTGCGCAATGCGTAATTGAAACCAGCAAAGATGGAATAGCCACCGTAGTTGCCGTTTTTGTCGATGGCAATGAAGCCGCATTGCAAGCCAGTGAGGTCTTTGTTTTTGCGGATGATGCGCATACACGCTTCCTTGCAAGCCGCCTCTGGTGACAAACCTTGGCGCATGAGTTCTACAACCGTATGGCTGCCCGCTACGCGGACAATGGCTTCGCCCAAACCGGTGGCTGTGGCCGCTCCAACTTCTTCATCTACAAATAATCCCGCCCCGATAATTGGTGAGTCGCCCACACGACCATGCATTTTGTAGGCCCAGCCACTTGTGGTGCAAGCACCCGCAAGCTGACCGTTGGCATCCATGGCGATCATGCCGATGGTATCGTGGTTTTCGTGGTTGATTTCAGGTTTCTTGAATAAATCTTTGTTCTCTTTGCGCCACTTCTCGTAGTCTTTTTTGACTTCTGGAATGGGCATTTTGGCTGTTTCAAAGCCCTGCTCGATGGCAAACTTGTGCGCGCCTGCACCTACTAACATGACGTGCTGGGTGCGCTCCATAACCGCACGCGCCACGTTGATGGGGTGTGCCAGGCCTTCTAAAAAAGCTACTGAACCACAACGAGAATCGCCGCTCATGATACACGCATCTAAGGTAACGTGCCCGTCGCGGTCTGGGCGGCCGCCTACGCCTACACTGCGGTTGGTAAGGTCGGCTTCTGTGACCATTACGCCTTTTTCCACTGCATCGAGCGCAGATCCGCCTTTGGAAAGCACCTGCCAAGCCCCTTCATTGGCGGCCAAGCCGTGGTTCCAGGTAGAAAGCACAAGAGGGCCGTCGGTCTTTCCAGAGAAAGATTGGCTAAAAGTCTGACTCGCCTTTGGTTTGTCTACCAAACTGAGTGCGCCTAAAATGGCACCAAAGCGGATAAATTGTCTTCTTTTCATAGGCTTATCTGTTGCGAAGTTCTGCCGCTAACCAATTTTGAAAGGCTTTGGCATTTTTGGCATGTTCAGCTCCTGAGGCTGTAAAATTGTGCGTACCAGTGTAATCTGGTTTGGCACACATAAAAATGTAATTGTTTTGATCCGGATTGAGTACCGCTTCTACAACGCCCACTGGAGGCAAGTAGATGGGGCCTGGCGGCAAACCTTTGATTTTGTAGGTATTGAATGGGCAATCGATGTCGCGATGCACGGCCAACAAGCGCTGTACGCCCTTGAGTTGGTCTCCCCAGCAAAATTTGAAAGTAGGGTCTGATTGCAATTTGACCCCTTGCTTGATTCGGTTCAGATACAAACCTGCAATAATTGGCCATTCCTCTGCCCTTCTCGACTGCTCCGAATAAACGATACTCGCCAAAGTAACTGCCTCGCTAGGTGCATTCAAACCCACCGTTTTTAATTTGGCCCTGCGAGCTGGGGTCCAGAAATTTTTGAATTCTTTGGCCATGCGCTCCACAAATTGAGCGGGGGTTTGGTCCCAGTACATTTCGTAGGTATTCGGAATAAACAACGCCGGGAGTTGCTCGAGTGTAAAACCTAAACTAGAAAGCGTTTGGCCATTTTGAAGATGCGCAATAAATGCCGTGCTGTCGAGGTCTAGTTGCTTCTGCAGTTTTCCTGCGAGGTCGTGGATGTTGCGGCAATTTTCAAAGTTCACCTTGACAGTTTGCTCGGCGTTGCCGTTCAATTCGCTGTTTAAAGTAAAACCGTTCCAAATATGGCGGTAAGCTGTTCCGGGTTCAATGCTGTATTTGCCAGGAGCAATATTGCGCGGATTCATTTCTTTTTCTGAGCCAACCAATTCAAATAGGTCTGAACTAGAAATGATGCCTTTTTCTTGAAGCAAGTTCGCGACATATTTAACATCTAAAACATGCTCCTTACTCGATAGATAAATAACTACGGAAGTTGTATTGCTCGACTTTTGAAATGCCGCATAATAATACCTGAGTTTTGGTAGCAAAACAATTGCTATACCTAAGACAACGGCGCAAATAAGGAGGATCAGTTTTTGTTTTCTAGACATAATTGATAAGTAAGTTCGTCGAAATATTCATTTTTATAACGCAACCAGTTTTTACGGGTACCCGCGTGCACAAAACCGGCTTTTTCGAAGAGTGCAACACTCGCTTGGTTATCGTGGTGGATGTGACAATATAAATTGCGCAATTCAAGGATTTCTTTACAATAAGTGCAAAATAATTGCAACGCCTCACTGGCATAGCCCAGCCCTTTGTCTTGGTCTTCGGCAATGAGAATGCCAACTGCTGCATAGCCGTGCTTGAAATTGAGGTCATATAAATCGATGACCCCTACAGGGCGGTCGTCGGAGGAGGTTTGGATCACCAAGCGCATTTGGCCCGATTTGCGGATATCGGATTGCTGTTCAATGAGTTGATGGATGTCAAACAAAGAAAATGGCACTTCTGTATTAGAGACTTTCCAATTTGCAGGATTGTTTTCCCACATGAAAATGCTGCTTGCATCGTCTTTTTCGACCGCTCTTAGCGTGACCAAACTACCCTTTAAGCTCATAAGTTCCGTTGTAAACGTGTTGGGCAGGCCCGGTGAGAAATACGTTACTGAATGATAAATCATTTTGCTGCTGCCACTCCACCATTAATTCCCCGCCCTTGGTTTGAACCTGTACTTTGCCGAAAGGTAGCATTTGAAGTTGGGCATAAACTAGCGCAGCAGCGGTAACGCCTGTGCCGCAGGAAAGCGTTTCGTCTTCTACGCCTCTTTCATAGGTGGCTACCTGAATGCGGTTTTCTTGTATGGCCATTAAATTGACGTTGATACCTTCTTTGCGGTAGGTGTCGTTGTAGCGAATTTGTCGGCCCATCTCCACAACATGTGCAGTGTGGTGATTGGCATCTTCTATGATATAGTGTGGCGAACCCGTTTGAACAACATAACTGTTTTCAAGCACCAAAATTGGCGGCACATTGGCCATTTTGAGGCGGACCTCATCTTCGCAGCGCCACGCTTCGTGCGGGCCATCGATGGCGATAAACTTAGTGTGGGGGCTGTGCATGAGGCCTAGCGTATGCGCAAAAGCAACTGCACAGCGCGCGCCATTGCCACAAAATGATTGCGTGCCATCGGCGTTGTAGTAAACCACTTCAAAATCCAGGCTCGCGTGCGCTTTTAGTGCAATGAGCCCATCTGCACCTATGCCAAATTTGCGGTTGCAGAGCAACTGAATGTCAGCAATTGACAAATTGTCATACGTGCCTAAGGTGTTGTCTAGCATGATGAAATCATTGCCGGTACCTTGATATTTGGAGAATTGTAGTGTCATTGCGGTCGAACAAAAATAGTTGAATATTCCTTACCAATTCTTAACAAAATTTAACATTTTTCAAGCAATTTTTGGAACGCTCTTTGCGTTTAAGGAGGCATAATATAAAAACTGACAGCATGACACTAACCAGCACACTCAAATTATTCGGAATGGGTATTCTTGGTGGTACCCTCCCATTGGCTACTTACGTCATCATTCAACATAACAGTAGCCGCTTATCAGATCAAGTCATCGATGGCAACCGACGCGCACCCATCCAACAAGTTGACTACCAAGGCGTTCCTCAAGGCCTAGACTTCACAGCAGCGGCAGAGAGCACCGTGCACTCGGTAGTGCACATCACTACCAAAGTTGTGCAAACTACCTTTCAGCGCGACCCTTTTCAGGAGTTTTTCTATGGCCCTGGCGCAGGTGGTCGTGAATTCAAACAATTTGGCGCGGGCGCCGGTTCTGGCGTGATTGTCTCCTCGCAAGGCTATATCGTCACCAACAACCACGTCATTGAAAATGCGAGCGAAATTGAAGTCATTCTCAACGACAACTCTAAATACGCAGCCAAAGTTGTGGGCACAGACCCCTCCACGGATATTGCGGTACTCAAGATCGAAGGCAGCAACTTCCCTGCTATTCCTATCGGCAACTCCGATGATCTCAAAATTGGCGAATGGGTTTTGGCCGTCGGCAACCCTTTCAACCTCACATCTACCGTAACGGCCGGTATTGTCTCTGCCAAAGCGCGCAATATCAATTTGCTCTCGGAGCGCAACTCCAAAGAAGTAGTACCAATTGAATCATTTATTCAAACAGATGCGGCCGTCAACCCAGGCAACAGCGGTGGGGCGCTCGTCAATACGCGCGGAGAACTCATCGGCATCAATACCGCAATTGCTTCTCAAACCGGATCCTATTCTGGCTACTCCTTTGCCGTACCGGTCAATCTCGTAGATAAAGTCATGCGCGACCTCATCGATTTCGGGATTGTACAACGCGGATATTTAGGTGTCCAAATTGCCGATGTTTCCCAAGAAATCAAAGAAAAGAACAAACTCCCAGACCTCAAAGGCGTCTTTATTGCCAAGGTGGTTGAAGGCGGTTCTGCCGACAAAGCAGGTCTCAAAGACGGGGATGTGGTGCTCAAAATTGGCAGTAAGGAAGTCAATTCTGTTGCCGCGCTCCAAGAAGAAATCGGCAAGCGCCGCCCTGGCGATAAAGTAACACTGAGTGTGCGCCAAAAAGACGGCGATATCATTACCAAAGATTTGGTGCTGCGCAACCAAGACGGAGAAACCCAATTGCTCAGTAAAGAAGAAATCAGCAAGAACTATGCACTTGGTGCCACCTTCGTGGAACTCACCGATAAAGAGAAAAAAGAACTCAATATCAGCTACGGTGTCAAGATCAAAACAATCAATGCGGGCAAACTCAAATCAATTGGGCTGAGCGAAGGCATTATCGTAACCAAAATCAATAACGAACCAATAGAAACCGTCGCAGAACTCACTGAAAAGTTGAGCGGCATCAATAGAGGCGTCTTGCTTGAAATCATGGATGAAACAGGTAAAAAAGACTATCGAGGCCTTGGTCTGTAAGCAATTTACGTCGAAATCAGGCTGCGTTGAAAAAGTTAAGAACTCGTTAATAACTCAAGAAAAAAAGCCCGGTTCAGATTTTTTTATCCCTGATTTTCGGCGTTACTTTGCTTCATAAGCAGAAGTCAAACTTCACCTTGTAATCCCAGTATAGATAAGCGCATGAGACAGTTAAAAATCACCAAATCCATCACCAATCGCGAGAGTCAATCTCTCGATAAATACCTTCAAGATATCGGTCGTGAAGAACTCATTACCGCAGAAGAAGAAGTAGAATTAGCACGCCGCATCAAAGCCGGTGACCAAAAAGCACTAGAAAAACTCACCCGAGCCAATCTTCGCTTTGTGGTTTCTGTAGCCAAGCAATATCAAAACCAAGGCCTCACGCTCCCTGACCTTATCAACGAAGGTAACTTAGGCCTCATCAAGGCGGCACAAAAATTTGACGAAACCCGCGGTTTCAAATTCATTTCTTATGCCGTTTGGTGGATCCGTCAATCTATTCTTCAAGCATTAGCTGAACAAGCACGTATTGTGCGTTTGCCGCTCAACCAAGTTGGTTCACTCAACAAAATCAACAAAGCTTTTTCGCGTCTTGAACAAGAATTCGAAAGACCACCAAGTGCAGAAGAATTAGCTGAAGCTCTTGAGGTTCCTGAAGACAAAATCAAAGAAAGTCTCAATGTATCTGGTCGACATGTATCCATGGATGCACCACTTACCACCAACGACGACGGCGGTACCCTCATGGACGTCATGGCCAACCCTGACTCTCCACGCACCGACCACATGCTCATGGCAGAGTCCTTACAAAAAGAAATCGAGCGTTCATTAAGTACGCTCACTGACAAAGAACGCGAGATCATCCGCTTGTTTTTCGGAATTGGCATGAACCACGGCCTCACCCTAGAAGAAATCGGAGCCAAGTTCAACCTCACCCGTGAGCGCGTCCGTCAGATCAAAGAGAAGGCCATTCGCCGACTCCGACACACCTCTCGAAACAAACTCTTGAAGTCTTATTTAGGCTAACAAATTCAAGGCTACCTACATGTGGGTAGCCTTTTTCTTTTCATCAACAATCAATTATCAACATCAATCAACAACAAAATGGAAAACAACAACGGTTATGAAAAAGAGCTCAACCTACACATTGAGCGCGAAAGAGCAGCTGTTAAATTGCAAAGTAAAGTAGGAGAACTCCTTTATGACAAAGGCATCGAATTGGTTTTATTCAGAAACCACCTTACCGACACCACCATCTCCGAAATCCTGAATCTGCACGAATACGCCAAACAAGTCGTTAACAAACCAATCGACGTATTCACCACCGCTGCCTTGGCAGAAACCCTCATGACCCTCGATATTCCTGCTTCTAAGTTGGATATCGGCCTATTGGCAAGCGAATGGTTGGCTGGGCAAACCGAACAAAGTGGCATGGCACGTTTTCTGATGGAAAAACTGGGCGGTTTGCAATCCCCACAAGCCATCGAACCCCGCGATGTTGTACTTTATGGTTTTGGTCGTATTGGCCGCTTGGCTGCACGCGAGCTCATCAAGCAAGCAGGTAAAGGTCAGCAATTGCGTTTGCGTGCCATTGTGACACGCGGTTCTACAGACGCCGATATCATCAAAAGAGCATCGTTATTGCGCAACGACTCCGTGCATGGTGCTTTCAAAGGTTCAGTAATCGAAGATCTTGCCAATAAAAGCCTCATCATCAACGGCCAAATTGTACACATGATCGACGCTTCCAACCCAGAAGACATCGACTACACTGCGTACGGCATCCAAAACGCGCTCATCATTGACAACACTGGTGTATTCACCAACCGCGAAGCACTTTCTCGTCACCTTCAAGCGAAAGGTGTTGGAAAAGTCTTGCTCACTGCACCAGGTAAAGAAATTCCTAACGTTGTTTATGGTATCAATCAGCATACGCTAGATGTAGAGAACGAAAATATTTTCTCTGCAGCATCTTGTACTACGAACGCTATCTCCCCTATTCTAAAGGTGGTCAACGACCATTTTGGTGTTGTCAAAGGCCACATCGAAACCGTTCATGCCTATACCAATGACCAAAACCTATTGGACAACATGCACAAAAAACCGCGTCGCGGCCGATCTGCAGCAGTCAATATGGTCATTACCTCAACTGGCGCAGGTTCTGCTGTAACTAAAGTAATTCCTGAACTCAAAGACAAACTCACTGCCAACGCTGTGCGTGTACCCACACCCAACGGCTCTTTGGCAATTTTAAGCCTCGAACTCAACTCACAAGTAAGTCTTGAGCAAGTGAATGCAGCAATTAAAGATGCGGCGCTTCACGGCGAACTAGTCAATCAGATCTATTATTCTTTTGATCCTGAATTGGTGTCCTCTGACATCATCGGCAATACGTGTTGCAGTGTTTTTGACTCCAACGCATCCATTGTTTCTGTCGACGGCAAAAATGTAGTGCTTTACGCTTGGTACGACAACGAATTTGGTTATACCAAACAAGTGATCCGTCTGGCTAAATACATCACACAAGTACGCAGAGCGATCTACTATTGATGCAAAAAAAAATCACCATAGCAATTGACGGCTACGCTGGTTGTGGCAAAAGCACCCTCGCTAAAGCCCTAGCCAAAGCGCTCAATTATACGTTTATAGACTCCGGCGCGATGTATCGCGCCGTTGCCTATTATTGTTTAGAGCATGCGCTCATTTCTTTAAATGAAGAACTGGATCAAGAGCAGCTCCTTCAACACCTTGATCAAATTTCCATCCAACTCGATTCAGATCAAAAAGTTTGGCTCAACAACCAAGACATCACAGAAGTGATTCGCTCACCTAAAGTGGCGGCTATCGTTTCAAGTGTAGCTGCTATCAAAGAGGTCCGAGTCAAACTTGTTGAGCTTCAAAGGCAAATGAGTATTGGTGGTGGCATTGTGATGGACGGCCGCGATATTGGCACCGTGGTGTTTCCAAATGCAGCACTCAAAATCTTTGTCACGGCCTCTATTGAGGTCAGGACCCAACGCCGCTTGGCCGAACTCGAGGCCAAAGGAGAACAGACCGACGCTCAGAGCGTTGCGCAAAATTTATTGCAACGAGACCATTTAGATAGCACAAGAAAAGAAAGCCCGCTTGCGCAGGCTTCCGATGCAATTGTGTTAGATACAACTGAATTGAGTAGAGAAGCTCAATTAGCTTGGGCGCTTGCGCGCGTCGCTTTACTCGTAACCGATTAAAGCAAATACTGAGAACGACGACAACCAGTGGTCGATGTCGTAGTTGCCTTTTCCGATGCTTTCTTGCGCGTAATCCCACATGGCATTCATGTTGTTGACCCACGCCGTTTTGGTGGCTTCATCAAGTGTTCCAGCCGGAAGCGTTTTGAGCATGCCATTTAAACACCAAATGCGGTTGAGGTGGTAGCCATCCCAGTGCGATTCATAGCCGTCGTGTTTGTCGGTCTTTTTGATTTGCAAGTCTTTATTCGCAGTTTGCGCAGCAAATAAACCCGGGCTAAATTTCTTTAACCAAACCATGTAATCTTCGGTATCGTACACTTTGCGCATGAGGTCTGCCACCAATAAAGAGGCAGACATGAAATCATATTCAAATGGCTCTGCACGCAAAGGTGCGTTGGTCATTTTGCCAAAATATCTTTTGCTCGCTTTGAGGGCAACTTTGAGCAAATCTTCATCGCCAAAAGTACGCGCGTAGTCAATGGCAAAGGAGAGGTTGAGGGAAGGTGCGTCGTGCGAGCCCGAAAGCTTCACTTCTTTGACATCTTTCCAAATGACCTGCGCTGCAGCTGCACACAAATGATGCAATGGCGCCAAGTTTTGCAACCAACGCTCCGCATCTGGATCATTCCAATTGGCCAATTCGTCTGCCACCTTTAAAAGCCAACCTTGCCCGTAAGGGAATTCAAACACGTAGCGTTCTTTGTTGGTTTCAAAATATTGGTACTCCTGACGGATGTTTTCTTCACTGAAACTTTCATCTAGTTTGGCGCGAATAGCTGCCGCCTCTGGAATATCGGGATATGTTTTGAGGATTTTAACCAAAGCCCAATGGTTGTGAACAGCACTATGCCAGTCATAGCAACCATAAAATGATGGCCAAATATCGGTGGGCGTTTGGGTATCACCCGGCTGGCGCAATGCTTGGTAGTAATAGTGTGGTGTTGGCTTAGAGGTACAATCCAAAGAAAGTTTCGCAAAATACGATGCGCCTTCTGCAGATAAAGTGTAACGGCCATCTGGGGTCGTGCTCACCAATTGGGCGAACATGAAGCTTACGCTTAAAAAAGCGCTTAAAAAGGAAGTGAGTTTGAGCATGGGATACGCGTAAAAAAAATGAAAAATTAGGATTTGAGCGGCTTTTTGAAGCCATTTTTAAAAATCGAAAGCGCTTCGGTCCCGATGCCAACGATAGAAACAATATTGAGCGGAAACTCAAGTAAGACGTGTGAAAAACTCAAGAAGAACAACAAACTGAGTCCTAAGGAGTAATCGTAAGTATAGAATACGGATGAGGCTACCCAGGTGACGATGACCAAGATAAAGCGCACCTTTGGCACCTTGTGCCAACGGATGACTTCTGTTTTACTGAACCAATTGAGATAATGATATAGATAAGCGAAAGCAATAAAGCGCATGAGCATGATGCCCACTTCAGAAAAGAAAATGAGTCCGTCGGTTTCTTTTTTCGTGCGCGATTTCATGACCTTTTTGGGCAGTGGCTCAAAGCGGTATTCATTGATGCTGTTGATGTAACGGCTAGACGTATCGAAAAAATAAAGCAAATGATCGTATTGAAATTGAGGTGCTAGATTTGCTGTATTAATGGGCATTGGTTTCACCACAAATGGTCGGTCTGCAATTTTGGACAGGGAATCGGTATGGGCATTGAAGGCCGCCGTATCGATAAGGCCTTGACGCAAGAAATAACTCTTATTGCCTTCTTTGGTAATGATGTCGAGGTATTCTTTGTTGGTGAGTTTTTGCTCTTCAATTAGATCAAAATGATCGAGAATGAGGTAGTTGGTGTTGTAAAAACCATCGCCTTTTGCGTAGTAAGCATCTTTTCCGAATTTCGAAAGAAAGGCATTTTTGGTATCGACCGGAAGGCTAAAAACCAAAAGTAAGGGGATCGCCACAAAGCCGACCATTTGCCACATGCCAGAAACACTGCGCGCTTTGAGCGCACCGTAGAGCATGAACAAGCCCGTGAAAACATAAACGTGAATGAGTGTCGGGATGAGTGCTGTAAGCGCAAAAATGGTGGTGCTGTCGGCGTTTTCTTGGGCGCGCTCAGGACTGAGCCAACCTCTCACAAAAATGTAAAGTACAAAAATAGCGCCTATCTTGACCCATAGGTTCTTGACCAAAGCAAATAGAATAGAGGCAAAAAGTGCAAACACCAAGAGCTTGTCAAAAAGATTCATTTCGACAAAGTAGTCGTAGACGTCTTTGCTGAAACCAAAGTCTTTGGCGAATGCAGCATAGGAAAGTAAAATGCCGATGATCCAAAGAGCTACGTTGTCCCATTTGCCTTTGGCGTAATATTGGCGGTCGTGGAGCCAACTGATTTCGGTGAGGTAATGCAGCGGCCCTAAGTAGGCATAGGCCAAAAGAAAGGTTTCAAATGGAAAATAGTAGGCCAACACCGCAGTGAGGAGCATTAAGCCGATATTGAGGTAATTGATGCGGTCTTCTTTGAGCAAGTTCATTCGCTGCAGTTTTTAGATAGATACAAAAATAAGCAAAGCACTTTCGGCAAAAAAATGATATTGCTCATTTATTTCAAGGATGTTTATTCGGCTTCAGGATCTTCACTGAATAGCGGAATTTGATCCGGATTGTCGTCTTCTTTTTTCGAGAGATCCCACTCCATGCTGGCCGGTTCGGCTTCGTCTTCGGCTTGCGCATCTTCGATTTCTGGCTCCTCCTCTTGCGGCCAAGGCTCTGGGCTTTCGTCTATAGGGTGCGTCAGGACGATTTCTTTGACCTTCATTTTGGTCATTTGATTGCCTTGTGCTTTCATGCCTTTGACGTCGATGAGATCCGCTAAATTCAAGACTTGATCGGGCAAATTCTTGGTTTCTTTGAGTAGTTTATTGAAAACAATACGCGCCTCAGGGCGGTAAGCTGTAGAAACGACATCTAGGTAAGAGCCTGGCCCTTCTGAAATATAAGACACGCGTTTGTCTTGGGTGACTTCACAAGTAAAACGCTTGACATAATGCAATTCTTTTTCAGCATCGTAATAAACTGCAGAAATTGGGCGGTCTTGGATCCATTTTTCGATATGGATCATGTCTTCGTCAAAATGCGTGGCTAAGTCAAACGTGCTGAGGCGGTATTCGCCATTTTTATAGAGCGTTAAAATGCGGTCTTCGCCTTTGAAAGAACCTAAAAACTTGCCGCGGCCTTCGTCGTTGAGGCGACCGACAACGGTGTCGTACCATATTTTGCGGGCGGCAAGCGTAGAGCCCCCCACCTCTTTTTGGACAATTTTTTGAATGATTTCTTTGGTGACGCGGTTACCTGCAGAGTTGCGGCCTTTGATGAGCAGTGCGCCGAGGTCGATGTCAAAGCGCAAGCGCTTGAGGTGCGGACGCGGGCGCAGCAAAACGCTCACCACTTCTCTTTCACCGTTCGGATGCACGCTAAAATAAAGCATTTTGGATCCTTTGGTGCCTTTGGTGAGGTCGTATTCGGTATCGCGGGTGATGGAGTTCACGTAAAAACGCTTCATCATGGTCGGGCCGCCGGTGCCATCTTGATAGAAAAGATGGTAAATGGTGCGCGTATCGCCTTTTTTCCAAACATTGGCATAGATGAGGCCTTTGCCAATGAATTTTTTATCGGCCACTTTGGTAATCATGAGCTTGCCTGAAGAGAAAAAGCAAATGACGTCGTCGATTTCGGAACAATCCGAGACTGCTTCATTCTTTTTGAGTCCGTAGCCAATGAAACCTTCTTCGTAGTCGACGTAAAGTTTGCGGTTGGCGATGATGACTTTACTAGCGGTAATGGTATCAAAAGTTTTGATCTCAGTTTTGCGCTCTCGGCCTGCTCCAAAGCGTTTTTTGAGGTCTTTGAAGTAATCGATGGCGTATTCGACAAGATGCGCGAGATGATGCTTTACTTGCTGCATCTCCTCCTCTATTTTGAGCAAGGCTTCGTCGGCTTTGTCGGCATCGAAGCGCGTAATGCGGATCATGGGGATCTGCGTTAGCTTGTGTAAATCTTCGTCTTGGATTTCGCGGAGCAGTTGTTTTTTAAACGGCTTGAAACGCTCATAGAGATACACATACAGGGCTTCGCGGTCGCTGTAGCGTTTGAAGTCGATGTACATCTCGTGGTTGATGAAGAGCTTTTCTAAGGTAGAAAAATGCCATTGGCGCTCGAGTTCATCTAGTTTGATTTCAAGCTCGAGTTTGAGCAACATAACGGTATGATCCGTGTTGACCTTTAAAATTTCTGTAACACCCATAAAGCGAGGGCGCTCGCCGTCGATGATTGAGGAATTGGGCGAAACAGAAACCTCACAATCTGTAAAGGCATAAAGCGCATCTATGGTGTTGTCTGGCGACACACCCGGGGCCAAATGCACGATAATTTCGGCCTCGGAAGAGGTGTTGTCTTCGATTTTTTTAATCTTGATCTTGGCTTTGTCGTTGGCTTTGATCACGGATTCTATCAATGATGTGGTGGTGGTTCCGTAAGGAATTTCATTAATAATCAGCGTTTTGTTGTCTACTTTTCTGATTTTGGCGCGGATACGCACGCGTCCGCCGCGCAGGCCGTCGTTGTAGCCAGAGAAATCGGCCATCCCGCCATTCGGAAAATCAGGTAAAATCTCGACTTTTTTGCCGCGCAAGTGATTGATCGACTGCTCGATGAGCTCAATAAAGTTGTGCGGCAAAAACTTGCAGGCCATCCCGACGGCAATTCCTTCTGCACCCTGAGCGAGCAGCAAAGGGAATTTCATAGGAAGTTGCTGCGGTTCTTTGTTGCGGCCATCGTAAGATGAAAGCCAATTGGTGGTTTTGGGGTTAAAGGCAACGTGCAAAGCAAATTTGCTCAGGCGCGCCTCGATGTAACGCGCTGCTGCAGCGCCGTCGCCGGTTAGGGTGTTGCCCCAGTTCCCTTGGCAGTCAATCAGGAGGTCTTTCTGGCCAATTTGCACGAGCGCATCACCAATGGAGGCATCGCCGTGCGGATGGTACTTCATGGTGTTGCCGATGATGTTGGCCACCTTGTTGTAGCGACCGTCTTCCATCTCGCGCATGGAGTGCAAAATGCGGCGCTGAACAGGCTTAAGCCCGTCATAAAGACTCGGGACCGCTCTTTCTAGGATCACGTAGCTGGCGTAATCTAGAAACCAATTTTGATAGAGACCATTGAGGGGCACAATTTTATCGTCGAGGTGTTGTTTCTCGAAGGGATTATGACCGGTATCCTCAGCTGAATTGTCTAGGTTTTCTAATTCGTCTTCTGCCATGTTTAAGATGCTAATTCGGTGTTTACTTCTTCAGCGCTATCGGCTTCATTTGCTGCAGCTATTTGTTCTGCGAGGTCTTTCTCGACACGCAAGTTGTCAATGATGAAATCTTGTCTGTCTGGGGTGTTTTTCCCCATGAAATAAGAAAGAATGGAATCAATGGAAGCGTCTTTTGTCAAGATAACAGGCTCTAAACGGATGTTTTCCCCGATAAAATGAACAAATTCGTCTGGGGAAATTTCACCCAAACCTTTGAAGCGCTGGATTCCATCATCCTTAGGTAAACGCTTTCCAGCAGCTACACCAAGTTCGATCATTCCATCACGTTCACGATCGCTGAAGGCATACTCAACTGGTTCTTTGCCTGCCCACTTCAATTTATACAAAGGAGGTTGAGCAAAGTACACAAAACCTTGTTCAATCAGTGGACGCATAAAACGGAAAAGTAGGGTGA
>CALJTX010000009.1 GCA_937975705.1 uncultured Flavobacteriia bacterium | reverse complement strand
AAATGGTGACCCGAACCATAGCGGGCCATGTCAATGTACTGAGATGATGAAAAATCTTATTGAAGCATTTGCACAGAATATCATTGATGCAACTGCTGATGCCAAGCGCACAACATTCAAGAAGCCTCGTCATGAAATCAAGAACATCGTTATTTGTGGATTAGGCGGTTCGGGTATTGGCGCTAAAATAGTTTGCAATTGGTTACTTGATGAGCTCAAATTACCTGTTTTGGTCAGTAACGAATATGCCTTACCTGCACATGCCAATCAACATACGCTGGTCATTGGCACCTCATATTCTGGAAATACAGAAGAGACCATGATGGCACTTCAAGAGGCCCAAGCCTTGGGTTGCCATATCATTGGTATTTGCAGCGGTGGTCAGTTGGCCGCATTCTGTGCGCAATATAGCCATAGCTGTTGTTTGGTACCTACTGGTAAACCACCACGTGCTGCGTTGGCATTTTCGCTCGTTCATTTGCTCAATTTGTTTGCTGAATTAGCGCTGTGTAGTCCGAAACATCTCAATAGTATGCTAGCTGCTACTGCAACACTTACTTCAGACCTAGAGGCTATTCAAGGCCGCGCCAAAGAATTGGCCGCTTTTCTTTTAGGCAAAGTTGGGGTGTATTATGCCGAAACGAAATATGAGGGTATCCTAGTACGCGCCCGTCAGCAGTTCAATGAAAATGCTAAATATCTCGGGTGGCACCATACACTACCAGAAATGAACCATAATGAATTGGTCGGATGGAGTGGAGGAGATGCGCGTTTTGCGCCTGTTTTCTTCAGTTCTGGAGATTTACATCCCAACAACCAAAAACGCCTAGAGATTACCATGGCTGCCATCGCTCAAAAATGTGGTGAAATATTCGTTTTGGAAACAAAAGGTGCTACGTTCATCGAGCGCTCAATTTATTATATCCACTTGGTAGATTGGGCTTCTTATTATCTTTCGGAACTAAACGGCGCAGACATCATGGATATGGAAATTGTAGATTACCTCAAAGGAGAATTGGCCAAATTAGCATGAGTATACCAACCGTAAATGTCCGCAATTTAGGCCTCATTGCTTACCAAGAAGCCTGGGATCTGCAAGAATCCTTGCTCAAAATAGCAGTGGATTGTAAAATCGAAAACCGCAAACAGCAAACGGCAGTGCTTCCGGCGCATCATTTGTTGTTTTGCGAGCATCCGCATGTCTACACACTTGGCAAAAGTGGCGCCGCGGAAAACTTATTATTAGACCAAGCTCATTTAGATCAAATTGAAGCGCAGTTTTTCAAAATCAATCGGGGAGGAGATATCACTTACCATGGCCCTGGCCAACTTGTGATGTACCCCATTTTCGATTTAGAGCAGTTTTTTACAGACATCCATCAATACTTGCGCTTTTTGGAAGAAGCCGTTATTCAGACACTGGCTCATTTCGGTATAAAAGCGACGCGTTTTGAAGGCTTAACGGGTGTTTGGCTAGATCCAGAAGGCCCCAACGCACGTAAAATCTGCGCTATGGGCGTTAAATGTTCACGTTGGGTCACGATGCATGGCATTGCCCTCAATGTGGACCCAGACCTCAGTTATTTTGGAAATATAGTGCCTTGCGGCATTCAAGACAAGGCCGTGACGTCGATGCGAGCAGAGCTCGGACGAGCGTTGGATATCAATGAAGTGCGGTCGGTATTGTCAAAAGAAATGTCCCTTATTTTTAATTATCAAATTGCACAGTCATGAGAGCAGATTTACTCGGACCTAAAGTTGAAAACGTAGCCTTGGCTTTGGTAGAATTACCTATTGAAAACGCCGAACCTGAATATATTGTCTTTTTGATCAATAACCGTGACGATATCATGGAAGGTATTATTGTGGCTTCAACAGGTTTTGGAAAACACCCAACGACAGGCGAAGACATTAAAACTTCTACACTCAGAAAAGGAATCGAAGTCATGATGCCAGGTGAAGCCGCGCGCATAGAGCCTATCATGCCCGATTTATTCGGTATCAACAATGAATTTTGGGTCAGTTTTTGGGTGCACGACACCATGTACGACAAGCGTTTTGTATTTGAAGCAGGCAGTATCAATCCAAAAGATTTCAAATTGATTCCGTCCCTTCATGCCAAAGGAATTCTTTTAGCTTAAGCGCTTTTTAGCTCAGCTGACTAAGTTATGGCCCGTCATTTCTACGGGTTGTTGTAAGCCCATGCGCGCTAAAATAGTTGGTGCTACATCGGCAAGAATGCCATCTTTTAACGCTACTTTTTGTTCCGAACTGATCAAGATTACTGGCACGGGGTTGAGGCTATGCGCCGTATTTGGTGAACCATCAGGATTGACCGCATAATCGGCATTGCCATGATCGGCAATAACCAAGAATTCGTAGCCAAGTGCAAGACCTGCCTCCACAACTTTTTGCAATTGCGCATCGACAGTTTCTACTGCTTCCATAATGGCTGAATAGACACCTGTGTGACCTACCATATCGGGATTGGCGAAATTCAGACAAATGAAGTCGGGTTGCTGCGCTTTCATATGTGTGATGAGCTCACTTGCTACTTCTGGTGCACTCATTTGAGGTTGAAGATCGTAGGTGGCAACTTTAGGCGAAGAGATGAGCAAACGTTCTTCGCGTTCAAAAGCTGCTTCGCGTCCGCCATTAAAAAAGAAAGTAACATGCGGATACTTCTCCGTTTCGGCAATGCGCACTTGAGAGCGCCCCGCATTGGCCACAACCTCGCCTAATGTAAGCTGAAGATTGTCTTTCTCGAACAAGACCTGCAAACCTTTGAAGCGCTCGTCGTAATTTGTCATGGTGCAAAAGTGTAGGTCGAGCGGCACCATGTTGTATGCAGGAAAAGCCTCTTGTGTAAGCACGGTAGTAATTTCACGGGGGCGGTCTGTTCTGAAATTGAAACTGATCACGACATCACCTTTGGCAATACAGCCTTCAGGGTCAATGAGGTGAGGTAAGATGAATTCATCTGTTAAGCCTTGGGCATAAGACGCCGCAATGGCTTCACTTGCACTATTTGCTTTTGTGCCTTCACCATTGACCATTAGGTGGTAAGCTTTGGCAACGCGCTCCCAACGCTTGTCTCGGTCCATGGCATAATAACGGCCGATAACACTGGCTACTTTTCCTTTATTTTGGTCAAGTACGGCTTCGAGCGCCTGCATGAACGCCAAACCGCTTTTGGGGTCGCAGTCGCGGCCATCGGTAATGGCATGCACATAATAAGAGCTGAGCCCTTGTGCATTAGCCATTTCACACAATGCGTGCAGGTGCGCTTGTGAACTATGTACTCCTCCGTCTGAAACCAAACCCAAGAAGTGTAATTTTCTGCCTGCTTCTTTTGCTTTTTGAAATGCAGCAACAAGGACCGGATTGTGTTGTAGTTCGCCGTCGCGAATGCTTTTATTAATCCTTGTGAGTTCTTGATAAACCACGCGTCCAGCACCGATATTTAAGTGCCCAACTTCCGAGTTACCCATTTGTCCTTCAGGCAAGCCTACGGCTTCACCAGACGTTTGTAAGGTGGCATTTGGGTACTTGGCCATCAAGGAGTCGAAAAATGGCGTGTTGGCGTTGAAAATGGCATCTGAGTTACTTTGATCTCCGAGTCCCCAGCCATCGAGGATAATCAGGCCTACTTTGTTGTTCATATGGGTAAAATTAGCTCAAAAATACTCCCGGTAGGTTTGTTTTCAAGACAGCGAATTTGGCCATCATGTAACCTTATGTATTCTGCTACAATATAAAGTCCAAGTCCACTTCCGGCTTGTTTTCTCGTTTCTTCAGAACCTATGCGATAGAATTTTTCAAATATATGCAGGCGCTCAGTTGGGTCAATACCCGGCCCTTCATCGGCAATTTTAATAGCGACAAACCGGTTGAGTTTTTCAATGTGTAGTGTGATGTGTTGCTGGGTGCCGCCGTATTTGATGGCGTTTTCAATTAAATTGACCAGAATGGTGTCGAGCATATTTTGGTCAACAGCAGCAACGAGTTCTTTTGGACCTTCAAGCTGAATAAGTTCAGAATGGTATCTGGATTGATACCTTTCTTTAATGACCTGCACAAGCGCCACTAAATCGGTAGGTTGTTTTTGGACGGCAAACGATTTGTTTTCAGCACGTGAAGCGTTCAGGATATTTTCGATGAGCTGGCTAAGCCGCTCGTTTTCTTGGAGCGCGCCACTGAGTATTTTTTCTTTTTTTTCTGCTGGTAGGTCGTGTTTTTGCAGCGTCTGAATATATAATTTAAGTGCTGCAATTGGTGTCTTGAGTTCGTGTGTAACTGTTAATAGAAAATTTTGTTGCTGTTGCTGAAAGGCAAGTTCTTTGGAAATCGACCTGCGAATGCGGTAAATGCCAAAGGCGAGTATGACCAAGAATACGGCACCTTCTCCAAAGACCATTCCTACCCGCTTGGATAGCTGTGCATCTTGTTGTGGAATATAGGAGCTCAGTTGAATGAGGTGATAGCCCCACCAAATAAATTGGATAATGACATAAGCACCAAGAAAATATAGCCAATAGGCTGATTTACTTTTTTTCAGCATTGGATCATTCTTTTCCCTTCTTGAAAATATTTCCAACTTCGCGTCCAATTTTTTGGATGGTTTCTACACCAGCAACCAGTGGGGCTGAATTGATGTCATCGTAACTTGAAAAAGTAGGGTCATTTCCTATCGAACCAGGATAAATCAGTAAATAATCTTGATTTTCGAATGCAAGCGCCATGTTTTGTATGATTTGGTCAACTTGTGAATCAAAAGAAACACTACCGGTTCTACAAGCGACAACGCAAATGAGATCACTGTTTTTCTTTTGATAGCTTGGATAAAAATTATCAAGACTAGCAATTTCATTTAGGTTGAGTTCCGCTTCAACTTTATTCGCCTGAGCTACTTTTTCAATGCGTTCAAAAGAGGCTGCGCTACCATAATAGTGAAATGGAATTTTTAATTCTTTAGCCAATCTTAAAATGCGTTCAGACCACAATACAAAAGTTTGCTCAAGTTCAGCTAATAGGGGTGCAACTACAACAATTCGCTCATATGAAACACTTGGCTTATCTAAAGAACAAAAGAAAATGGTTTTCTCGCAAGTTGACATCAAATGTTCGCGGTCATCACCAACCATTCGCTTGATGATATTTGTATTTGATGAGTCATTTACCATAACGATGTCTGCAACTAATTCTTTGGAAACCCTTGAAATACCCGAAGAAAAATTGTGATCAATTGTAGCAATGGTATTTAATTTAGATTCATGACCTGAGTAATGCTTGATAATTTCTTCAAGGGATTTTCTTGATTTGCGGATCATGCGCTCAGCATTTTCATTATCTGGATATACACTTACCACTGATATCGGATTGATAACCTGTGGATCTGAAACCATTAGGGCTAAATCGAGTAGTCTCTCATTCCCATTTAGTTCGTTCATCGAGACCATCAAGTGTTTATTTCGCAATTTCATCTCGTTTTCATCGAGGTCGCTATTTTCGGAAATGTCGATTAATAGTCGCTTACCTGTATTTTCTGTAACAAAGGAAGAAGTCATACTAGTAAATAGGATCAATAGAACCGTACCATTGACGATATTTAGGCTTAATATCCCTTCTCCATCATTGTACCCAACCATAATAATTGCAAGAGTAGCTGCAGCATGTGCGGTACTCAGACCGAAAATCATTTGGCGTTCGTTCCGACTTAATTTGAAAATGATTTGTGTTGCAAGTGCTGCAAGCCATTTTGAAAAGATAGCGAATGTGGTGAGTATGGCAGCAATCATTAAAGGCCAAGAACCTTGAAAAAAGGCGCGGTAATCTACAACCATGCCAACGAAAATCAAAAAGAAAGGAATAAATAAGGAGTTCCCGATGAAGTCGATGCGGTTCATGAGCGTGGAGTGATGCGGGATCAATTTATTGAGGACTAACCCAGCAACGAACGCACCAATGATGTGCTCAA
>CALJTX010000008.1 GCA_937975705.1 uncultured Flavobacteriia bacterium | reverse complement strand
TAGAAAACGCGCATAATTGACCAAAGAAAAGAGGACGTCGCCAAATTCAGCCTCTACTTGATCGGTGTTGTGGTCAATTTCTACCTTGAGTTCAGTGAGTTCTTCTTGAACTTTGGCCCAGACGTCTTCGGCTTTTTCGAATTCAAAACCAATTCCTTTCACTTTTTCTTGAATGCGGGTGGCTTTAACGAGTGCAGGCAAAGAAGCTGGCACGCCCTCGAGCACCGATTTTTTTCCTTCTTTGAGCTTGAGCTTTTCCCAGTTGGCCTTTACGGTTTCTTCGTCGTTGGCCTCCGCATCTCCGTAAATATGCGGGTGGCGGTATACCAATTTATCGCAAATTTTGTTCAGGACGCTCGTGACGTCAAACAAGCCTTGCTCGGCGCCAATTTTGCTGTAAAAAACGAGGTGCAAAAATAAATCGCCGAGTTCGCCCTCTAAACTTGGGTAGTCTTTGTCGGTAATGGCATCGGCCATTTCGTAGGTTTCTTCAATGGTGAGCTGGCGCAGGGTTTCAAAAGTTTGTTTTTGATCCCAGGGGCACTGCTCACGGAGTTCGTCCATGATTTGGAGCAGGCGGGAAAAGGCGAGTAAACGTGGGTCCATAATGCAAAGTTAGCAGTTGAAACGAGCTTTTCATTAAATTTGACCATGCGTCCGATTTACTTTTTATTATGCTTCTTGGGTTGGAGTGTCAAAATGGCTGCGCAACCCGGGTTTGAATATCGCCAGAAACTAGGTTTTTTACTTGCCCACCGCGACCTCATGGAACACTTGCCCCAAGCACCTGCTGTTGCGAGTGAATTCTCTTACATTTACCGGACCGCAGCCGCCAAACAGTGGCACCAAGCGTATCGCCAGCCTTTAGTGGGCGGCACACTTTTTTTTGGATCAGTGGGCAACAACCAAATCCTTGGGCGTTTTTTAGGACTGTATGGTTTTGTCGAACTGCCAATTGTTAAGCGCAAGTGTTACCGCCTAGATTTCAAGTTTGCTACTGGTTTGGGCTATACCAACAAGCCTTTTGACCCTGTGCTCAATCCCGAAAATATCGCCATTGGCTCGCGGGTCAATGCGCTCATGTGCTTTGCACTCAAACAAAGTTGGCGTTGGAACAACACCGCACTCACTTTCGGTATCGACATGACGCATTTTTCCAATGCAAGCTACCAAATGCCCAATCTCGGCATCAATGTACCCTTTCTTTCCTTGGGCGTGCAGCGCTTTTTTGCCGCGCGGTCGACCGAAAAAAAACAAACAGAACTCGCGCGTCCGGACCTCACCTTTGGGCTAACCGCCATCGCAAGCGCCAAAGAAATGCGGCCTTTGGGTGTAGGGCGCTATCCCGTATATGCCGGAAATATTTTTGCGCGCAAATATTTCAATACGAAAGGCGGCTTGGAGGCTTCTTTAGATGTGATTTACAAGGTGGGGTTGTTGTCGCACCCGAGTTATCCGCAGGCCGCAAAGTTAGATCCATTGCAATTGGGGCTTTTCTTGGGATATGTCCAGTCTTTTGACCGCTTGCATTTTATTTATGGAGCAGGCGTGTACCTGCGCGATGTCCTACAGCCCGACGAATCTGTTTACATTCGCCTAGGTACCCGCTATGCGCTCACCGAGCAGCTCGAGGCATTGATGACACTCAAAACCCATTATGCCAAAGCCGACTACATGGAACTTGGCTTGGCCTACCATTTTTAAGATGCGTTACCTCAGCTACATATCGCTATTTTTACTTCTGTGGGCTTGTCAAAAAGCGCCTGAACGCAGTTGTTGGAAGGGTACTGGCACTATCGAAAAAACACAATTACCGTTGGCTGCTTTTAGTTTCCTGCATATCTACCCGCACATTGAAGTGGTGCTGGTTCAAGACTCCCTCAATTACGTCGAGTGGCTGGCTGGCAACAATTTGCAATCTTTTCTGAGTGCCAAAATCGAAAATGACACCCTGCAACTACGCAATGAGAACCGTTGTGGTTTTTTGAGGTACCGCCGCGGCGACGTGAAGGCAGTCGTGCATTTCACAAGCTTGAAAGAATTGCACCTAGACAACAGTGAAGCCGTCCGGACGAGCAACAAATGGATCGCTGCCGACTTGCTCATATTTCTCAAAGAAGGGGTGGGGTCAGTCAATTTACAGATCGACGCCCAAAAGACGCGCATTCGCAATCAATACGGTTGGCAAACCCTAAGGCTTTCTGGGCAGACGGCTGCACTTTTTGTAGAGCTCGATGGCTCAGCCGCGCTAGAAGCGCCATCCTTTTTGGTGCAAGATTCCATCTCTTTTCGCAGCGAGTCACCGCTTTCTAGCGCGCTACGTGCCGATCAAATCAAACTCAAGGCGCAGCTATATGGAGAAGGCAATTTATACTATTATGGCACACCGCTCTCCCTTTTGAAATCTGAATATGGCAATGGTAAAGTCTACCCTAAATAAGCGCTCGCAAACCAAGTTAATTGTCCTAAGTTGCCTTGGCGTACTTTCTTTTTTACTTCCCCTCCAACTGCAGGCACAATTTTCATTGGCTGGCACCTACGACGGCTATGCTGCCGTCTCGAAAAAAGGGATTTCCAGTTTGCCATTTATGGTATCACATTCCAAAATAGGCAGCTACGATATCAATTTGCTCGAAATCGAATTGGCCTACACCAAAAACCACTTGAAATTCCAGTTTTCGCCTGCCATCGGTTCCTACATGCAACGCAATTATGAATTGGAAGTTCCTTTGAGGAGGTTTATATATGAATCTTATTTACAATATGAGAAAGGAAAGACCTCAATTGCATATGGTACATTTAGTTCGCCGTATACCCAAGAAACACCCCGTGGGGTTGATCAGTTGGCGCCTTCGCGTAGTTTGACGGCTGAATATGTGCCTTATTATGTTTCTGGCTTGCGTTGGACACAGCAGTGGAAACCAAATTTCAAGTCGCAGTTTTTTGTAACCAATGGGTGGCAGCGCCTTTCATTTTCGGGCGTTAGACCAAGCTTGGGCCTTTTGTTTCAATGGGAATTCAAAAAATGGAAATGGAACTGGAGTCACTTTTATGGCGACATAGCTCCTGTTGGTAAACTCACCCCCGAGCTTGGCCTCAACCGTTGGCGCTTTTTTCAAGAGCTCAATTTTGCCTATCAGCACAACGATTGGACGCTGCAATCTTGCGGCTATTTGGGAGCTCAACAACGCACCGGAGACCCAAATTTAAGTTGGTGGGGACAAGCAAATGTGCAGGTTGCCTATGCGGTCAATAACAATTTGTCTGCGTTTTCGCGGCTCGAATTTTTTTATGATCCACACGAAGTTGTTTTCAATTACGAGCACGACGTGATGTGTTCGGGTTCAATGGGTTGGATGCAGCACATAGGTCCCGTATTACAAGTCGGTCAGGAGTTTCGATATTTTCGAAGCAAACTCACTTCTGTCCCCGTTTTTTACACCTTTTTGCGCCTAAAATTTTAGTATTTTTGGGGCTAAACTCAGTCCATGAAAATCCTTTCGTTTAACGTCAACGGCATACGCGCAGTGGTTGGCAAAAACTTTATTGCCGACATGCAGGCCCAAGCCCCAGATGTCATTTGTCTGCAAGAAACCAAAGCAACCCCAGAACAAGTGGCTGCTGCAGTTGCTCCGCTTGCTGATTACCAAGTGTACGCCAATTCTGCAGAAAGAAAAGGCTATTCAGGTACGGCTATACTCACCAAAGTAGCACCCTTGTCGGTGACTTACGATATCGGCCTGCCAGACCACGATGCAGAAGGGCGCGTCATTTGTGCTGAATTCACGAACTTTTATCTCGTTACCGTTTACGTGCCCAATTCGGGCAGTGAACTACTGCGCCTCGATTACCGCCAGACCTGGGATGCCGCATTTTTGAGCTACCTCAAAAATTTAGAGGCCACCAAGCCTGTTGTGGTCTGTGGAGATTTCAATGTGGCGCACCAGGCCATCGATTTGGCCCGTCCAAAAGAAAATTACAACAAAGCTGCGGGCTACATGCAGGCGGAAATCGACGGCATGAACGCCTTTGTGGGCGCCGGACTACTGGACAGCTTTAGAGCGCTCAATCCAGAGCAAGTAAAGTATTCTTGGTGGAGCTACAGAGCTGGCGCCCGCGAGAAAAACGTCGGCTGGCGCATCGATTACTTCTTGGTCAGCGCGGCTTTTATGCCAAAAGTCCAAGAGGCGTTTATCCTCAATGATGTTTTTGGCTCTGACCACTGCCCTGTAGGGGTTGTAATCGCTTAACACCGCTCATGCAACACCTCAAAGATACATTTAAACACAAAGGCCGTCGCCGGCTGCTCATTGAAGAATTGGCCAAAATGGGCATTCAAGACCAGCGCATTTTAGCAGCTTTTGATGCCATACCGCGCCATTTCTTCCTGGACCTCGCCTTTGATGAGCAGGCCTATACCAATATGGCTTTTCAAATTGGCTCTGGCCAGACCATCTCGCATCCTTATACCGTTGCTTTTCAGACCGAACTTTTGCAACTCGAAAAAGGCATGAAAGTGCTCGAAATTGGCACGGGTTCTGGTTTTCAGACCTGCATACTTTGTCAAATGGGTGCGCGTGTTTATTCCATTGAACGCCACCAGCCTTTGCACACCAAAGCCAAACAAATGCTGGACTTCTTCAGACTCAATGCCAATTTGTCTTTTGGCGATGGTTACAAAGGCAATCGTGTGTATGCCCCCTACGACCGCATTCTTGTGACCTGCGGGGCGCCCGAAATACCCGCCGTTTTGCTCGAGCAACTCAAAGTGGGTGGCCTTATGGTCATTCCAGTAGGGGAGGGAGCTGAGCAGAAGATGCTTTGCATTCACAAAACAAGCGAAACGAGCTACAGCTCCGAAGAATTTGGTACTTTTAAATTCGTTCCAATGTTAGAACGCACTGTCAAATAATTATATGCAAGTTTTACTCATAGACGACGAACGCGCCATCCGCAGGGCCCTCAGAGAAATCCTAGAATTCGAAGGCTGCATGGTAGACGAAGCCGAAAATGGCGCCCAAGCACTTGAAAAATTAAAAGCAAATACCTACGACTTGCTTTTTTCAGATATCAAAATGCCACAAATGGATGGGCTCGAATTGCTCGATCAAATCTTGGCCTTGGGTATTGAAACGCCTGTCATCATGATTTCCGGCCACGGCACCGTAGAAACCGCCGTTGGAGCCATCAAAAAAGGCGCTTTTGATTTCATCGAAAACCCCTTGACCTCAACC
>CALJTX010000007.1 GCA_937975705.1 uncultured Flavobacteriia bacterium | reverse complement strand
CAAATCCCCGATGAAGTTACAGCTCAACAGTGCAACACGCATGTTTTTATGATCTGCCAAAACAACATACTAAATCCAAGATTTTTTCGTTTCTTGTTTTTTTGTTCCCTATGAAGCACCTTTTCTACATTCTAACCATCCTGTTTTTAGCTACAAAAACGCTGTATGCACAAACTTCAAAAATTGACTTCGGGCTACAGGGAAGCCCTAGTCTGATCAGCATGCATGGCAATGAAATACTCAGTGAGCTCAACCAAGCCGGCCTGGGTTTTTCGGCGGGGATTTCTGCTCAATTTCATGTCCATAAGCACTGGTCAGTGGTTACAGATATCAATTTTGAACGCAAAGGCGCTCATACCGATGGTGTGATAACAGATATGCTAGGCGAAGTCATTGGTACATTTAGAGGTCAGCAACAATTTGACTACTTGGCCCTACCCGTTTTAGTGCGCTATCACTTTGGTGAGCAAATTCGATTTTTTGTCAATGCGGGGCCTTATGTGGGTTATTTACTGCAACAGAACAACAAAATAAGCTCCGACCTTGTTGGGCCGTCAAGTTACTCGAGCAAAGCAGATTTTAAATCACTTGATTATGGTATTTCAGCCGGATTCGGAATGACTGCCCAAATCAATTCTAAATTATCTTATACCGTTGAATTAAGAAACAACCTTGGCCTTTATAATCTGAGTGCACTTCCTGTAATCGACAATGGCAAAGTCCAAACCAATGCGTTGAATTTGTTGGTTGGGTTGAGGTACCAGTTGAACTAAAATCCGCCTCATTTTTATTTAGAATAATTCTAAATACCACTTTTGTGGTATTTCAGAAACCGTGTATCCTTGCTTACTTTGCCCTATCAAATTTAAGTATATGAGCAAGGCCTTACACATTCTATTCTTTTCCATTTTTATTAGTTCCATTCAAACCTTTTCGCAAGACACCTCGCGCATCAAAACCACGCAAGATGTGATTTTATTGGAAGGCTTGAATCAGAAAGGGGATCTGTTTAGAATGCCGACTATTTCAGGTACGGATATCTTTTCGGGAAAGAAAAATGAAGTCATTTCACTTGGGGTGAGTACAGCAGATTTGTCGACAAACAACACAAGGCAAATTTTTGCCAAAGTACCGGGCCTCAGCATTTGGGAAAACGACGGCTCGGGTATCCAGACTGGCATTGCCACACGCGGCCTGAGCCCCAACCGCTCTTGGGAATTCAATGTGCGCCAAAACGGAGCCGACATCAGTTCTGAAGTTTTTGGTTATCCGGAAGCTTATTTTACTCCGCCAACAGAAGCAATGGAACGCATAGAAGTGGTGCGCGGTGCAGGTGCCTTGCAATATGGACCACAATTTGGCGGCCTCTTGAATTACGTCTCCAAAAAACAACTCGGCAACAAACCCTTGAGCATGGAAAGCAGCCAAACGATTGGCGCTTATGGTTTGTTCAATTCTTACAACGCCATTGGTGGGCAACTTAAAAAGTTCAAATACTATGCTTATTTACATCACCGAAATGCCGACAGCTGGCGCGAAAACAGCCGCTATAAAACCCAAACGGCCGCCCTCAATTTCACCTATGTATTCAATAGCAAATGGCAATTAAATGGCGAATACACACATATGAATTACTTGAGCCAGCAAGCTGGGGGGCTCACTGACGCCCAATTTGCAACAGACCCACAACAATCGCTGCGCGCGCGCAATTGGTTCAGTACGCCCTGGAACACCGCAGCACTAAGTCTTCAATATAAAGCGAGCGAACAAACTCTTTTTACCTTGCGCACTTTCGGTATTCTCGCCCAAAGAAATAGCATTGGGTTTACCTCAGCCATAACCATTGCAGATACGATCAACGAAAATATTGGCTCCTATAACCCACGCCAAATTGACCGCGATGCGTTTCAAAATTATGGCGCTGAACTGCGCGGCCTGCACCAATATCAGTTCTTGAAAGGGAAGTCTGCACTTTCTGGAGGTTTGCGCATTTACAAAGGGCAAACCCTGCGCCATCAGAAAGGTATTGGCAGCACCGGCACTGACTTTTCTCTAGACATCATGAGCCAACAAAACGGCCTCGACTACGCCAAAAGTTTTGAGCTCGGCACCTTGAACGCCGCTGCTTTTGTAGAAAACCTTTTTCAAATTACCAAGAAATTTGCGCTCACGCCAGGCCTTCGCTATGAGTGGATTCAATCCTCTATTGATGGGTATATCAACACCAGCGCAACTGGCAAAATAAACGATGCGCGGAGTCGTCAACTTTTACTACTCGGAATAGGTGCTGAATACGCGCTCACAGCACAAAGTAATTTTTACGGCAACTACAGCCAGGGCTACAGACCAGTAACTTTCTCGGAGCTCACCCCTTCTGCAACAGCTGATGTCATTGACCCAGAGCTCAAAGATGCGAGCGGATACAACGCCGATTTTGGTTTCAGAGGAAGCCTCAAGCAGCAGCTGCTCAAATTTGATGTGGGCGTGTTCAGGTTGTTTTACAATAACCGCATTGGAACCATTACCCTCAATAACGCGCCTTACAAGACAAACATTGGTGCGTCTGTGAGTCAGGGTATCGAAAGTTTTGTAGAATTAGATGTCATGCGCCTTTTTCCGCAATTTACGGCTTTGGGAATTAGTTTATTCACCAACTACGCCTATGTAGACGCGCGCTACACCCGCTGGGACAACCCCGCAACCATCAATGATCCATCGAAAAATCAAGCAGGAAAGCGCGTAGAAAACGCTCCTGAACACATCTTGCGCTCAGGCTTGAGTATCAAGTACAAAGGTTTTGCTGCAACAGTTCAGTACAATTATGTGGCTGCGGTATTCACAGATGCCCTCAACACAATTGAGCCAAATGCTACCTTCACAACAGGGCAACTACCTGCCTACCAACTCCTAGACTTCAATATGACATATGCTTTTAAGGAGGTGTATCAGTTCAGAGCTGGGGTCAATAACCTCACCAATGAAATGTACGCAACCAGACGCGCAGGTGGTTATCCAGGGCCGGGTATTTTACCTGGAACGCCAAGAACGATCTACTTGAGTATTGGCGTGAAGCTTTAAGATGCAATTAGTACTTGACCAAAACCTTGGAAACATTTTGCTCGTCTAGCTTTACGATAAAGTAGTAGCCAGGTGCCAAGCGCGAAAGATCAAATGAATTGTGTGCGGTTGCCGAGAAGTTAAATGACTGGCCACTGGTATTTTGAAGCACAATTTGTTGCACTGCTGCAGCAACCAAAAGTTGCAAGTTGTGATGGACTGGATTTTCAAAACTGAAATCAAACGTATTTTCTTCTAGCCCAACACCTGCACCGAACTTGACTACGTTGCCTAGTAACACAGTACAGCTCGAGTCGTAGATTTGGTAATTGATGAGGCCTTTAGTGATGTCGTCGTAGCCGTCTATGAGATAGGCTTCTATTTGAGCGGAGTCGAGGTCACAGAAGCAATTGCTGAATAGCGAATAGTTCTTGTTGGTGTTGTTGTCGACAATGTAATTGATGTTGCCACAAATTTCGTTGTCATAAATAGATGGGCTGTCTTGTATGCTCGATACATTCGAGATGAGCAAGCCACCCATGTTGTTGTTGATTTGGTTATTGTGGATATTAGCATCGACACACGCTTCAATGGCGAGTTCGTTGTAGTAGAATTCGTTGTTGAAGATTTCACAGTAATAGGCCTGTTGAATGGCGGCAGCGTTGTCCGAAAAAACGCAATTCTCAACTCTTCCGTTGTTAGGGTAATTGATGGCCAAACCGTTGTTGAGAAATTCGCAATTCGAAATAACGATAGAATCTACTGCATTCGACAAAAAGGAAGCCCCAATTTGGTTGTCGACGAAACTACAATTGCTCATGGCAAAAGCACTGGCGTAAATATAGAGTGCGGTGGTGTTGTCTTTGAAAAGGCAATTGTTGATGTTGAAATTGGCCCAGCCATAAACCCCAACTTCATTATCGATGAATTCACAGCCCGATAAATTGAGGTTGGTGCCAACCGTAACCGCCTGAAAACAACGAACAAACTTGCTATTGGTGTAGGAAAGTGTTGCGGGAATTGTTTCGTAAGATAAAGGGAAATAGGCATTTGAAATCTCGATGCGGTCAGCATTCAAAACGCCTCCTTGAGAGCTCGTGCAAACAAAACCTTGCCAAGCAACTGTATTGAGTGTGTCGTAGAGCGCATGAACTTTAATGGGCTGCGCGTCTGTACCGACGCAGTTGATGGTGCCGCGCGTCTCGATGTAAATATTGGTATTGTTCTGGTTATTGATTTGAATCTCCACACCCGGCTCAATGGTTAAGGTTTTACCCGGAAAAACAACAATGGAGCTATTCACAATATACGGGCTGCCACTCAAAGACCAAGTGGTGTTTTGATAGATGCCGCCCGACACATTGGTTTGTGCGAAAGTGAACAGTGAACAAAAAGTAAAGAGAAGACTAAATAAGATTGCTTTCATGGAAAGGAGTTTGTAATGAAACACTGACTGAGCTCAATTGTTTACTTTCATATTATCCACTACTCCACCACCAATTTCTCTGAAAATAGTTCTTGTCCGTTTGAGGCCTGGATGAGGTAATATCCTTTTGAAAGCGCATCCAAGGTGATGGTTTCATGCGAAAGCCCATGCATGTTTTTCTGAAGCACCACTTGCCCCATAGCATTATAGATTGCCAAATCATATGGCGTTTGAAATTGACTTTCGATGGTGAGCATTTCACTTGCCGGATTAGGAGAGATGCGAAGACCTTTTTCTTGTGACTTTATATTCGGAAGCCCAACACTTGAACTGCCCTGGCAGATAAATTGCTCTGAAGAATTGTAGAGTGCTTGAATACTAGTGGCAATATTCCAGACATCTTGCACATTTTGTAAACGCGAACCGACGCGGCTATAAAGGAAAGCGTAATCCGAACAAATTGCGGTGCCTGGTCGAAAGGAGGGTTCATAGATTGTGATCATGCCGCGCCTGTCTCCAGGAGGATCATTGAGTGCTTCTTCACTCCAACCGTTGGGATCATTTGGATTGTCGGGTAAAGTGAAATCAGCCACTTGATTGGTCAAAGGATTTACCCACGGAGTGGTGTCTGTCCATTGGCTATTTTGCAAGAGCCAATAGGAGTAGTCACCATTTGCAAAATAATCTTGACCCGTATTTAAGACGACACCGCATTTTAAGGGGTGTGATAAACTCACCAAGCCTTGGCACGGCGGATTGGCTCCATAGCCCTCACCCACATTTAATTCATCATCATCATCACCATTATAGGCAAATAATAGATTTTTTTCAGGAGAACAACCCATCTGGTCATCAGAATAATTTCCTAAATCAAAGTCCATGAAAATGCTCTGCAGGTAGTTCATGTAATTGATATTACTTCTATTGATGACCCTCAGGTTCATAAAGGTTGTATTATTCAAATAATTTCCCGTGCTGAACTGATAAAACATGGCATGCAACTCAATGCGCAATTGGTTCCCATCAGGCATATAAGACTCGTCGTTCATAATGATGTACACGGCTTCATCGCCGCGGATATCAGGGTAATCACCCAAAATAGGTTCGTAAATACCATTTTGGTTGAGGTCAATATAAGGTGCCAACTGCTGCGCAACGCCCATTGTTGCATCGCCATTCCCTGGCCATTTGAGAAGCGCATTCGGAACAGTATAGCCAGGATTCAGATAATTTTGTTGATGAAAATCTATCTCTTCAGAACTTACCTTCCATAAAGCATTTTGATAAGCGCTTGAATAAGAATTAGACCCATAGAAAAACGGATCTGCAATCGGGCCTGAATGTATCTCATGCTGATTGCTCGGTGCGCTCGTGTGCGCTCCAGAAAAATAAACCTGACCCATCGGATCTTGCGCGCTGATCAAAAAGCTACCGCCAAAAATGGTACCCAACCCACCCCCTTTTGGCACCTCATAACCGGCATTCCCAATGGCTAAATCAGAAAAAAAACCACCTTCGTCAGAAAGAATACAACTTACGTTGTTATGATCTAGTGTAATATAGTTGATGATCTGCGTGCGCCCTGCTGTTGAAATGAGCAATATAAAAGAAGCGAAGAAAACTGCGTGTCGTAAAATCTTTCTCATAAAATGGTTTTTGAGAAAGAACGGAGGGATTTTTATCGAGGTGTGGCGTTTGGTTCAAATAACCGCTATAATCTTCATAAAAATTATCAATAACAACTCAGACATAAAACATCATTTATGGCATAACCTTTGTCGGAGCCACCATCAAAAAAAACGATGAAAAAACTTCTATTTTTAACAGCGCTGGCTGCAGGAGTAGCGAGCTGTACAGTTGTCAAACCGCATGAGGTTGCGGTCAAAAGTAAATTAGGAAAGATTGACGAAAAGGTCCGAATGGCAGGCCCGGTTGCCTATAATCCATTTATTACCAAAGTAGTAAAGGTGAATGTGCGCACCATGAATTTATCTATCAAGGAGAATCTCCCATCAAAAGAAGGTTTAACAATTCTCTCCGAGAGCTCTATTTTGTATCATATCAAAGCCGAAGATGTACCTAGAATAATCAGAGAAACCGGACTCAACTACGAAGAAAACCTCATCTTACCTGTATTCAGGTCTGCAGCTTCTGACGTATGCTCGCGTTACTACGCCAAAGACATGCACAGTGCAAAGCGCAACGAAATTGAGCAAGAAATCAGAAAAAGATTGGCTGAAGTTTGTGACGAAAAAGGCTTTGTGATTGAAGCTGTTTTATTGAAAAGCATCAGTCTTCCACAGGGCCTTACGCGCTCTATCGAGGCCAAGCTTGAAGCCGAACAAGAAGCACTCCGCATGGAATTTGTACTCGACCGTCAGAAAAAAGAAATGGACCGCCAACTCATAGAGGCAGAAGGCGCCAAGAAAAATGCAGTGATTCAGGCAGAGGCCAAAGCGCAAACGGCCATTATCGAAGCCGAAGGAAAAGCAAAAAGTATCGAGATTGAAGCCAAAGCCAACAAAACTGCCAACGACATGCTCAATTCGAGTTTAACACCAAACGTTTTGAAAATGAATCAGATTCAGGCCTTCATGAAGCTCTCAACTTCACCTAATACCAAAACAATAATTACCGATGGCAAAGGTGGTGTAATCAATATGTTAGAGGATAAGTAAACTCGGATAAAGCCTTGGATAAAGAAACAAAAAAGCCCTAGAAAACTCTAGGGCTTTTGTACCTCGGGCCGGGATCGAACCGGCACTCCCGAAAGAACAGGATTTTGAATCCAGCGCGTCTACCAGTTCCGCCACCGAGGCATTCTTTTCGACTTTCAGGGCCACAAAGATACAAACAAAAAAGTAACCATCCAACAGTAAATAAGTTTGATGTAAATTAAATATTAGCTAAATTTAAAGAAAGCCATGAGGGCACAAAATTTCAGTATTCATTAAAACCTTGCACCATGAAACGCATCTTATACAAATGGGACAAATACAAGTTAGGACGACGCTTACACTATCTTCAAAAAAGACTGCACCGCGCCGAAACAAATGGGTACCAAGAAAAAATCAATGACTACAATCGCCTGATTCGCGACGTCCAGGAAAAATTAAAACACATTAAAGATTAGATTGCCTTTGCGGCTTCAAGGAATATAGACGCCTTCTTGGTTGATCAGTTCAATCCAGTCTTCTACACTTTTTGCATTTGCGATATCGAAATTCCCAGACTGCGTTCTGCGCAAAGCAATGAGTGTGGCTCCTGAGTTCAAGCGACTGCCAAAATCACTGGCAATGCTGCGTATATACGTGCCTTTGCTGCAAGAGATTTGAAAATCTATTTCAGGGAAACGCGCGGCATTGATCTGGAAGTCCGTGATTTCTATCTGGCTTTGCTTGAGTGCGACCTCCTTGCCTGCTCTTGCAAAATCATAGGCGCGTTTGCCGTCTACCTGCTTGGCAGAGTAAATGGGTGGCGTTTGCATTTGTATACCCAAAAAAGATGCGCACACGCTTTCGAGCAGTGCAGCATCGATGTGGGCAGTGTCAAAATCTTGATTGAATTCGGTTTCTAAATCGAAAGAAGGCGTTGTTCTGCCAAGTAAAAAAGTACCAGTGTAGGTTTTGCCATCGCTGGTGAGCCCTTCTATGCGTTTGGTATGCTTGCCTAAACACAATACGAGTAAGCCTGTAGCTAAGGGGTCGAGTGTGCCAGCGTGACCAACTTTCACGTTTTTGACACCCAACTTCTTTTTGAGATTCCAGCGGATTTTATTGACGACGTCAAAGGAGGTCCAGGTGTAGGGTTTGTCGACTAATATGGTGAGGCCGTCTTGAATATCTAGCATTAGCCTGCCATTTGAAGTTCAACACCCATTGCCATCAAGATGAGTAAGACGGCACCAAGTGCAATGCGGTACCAGCCAAAAGCGCGAAAACCTTTCTTTTGCAAGAAAGCAATAAAGGACTTTATCGCTAAATATGCCACTATAAAAGCAACTACATTGCCCACTAATAACAACAGCCATTCGTGGCCACTTGATTGCATTAACAATTCTTTTTCGTCGAACATGCTTTTGAGCGTGGCGGCAGCCATTGTCGGGACAGCCAAGAAAAACGAAAATTCAGCTGCAGCTTTGCGCGTGAGTTTTTGGCTCAGGCCGCCGATAATGGTAGCGGCAGAACGCGAAACGCCTGGTACCATAGCGATACTTTGAATGGTGCCGATGATGATAGCGGTCTTGAAATCGAGTGGTTTTTCTTCGGTTTGGCTTTCGTTGGCAGCAAAAAATTTGTCTACGAAGAGCAGTACAATACCTCCAATGAGTAGCATCCAGGCCACTACAGCTACGTTCTCTAGCAACGCGTCAATGTGTTTTTTAGCCAACAGACCAATGATGCCCGTCGGGACAAAAGCCGCTGCCAACAACAAATAAAAACGGAAACTCTGGATAAATTTCTGAAAATAAACCAAAACCACCGATAAGATAGCACCAAACTGAATCACTACCGTGAAGAGCTTGACAAAGCTATCGCTGGCGTTGCCCATAAAGGTAGATGCAATGATCATGTGCCCGGTGGAAGAAATAGGCAAAAATTCGGTCAGGCCTTCGATGATGGCCAGGATAATAGCGTCGAGAAAACTCATTGATTAAGCTTCTGTTTGGTCTTTTTTATTGCGCTTCATGATGGCGTAGAAAATCACGACATAGCCCGCCACAATAAGCATTGGGGCTATAGTGATGCGCACCGAACTGAAGAGTTCGTTTGCTTTGAAAACTTTCGGATCGGTAGAGCCGCCGCCAATCATTAATAAAAATCCGAGTATGTTGATGGCCAAACCGATGTATAACCATTTGTAGTTGGCAGGATCAAAGCCGAAGTGTTTGATAGGGTCCTTCATAATTAATAAAGATCATCTAATTTCATACGAAGATACTTGTTTAAGGCAAACCACGTAGATAACAGCGTAATAAAAACGCCAATAACAAACAGTAAACTGATCAACATCAGGAAGCTTTCTATAGTATAAGCAATCTGAATGGTTTCTAGCAAGTTATTGATGCCATAGAAAACCGTAAGCAATAAAGCCAAGCCAATGAGTGCAGAAAGCAAGCCCTGAAAAAGCGCCTGACCTAAAAATGGTTTGCGGATATACATGGTAGTGGCTCCTACTAATTGCATTGTTTTAATGGTGAAACGCTTGGAATAGAGCGCCAAGCGAATGGTGTTATTGATCATGGCCACGGCAATAATAATGAGCAATAAAGCCACCGCTAAAAATAAAATTGCAAACTGCTTGAAACCTAAATTGACATTCGCTACACTCGATTTATCGTAATTGACCTCATCGATTTCTTCTTTGAAACGCGACAACAACTTTCTCTTGATGTGTGCCATTCCTGCCTGACTTGCGTAGTCCATTTTGGGCTTGATGCCAATTGTGGCTGGAAGTGGATTATCGGCATCAAAAAGTGCAAGCACGTCTTTTTCTACATCACTTTCACCGGCAAACTCTTGAATGGCGCGCTCCGGAGAGATAAAAAACACATCCGAAAACTCTGGCCAAGACTTGAGCTGTTCTTCAATTTGCTTGATGTCGGCATCGTTGAGGGCTGATTTAAAAAAGATATCGGCTTGGATATTTTCTTTGGCCTGCTTTTCAATGCTGCGCAAGCCGAATATGCCGCCTAATACGAGGCCAATCATAAAAATAACCAATGAAATCCCTATTACCGTAGAGACATAGCCGGTTCGAATGCCGCGCTTGCTGTAGATGTCTGCTTTTTTTGCCATAATTCAAAAATACACGCTAGTTGTCAAGAAAAATGAACCGCGCCTTTTAGTTTTGAAGATTGAATTGTTTATTCAAGCTCAAGCGTTCATCTTTGAATGGATGGTCCAGCCGATGATGGCTGCTCGCTGCTTGGCTTGTTCGGCAAGATCGCCCTCAAAAAGTGCGTCGACTGTTTGGTTGAAGAGGGTAGTCCAGCGGTCAAAATGAGCTTGTTCGAGCGGCATGCGCAGGTGTTTTTCGGTGACGTTGGTGGTATAGCCCGCCTCCGAAAGCAGTGCAAAACGCCAAAATTGCTCCATTTTTGGAAGGTGCTCAGCGAAGTTGATTCGGATGAAAAATGGCGCAAGGAGCTCATCTTTTAAGACCTTAGCATAGAAGGTGTCTACCAATTGATGGATGTCTGCGGCAGATTCGAGTTGTTTCATATTCAAAATTACAGCGTTTTTTTGCTTAATTTAGGGACCTGATGCGACTATTTTTACTGATTTTTATCATCTCTCTTGTTTTACCTGAAGGCGTGCTTGCTCAGGCCTTTACGGGCAACAGCAAACCTCACGTTCAAGCACAACATAAAGGAGCCAACTGCCCGCCTCCAAACCACACCACTTTTATGGAGCTCAACAACGTGCGCGCCATGGTGCACACTGCAGGCAACTTGTGGCAAATTCCCAATCAAAACTATTCCATGTACGAGGTACCCAAAAACTCGGGTATCAATGCGCTTTTTACTGCTGCACTTTGGCTTGGCGGCACGGACGTCAACAACCAACTCAAATTGGCTGCGTTGCGCTACCGAAATGGTCAAGACTACTGGACAGGCCCGCTCTCTAAGGTTTTTGCCGAGACCACCTCAGACAATTGTTCCAAATACGACAAGCATTTTATCTCGAGCCAGGACCAAATCCGCGAGTTCAATGCCTGGTACGAGGCAGGCATTTACGACATGCAAAACGGGACCACCACCCAATCTGATTTGTTTCCAAACTATTCCGTTCCAAAAATCATCAAAGAATGGCCTGCCCACGGCGATGTTTCGCAAGGCCAAGATTACTATTTAGCGCCATTTTACGATTACAACAACGACGGCACCTACAATTGGCAAGACGGCGACTTCCCTTGGTACGACATCAAAAAAACCAAAGATTGCAGCACCGATCGCAAAATTTCGCTCTACGGCGACCTCAACTATTGGTGGGTCATGAACGACAAGGGCAACATCCATACTGAAACCGGTGCCGACCCTATCGGAATGGAAATCAGGGCACAGGCTTTTGCTTTTGCCTCCAACGACGAAGTCAATAACATGACTTTCTACAATTACGAGCTCATCAACCGCGGTACCCAAACGTTGTACAACACCTATTTTGGATTCTTTACCGATGGTGCCCTAGGCGACCCCTATGACGACTACGTAGGCTGCGATGTCAATCGGGGTTTGGGCTATTACTACAACGGCGACAACTACGACGGCGACAACTCTGGCTTCAAAGGTTACGGAAACTCACCACCCGCTATTGGCGTCGACTTTTTTGAAGGCCCTTACCAAGACAACGACGGCATAGACAATGCCTATGGTATCTGGGACAACGAAGCGCTCAACGGTATTGGTTTTGGCGACGGCGTTGTAGACAACGAACGCTTTGGCATGCGCCGCTTTTTATATTATTCCAATACCACCAATGGTGCCAACCCGAACCAAACAGACCCTGTAAACGCCGGCGATTACTACAACTACTTGCGTGGCTTCTGGAAAGATGGCACCAAATTCGTTTACGGCGGCAGCGGCCACATCTCAGATCCAGAAGCGGATCCCAACATGCCCTGCGACTTCATGTTCCCGGGCAACACCGACCCGCTCGGCTGGGGTACCGGCGGAAACCCGCAAGCCAACTGGACCGAACAAACCGCCAACAACACGCCCAACGACCGCCGTTTTGTGCAGTCGGCAGGGCCCTTTATTTTGAAGCCCGGCGCGGTCAATAACATTACTGTTGGCGTGGTTTGGGCCCGCTCAAGCAACGGCGATCCTTTTGCGTCAGTAGAAACGTTGCGCAGGGCCGATGACAAAGCGCAAGCGCTTTTTGAAAACTGCTTCAAGGTGCTCGATGGGCCACACGCCCCAGAAGTACAAGCGCAAGAATTAGCAAATGAAGTAATCCTGATGCTCTCCAATCCGGTCAATTCGAACAACTACAAAGAAGAATATGTCGAATTTGACCCATTTATCGTTGCAACTGACCCCAATGCAGACAAAACCTACAGATTCCAGGGTTATCAAATTTACCAGTTAGCCAATTCAAAAGTATCGAGTTCAGAACTCCAAGACCCAGATCAAGCGCGTTTGGTTGCGCAAAGCGACATCAAAGACGGCATTGGCAAAATCATCAATTTTGAATTCAGCGATGAGCTCGGCGCATCCATTCCGGTACAGCGCGTCAATGGCGAGGACAAGGGCGTGCAACACAGCTATCGCATCCAAACAGACCAATTTGCACAAGGCGACAAAAAACTTGTCAACTTCAAGCGCTATTACTACATGGCCGTTGCCTATGCGCACAACAACTACAAAGATTACTCACCCAATGATCCACTCTCGCTCGATGGGCAGAAGAAACGCTACATCGCCAGCCGCAAGGCCGCAGTCGGAGAAGTCAAACCCATTGAAGTCATCCCACACAACCCCATGCCCGAGGCAGGCGGCACAGCACAACTTGTTGCCTACGGTTCTTCGCCGCAAATCACACGCCTCGACGGCTACGGCAATGGCAACAGAAACTTAGAGCTGACCGCTGCCAGCATGAAAACCATTCTTTCAGATGGCTACATGGCCAACCCCACCTATGACTACGGTGCTGGGCCAATCAACATCAAGGTGGTGGACCCACTCAATTTGGCAAACGGTTACTTCACTTGTAAGTTCCGCAACTATACTTCGCCAACCGTTGGGAATAGTGCCGATACCGCAAGCTGGGTCATTTACCGCCATGTCAGCAAAGACGACCTCACAATTCTCGACTCTGTGAGTTCAGAGCGCACCATTCAATCAGACAACGAGCAAATTATTCCGCAATGGGGACTCTCCGTTCAGATACACCAAAATAAATATACTGGTACCGGAAATATAGTTTCAAAATCTACCGACATGATTGACGCGAGTATGACTTTTGCCGATTCATCAAAGCGTTGGTTAACTGGTGTCAAGGACAACGATGCGTTTTTCCCAACCAATTGGATCCGTTCAGGCGATTATGCCCCAGAGTGTGACCCGGCAAACGATGCTTTTGAAGGCTTGCCTAATGGCCCAACATATTTGGATCCATGTAAGTATCCAGACGAAGTAGGCGCGGACCCAACACAAGCTTATGAGCGCGTGCTAGAAGGCATCATTGCACCACACCGTTTGGTGGGTTACCAGGCAGACTACATGCCGTTGGCTTACTACGGTACCTTCTCTGGTTCTAGCAAACTCAATGCATCTATTTCCTTCTTGCCAAGTGTAAACATCGTGCTTACCTCTGACAAGAGCCTCTGGACACGCTGCCCAATTGTAGAGCTCGGTCGCAACACTACCCTCAATGTGGGTGGTGCGCAACCAGGAGCTTTGCGCAAGAGTCCAAGCGTAGATAAAAATGGCAATCCCGATGGCACAGGCACCGGTATGGGTTGGTTCCCTGGCTATGCAGTGGATTTAGAATCTGGCGCGCGCCTTTACATGGCCTTTGGAGAGAACTCTTTCCTAGGTGGTGAAAACGGCGCCGACATGCTTTGGAACCCAACCGATCGTTTGGTAAGTAATGTAGGCACCCCACTCATGGGCGGTATGCATCCAATCTACGTATTCAGTTACAACCAAGCCAGCACCAACGGATTCAACTCCGGTTTCAACTTCCCGGCATATATTCCTGTAGATGCAGAAAACAACAATATGAACTTTGCTTATAATAAGTATTTGGAGGTGGAAGGCGGCAGTTCATCAGCAAAGCGTGAGCTTTATGGTTCTTTAACCTGGATTGCCTACCCCATGTTGGCACCAGACCAAGAATTGCTCTCTACAGACGTGAGCATTCGCTTGCGCATCAACAAAGAATATAAAAATTTCATGGCCACAGGGCAGAACGGCGGTATGCCAATGTACGGTTGGAGTATGGACCAAATTGCCACACAAATTGGCTCACAAGACATGCTCAAAGAAGCGCTAGACCTTATCAATGTGGTACCAAACCCTTACTATGCTTTCTCTGAGTACGAGCGCAACAAACTAGACAACCGCATCAAAATTACAAACCTCCCAGAACAGTGCCAGATCAGGATATATTCTTCCAACGGCAAACTGATTCGCAACATTAAAAAAGATAGCCCCATGACCTTCCAAGATTGGGACCTCACCAACCATGCTGGCATTCCTGTTTCTTCTGGCGTTTACCTCATTCATGTCGAGGTGCCAAATGTCGGGGAAAGAGTCCTCAAAGCCTTCATTGCCATGCGAATGGTCGATCTCCAAAACATTTAATTTAGCTTCATGAAATCTCTCCTTTCCATTCTTTTCCTATCCTTTTCCGCAAGTTTATTTGCGCAGGTTTATTCACTTCCGAATCTTCCTTATGGTTTTGATGCCTATGAACCCTACATTGACGCGCAAACCATGGAAATTCACCACGACAAGCACCATGCGGCCTATGTGAACAACCTCAACAAAGCCATTACCGGAACTGCCATGGAAAAGCTCAGCATGAATGACCTACTCATGTATGCGAGTTTCCGCTCCAATACCGTGCGCAACAATGCGGGTGGGCACTACAACCATAGTCTTTTCTGGGATATCCTTGCCCCTAAAGAAAAACAAGCCCCTATTTCAACGGAACTTCAAAAAGCAATCGATTCAAAGTTCACCTCTATCGACTCTTTAATTGCCACCATAAACAAGGCTGCGAGTACGCGTTTTGGTAGTGGTTGGGCCTGGTTGGTAGTGACGCCAAAAGGCGAACTTGCTGTCTACAGCACTGCCAATCAAGACAACCCGATCATGGATGTGAGTGCGGAGCGCGGCATTCCCATTCTAGGCATCGATGTCTGGGAACACGCCTACTACCTCAAATACCAAAATAGAAGAGTAGATTACCTCAGCGGAATTTGGAACCTCATTAACTGGGGAGCGGTATCAGCTAAATATGCAGCGGCGCTAAATGACCCCTTACTCAAGGAAATTGAGAAGGACAATTGGCTGGCAATCAAAGATTTTCATAAAGTGATGGCCCAAACTTTTCATCCGGCCGAAGAAAAGAACTTTGCGCCCTTGCGCACGCGAAGCGGTGAGCTCTACGCGAAAGCGATTTTATTGAAAAATTCAACTCCTCCTGCTTCTGCCAACAACGAACGCGTTCAGGAAGCCCTTGCCAGATTAGAAAAACAATGTTTGGAAATCCATACTTTAGTACAGAAGCCCAGTAAAAATATAGAGGCCCAAAATGCACTTTTGTTAGAGAAAATCACCAAAGCACACGATATCTTTCACGAGGTAGAAGGCCTCTGCCACGACTAATTCCCGTATAACTTAACCTTGCGGTAAAACCTTTGCAACGCAATTGCGTATCTTTGTCAAAAAGTAGCTGGTGCGTTTTGAGTTAACCAAAGAATTTATTGCCGAACTGCGTCAAAAAATTGTCGCAGAAGACCGCCTTTGGATCCAAGAGCAAGTCTTGGAGCTCCACTACGCCGAGGTTGCCGAAATTCTCGACAAACTCACCAACGACGAAGCCAAATTCATCTACTTCATGGTAGATGAAGACACCCAGGCCGACATCTTAATGGAGCTCGAAGAAGAAGTTCGCGACCGCTTCTTGGCCTCCCTCTCCAGTAAAGAGATGGCCGACCAGCTCGAGAACCTCGACTCCGACGACGCCGCCGACATCTTAGGTGACCTTCCCGACGAAAAAATTCAGGAAGTCATCTCCCAAATGGAAGACGACGAAGCAGCCGAAGACATCGTCGACCTCCTCAACTACGACGACGACACCGCAGGGGGGCTCATGCAAAAAGAGTTCTTCCAGGCCAACGTAGAATGGCCCGTAAACCGCGCCATCATTGAGTTGCGCAAGCAAGCCGAAGACGTAGAAAAAGTATATAACATCTTTGTTGTCGATGACGACGACCACCTCTTGGGTGTACTTTCGCTCAAAAGGCTACTTTTTGCAAGTGCACGCACCAAAATCGAGAACATCTACCAAAGTAAAAAAATCATTTCGGTCAAGGCCAGTGATTCAGCAGAGTTGGTCTCAAAGGTCATGGAAAAATACGACCTCGTTTCGGTTCCTGTTGTGGACTACCAAAACAAATTAGTGGGCCGCATTACCCTAGACGACGTCGTTGATTACATCAAAGAAGAAGCCGACAAAGACTTCCAAATGGCAACAGGTATCTCAGACAAAGTAGATTCTGATGCGGCTATCTGGAAGGTCAGTTTTTCGCGCTTACCTTGGCTGATTATCGCTATGTTTGGCGGTACCATCGGCGCAAAAGTTATTTCCAATTTTGAAGCAAGTATTACCGCCATACCTGCAATGGCCTTCTTTATTCCGCTCATTACCGCAATGGGAGGAAATGTGGGCGTGCAATCTTCGGCAATCGTGGTTCAATCTTTAGCCAGAGGCGACAAAGACCTCGGCCGTATTCTTCCCAAACTCATCAGAGAAGGAAGTGTTGGCCTCATGAATGGCCTCATTTTATCGAGCCTCATCTTTTTAGTTGCTACCGTTTTTGTAGACATCCATTTAGGTATTGTAGTCAGTTTATCGCTCTTCACGGTTATTTTATTTGCGGCCATTTTTGGTACGCTCTTCCCGATGATCCTCAACCGTTACAAAATTGACCCTGCACTCGCTATTGGTCCGTTTGTCACCACCCTGAACGACGTCATCGGCATCTTCATTTATTTCTCGATTGGCTTGTTGTTGATGTAATGCCTATAAAACAGCTCGGTCTCAAAGAAAATTGGCAACAATTTAGTTTACTTGTCCTCGTCAACGCCTTTGTTGGTGGTATGGTTGGTCAAGAACGAAGCATTCTTCCTCAATTGGCCGAACAGGAATTTCACTTAGCTGCAAAAACAGCCATTCTTTCGTTTATTATTGTTTTTGGCATCACAAAAGCGCTGACCAATTATTTTGCAGGCACATTAGCCAATCGCTGGGGACGCAAAAACCTCTTGATATTTGGCTGGATCTTTGCCCTACCGGTTCCTTTATTACTGATTTACGCACCGAATTGGTCTTGGATCATAGTGGCTAATATATTTCTAGGCCTCAATCAAGGCTTGGCATGGAGCAGTACAGTGGTCATGAAAATCGATCTTGTTGGCCCAAAAAACCGAGGCTTTGCGATGGGTATCAATGAGGCTGCCGGCTATATTGCCGTTGGTGCAGTAGCCTTTTTAAGCGCGCGTATTGCCAATTTGTATGGAATTCGTCCGTACACTTTTTATATAGGCATTGTGCTTTCTCTAATTGGACTGCTAACAAGTATCTTCTTTGTCAAAGACACACGATCTTTTGTGCAACTGGAAGGCGAAGAAAGCAAAGCACCTCTTTTGAAAAATATTTTTGTCGAAACCTCCTGGAAACATCCCAATTTGGGCGCCATTAGTCAAGGCGGTTTGGTGAACAACCTCAATGACGGCATGATCTGGGGCTTGTTCCCTATCTTACTCCTGAGCAAAGGATTTACTGTGGCTGAACTCGCCCAAATTATTGCTATTTACCCAACCGTTTGGGGCTTCAGCCAACTTTTTACCGGCAAATTGGCCGACCGCTATGCTAAAAAATCTCTGCTCTTTTGGGGCATGCTCATGCAAGGGCTCGCCATACTCGGCTTCATTTGGGCACAAACTTTCACGGCCTTTGCGCTACTCAGCGTCTTTCTTGGACTCGGCACAGCGGTAGTCTATCCCACATTTTTAGCTGCTATCGCAGACAACACCCACCCGAGCCAGCGCGCCCAAAGTATAGGCGTGTATCGCCTCTGGCGAGACCTCGGCTACGCTGTGGGCGCCCTACTCACAGGCATAATCGCCGATGTATGGACCATTAGCACCGCCATCCTAGCCATAGGCAGCATCACCATGCTATCAGCATTTGTCATTTTACTGAGAATGCGCCGCGTTTCCTAGAATCAAAAAAGCTTTGTATCTTTGCACTCCACTAAAAACCTGGAGAGGTGTCCGAGTGGTTGAAGGAGCACGCCTGGAAAGTGTGTATAGGTCTAAAGCTTATCGAGGGTTCGAATCCCTCTCTCTCCGCAAAACAATTGAAAAGCTAGCCATCAGGCTGGCTTTTTTGTTTTACATGCGTCAAAAGCTTGCTTTTGTAAGCATTGTGAAATAAAAAAGGTAAAGTTGCGCAGCAACTGGCTTTTCAATTGTTTTGATCCTCCCCACAAGGGTTCACGAGCGATAGCGAGTAATCCATTCAAAGGAGAGCACGCGAAGCGTAATCAAAAATTCCTACTCACACCCAAAAACAAAGTATTCACCCATCTTGCCTCGATGGGAGTGTTATTCATCAAGAAAGTAAAGCGATAGCCGCCCTCAATTAGAAAATGTTTTGTTTTGTAGCTGGCTCCTAATCCAAGAATTGTTGTGTGATAGGTTTGTCTAAATTTCTCAGCTTCACTCCAAAGATAAAAGCTACCGTAAGCGTAGTTGACACTTGCCAGCATATTCCACTTTTGTACAGGCGAAAAAAGATAATACCTGACAAATGGCCCTCCCCATCGAGAGAGGCGGATACTTGGCTCTAGCAATGAATCTTTTGCAAAAATAGTCTGATAATCGGTGTTAAACTCTAACCCGATTGCCATTTTCTCGTTCAGATGAATCCCGATTCTCGGGCCAATTTTCAAGCCTCCACCACCTGCGTCGGCTCCTCCGGCAATAAGTGCACCGAAATTCATTCCTAAATGCAAGCCATATCGATTCAATGTATCTTGCTTATTGACTTGTGCGTAACTCATTTTGATGTACAAAAGACATGCTGCAAATAGTAGATAAGTGCCTCTCATTGCTTTTTATATTCGACGAAAATTATTTCGAGCTAACGCTTTCTTTTTATAATTATTGTCTATGCTACTGAATTACATTTATTTACTTATATTTACGATATGCAAAACCTCCTCATTATTCTTTCCGTCTTAGCCATTTTCCCTTTGGCGTTTATCGCGAAAAAGCTAGCAAAAAATTCTCTTATCAAGATGGGATACGTGGCAATTGTGCTGATTTCGATGGGGTATTTATCCTTTGACTATCTACAAAACCCTAAAGAATCTTCGGCTTTTACCTTGATTTTACTGCTTATCTTGGTTTCAACCAACAAGCTCTTTAATCCTAGGGCTTCGAGGTAATTCTTACACCACCTCAGTATTCCCTTTCCCGCCAAACAACGGCTTTCCTTTCAAGGCTTGAATGAGTGTTGACAGCGCCAACAGGCCATAAATGATGGCCATCAAAATGGTCAGTTTGGTATGCTTCAAAACATAAAATGAAAGCACAGGCAGAACCTGCAAGGCGTGCATGCCGATGAAATGTGAGACGCGCAAGTCACCAACGGTTTTGCTCCAACCCATGATGAATAAATTGGAGTTGTCGTTGAGGGCGCCAACGCTGTGATTGAGGGTTGAGCCCATGGCGAATCCTTCGAAGGAAAAGATGACGAAAATGAGGATAGACAAGCGAATGGCCCACAAATAATAAGTTGGTAGCGCTGGAAAATCGTTGCTGAAAAATTGATACCCAACATAGGCGGTGTAAAGCGTTGCAGCCGAAGCAGCAAGGGCCATCATGGAGTAAAGTGCCGCATAAACTGGTGTGCTCATGTTGTAATGCGAGAGTTGGCCCCTACCCGCTTGAATGGCAATATAGGCGATTTCAAAACCGAGCAACACGATAATCGACCAATTGAAAAGCTTGACATTGAAATTGGGTAGGTAATAGCAATACCAACCCATGGCCCAGGCAAAAGTCAAGGTAGAAAAAGCGAATTTAAAGGGCTTGTACCAGGCGCTTACGCCATAAACCTGTGTGGAGGATGTTCTGGCTAAAATCAAGAAAAGTATGGAAAGTACGAGGCATACCAAGCCGAAATAAAACATGGTTTCATTGCGGTATTTGAGTTGTTGAAGGAAGTGGATCATTTGAAATATCTTTTATTTAGTTCATGACACAACCAAGCCGAACCGCTGCCGATGAGTGCGCCAACGAGCACATCACTTGGGTAATGTACGCCTAAATGCATGCGCGAATAACCCGCTGCGCTTGCCCAGAGCATACTTGGCGCAATCACATACCATTTCGGAAAAGCCAAGCTCAATGAGGTGGCGGTGGCAAAAGCCTCAGAAGTATGCCCAGAAGGAAAAGAGGGGCTGCCTGCACCGGTGAGTTTTTGAATGTCAGGGTAAGTGACGAAGGGGCGGTCTCTATCAATTGTAAACTTTAAGGTAGTCGTTAAAACTGCGGAGGTAAGAAGCGTGGCGCCGATGTAATATCCTTTGTTTTGAAGCGATTTGTCTTTTTGAATAAACCCGATTGAAGTGACGAGTAACGGTGCGGCAAACCCAATTGGCGCTACCGAATTGGTAACAAACTTAAAAGTTGGATCGAGTGCTGTATTGCGCTCAAGATTGATTTTTCTGAGCAGGTTAATATCGAGGTTTTGGGCATTCAAATTTGAACCAAGTTGCAAAAAAAGAAGAAAAATAAATAAGCGTCGCATCGTCAATTATTTATCCAATTTCCTAATATCCTTCACAAAAATAACATCGCGCTCATAGCCTTCCGAACAAACGCGGATCATGGCGTTGGCGACCTGGCGCATGGTGCTGATGACGTTAGGGAAAACCAACTTGAAAAATGGTGACATCCAACCCAAATAGTTGTAGTACTTCAAGACATGTTGTTGACCAACTGCAGGAATCATCATGCCAATTCTGAATCCAAAAGTTTGTTTAAATGCCATCTTCGACAAGTCATTTTCGACTTTGCCTTTGACTCTTGCCCAATGCAGGCGTCCTTTTTCTGTGCGATCGGTGCCCGAACCACTTACATAGACAAAGGACAATTGCGGCTGATTTCCGATTGCTTTGGCAAAGGCTATGGTGGTGTCGTAGGTAAGTTTTTCGTAAAGAGCTTTGTCCATCCCTACCGAACTCACGCCAGCACAGAAGAAACAGGCATCAAAACCTAGTAGTTTGGAATCGTTTTCTAGGAGATCAAGAAATTCAGGAACGATGTATTCGCTTAATTTTGGGTGTGACTTTCCGCTTGGTTTTCTGCTCACGCTTAGAATTTCTGATACGCGAGGATCATTTAAGCACTCGATTAAAATGCCTTCGCCAATCATGCCAGTGGCGCCAGTTAAGATGATTTTCATTTGCAAATTTTTAGTAGGTTGTTTTGAGGCCCATGTCAAGCCCCATTTTTTCAAAAGCTACATCGTTAGGCTCCCATAATTCTATTTTATTTCCTTCCAAATCAAGAATATGGAGAAATTTGCCGTATTCGTAAGTTTCGATGGAATCCAGTATTTGCACGCCATTTTTCTTGAACTCTCCGACTAGATAATCCAAATTAGCAACGCGGTAATTGATCATAAATTCCTTTGTGGAGGGGCCAAAATAAGTGGTTGTCTCTTTAAACGGGCTCCACTGTAAAAAGCCTTTTTGGGTGCTGTCTCCTCCTCTATAAAATTCAAATACTGCTCCGTATTGATTGGTGTTTAAGCCTAAATTTTTCTCATACCATTCCCTCACTGCTTTTGGATCTTTGCATTTGAAAAAAATACCACCAATCCCTGTGACTTTTTTTGATTTTTCGGGTTGGTCCGCGCGATGGATGAATTCGTTTAAGGTAAAGCCAAATGTGGTGGAGAGCAAGATGAGAATTACTGTTTTACGCATTGGAATAAACTAAATTTTATTGAAAATCAGGATGAGGAAATAAGCTATACATAGTGTCTGTATCTACCTCATCGCCAAACTGATAGCGGTGCTTAAGGGTGGCTTCTTTTTGGAAACCAAACTTTTCCATTAGGCGATTTGAAGGAATGTTATCTGTAGCCACAAAAGCTTCAATACGGTACAAATCCATTTCGTTTTTACCGTAGTCGAGAATGGGTTGCAGGGCTTCTGACATGTAGCCTTTGCGCTTGTATTCGTCTTTTTTCAAGCTGTAAAAAAGCTCGGCGCGGTGGTGTTGTTTGGCCCAAGAATGATAGCCAGCCCAACCGATGACCGTGTTGGTGTTTTTCTCTACTAGTTGAAAAAATTGGATCGTGAGATTGTACGTTGAAAATCCGCCCTTGTATCGGCTGCATTCGAGTTCGTATTCTTCATCGTTCAGATGACCAAAAATGCGCATGATTTCTTGCTTTTCACAACTAGTAAAAATAGAATCATAGGTTTGTTGATCAAAAGAAATTAGGTTCAATCTGGGAGTTGCTAACAATGGTTGAAAAGTCTTCACGAAACGAAGGTACTCATTCACTTTCAACTTATAAAAAATCACATAGAATTACTACCTTTGCTTCTATGCGCAATCTCATCGCTTTTTTGCAACGTTTCCGGATCTTCTTGGTCTTTGCTGTGCTGCAAATTTTAGCACTGAGTTGGTATGTTACCTATCTCAGTTTTCCGCGCAACCAATTCCTTACCACCAACAACAATATCGCCATTCAGGTGCTCGAATGGGAACACGACCTCACCAAACATTTCAATCTCAGCAAGAACAATACCCAGTTGCAGTGGGAGAACATCTACTGGCGCAAAAGACAGCCCAAATTCATGTATCAGTTGTCCAGAGGTAAAGTCAAAATAAACGATACCATTTTTGAGCAGCAATACACCTACATTCCGGCAGAAGTAATCAATTCAAGCGTGGACCGCCGCAACAACTATTTTACGCTCAACGTAGGGAGTGCGCAGGGCATCAAGCGCGGTATGGGCGTTTTTTGTCAAGAAGGCGTGGTAGGTGTCATTCACTATGCGAGTAAGCACTACAGCTTGGTCAAAACCGTATTGACCAGCGACATCAATATCGACGTCAACATCCACATGAAAAAATCTGATTTACCAGGCTTGCTCAAATGGGATGGTCGAGATGCCCGCTATGGCATGATCACCGGAATCAACAACGACCTTCGTATCAAAAAATGGTCAAAGGTTGAAACGCGTGGGGGCTCAGGTATTTTTCCTAAAGGTATTCCTGTAGGTAAAGTGAGTTTTACGGAGCCAATAGAAGGTCAGGCACTTTGGAAAGTAGAAATTCGCTTTACTGCTGACTACCGCCGCTTACAGCGTGTTTACGTGATCAAAAATCTGCATTTAGCCGAACAAACAGCGCTAGAAGCTCGCATCCCCGAAGACGACTAAAATGAACGTTGTTTACAAACATATCATCCGCTTTTTTGTATTTGTTTTTTTACAAGCATTGGTTTTCAACCAACTCAATATTGGCTTTGGTATTCACCTCATGGTACAACCCTTATTTATTATGTTGCTGCCTTTTGAGCTCACCGTCATTCCGCTCATGGGCATTGCCTTTTTAATGGGTTTGGTCATCGACATCTTCTCTAACACCTACGGCCTCAATACCTCCGCACTCGTATTAATGGCTTATCTACGCCCTATCGTCTTTAAATTTTACGGGCCGCGCGAAGGCTATGACCCTCTTAAAGAACCCACCTCCCAAGACATGGGTTCTAACTGGTTTAGTGTTGTCTACGCCATTCTCCTTGGTTTACATACATTTTGGTTCTTTTTACTCGAGATTTTTGAAATCGGCAGACTCGGCTTTATTTTACAAAAATCCATTCTCAGTGGCGGGCTTTCCTTCCTTTTGGCGCTCCTCATTCAAAGTTTTATTTTGAATAGCAAACAGAAAAAATGAACCTAGACGCACGCAGAAATGTCATCCTTAGTTTCATCTTTTTAGTGGTAGGCATCTACCTTATCCGCTTGTTTTATATGCAAGTGGTCGACGACACCTGGACGCTCAGAGCCAACGAAATCGCTGAAAAACGCAAAGAAATATTTCCGCCCAGAGGCGTTATTTTCGACCGCAGCGGCAAAAAAATCGTTACTAACCAGACCTACTACAACCTCATGATGGTCGAAGACAGCATTGTCAATCTTGACACCGCTGCTTTTGCCAAACTCATTGGCTGGACCCGCCAAGAAGTTCGAGATCGGTTCAAAGAAATTGTAGATGGCGAGGGCTCATATTACAATAAAATCACTGGCAAACGCACACCCAATTACCAAACCATAAGAGCCTATCCATTTCTCAAAGAGCTCACGCTTGAGGAAATGTCCAAGATTGCTCCGCACTTAGCCAATTTCAAAGGATTTTACGAAGAAGCTACGAGCGCACGCAATTACCCTTACAAAAGCGCGGCCAACATTTTAGGCTACCTTTCTGAGGTGTATCGCGAAGAAATCGAGATTGACCACTTTTACAAACCTAGCAACAACATTGGGCGTGCAGGCATCGAACGTTTTTACGAAAAAGAACTGCGCGGCATCAAAGGCATTAAATATATCGTAACCTCCGCACTCAACAACGCCATAGAATCTTATGCCGATGGCAAATACGACACCACCGCACGCCAAGCTGATCCCTTAAAAATGGGTATGGACGTCGTGCTGCAAACCTATGGCGAACGGCTCATGAGCAAGAAAAAGGGCTGTATTGTTGCCATTGAACCCTCTTCTGGCGAAATTCTTAGTATGGTGTCGGCACCTTCTTACGACCCCAATTTACTGGTGGGTAAGCGCAATATCAGCGCCAATTATCCTAAATTGGCCAGAGACCCTAACCTACCACTCTTTCCTCGACCACTACAAGCCGAATACCCTCCCGGTTCCATCTTCAAATTGGTGCAAAGTTTAATTGGCTTACAAGAAGGCGTCATTACTGCCAATTCCGGATTCCCCTGCGACAAAAGTATGGTTGGTTGTCACAACCATCCATCTGCCCGCAACATTGCAGAAGCCATCAAGTTTTCTTGCAACCCTTATTATTACCAAGCTGTTCGTCGAATAATTCAACAAGGTGTCAAGAAAAATAATTTCGCCGATGCCGAATACGGGCTCAATAAATGGTACAAATACATCCGCAGCTTCGGGCTCGGTAAAGAACTAGACGCCGATGTTTCAGGTCAACGACCTGGTCTCATCCCCAATTCAGACTTCTACGACAAATGGTATGGTCACCACACTTGGGCTTTTTCTACCATTCGTTCTATTTCCATAGGGCAGGGCGAGGTCAAGCTCACACCGCTCCAAATGGCCAATATTGTAGCCATCATTGCCAACAAAGGCTGGTACTACACACCTCACTTCGTCAAGTCGATTGGCTATCGCGGGCCCCTTCCCCAATTCCGAAAAAAACACTGGACCATGATCAATAGGCGCCATTTTGACCCTGTTATTGAAGGGATGCGTTTGGTTGTCAACGAAGATGGTGGAACTGGTAAACAAGCGCGCATGGACAACATCATCGTATGCGGTAAAACAGGAACAGTGCAAAACCCACACGGAGAAGACCACTCTGTATTTTTTGCCTTCGCTCCCATGAACAATCCCAAAATTGCCATTGCTGTTTTTGTCGAAAACGCTGGTTGGGGAGGCTCTTGGGCTGCTCCTATTGCCCAACTCATGATCGAGAAATACCTGAAGCGTAAGGTCACTGACAAAGACAAAGAAAAACGCATGATTGAAGCTCAGATTGCCTTTAAAAACGTCGACTAATGCGCAAAGAAGAAAGCCTCACCGAACACCTTGATTGGCCGCTTTTCGGCGCACTGATCACCATGTTGATCCTAGGTTTAGCGACCGTCTACTCTGTGGCCTACAATGAAGATGCTCCCTCTCTTTTTAATTTTTCGGAGAAATACGGTCGCCAGCTCTTCTGGATTTTATTTTCTCTCTTTCTAGGACTCCTGGTTTTCTTAATTGATTCAGATATTTACCGAAAGTTTGCCATCCCCATCTACCTTTCGACCTTAGTCTTATTGGTTGTGGTGCTATTCATGCCGGCGGTTCACGGTGCGCATGCTTGGTTGGGTGTGGGTTCCTTTGGTGTTCAGCCAGCTGAGTTTGCCAAAATTTCTACCTCCCTATTGCTTGCCAAATACATCAGTGGGCTTACTGTAAAACAACAAACTACCGGCACGGTCCTTACAGCGAGCAGCATTCTGCTGATACCAATGGTACTCATCTTATTGCAGCCAGACGCCGGAACATTCGTGGTCTTTACTTCTTTCCTATTTGTCATGTACCGCGAAGGGCTGACCTTTGACCCCATCTTACTCAAATTTGTCAATTCCATTCCTGGTGTGCGTTACAAAGAAACTTGGGTCGGGTCCCACTTTATTCCGATCCTATTCGCTTTGGTTTTCCTGAGCATCATTACCCTTTTGCTCGATAGCGTCATTTTCCATATCAATCTGTTCGGCCTAGATCTCGAACTCAGCGGCTCATCAGGTGTTATTTTTGGTTTGCTATTGATTTACACGATCTCATGGTTACTGATGCAGCGCTTCAGCACGCGTCGGGAGCGTTCGCGCATGATGATCGTGCTCACGCTTGGACTACTCATCGCAAGTGCCTTGAGTTTTACCGTAGACAAAGGATTTGACATGCTGCGTGCACACCAAAAAGACCGCATCGAACTCTTTTTAGGGCTGCGCGAAGATCCGAACGGCGACGACTACAACCGCAACCGTGCAATGGCAGCTGTTGGCTCGGGCGGTTTTCTAGGAAAGGGATACCGTGAAGCATCGGTATCGAGTGTGCGCTCTAACCACGTTCCGGAAAGCGAAACCGACTTCATCTTCTGTCCATTTGCCGAAGAATGGGGTTTTGTTGGCGTGGTCATTCTATTTGCGCTTTACTTTTTTATTTTGTTTCGCATCATCATCATTGCCGAAAGACAACGCGCTGCCTTTAACCGTATCTATGCGTATTGTGTTGCCATGATCCTCTTTTATCACTTTGCCATCAATATTGGGATGAACATCGGCTTTGCGCCCGTTATCGGGATTCCTCTGCCGTTTTTCAGTTACGGTGGTTCTTCTATGATGTCGTTTAGTGTGATGCTATTCATCTTACTGAAACTCGATGCCCAACGCAAAGACGTATTACGTTAATTAGTTGTAAATTAAACATATGAAAAAAAACGCGCCTGTTTTGAATGAGCAAGAACAAAAGAAAATGACCAAGTTGTTTTGGATTGTTGCCCTGCTGCCTTTCTTTTTGGTGGCCAGCATTCTCTTGTTACAGTCAGAAGACGACCTACCTCCTGTCTCGATGCTAGACAACCCGCCAGAATTGCAAGCTTCCTTGATCCTCGCAAAAAAGAGCGTGAAAGAAGATACCGTAATTGGTCGATTTTGGCAAGTGAACCGCACGAGTGTCAAGTACCGCGAGATATCGCCGTATGTGACAGACGCACTTATTTCTACAGAAGATGAACGCTTTATTCAGCACTCCGGCGTCGATTTCCGTGCCTTGGCGCGCTCTTTTACATCGCTAGGCCGTTCGGGTGGTGCCTCTACAATTCCACAACAATTAGCCAAATTGTTGTTCACCCTCCAACAGCGTCAACGCGAAGAAATAGCCAGAGCAAGTGGCACACGCCTAGAGTTACCTTACGTGGGCGGCCTTCTCGGTAAATTCAGACGCGTCGGCGAAAAAGCCCGCGAAAACATCATCGCCAAACGCTTAGAAGAACGCTTTACCAAAGAAGAAATCATCACAATGTACCTCAATCAGTTTGATTTCTTGTACAATGCAGTGGGCATCGAAAATGCAGCACGTGTTTACTTCAACAAAAGACCCAAAGACCTCACCAAATCAGAAGCAGCTACGCTCATTGGGCTTTGTAAAAACCCTACCATCTTCAATCCATACACCTATCAAATCAAAAATTACCGTGCTAAAATTGCCGAGAACAAAGGTATTGCGCTCAGTGCAGTAAGCAAAGACGACATCTTAGCTGCCCGCGCCAAAGATTCAACAATTGCCCACGAAAGACGCAATCAAGTCTTGTTTCAATGGCTCAAGAATAGTGAAAAAGGCAACGAAGCACTGCGCTCTAAAATAACACGAGAAGAATACAACAAGCTGATCAAAACGCCTATTGTGATCCGTTACCGCTCCCTAGATCACAAAGAAGGTATGGCGCCTTATTTCAGAAAAGAACTGCGCACAGAAGTACAGTCTATTCTTTTGGCCAAAAAAGCCGATGGCTCATTTAAATACCTCCGTGAAGACGGCAATCCGTACGACATCGATGCCGACGGACTCAAAATCTACACCACCCTCAACCCAACAATGCAGCGCTATGCAGAACAAGCGGTGGAACGACACATCAATGAAGAACTTCAACCACAATTTGACCTCAACAACAAAGGCTTGAAAAACTACCCGTTTTCGAATAGCATCAAGCCCGAAATTGTCGAACAAATCATGACCTCCGCGCGCCACAACTCAGACCGCTACAAAAAACTAGTGGCTTTAGGTTTAGCAGAGTCAGAAATCAATAGAAACTTCAACGAACCAGTAGAAATGACTGTTTTCAGCCTAAAAGGCGAAAAAGATACCGTCATGAGCCCCAACGATTCTATCCGTTACTACAAAGCATTTTTGCATGCCGGAATGGTATCCGTAGACCCGCGCACAGGTTTTGTAAAAGCTTGGGTTGGCGGCATCAACTTCAAACACTTCGGCTACGACCACGTTCGCCAAGGCAAGCGCCAAGTTGGTTCTACCATCAAACCTTTTGTCTATGCCGCGGCGCTCTCTATGAAAGTCGTGAATCCGTGCACAGGCTTCTCTGCCGACGAATACTGCCTAGACCTCGTCGACCACAACACCAATAAAGTTGTAGGGCAATACTGCCCAGCAGGGCCCGCAGCACCTACCGTTCGCGACGGACTCGCGCAATCTTCCAATAAAGTAACGGTAGCCGTTATGGGCCGCATGGGTAATTTCAACCCCGTTCAAAAAACAGGGGGTCCTTATCAAATTGAGAAGCTCCTCAAAAAAATGGAGATTGAATTGAACCCCAATGACGTAGTTCCGTCTATGTGTTTAGGCAGTATGGACCTCTCTTTATTGCAAATGGTCGCTGCCCAATGTGTCTTTCCTAACAACGGTATTTACATTCGCCCTACATTTATTGAGCGCATCACTGACCGCAACGGAAAAGTCATCTATAGTGCCACCGAACACCGCGAACAAGCGCTCAACTCCACAGTTGCCTACGAAATGTTGCAAATGATGAAAGGCGTTGTCAACTTCGGAACGGCAGGTAGCCTTCGCGGCGGCCGCAGCTGGGGAGGTATTTCTGCACCAACAGCTGGTAAAACGGGTACCACACAAAATAACTCAGACGGTTGGTTTGTAGGCATCACGCCAGAATTGGTAACTGGTGTTTGGGTTGGTGCCGAAGACCGCGCAGTGCGTTTCAAAAGCATGACTTGGGGGCAAGGAGGCCGCATGGCACTGCCAATTTATGGTTACTACATGCAAAAAGTGTATAAAGATCCTGGCATAGCGCTCTCTACCCGAGATTTTGAACCACCTTCAGACTACGACCCATCGGTTTATGATTGCACGGCCGCTCCACAACCCGAAACCGTAGATGAATCCGAGGTACCATTTGAATTTTAGAACATGAACAAAGTAGTAAAAGATCCAGCTCAAGCACTCGAAGGCATCCAAGATGGCATGACCCTTATGGTGGGTGGCTTTGGTTTGTGTGGCATTCCAGAAAATTCCATTGCCCAACTTGTCCGGATGGGTGTAAAAAACCTGACCTGTATTTCCAATAATGCAGGCGTAGACGACTTCGGCTTGGGCCTGTTGTTGCAAGGCAAGCAAGTTAAAAAAATGATCAGCTCCTATGTCGGTGAAAACGACGAGTTCGAACGTCAAATGCTCAGCGGAGAACTAGAAGTAGACCTCATTCCGCAAGGCTCATTAGCAGAACGCTGCCGTGCGGGTGGAGCGGGCATCCCTGCTTTCTTTACACCTGCAGGCTACGGTACAGAAGTAGCTGAAGGCAAAGAAGTACGCATTTTTAACGGCAAGCCTCACATTTTAGAAAGTGCCCTCACCGCCGATTACGCCATTGTAAAAGCATGGAAAGGAGATACAGAAGGCAATCTCATCTACAAAGCTACTGCACGCAATTTCAACCCCATGATGGCCATGGCAGGTAAAATTACCATTGCAGAAGTAGAAGAACTTGTGCCTGCTGGCTCACTCGACCCGAACCAAATTCATACACCCGGGATTTTTGTACAGCGCATCTTTCAAGGAGAAAAATTTGAAAAACGCATCGAACAACGCACAGTTCGTTCTAAACAATAAGCACATGGCACTCGACAAAACAGGCATTGCCAAGCGCATTGCACAAGAATTACAAGATGGTTGGTATGTCAATCTTGGCATTGGTATTCCTACACTTGTAGCTAACTACATTCCAGAAGGCATTGAAGTAGAGTTTCAATCTGAAAACGGCATTTTAGGCATGGGTCCCTTTCCATTTGAAGGCGAAGAAGACCCAGACCTCATCAATGCTGGCAAACAAACCATTACCACGCGCAGTGGCGCTTCATTTTTTGACTCTGCCATGTCTTTTGCCATGATCCGCGGGCAACACGTCCAACTTACGGTGCTTGGCGCCATGGAGGTTTCTCAAAACGGCGATATCGCCAACTGGAAAATCCCTGGCAAAATGGTCAAAGGAATGGGCGGCGCCATGGACCTCGTGGCTTCAGCAGACAACATTATCGTTGCCATGATGCACAGCAACAAAGCTGGTGAATCCAAAATATTGAAGACCTGTACGCTCCCGCTAACGGGTGTGGGTTGTGTCAAAAAAGTTGTTACTGAATTAGCCGTATTGGAAATCAAAGATGGCAAATTTCACTTGGTTGAACGCGCACCGGGCGTAAGCGTAGAAGAAATCATCTCCAAAACAGAAGGCGACCTAGTAGTTCCCGACAATGTTCCCGAAATGCAACTCTAATTGCAGCAACTCCCTAAAGCATATCAACTCGCCATACAAGCTGCCGTTGCCGCAGCAAAAGTCATCATGGAGATTTACCAACATGATTTTTCTGTTATTGAGAAGAATGATGGCTCTCCGGTTACAAAAGCAGACCTCGCTGCAAGCGCTTGTATTGAAGAAATACTTGCTCCGCTGGGCATTCCAATTACTGGAGAAGAAAGCGACAAAGCTCCTTTTGAAGAACGACAGCATTGGGAGCAATGTTGGTGCGTTGACCCGCTCGACGGCACAAAAGAATTTGTAAAAAGAAATGGAGAATTCGCCATCAATATTGCGCTGATAGAAAACGGAAAGCCAATTTTCGGACTTATTGCTTCACCCGTTCAAGCAGAAATTTTAATCGGCTCAAAAGAAATTGGCGTCTTTGTTATGCACTTTAATGACGTGAACCAAATAGAAAATTGGCAGCAATTAGGTATTCCTGAAAAAATTAACGAACCGTTGGTCATGACCTGCTCCCGTAGCCACCACAGCGGGCCTGTTTTACAAATCATCAATGCGCTCAAGGAAAAAGGCCATGAGCTAGACTACATCAAAAAAGGGTCCGCGCTCAAATTCTTTGATTTAGCAACGGGCAGAGCAGATATATATCCGCGCTTTGCCCCCACCATGGAATGGGACATCGCCGCAGGGCAAGCTATTTTAGAAGCCTTGGAAGGAGAAGTTGTGCACGCGGAAACAGGAGAGCCGTTGCGTTACAATAAAGCCAATTTGGTCAATCCGTATTTTGTGGCGCGAACAAAAGCCCTGCGCGAATACTAATTTAGCGCTGCGCCAGACAATCAATTTCAACAGTAGGGCCTACCATGCAAATGCTAGCCAATCCAACTTCATGGTATTTGACCCAAACCTTCATGCCATCAGTTGGCGTGATGTTGAAGTCATTGAGGTTGACCGGTTCGAGTACCTCTCCACTTTGTAATTTAATGACCAAGCCACAACCGTCTAGGCCTGTGTAATCAACAATAGTAGCTGCTTGCGCGTTTTCACAAGAAGTGCGGTTGCAAGCAAAAAACAAGAAGGAACTTGCAAATAGGATGTAAAACGTCTTCATGAATTACCTTACGCTTTTTTCACAAACTCCGACTTAAGTCCCATAGCACCAAAACCGTCAATTTTGCAATCTATGTTGTGGTCTCCATCAGTAAGTCTGATGTTTTTCACTTTAGTACCTGCTTTGATAACCGGTTTCGGCGCACCTTTTACAGGTAAATCTTTGACGACGACTACCGAGTCTCCATTTTGAAGGCGAGCGCCGTTGGCATCTAAAACAACAAGTTCATCCGCGGAAGCAACATCGGCTAAATTCCATTCGAACGAACATTCTGGGCAAGTGTACTGACCTTCTCCACTCTCGTATCCGTAGGGTGATTCACACGAGGGGCATTTTTGTAATTCTTCTGACATGTATTGAATTTTGTATAAAGTTAAGTATTCCATGCAGAAGAGCAGGAGTTAGCCTTGGATTTTAAATGTATAGGAAGAGTTGTCAAGTAGTGCTTTCTTACCAAAAATTCGAATGCCAGATGCGATCGAAATAGCGCCACCACCTAACAACGCTAACGGCCTAGTGTAGGGAACATCATAACCAATCTCATTCACAATGTAATGCAATATTAAATCTAATGCGCCAGCGGTAACCATACAATAACCTACCACCATTAAGCCAATACCAACCGGCCGGTTAGCCTTATGTTGATTTGATGAATACTCAATGGCCTTGATATCGGCTAACGTAAAATAGGCGTCTTTAACTAGGATACTCGAAGTATCAAGAAACCGCATTTCACCTTTGAATACGCCACTTTTCGAATAAAATTTCACTATATTGTATTCTTTTATCACAATCACTTCGCCTGTTGTCTTATTGATGGCCTGTAAAGTCTTCTGCGCAAAACTAAGCGTAGAAATAGACAATAAAATGAGGAGTAAATATAGATTTGTTTTCATAATTGATGCTCGTTGATGTTGTTTTGTGGATTCATATGACTACCTGAAAATTGTAAATGGTAGCACTATACCTTTTCTTGATTGTCAAGCGTATAATGCCAGCCAAAAGCGCTGCACCACCACTGCTCATGGCGATTATACTCCCAGTGTATGACTCCTGTTGGTAATTTGAACCATTTATAATGCCAATGACTATGAAATATGCGTTTGAAGCGGTGGTCAAAACGTACTTAATTGCGCCACCTACCAACAGCACGGTGCCTGACACTACTAAAGCGATGCTGCCACCTCTATGCGTTTTAGGTCGATAATAAAGGTCCTGAATATCCGATAGCCTGAAAGGAACTTGACCGACCTCAATGATCGAATCATTGACAATATACAAGTGTCCAACAATTGTTTTATGATACCGTGTATAGATCTTCACCTTTTCTGACTGTGCAATTTGAATGGTTTCATTTAAGGATTGATTGATCACACGAATGGACTTCATCTGCGCAAAACTAGCGCCACACATCAATACTAATATAAAGAGATAGACGTATTTCATTTGGAAAAATTTAATTTCTTTGAAACGAAGCTAAATCAATCCCGACAAAAAAACCAATGGATTATCGCAAATAAGGTAGGCAAAATTGCATTTTTCGCAAGTCGTTTTACGGCAGCTACTTTTTCTTATAAAGCCGCTCGTAGGTTGAAATCCACTCTTCAGCAGTCATTTTTTGCATGAGTTGCCCAATGAGCTCAAACGGGATTTGATCCCACTTTTTGAAGCGGATACAGCTTTTGCCCATGTCGAGCTTTTGGGTGCTGTGTTTTGGGTATTCCGAAACAAACCATTCCATTAATGATGGATCGGCATACAAACCCATGTGATAAAAATTGATGCTGTTTTTTTGAGAAGCCATGCTTGCGAACGGAAGCGGTTCGGCTGGTTTGCAATGATAACCTGCAGGATAAAGGCTATGTGGAACGACGTAACCTAACATGCCGTAACTGATGCCCGGTTCAAAACCACTTGGCAGATTTGCAACGATAGCCTGATGGAGTTTTGAGAAAGCTTCCTTTCTTTCCTCAGGGATATTGTCCAAAATTTCTTGAACCTTAGACATTCACCCCAAATAAAGAACCTACACCAGCAGATAGCGCCATGGCAATTG
>CALJTX010000006.1 GCA_937975705.1 uncultured Flavobacteriia bacterium | reverse complement strand
ACTGGGGGACTACTCGCCAAGGCACGAGGTGTATTCGATAGACGAGTGCTTCGTTGACCTGACGGGGACACCTAAGCTACGTGAGGTGAGCTATGGCATGCGTGAGCGCGTGATCAATTGGACTGGAATTCCAGTGTGTGTTGGCATCGGTCCAACAAAGACGCTTGCTAAGCTTGCAAACCACATAGCCAAGAAACACCCAAGGTCTAAGGGCGTTTTCAACTACAACGATTTAACGCAGGTTCAACAGGATAAGTTGCTTAGTCAGATTGAGGTGGGTGAAGTTTGGGGAGTAGGGCGCAGGATTTCGGCGAGACTGGCTGAGCACGGTATCCACACAGTTCAAGACCTAAGAGCAGAACTTGAGGGCAAGGCAAATGTTGGTTTTGTCCCGACCATGGGGGCTTTGCACCAAGGTCATTTGTCCTTAGTAGAACAAGCCTGTAAGGAGAATGATTTGGTGGTTGTTTCCATTTTTGTCAATCCCAAGCAATTCAATCAAAACGCTGATTTACAGGCTTATCCAAGAACACTTTCCGCTGATCTCGCCCTGCTCAGCCATTTATCCAATTTGGTCATTTTTGCACCAGATGAAAGCGAAATGTATCCTGCTGATTTGCCGTTTACCCCCATGCCGCTCGGCCCAATTGGGCAACTTTTAGAGGGTGCGCACCGGCCTGGGCATTTTGAAGGTGTGGTACACGTGGTGCATCATTTATTTGCGCTTGTTCAACCCCATAAAGCCTATTTTGGTCAAAAAGACTTCCAGCAATTGGCCATTATTCGCTTGCTCAATGCACATTACGGCTTTGGAATAGACATTATTGGTTGCCAAACAGTGCGCCATAAGGATGGTTTGGCGATGAGTAGCAGGAACTTAAGATTGACCGCTGAACAACGACAAAATGCCCTTTCCATTTCAAGAGCGCTTTACTTCGTTCAGCACAACATCGGTAAAAACCCACTTGAAAAAGTCAAACAAGAGGCCATATCGATCATCGAACAAGCCGGATTGGAAATAGAATACCTCGAAATTGTTGATCCTATTACCCTGGAAAAATGCGCAGAATGGCAACAAGCACAAGTTTGTTGCGTGGCTGCTTTTTGCGGTGAGGTACGACTCATCGACAATATGTTGTGTGAATCGGTTCTTTGATGTAATTTTGCCGCGCTACAACGCGCTATAAGTTATGTACATCAACGTCCTCAAATCTAAAATTCATCGGGTACGCGTTACCCAAGCTGACCTCAATTATATCGGAAGCATCACCATAGATGAAGACCTCATGGATGCAGCCAACCTCATCGAAGGTGAGCGCGTTCAAATTGTCAATATCAACAACGGTGAGCGTTTTGAAACCTACGTGATCAAAGGTGAGCGCCAATCTGGCATGATCTGTCTGAATGGCCCTGCTGCACGCAAGGTAGCCATCAACGACATCATCATTATTATTGGTTACGCAATGCTCGAGTTTGAAGAAGCCAAAACATTTAAGCCGTCTTTGGTTTTTCCGAACGAACAAACTAACTTGCTCTCATAAATTCATGAGCCAGCACCTTACGAACCTTCAAAACAAAATTTTAAGTTGGGAAGAAGCCCAACGCAGAAGAAATGTTTGGGCAATGAAGGGCGAGTCTGTCGCTTTCACCAACGGTTGTTTTGATATCCTACACTTAGGTCATGTAAGTTATCTAGCGCAAGCAGCAGATACGGCCAAACACCTCATTGTGGCGATCAACACCGATCTTTCGGTCAGGGCACTCGAAAAAGCGCCAAACCGACCTATCAATTCTGAAATGGCAAGAGCAATGGTGCTTGCCGCGCTAAGTTGTGTTGACAACATTGTGTTTTTTGAGCAAAATACACCATTGGAAATCATCGAAACCTTGCGGCCTGATATACTCTTGAAAGGTGCAGACTACAGCGCTGAGCAAACCAATCCTTTAGCAAAAGATTATATTGTCGGGTCTGATATCGTCAAGGCCTACGGTGGGCGTGTTCAAACCATTCCATTTGTAGAAGGATACTCGACAACCGGTATTTTGGCCAAGGGTAAATAAACCTAACCTCCAATCTTCATATTCACCTCAGCTCCTTGCTGTTGTTCTTGTTTCCACTTTTCAAGTTTCTGTTGCAGTTTCCCGTTTTTAGGCGCAGTAGCCTGAGGAACCGCCTGCGGTTTTGCAGCGTCGTCTTTGGATTTGAATTTAACCTGAATGGTTTCATGCGGGGTTGAAGTTGTTTTATATTCCCCTACGCTGGCATCATTTTTATAGAGTCCAAAAGTAGTTTTGAGCATTTCTTTAGACTCTTGCTGACTGCGTTCAAATTGTTGTTTTGCAGCTTCTTTTTTGCCTTTTTTGTCCCAACCTACTTTGGGGTCATCGAGTGTGCCACTGATGCGCACAAACAACCGCACGCCTGTGCCATCATCCAAGATTTCTCCAAATTCAGTTTGCGATTCCTGCACCAACAAATCGCGCAAACGCAAACCAACGGCATAATCAATTTGGTGCTCAAAACTATGGCTGCCTACCAAATCTAGGTCAAGTGCAGACGACGCGATGTGCATTTTTTCAAAACTCAGCGCACGCTTGGCTATGACAAATGTGTTTTCCAAGCGCTCAAAGCGCACATCTTTGAGTTTTTGTTGCAGCGCAGCTTGGTTTTTGGCACCAAGAATTGCCCTGCCTTTTCCTAAGGTGAGGCTGTTGGCCAAATCTTGCAAAATTGGCGCGTGTAAGAGCCTGCCATTATCGACTAAGCAATGAATTCGCGCCTGCAAACTTGCTTCGTCTAATCCTTTGAGATAATCGTATTTGGTACGGACATCAAATTCAAAGTTTGCCTTCCCCGACAGTTGTTCGTCGGTCAAAATGGTTTGATCAAAATTTTGCCACTCCTTGAATAAAGAACTGAGCTCTACTTTTTTGGCCAAGCCTTTTGTTTGAATATCGAAAGCGGAAGGTGCTTGCTCCGTTACTTTGAGTTGACCATTCCAAGAGCCTTGTGCGTGTTTAAAGTTCAATTGACTGACATCGAGTTGCTGAGGGCTCACAGACAGCGTGCCACTCAATTGACTGAAATCCTTTCCTTCATAGGTGAACTGATCCATTTGACACGGCAAAGAAAGCGACAGGTTTTGGGGTAAAATCCAAGTGCGGTTTGGATTGGTCGATTTGGTTTCAAAATCTGAAAAATTGAGTCTTTTTGCATGTAAACGACCACTGACTTGGAGTAGTTTGGACGCATTGAACTGCGCTGAATAAGCCGGAATGCGCAATTGTAAATCGAGATCTGTGGAGCCAATATGCGCTTTAAATTGGTCGATGCGGAGGTCTTGGGCGTCAAAAGCGATGTCTGCCATTACGCCCTGAAAACGCTTTTTGAAGTCGGTAAGTTGAAGGTGTTGTGCTTGAATGCCAACCCGACCTTTCAACGTTTGTGTTTCCCAGTGCTGCTGTTCATCCTGAGCTAATTGGGCCTCAAGCCGCACTTTTGCAACGCCTTGCACTTGTTCCACACTCGAAACGGGATAAAGCGCCTGAACCAAAGCCAAAGGAATATTGCCCTTGGCCTTCACTGCCAATTTAGGAAGTAAAAAATCCTTCAATTGAAACTGGCCAGCAAACCGAGCTCCCTTACTCGTGAAGGCAAACTTTTCAATTTTAAGCTCATCTTTAGGTAAATTAGAGTAGGTTCCTAAACACTGTAAATCTTGAATTTGCGCGCCAAATTGTGGCTCTGTGAGTTGGCCATCTTTGATACTGAAATAAGCCCTAACTTCTGGCGCTTTTTGCGCTACAGAAGATTGATAGTGCAATTGAAAATCTACCTTTCCTTTGGCTTTGACACGCTTGAGTGCCGCTAAAGATTGGGGTTGTAAGGTTCGAACGAGTTTGACAAGTGCTAAGTTTTGGCTGCGGATATCTAAGCTGCTTTGAAGGGGGCCGAATTCGGCATCAATTAAGAAGGGCAAGTTGGCTATTTTGATCTGCGCCTGTGGCAGTTTGATCACATTTTGTGTTTGGTCTACCAAAAGTGCAAGGTCAAAGAGGAGTGGTTGGTTTTTGAGCAGTACAACCTGTCCTTTTTTAATTTGCTTGAGCCAGACATCGCCGGTAGCAGTAAGTTGTGTTTTCTGGTCGGAGAATTTGCCTGACAAGGAAGCGCTGTGGATGTTAGTAGTGTAAAATTGTGCGCTTTTTTGATCGCGATAGGACACTTTGAATTGCTCCAGTAAAATGGTTTCTAATTCTAAATTGAAAGCGGAAGTGCGCGAAGAGGTTGGCTTAAAAATATCGTAATTGGCTCGGCCCTTTCGGTCGTCTTTCAAATTGAGTTGGCCGTTGAAGCCGGTAATCTGTTCAATCTGATAGTTTCCATTCCATAAATCAAAAGGATTGAAGCGCAAACTGATTTGTTCGGCTTGTAAAAGGGTGTCTTTGGAGCGGAGCGGGTCGGCAATCAGTACTTGGTCAAAAGCGACACTTAGTTGAGGGAAAGTACGCCAGAAATGGAGATTGATTTGGGCAACCTGAACGGGTTCTTTCAAGTAGGTATTGACTTGTTCAACTACTTTTTTAATGATGCGGTCTTCAAAAACATAAAGTACTAGAGAAATGGTGGTCATGAAAACCAATAAGATCAAAACCGCACGCTTTGCAAACCGCCACCAAAACTTCATAATCCTCTAACGAAAAAACCGCCTATACGTTGCAAACAAAGTATAGAATTTTTTTTAGCGCTATCTTTGTATCCTCAATTGTATACTCATGAGTCATCCAGAACTTTCCGAACAAGAAATTTTACGTCGTGAATCGCTGCAAAAATTGCGCGATCTCGGCATTGATCCTTATCCAGCAGCACTCTATCCAGTAGATGCCTTTGCTGCCGATATCAAGCAAAATTTTGAAGACGGAAAACAGGTTTGTTTGGCTGGGCGTATGCTTTCGCAGCGCATCATGGGCAAGGCTTCATTTGCTGAAATTCAAGATGCATCGGGCCGCATACAAGTCTATTTTAACCGCGACGAACTCTGCCCCGGAGAAGACAAAACACTTTACAACGAAGTGTTCAAAAAACTCCTCGACCTCGGCGACTTCATTGGCATCAAAGGCCACATGTTCAAAACCCAAGTTGGCGAAATTTCTGTGCACGTCACTGAATTTCAGTTGCTCAGTAAATCTTTGCGCCCCTTACCGCTGCCTAAAACAGATGCAGCAGGAGTGGTGCACGACGCCTTTACAGACCCAGAATTGCGCTACCGCCAACGCTACGTTGACCTCGTCGTGAACCGACATGTCAAAGATGTTTTTATCAAGAGAACCAAATTATTCAATGCCATGCGCGACTTCTTTAACCGCGCTGGCTATATGGAAGTCGAAACACCCGTTTTACAAGCCATTCCAGGTGGCGCATCGGCAAGACCCTTCATTACGCACCACAACGCGCTCGATATTCCGCTTTACATGCGCATTGCCAATGAGCTCTATTTGAAAAGACTCATCGTGGGCGGCTTCGACGGCGTATATGAGTTTTCCAAAAACTTCCGCAACGAAGGCATGGACCGCACCCATAACCCAGAGTTTACCGCCATGGAAATCTACGTGGCCTACAAAGACTACAACTGGATGATGGACTTCACTGAACAACTGCTAGAGCATTGTGCAATTGCGGTAAATGGCGCTACAATTGCCCAATTCGGTGAGCATACCATCGACTTTAAAGCACCCTACAAACGCATTACCATGCGCCAAGCCATCATAGACTTCACGGGCTTTGATATCGCTGGCAAAACCGAAGACGAACTCCGCAGTGCCGCAAGAGGCATGGGTATCGAAGTTGACGAAACCATGGGCAAAGGCAAGCTCATCGACGAAATTTTTGGTGGCAAATGCGAAGGCAATTACATCCAACCGACTTTCATTACAGACTATCCTAAAGAGATGTCGCCACTATGTAAAGTGCACCGCGATGACCCAAGCTTAACAGAGCGTTTTGAACTGATGGTCTGCGGAAAAGAAGTGGCCAATGCCTATTCTGAGCTCAATGATCCTATTGACCAACGCGAACGCTTTGAAGAACAACTCAAACTGCAAGAACGCGGCGACGACGAAGCCATGTTTATTGACCAAGATTTCTTGCGCGCACTCGAATACGGTATGCCGCCAACCAGCGGTTTAGGCATCGGTATGGACCGACTCATCATGTACCTCACCAACAATGCGTCTATTCAAGAAGTGCTTTTCTTCCCGCAGATGCGACCTGAAGTACAGGCACCAAAAGTGACACTCAACGAAACTGAAACGGCCATCTTTGAAAAAATGCAACAAGAAAAACAACTCTTGTTGAGCGAGCTCCGCACGCATTTTGACATCAGCAACAAACTGTGGGATACCTCCATCAAAACATTGACCAAAAATCAATTGTTGACAGTTAGTAAAGAAGCTGACTTGTTGTGGATTAAATTGGTTTAAATACCAAAAGAAAACTTAGTGCTACATTGGCGTAGGAGAAAAGTACTAAATATACTTTTTAGTGAATTCCCAAAGCACGATGCCCGCACAAACACTCACATTGAGGCTGTGTTTGGTGCCAAACTGCGGAATTTCTATAATGTGGTCTGCCGTGTCTAAGGCCGCTTGATCTACACCATCTACCTCATTTCCAAAAACCAAAGCAAAGCCAGGTGCGTTGAGCTGACCGATGTCTTGTAATAAAGTTGTTTGAACAGCTTGCTCCACAACACAAATTGCATAGCCCTTTTCTTTGAGTTCGTTCAGTGCATCTTGCAAAGACGCGCGGTATTGCCAACGAACGGTATCGGTGGCGCCCAATGCAGTTTTATGGATGTCGCGGTGAGGAGGCTGAGCGGTGATGCCACACAAATAAATCTGTTCTACATTGAACGCATCGGCAGTCCTGAAAAATGAGCCGATGTTGTTGAGCGAGCGAATGCTATCTAAAACCAACACCAACGGAAATTTTTGCTGCGCTTGGTAGGCCTCTTCGCTGACGCGATTGAGTTCCCATAACTTGAGTTTTTTGGTGGCGTTTGCTGACATCTATGGCTCAAAAATACTGCAAAATTGTGGAAAAGTAGCCCAAACTCAAGGGCTAAAAAGGCCTATCTTTACTTCTCTAAAAAAAACAAGTGTCTAAGCAAAGTGTAGAAAAAAGTTCCGAAACGCCCTTGATGAAGCAATACAATCAAATCAAGGCGCGCCACCCAGAAGCCATGTTGTTATTCCGGGTAGGAGATTTCTATGAAACTTTTGGACAAGACGCCGTCAAAGCAAGCCGCATTCTCGGCATCATCCTCACTAAAAGAAAAAATGGTGCTGCCGCCGAAATGGAACTCGCTGGGTTTCCACACCACTCTTTAGAAACATATTTGCCAAAGCTCGTTCGGGCAGGGCAGCGCGTAGCCATTTGCGATCAGCTCGAAGATCCCAAAATGACCAAAACCATCGTCAAGCGAGGGGTTACTGAGCTCGTTACACCCGGCTTGGCCTTCAACGACCAAGTTTTAGACCAGCGCAGCAACAACTTTTTGTGCGCACTCCACCTCGAAAAAAGCGAAATTGGCGCAGCGTTCCTCGATATATCTACGGGCGAATTTTTGGTTGCACAAGGCAGCGCCAACTACATAGATAAACTCATCAGTGGGTTCAGGCCTTCAGAAATCATCTATCAAAAAAGCAAAACAAGCGCTGTACACGAATTATTCGGCAACGATGCCTTTCACTTCAAATTAGAAGAATGGGTTTTTGGTTCTGACTTTGCCAACGAACAACTCAACAAGCATTTTGGCACCAAATCACTCAAAGGTTTTGGGCTCGAAAACCAAGAACTATCTATAATTGCTGCCGGTGCAGTATTTCATTATTTATCAGAAAATCAACAACAACAACTCGGTCATATCACCGGTATTTCACGGATTGCACCAGATCGCTACATGTGGCTAGACCGCTTCACGGTGCGCAATCTTGAACTCATACACTCCCCTCACGACAACGCCATCACGCTTTCACAAGTTCTAGACAAAACCAAAACCCCAATGGGTGGTCGTTTGCTCAAGCGCTGGTTGGTATTGCCACTCAAAGACCGCAAGCCAATAGAAGAAAGACATCAGGTGGTTGCGGCTCTAAAGCAAGAACAGGCCCTGCACGCAGAACTCGATGACCGCCTTCGCGAAATCGGCGATCTTGAACGCCTCATTTCGAAAGTAGCCGTCGGGAAAATCAACCCCCGAGAAATACAACACCTCAAACGCACCCAACAACAAATTCAGCCCATCGCTGAGCTTTTGGGTCCGCTTGCAAATAAAAGTTTACAGGCGCTCCTCAATAACCTAGATGCCTGTCAACAACTCATCGACCTTGTCGATACCAACCTCACCGCTGAACCCGCTGTCCAAATCGGAAAAGGTCCGGTGGTCAAAGAAGGAAGAGACGCGCAACTCGATGAACTGCGTGCGATCTCTACCAACGGCAAAGACTTCCTCGAGCAAATTCAAGAAAGAGAAAGCCAAGCTACAGGTATTTCCAGCTTAAAAATTGCCTTCAATAACGTCTTTGGCTATTACATAGAGGTGCGCAACACCCACAAAGACAAGGTTCCAGAAACCTGGATCCGCAAACAAACGCTCGTATCTGCCGAACGCTACATCACAGAAGAACTCAAAGAATACGAGCAAAAAATACTCGGTGCCGAAGAGAAAATACTCAAAATTGAGCAGCAAATCTATCAAGAGCTCATTTTTGCAATGGCCGACTACATTGGCCCCATTCAAAAAAACGCACAACTGCTCGCGCAGCTCGACTGCCTTTTCTCCTTTGCCAAAGTTGCAAGCGCTCAAAATTATTGTTTGCCCACACTCACCGATGGCTTTGAACTCGACATCAAGGCTGGGCGGCATCCAGTCATAGAGCAGCGGCTGCCAATTGGCGACACCTATATAGCCAACGACATTTTCCTGGACAACAGCACCCAGCAAATTATCATGATCACGGGGCCCAACATGAGCGGTAAGAGTGCCATCCTGCGCCAAACTGCGCTCATTGTGCTCATGGCACAAATTGGTTGTTTTGTGCCTGCTGACTCCGCACAAATTGGCGTCGTGGACAAAATCTTTACCCGAGTGGGTGCATCAGATAATATTTCTTCTGGGGAGTCTACATTTATGGTAGAAATGAATGAAACGGCTAGCATTCTCAATAACATTTCAGAACGCAGCCTCATTTTGCTCGACGAAATTGGCCGAGGCACCAGCACGTATGATGGCATCTCCATCGCCTGGGCAATTGCAGAATTCTTACACGAAAACCCCAAGGCCAAAGCCAAAACCCTTTTTGCCACGCACTACCACGAACTCAACGAGATGGCCAATCGTTTTGAACGCATTCATAACTTCAATGTGAGTGTCAAAGAATTAGGTGCGCAAGTGCTTTTTCTACGCAAATTAATTGCCGGCGGCTCGGCACACTCCTTTGGAATTCATGTAGCCAAACTCGCAGGTATGCCAACACAGGTAGTCAAGCGCGCCGAAAACGTACTCAAAGACCTCGAAGCCAGCCATGCCAGTGTGGGTGGCGGAGCCAAAACGAAGTCCAGTAAGCCGGCCGTTCAAGCAATTGCACAAGACGTACAACTCAGCTTCTTTGCCCTCAATGACCCTGTTTTGCAACAAATTCACGACGAACTCGTCTCGACGGACATCAATTCACTTACGCCCGTAGAAGCACTGCTCAAACTTAACGACATCAAAAAACTCACAGGTGCGTAGCTTTTTATCCCTTTTACTGATTTTACTACTCGCAGGGTGTGCGCTCGAAGAAGCACAACCCCAAAAGGATGGTCAATTGATCATTGCGCAAAACTTCATGAGTGCTGCGCAAAAGAAAATTTTAACAAAAATTGCCAAACGACGGTCCATTGACCTCACTATCCTCGACCTGAACTCGGGTAAAATACGCAAAGCGGTTAAAAAGCAGCCATGGGAGCCTGGTTTTGACCTCATTCTACTCGATGGAATTGCAGCCCTTAAGAACTTGGAAGGCCTGTCTTTTCAATACCATCAACCCAATTTTGCAGCCATTCCAATCGGTGTCTCTTATGTGCCAGATTCAGTAGTCAAAGTTCAGCACTTCAAAGATCTTTCATCTCGATATCTCTGGGCGGCGGCTGACAACAAATCAGAAGCGGTGCTCAAGGCTCATCTAGCCTATATCTACAGAGCGCGTGAAACTAACAAGCAACTCAATAAAGTCTACAAAGACCTCCTGCGCGGATTCAAAGACCACAAACTTGCATTTGATACCTATCAGCTTCAAAATACGCTTTTACTATGTCGTTACGATACCCATTTGCAGGTGCTTAAAAAAGCGGTCAAGAAAAGGCAATTTACCTTTGCACTGAAAAACCAAAATCGCTATTTCGCGGATTACATGAGCTTGTCAATTATCGAACAAACGCCAAATTATATTGCGGCAAAAAGATTTGTAGCTTATCTGAATTATATGCGCGACCACAGCCGTGCATTCCGAAATGCATTTGGGATTATTGCAAAGCGCAAAGTGGCACCACAGCCCAAACCAAAAGTGCTACTCGAATTCCTCGAGAAATGACACCTAAATGACACAGCATCTTGCAGACTTCACTAATTTTGTAAAAAACCATTGATATGTATCCAGCAGAACTCGTTCAACCCATGAAAGAAGACCTTACAAAAGTAGGGTTTGAAGAATTACTCGATGCTGCAGCTGTAGATGCTGCCATTGCTCACAACACCGACACACTTTTGGTTGTAGTCAACTCCGTTTGTGGATGTGCTGCAGGCAATATGCGCCCGGGTGTAAAGCTCTCTCTCCAACACGATAAAATGCCAGCCAAATTAACCACCGTTTTTGCAGGTGTAGATCAAGATGCAGTGGCGCAAGCAAGAAAATACTTCTTGCCTTATCCGCCATCGTCACCTTCTATTGCTTTATTCAAAGACGGTAAGTTGGTTCACTTTCTTGAAAGACATCACATCGAAGGCGGAAGCGCCCAAATGATTGCCGCCAACCTACAGGCAGCCTACGACGAATTCTGTTAGTCTACCCGAAAAAGTGCTGCTGCAATGCCATCTGCATGCAGTTTGCCTTGTTCGGTAAGTACGATAGATTCATTAGAAATTGTCAACCAATTCAAGCGTGCAAATTCAGCAATTTGCGCGCTTTCTTTTTGGGTCCAGGCGGACTCGAGCGTACTTAAATTTAAGCCCCAAACGGTGCGCAAACCCAATAAGATTTGTTCATTTCGGCGCTCATTAGCGCTCAATTGCTCGGTCTCAAACCATTTGTCGTTTTTACCGACCTGATTTGTGTAAAGTGTGTTGTTGCGCACATTCCAACGTCTAGTATGACCGTCAAAAGAATGTGCTGAGGGCCCTATGCCAAGATATGGCTGAAATTTCCAATAAGCACTATTGTGCCTGGAGTGAAAGCCAGCCAAAGCAAAATTTGAAATCTCGTATTGCTCAAACCCTACTTCGCGTGCTTTTTGTACCAACCATAAAAACTGTTCACTCTGCAGCACATCGTCGGCAGGCTGAAGCTTCTTTTGACGCACCAAATGATTGAGCGCCGTTTGGGGTTCTATGGTCAGGCAATATGCAGAAAGATGCTGAACGCCGAGTTTAAATACTTCGTTTAAACTTGCATCCCATGCAGCTAAAGATTGCCCTGGGAGCCCGTAGATAAGGTCCACGCTGATATTTTCAAAGCCACAACTTTGTGCCAAGCGAATGCCCGCCAAACCGTCATTGACGTGGTGTGCCCTATTCATCCAAAGCAGATCGTCGTCAGAAAAGGTCTGTATGCCAATACTCAGTCTATTGATTCCGATTTGTTTCCAAAACAATAAATTGGCTTCATTGATATCCTCTGGATTCACTTCAAAAGAGATTTCGCAGTCCGGAGCCAATTGATAATGCGTATGAATGGCCTTAAAAATCAGCTCTAGCTCTGAAAAATTTAAGATGCTTGGTGTGCCGCCGCCAAAATAAACAGTTTGCATTGGCACGTTGAGCTCATGAGCGCGCAAGGCCAATTCTTTGGCGATAGCCTCCACTAGACGCGTGCGGTAATTTTCAAATGTCGTCGAAAAATGAAAATCGCAGTAAGTGCAGCGCTTGCGACAAAACGGGATGTGCAAGTATAGCCCACTCATCTGTTATAACCGCTTATTGCTTCACGAATTTCTTCTTCACCACCTGCCCATTGGCATCAGTGAGCTGCAACAAATAAGTACCTGCACTAATACACTGAATATCGAGTTGTGTCGCACTTGCCTCTTGCTGAAGCGAAAGCAATTGTTTGCCACACACATCGAATAATTGAATGTGCATCTGGGCATTGTTATACCAATTGATATAAAGTTCGGAAGTCGCTGGATTTGGTGAAATCGTTAGGTTGAAGGAAGCCTCATCAATATTTGCGTTATTGATGTGGCGTACCACCGCGGCCAAGCTATCGCCAAAATCAGCAGCTGGTAAAGAATAAATAGTAACTGCGTTGTTGTCGGCTAAAGTGAAGGTGCCATCGGTACCTCCCCATTGAGATGCACCCATGCCGTCGCCATAGAAATCATAGATTACAAAAGTGTAGCATTCAAATGCAGTGAGTGGGATATCGTAATTATAAGTGGTGTTGTTCTGCAGTGGGTTGGTGGGGTCTGTTGGGGCAGGGAAAGCACCAGTGCCAAAATTGCCGGCGATATTTTCGTTGCCTTCTGACCAAATAATTGCGCCAGCCGCATTGCGTACCTCGAAATACGTTTCATCGGCGTAGTCGTCTGTAGTGATGGAAACCTTTAAGAGATCGACGGTTTCGGGAACCGCTGTTACAACAACATTTGCGATAGATTGGTTATTTGAGGCGTTTTCGTCGAGTGTCTGATTTGGATTACTTACCGTAGCAGTAAAAGTGTGGTTTCCGGCTGCTAGCTGAACGACAGGTAAAGAAATTGTTTGTGCTTGCCATTGATTGAGCGAGCCAGACCAGTTGTACTGCTGTACCGTACCGTTGTCTAGTTGGTAATTAATTTGTGCGCTGGTAAGCACCGTTGTGCCAACATTCATGAGAGATACAGTTGGCAAGTAATTGGCGCCACACGCAGCTTGACTGATGAGTTGGGCAGCAGAAAGCGCAGCGTCTAGGGCAACAACGCTTGTGTTATTAGGATCAAAGCCATCGATAAAAGCAGCGCCCGAACTAGAAGGATCTAGCCAAAACTTGAGCTGGTTGGTGCTATTGCTACCAGTTGGCTCCCAAGAATTAGCCACACGGCCATAATAATCTGAGGCTGTCAAATTTTGACAAGACGCCCCGCCGCCCCACAACTGGCCAATGATGCGGTGATTTTGGTCAAATAATGGAGAGCCAGATGAACCGCCTTCAGTGGTGGTGTTGCGGTCCCATTCGATGGTCCAGGTTGAATTCGCTTCCGTAGAGCCCATTCCTTGAGAAATTGAAGGAGCGGCATCGTCAAAAGAAATTTTCTTGATGTCTCCCGAAGGATGGTGGATACATACTGTAGCTGTAGGGATATTGCCGGAGTTGTCCCAGCCAGAGAAATAAGGGTTGTAGTCGAGCGGAACCGTACCGTTAACCAAACCGCCGGTAATTTCTACCAAACAAAAGTCAGAAGGCGTGCGGCGCGCGCGCAACACAGCACCACTCAATGATTGAAAAGTAGGTGAAGCACCGGGGTTGGCACAATCTATTGCTTGCCAATTGAAACGGAACACCCATGTAGCAGGATTGCTGTAGCAATGGTTGGCGGTTAACACATAAGGTTTGCCATCGTTTTGTGTATTGTTGATGAGCGCGCCTGAACAAAAGCCACTGCTGCCCGAAACGAGCATGACTGCGCTGTTGCGTTGAGGGGTCCAAGGCAAACCATCTGGGCAGTTGACGTTCATGTTACAAGATCCTGAGCTGCCAAACGCTTTTTCTATAAATTCATTTGCTGTGCGGTAACCATGCGTAACTGTTGCCAATTGAACATGACCGTGATTGTTTTTTGGTGCAATATAATATTCAATAATGGCTTCTTCCCCAGGAATTAGCTCAGTGCCGAGCTGACCGTCGTAGATATGTTGTTGGGTGAAGGCACCGAGAATAAAATCTTTGGCAGCGTTGTAAACAAATAATTGATTCCCTTCGGGTATAGTCGTTTGCTCAAAAGTAAGATTGACTGTAAGCGCACCTTCGCATTTGACTTTTACCAACCACAAACGGGCACCATTTGGTAAATCAAACCAAGTACCCGCATTGGTGGTGTTGATATTGGTGTGGTTATTGAAACCAAAACGCCAAGGAGCGGTGCCTTGGTCATCGGTGATGGCATCTTCTGCTTGGAGCGCTGAGATGTCGGGCTGGGCATAAACCCATTCTTGGATGATTTTATTGTTTAATTCAAGTTTGGTTGAAGTGGGCAAGCCACCATTGCCTTGAATTTGGGCTACTATTGGGCCGCTCAAAACGACAATAAGAAGGGCGTAGATTGTTTTCATGGAGATACAAGTTCTTTTAGATACTTCGAAAATAGTGCTTTTTGCGGCAAGTTGCGCGGCGTTAAGACGAAAAAAGTACCCGACAAGTTGTATCTTTGCGTCATGTCGAAGCCTTTTGTTGTAGGTATTTGTGGAGGAAGCGGTGCTGGTAAAACAACATTACTCAAGCGTTTGTCTGAAACTTTTCAGAATGCAAGTACTGCAGTATTTTCAATGGACAACTATTACCTGCCTATTGATCAGCAATCCAAAGATGTAAACGGCATTGTCAATTTTGACCTCCCTACTGCCCTCGATCACCAGAAATTAACTACAGATCTTCAAACGCTAATTTCCGGTCAACCTATTGAAGTACGCGAATATTTTTTCAATGTTCAGGGGAGTAAAAGTGTACTTCTAACCATCCAACCGAGTGACCTCATCATTGTAGAAGGCTTATTCACGCTGCACTACCCACACGTGTTTTCACAACTAGACTTCAGTATTTTTGTCGATGTAGACCACGCCACCCAACTCGATCGCCGCATTTACCGCGACCAAGAAACCCGAGGCTACAAGCGCTCTGAAATCATCTATCAATGGGAAAACCACGTGCTCCCTTGCTATGAGCAATTTATAGAACCCTACAGAAATAACGCACACTTTATCTTCTGCAACGACCACCGCGCCGATCAAGAATTTTTGCGTTTAAGCGAACAACTGCGTACCTTGGTACCTGAGCGCTTTTTGTAATGAATTCAATTCTTCCTTTTTTGCGAGCCTGGAAATTCACCCTACTTGGGCTGGTTTTTCTTTTACTAGGCATTTCCTTTTATTTCTCTAATCAAGAGAGGAAGTTTTCTATTTCCGAAATTCAAGCCCACTTTAGCCAACTCGAAAAAGAAAGTAAAAGCTATGCCCAATTGCTTTTGAAAAATGTAGCGTCGGACAAGCCTATACCTAAATCAAAAGCGCTCACTTACCATCTCTACAATAAAGATGTGCTTTTTGGATGGAGTAGCAACCAATTGCCAGTGGGCCGCTACAAAACCGATATTTTTCCGGCCAATGGTCTAATCAAACTCAATAACGGTTACTATTACAGCCAAAGCTTTCAAAAAAACGGCGTTACTTGCTGTGTCAGCTTTTGCCTACTCAAATCTTACGAGTTCAGCAATACCTACTTAAATGCAGACAATCCAGGTTTTTGGAAGCAACAGTTTGCGGTTAACTTGAACGGAAACGCCAAAAATGCCATCAAAGACCGTTCTCAAAAAATAGTGTTCTACGCCGATCCGTTGCCCTTAGAGACCCTTCCCGCGAGCAGCAACTGGGGGCCCTTCTTCCTGCTGGTTGCCCTTTTTTTAATTTGCTACCAACTGCAGTTGTATTTCGAAAAAAACTGGTGGGGCAGCTTGTTTTTACTCCTTGGTCTTTTGGTCATGCGGGTGGTGATGTACGAGATTGTATGGCCGCCAGAATGGCAAGTGAGTGATTGGTTTTCTGCAGGCTTCTTTGCTTATAATGAATGGTATCCTGACTTTTTTGCCTACGCCATTAATGGTCTTTTTTTAGTCTTCGGGTTGCGCATTGTGCTGGCCTTGGTCAGATTTATAAAACAAAGTTGGGCGAATGCCATTGCGCTCTTTTTACCCTTGTTGTTCTGGCTGTTGATCCTGAATTTACTCGAAATCGTCATTGCACATTCCAACATCCCTTTGAGTTTTGAGCATCTTTTTGATTTGCGCTTGAGTTCCTATTTCTTTTTCTCCTTGTTAGGGTTTTTCTTGTACAGCTTTCAAAAAACAGTCTTTATTGTCCTCAACCTCAATAAAAATGAGCGTTGGTTTAATAACCCTATCAGAAAGATATGCCTCATTATTTTGCCTTTCATTTTGCTGATCGTTCAGGACCAAGAATGGATCAATTTGCTTCCATTATTGGTCATTTCCATTCATCTTCTATTTGAACGCAAGTCCAAAACTTCTTGGCAGCAACTGAGTAGTCAATTATTGATCTTGACCATCAATGCGGCGATCATTACTTTTTATTTACAGACACTACAAGCACAAAAAGATCTTGACAACAGAAAGCTTTTTGCCCAACAACTCGCCATTGAACGCAATATCAATTTAGAATTAGCCTATGCGCAAGTAGCGCCGAATTTATCCGAAGAAAACTGGCTGCAAACATCTTTTGACTCACTCAGAAAACAGTTTAGTAAAGTAGGTTTTGAGCATACGCTCACCCAGAAGTTCTTTACCGGTGTTTGGGACGGATTTGACATACAAGCCGACTTATATGATCTTGCTGAAAAACCCTGTTTTGGGGCAGATACGCTCAAGCTCAAGACACTTAAAACACTTGTCAAGCAACACGGGCAAGCATCAGATATACAAGCTGGTTTGTTTTTTATGCCCCATGAAGAAGAAGGATTGAGTTACGTCATTTTGCTTCAGTTAGGGCCGGAAAAATCACTGGCTATCACATTGGTGTCCAAAAGAATTCCAGAAGAAATTGGCTTTCCGAGGTTGCTCATTTCTGACCAGGCAGGCATTTCAAATAGTCTAGAGGCTTATGCCATCGGAAAGTATGCTGAGGGCCGACTCATTCACCAAACAGGGGGCTTTAACTACCCAAATTTACTTGCTTCGTTCCAAAACCAAGTAGCCCGTCACGATCATTTTGAATTTGGCGGCTATACGCATGTCATCGTGCAAAAGCATTCTGGGTCTGCCATTATTATTTCGGCTGTAACGAATAGCTGGTTTACGAATCTGACGAGTTTTGCTTTTATGTTTGTTTTTTGGGGGCTCCTCTTACTTGCTCATCAAATATTCAAGACGCTTTTTCACAACAAATCGGCACAATGGTCTTTGTCTTTTAAGGTTCAGCTTGCATTTTTATTGATATTAGCCCTCTCACTTTTCTTGTATGGCTTAGGGAGTTCGCTATTTATTGGCCAACAATTTGACAATTATGCCCAAGCAGCACTCCGCGAAAAACTTGAAGCCGTACAAACTGAATTGAAAGCACAAACTGCTACCCTAGACACCTTGGATGTCAACACCATCGGAAAACCTTTGGAAAGTAAATTGGCGGCGCTCTCAGCTGTTTTTAAAACCGACCTTTTTGTATTTGATAGCGATGGCTTTCTGATTGCCTCTTCCCGACCTAAGCTTTTTGCCTATGGTCTTATTGGCGAGCACATGAACGCCCAAGCTATGGACGCACTCATAGGTAACAATCAAAGTTATTTTTCACATCAAGACCAAATAGGCAAGCTCAATTACCGCAGTGCGTACCTCCCTATTACCAATGAAGCGCTGCAACAGATTGGTTTCATCAACCTACAGCTTTTTGGTCAGCAAGAAGCCTATGAACAACAAATTGAGCGTTTTTTCAAGGCGGCCATTAATGTTTTTGTTTTGCTGCTGGCCATCTCCGTTTTTATTGCATTAGTGGTGAGCAATTGGCTCATTGGGCCCTTACAAGTCGTTGCAAGGTCTGTGCGCAATCTAGAGTTCGGTAAAAACAATCAAAAAATCAGTTATCAAAATAACGATGAAATTGGTGCACTCGTCAAAGCTTACAATGAAAAACTAGCTGAATTAGAGCAAGCAGCACAACAAATTGCGCGCAGTGAACGCGAAAGCGCCTGGCGGGATCTTGCGCAGCAAATTGCCCACGAGATCAAAAATCCCTTGACGCCAATGAAGTTGAATATCCAACATTTATTGCGCAAGATGGAGAGCGAAGAAGCGGATGCCAAAGGCCTCGCACAAAAATCCTTGCCTTCTCTCATTGAACAAATTGATGCACTCGCCAGAATGGCCAATGAGTTTGCTCGCTTTGCCAAACTCCCTGAACCTCAATTCGAAAAAATTGAACTGGGCGCATTTATTGCCCAAACCATTGCGCTCTTTGACGAAGACCAAACCATGATTCATTTTCAAGAACATGGTTCTGAACTTTGTATCAACGCAGACAAAGACATGCTCAGCCAAGTCTTCCACAACTTATTGCTCAATGCCCGACAAGCCACCGAGCAAATACAAAACCCTAAAATAGGGGTAAGCCTTCACCAAGATTTAGCCAAACAAGAAGTAGTGATTCAAGTAACGGACAACGGGGTGGGCATTTCAGCCGAGCAACAAGAACGCATCTTCACGCCTTATTTTACAACAAAATCTTCTGGCTCAGGGATTGGCTTGAGTGTTGTGCGGCAAATAATTGAAAAACACAACGGAAGCATCCGTTTTGAAAGTGTACCCAACCAAGGCACTTCATTTTATATCCGTCTCAAACTACTTACTGAACGGACGTAAGTCGAAAATAAATACTTTATTTTGATGGTAAAGTTCTGTTTTTAGATACGGCTTGATCACCGGGTTGGCGGTGTCGGCCTGAAGCAACAAAAGCTTGGAGGCACCCATATGGATCCAGCGACGGATCATTAAAGAGTCGCTGATATAACGCCTGTAGCCGTACCCACTAAAACCAATACGATCAATGGCAGTCAGGTGCACATTTGGATAAGGATCTGAAAAACAAAAAACGGTATCCGTGGGTTTGATGACGCGCTGAATGGCTGCACTTTGCGCTTGGATTTGCTGCAGACCCTCTTGGTGATTGAAATAAAACCAGCCCCAAATATCTTTGATTTTCTTTGAAGTAAAAGAAGTTTTCTTAACGATGATGTTTTGGTTCCCGGCGGCAACCTGAGTAAATGAAACCGTATTCAAAAAAACGAAGGTGAGTCCGGTCACCAAAATCCACTTGCCTAGGCGCTGATTTTGTAAATACACACTATTATTCTTGAGCACCAAGGCTAGGATGGTCAAAGGAAAAAAGAGGGCTTCAATGAAATAGTAATCGTGGACCTCAAAAACCCAGAACCAAAGTATAAAATAGGCCGCCAAGCCTAGCAATGCCAAAGGAATCCAGTAGCGAAAAAAGAGAGCTATTTTCCCTTTGATTGTCATGAATACCAACGCCAATAACAGCAGCACCAATAAAATTGGGTGCATGATTTCCTTGAGATGTTCTTGACTAATTAATTGAATGATTCGCCAACGCGTGGGTATGTCAACTTCCCAAATTGGGCGAATTGTAGTGGAAAAAATATAAGAATGGTGCTGGGCGTTGTAGGCAATTGCATAACGATACCAACTGTAGGTCAAAATGAGGATTAGCAACAACGAAAAATAGCCAAACCATAAGCGGCGATCTTGCCAATAAGCCCGATTGGGTTGGTGCAAACTGTAAAAGAAAAATGCACCCACAAAAGAAAGCACAGCAACTAAGGCGGTAATTTTGATGAGTATGGCGATGGCCAAAAAGAAGGTGAAAACCAGCCAATTAGTTAATTTCTGTGTTTGAACGTAGCGATAAAAATAACTTGCGCTCAGCAAAAGGCTGGCAAATGAGAATACGTCAGGCAAGAGGGTGTCTGCGTAATAAATAAGCACTGGCGAACTCAAGATAACACCACTAAAAATAAGCGTCAGCATTTCAGAATTGAAATAAGACAACAAAACCTGTCTAAACGCAATAATGGCAAGTAATAGGTAGCTGATGCTGAATAATTTAGCGATCCAGAGGTGGTAACCCACCAAATGCCAAAGTTGCCCGATCACATAATAAATGATGGGAAATTCTGCAGCTGCTTCTTGCTGGCCGAAGTTGGAAATTGCATGCGTTCGAGGGGTTAACAAGTTGCCGCCTTTCATGAATTGCATGGCCTGCGACAGCGAATCTGCCTTTCTACACTCGTGAATTGGCTGAATAGGATCGAAAAAGTGCTGCCAAAACCCGTAAAGCAAACTCAAAAGCAGCAACAAGCCCAGAAGGCGCCACTTGAGGTCTATTTGTGTAAAAATGCGTTTCATTGCTCGAGGTAAAGATACAGAAGCTTTGGTTAGTTTTCGACTTTTTGACTTATCTTTCGACTGCTTAAAACAGTATGCTTTTTAACTCGATCGAATTCCTGTTTTTTCTTCCGATTGTGGTGGTGCTTTACTACTTGCTACCACATCGCTTACGCTGGCTACTCATCTTTGTGAGTAGTTGCTACTTCTACATGGCGTTTATCCCGAAATACATTTTGGTGCTTTTTGCCATCATCCTGATAGACTACAGCGCTGCCATCTGGATGGAAAAACTTGAAGGAAAACCACGAAAAAGGCTGCTTTTGCTCAGTTTGACTGCAAATATTGGCATTCTTGCCTTCTTCAAGTATTTTGGTTTTGCCAATCAAACACTCATTGACTTTTTTGCTTTATTCGGAAAAGAATTCAAATACTACGATCTCGGAATCATTCTCCCGATAGGACTTTCCTTTCACACTTTTCAGTCGATGAGCTACACGATTGAAGTATACAGAGGGCAGCAAAAAGCAGAAAAGCACCTCGGTTATTTTGCCAACTACGTCTTGTTCTTTCCGCAAATGGTAGCGGGTCCTATCGAGCGCTATGCCACATTAGGTGAAGAATTGCGCAAAGAACAAAGGCTTCAATTTGAAAATATCAGTGCTGGCTTTCGTTTGCTTTTACTTGGTTTTGTCATTAAAATGGTGGTGGCTGATCAGTTAGCACCTTTTGTCAATGCAATTTATGCTGCGCCCACCAACCACAGCCCGTTGCAAATTGCACTTGCGCTCATCTTTTTTTCTTTTCAAATTTATGCCGACTTTTTTGGTTATTCACTCATTGCACAAGGCAGTGCGCGTTTGCTCGGCATACACATCATGGATAATTTCAAAACGCCCTACTTTGCAGCTAGCATCGGGGATTTTTGGCGCCGTTGGCATATTTCCTTGAGTACTTGGTTCCGCGATTACCTCTACATTCCCCTCGGCGGAAACCGCGTGGGTAAATGGCGCTGGATAGTCAACACGCTCGTCGTTTTTGGCGTCAGCGGCTTGTGGCATGGCGCCAGCTGGACCTTCCTCGTTTGGGGCCTGCTGCACGGTTTGTTCCTCCTCTTAGAAAAACCACTGAAGCCGCTGGCCAATACACTCAGTACTTTTATTCTAGTCACCTTAGCCTGGGTATTTTTTAGGGCGCCAGACTTCACCAGCGCGCTTCAAATTTTAAAAGGTCTTTTTATAGCGCAATCTGACGGGCCAAAATGGATGGATTTCTGGACCCCGCTCTGCGCACTAGGGCTCTTTCTCTTGCTAGACTTCTCTTACCGAAAACAAAGATTTGATATGCTACTCAATCGCTTGCCATTAGTTGGGCGTTGGAGCTTGTATTTTGTTTTGCTCTTCTTGCTTTTCGCGTTTTCCGGAACCCAGAAATTTACCTTTATTTATTTTCAGTTCTGATGGTCAAAAAACTTTTCATCCGGTTTTTGGTGCTCGTGTTAGGGCTTGTCGTCATGAATCAAGTCTATCGCTTTTTCTTTTATGAAAAAGACCTCCGACAACACAGCCCTGAAATGCTAGAAGTTTGGAAGCAACAACGCAAGTCAGATGTCCTCTACTTTGCGGAGTCTTCAAATATGAATGTCCGAGATACGGACGTCGTAAAAAAATCAATTTCTGAACTCACCGACGACCTTTTGCCAAAATTTAAGTTAGGTGCAGTAAATAAACCTGCTACCCACGCCGGGATTTACAAAGAATGGATCAAAAACATGCGCGCGCCCTTCCCAAAAGCAATCATCGTTACCATGAACTTGCGTTCTTTTGGTGCAGATTGGCGCCATTCAGAATTAGAAAGTGTGCTGCAAGCTGGAGTGGTCATGCTGAAGCCCTATCCGGTTTTGGTCAATCGGTTTTTGCTTGCGCTGAATGCTTTTGACAACAAAACGCCTGAAGTGCGCGAACAAGAAATGCTGCGCGAATGGGAAGAGGTCAAATTTGATTTTCCATTTAAAGTGCCTCATGCCACTGTAAGGCTATGGGACAACGCAATGGCCAACGGAAGTTTCTTACTTCCCGACGGCGCCTGGGACATGGAAAAAATTACATTAGCGTGTCATTACGTCAAGTCATATGCGTTTCAAATTAAGCCAGACAACCCGCGCCTGAAAGATTTTGATGACATCGTTGCGTTTTGTCAGCAACACAAAATCAAGTTGATTTTCAATTTATTAGCTGAAAACACCGCATATGCCCAACAATACGTAGGCAAAGAACTCGTGCAAATTATGCGTTACAACCGCAATTTGTTGGTGCGCCGTTATGGCAAAAAGCGCGGTGTAACAGTTGTAGACAATCTAGAACTTTTAGATGGGCTTGATTTCAGCGACCAAAACTGGACCACCGAACACTACGGCTACAACGGAAGACTACAAATTGCCAAACAGCTCGCCAAAGCACTTCATTAATCAAGTTTAATCCTCAAAGGAAAGGTAAACTCCGAAACCACAGCTGTGCCATTCTCATCTTTGGCAGCATTCCAATTTGGCATGGTCAGGAGTGCAGTAATAAGGCGGGGTTTCAATATTTCGAGCTCCTTCTCAGAAAATTTTAAGCAGTTAACTTCCCTTACTTTGCCCTTTGCATCGATGAGCAAGCGAATATAAATTTTACCGTCTATGCCCAACTCCCTGAGGTAAGACCATTCCGTGCTATTGGCAATTTTGTAGTCAATATACTTCAGCAATTCATCTATTGAAATACCAAAAGAAGCTTGCGTGGTAGGGAAATTGACGATGCTGTCTCGAATTGTTTTTGGCAGTGGGTCTGGTGGGCCCACACATGTGATCACCGGCTCTGAAATATAGCCCGGTGGATCTATTGGCCACGGATCAGGATAAGGGTCAGGTAGATAACCTGGGCCGGGAATAACCTGCGGAATCAATTTGGGTTTAAGTTCCGCTTTAGGAATGACATGAGTAGAATGAACTACCTTCTTTGTCGATTGCCCCTTTGCTTCCATTTTCTTTGGTATTGGACGCACATTCCCTTTTTTTTCCTCTCGACATGAAGAAAAAAGGATAAAACACATCCAAATAATGAAGAATAATTGCCGCATCAGAATACCTTTATCACAAAGAACGCACAAACAATTGAATCCTTACCTTTGTTAGACTAAAAAACACAAATGCAACGCTATTGTCTCGACCCCTGGAAACGCACCCGCGTAACCACCAAAGAAGTTCAAATTGGAACCTTACGCTTGGGAGGGGCGAACCCTATTCGGGTACAATCCATGACCACCACAGACACCATGGACACCGAAGGTTCAGTTGCCCAGTCTATCCGCATGATCGATGCCGGATGCGAGCTTGTAAGGCTAACGGCACCTAGTAAAAACGAAGCGGAGAATTTACAAAATATCAAAGCAGCACTCGTGGCACAGGGTTACAATACACCCTTAGTTGCAGATATCCACTTTACGCCAAATGCAGCTGAAATTGCTGCCAAAATAGTCGAAAAAGTACGCGTCAATCCGGGTAACTACGCCGACAAAAAGAAATTCGAAGAAATTGATTACACCGATGACAGCTACCAAGCAGAACTCGACCGCATAGAAGAAAAATTCACACCCTTAGTACTCCTTTGTAAAGCAAACGGAACCGCCATGCGCATTGGCACCAATCACGGGTCGCTTTCTGATCGCATCCTTAGCCGCTACGGCGACACCCCTGAAGGCATGGTCGAATCTGCATTTGAGTTCATCAGAATTTGCGAAAAGCATGGTTTTGATCAGCTTGTCATCTCTATGAAAGCCAGCAATACGCTCGTCATGGTGCAAGCCTATCGCTTGCTTATGGCCAAAATGCTGGAAAACGGCGTGGTTTATCCACTACACTTGGGTGTTACAGAAGCTGGCGATGGCGAAGATGGTCGCATTAAATCTGCGGTTGGTATTGGCGCACTTCTCGAAGACGGCTTGGGCGATACCATTCGCGTTTCACTCACCGAAGCACCAGAAGCAGAAATTCCTGTCGCTCAAAAACTCATTGCCAAATACAACAATTATCAAGCGCTTGATTTTGAAAGACCTCAACATCAACTCAATTATTCTCCATTCCTCTACAACAAACGCGAAAGTTCAAATTGTCACAATATTGGTGGTAAAAATGTACCGGTTGTATTGGCAGATCTTTCTTTTGTAGAAGATATCAAACATGCCCATTTCTTTGGCTTTGGTTACCAGTATAGTGTTCCACTCGACAAATGGAATATCCTAGACCAAGCTGCAGATTACGTCTACATTGGTAGCAACATTCTTGATTTTGAAGTCCCAGGAACCCTCGGCATCATTGTAGATTTTGAAGTATGGAAAACAGATTACCAGCACAAAGCCGGGTTCTATCCTTTGGTTTTGAGCAGTCAATTGGCTGAAATCAAGTCAGAACAAATTTGTTTTTTACCCCTAGAGGCAGAAGATACAATTCCTCATCAATTGACAGACAAACCGAATGTTTGTATTATTCTCAATACGAAATACAGCAATAAGACACAGCTTTACCGTCGTTTCTTCTTAGAATTACAAGAAAAGAACCTGCATAACGCCGTGATTTTATCTTATCAATATGATACTGCTGAACTTGAATCTTTCCAACTCTTTGCTGGGGCTGATGCCGGAGCGCTTTTAATTGACGGTTTTGGCGACGGAATTTGGCTCAATGCAGCACTTGGCGCACAATACATCAACTCGACTGCTTTTGGCATCCTGCAGGCCACGCGTACGCGTATTTCCAAAACAGAATACATTTCTTGCCCTTCTTGCGGTCGTACGCTTTTTGATTTACAAGAAACGACCGCAAAAATCCGTCAACGTACCGCCCACTTAAAAGGGCTTAAAATCGGTATTATGGGCTGTATTGTCAATGGGCCTGGCGAAATGGCTGATGCCGACTACGGTTATGTAGGCACAGGACCAGGCAAGATCAATCTTTATAAAGAAAAAACGATTGTCAAGCGCAATATTGAAGAGCAACAAGCTGTGGAAGCACTCGTAGACCTCATCAAAGAATACGGCGATTGGCAGGAACCCAAAAACTAAAATTCAGCAGGGCAATTGAGCTCCATCCACTCGTTTGAGTGTGGGTGATAAAACCCTAGTTTGGCCGCGTGTAAATGCAAGCGATTCGCTTTTTGGCCGTACAAATCATCGCCCTTCATGGGGCAATTGAGGCCCAAATGGTGCGCAGCATGAACGCGTAGCTGGTGTGTGCGTCCTGTTTGCGGATACAAAGCAATTCTTGTTTCATTGTTTTGAATATCGAGCACTTTATACTTTGTATGCGCGTAACTACCATGTGCATAGCACACAAGTTGGCGCGGGCGGTCATCGAGGTCGACCCGAAGAGGTAATTTGATGTCGCCTTCTTTTTGATCAGGCACTCCAACCAGAATTGCTAAATATGCTTTCTCCACTTTTCTAAGCACAAATTGGCGCTGCAGGCGCTGGTGCATTAGTTTGGTCTTGGCGGCAAGCATGATGCCCGAAGTAGACATATCTAGCCTGTGAACCAATAAGGGGCCGTCGGCATGCGGATATTTTTTCTTTAAGTCATCTAGCGAATTGGGCATTGGGTTTTTACCCGGTACCGATAAATATTCAGGTGCTTTGTTGATGGCTACAATCCAGTCGTCTTCGTAAATGATATCGAGCTCAAGTGCTGGATGAATGGCAGTAATAGGGTTTTCATCTACCTCAAGACCTTTGAGCATATGACCTAAAATAGGTTCGCACTTGCTTTTACACGAAGGATAAAAATGACCGTGAATGCGCACTTCAGAATCTGGCGCCATGCCCCACCAAAACTCAGCCATACAAATGGGTTTTAACGCATTCAGATAGGCATATTGCAGTAGCTTCGGTGCAGCGCACTCCCCTGCTCCAGCGGGAGGAGAATCGACAAATAAGTTCAAGACATTTTGTGTCTGACCTTCAGCATTCAAAAAAGTATAGCGTTCGAAAATACGGCGTTGTAAATCTGCAGAATGTGCCGCGCGGCGCGTTTTAAGCGCTTCAATTCTTTGTTGGTATGCAAATACCTTGTTTTGCTTCTCTTGAATAGCAGCCTCTGCTTCTCGTTTGAGTGCTTTGAGCTCTCGGCTCTCTTGCATGCTTTCAAAACGCAATGCCTCTAGCATATTCGACATCGATAGATCTGAGGCTTCAAATTCCTTTCTTTTTTGATCACGAAGCGCTTTAGCTAGCTTATTCTTTTGTTGGACCTCTTGGATTTGTGCTGCCCATTGCTGTTTAACTATCGATTCTTCCTCTTTGAGTCGATTCAATTCCTGAGCACTTTCTAAGACTTCTAGTTGCAGGGTCAGTTGATGAATTTCTTGCTCTTCTCGACGAAAAAAACCCTGCGCTTCGAGCAAGTCAAATACGGGAGGAACAAAGCCCGCGTGCTCGTTTGAATTCCCCAATTTACCAGAAAATGCCGCTAAAAAGCCAAGTACTCCTTTGGTGTCCTGAACAACTAATATCCCAAACATTTTGCCGATTGCACCCAAACGCTCTTGGCGGTCTAAGCCAAAATCGTGACCAAAATCTTCAGTAGAAAGGCGCTCTTGCAAGAGCTGGGCAGCATGCAGCGCCAATGGGTGAACATCGTAGTAAAAAGGAAAGGTAAAGCGTTCAGGTAATTTTAGGTTTTGAAATTCCTGAGAAAAGGGGATAAACATAAAACAAAGGTCAAAAAAAAACGCCCTCGTTGGAGGGCGTTTCTCATTTCTTTAAAAGAAATTATTTGATCACAACATTTTTAGTTGTTGTAAGACCGTTTACAGTAACAGAAACGATGTAGCTTCCTTTAGCAACATTTTCAGTTGAGAAGGAAACAACTTGTGTTCCGTTAAGGTTAGTCATGTTTTTAGCAGCGATAACGCGACCTTGAAGATCCATTAAAGATACTGCGTAATCGTTGTTAGTTGCTTCGAAAGATACGTTTACTTCAGAAGAAGCAGGGTTAGGGTATACATTCATTGCGATTGTAGCCAACTCATCCATTCCTAAAGCACCTGTTTTGAAAGCACGTGTGTCAGAAGAAGCAAAAGAAGCACCAGAAGCGATTGTAGTACCGTTAGCATCAACTAAAGAGTAAGCACCATTACCGTAAGAACAGCAGATACCATCACCGTAAGCATCGAGGATTTCGAAAGTATAACATTGGTTAGGATTCAAAGTAACCAATTGTGGAGCTTGTACAGTTTGACCAGCAGCACCTGTTGTCATGTCTGCCCAGTTACCACCACCTTGCGCTACAGTTGCACCAGTGCTGTTTTTGATTGTCCAAGAAGTTTCAGAAGCGTAGTAGTCTGTAGTAATGTTTACAGTAACGTACTGTGAAATTGCATTTGCAGCAGAAGCGATAGTTGCGTTAGCACCATTGTTTGCAGCAGAAGCATCACCAGAAGTTGTAACAGTTACAACCAAAGCACCACCAGTGAAGTTAGCGATAGGTGAACAAACAACGTTTGCAACACCGTAAGTAGCCAAGTTACCGCTGAAAGTACCTGTAGAAACTGTAGTACCACCTTGTGTGATTGTTACAGTAGCTGCAGTAAGTGCAGAAGTACCGTTGTTTTGGATATCAACTGAAGGCGTATAAGAACCTTCACAGTGAACCAAAGAACCTGTGTAGTTCAATGCAGCAACATCTACTGGAGCAGATGCTGGTGGAGGACAAGCAGAAACAGTAGCATATAAAGCAGCACCATCTAATTGACCAACTTCTTCGATAATGCGGTTAGGGCAAATACGGTAGATTGTTGGGAAGTAAGCGATGTTGTAATCGTTGTTGATTGTGTTCGCTAACGCTGATGCTGGGTTAGCCATTGGGAATTGTACTTGACCAACAGTTGTGCTCAAAATGTTTGAACCTGCAGGTGAATTTGTTGGTTCAATCCAGTTACCGATTGCACCGCTACCATCTAACATAGTAGCATCAGCAGTAGTTCCGTCACCTTCGATCCAAATAACCATTACATCGTTGGTAGTAGAAGAAGCAACACCTGGAGCACCAGCAGGGCCATGCGCAGCATATACTTCATCAAGTGCACCTGAACAATGGTAAGACCAACATGGACCACACCAAGTAGCAGAAACATCTAAGAATACAGTGTATCCTTGGTCAAGGTAATCATACAATGTGTAAGAACCATTGTTTGTCATACCAGCAGTAGCTAACCATGACTGGTTTGCAGTTACTGTAAAGTTTGGGGCAACACTACCTGGGGCTAGCTGCGCATTCGCACTAACACCTGCAAGTAACATAGCAGCTGAGAATAATAGTTTTTTCATGCGTTAAAATTTAAGTTTGCGTAAATATAAAGAAATTCCCGTTAAGGAAAAAAACAATACGATAAAAAAGGATTGCAGGTAGCTTACTTCTTTTTGAGCTGCTCTTTGATGAAAAGCTCGATCGCACCAACCATTGATGGCGCTTTCGGATGGGGCGCGTGGATGTCTAATCGGAGATTGTTCTTTAACACTGCATTGGCAGTGGTTGGACCGAAAGCTGCAATTGCTGTGGTGTTCTGCTTGAAGTCAGGGAAGTTTTTAAACAAAGATTCTATTCCGCCCGGGCTGAAAAAGACTAGCATGTCGTAGTAAACGTCTTCTAAATCTGAGAGGTCAGCAGCGACTGTTCTGTACAAGATTGCCTTAGAAAATGGAATGTTGTATTTTTCTAGTGTAAGTGGAATGTTGTCTCGAAGGATGTCGGTGCAGGGCAGCAAGAACTTTTCACCCTTTTGCTTTTTCATGAGTTCGCAAAGCTCGTCTATTGTTTGCTTACCAAAAAATATCTTGCGCTTGCGATACGTAACGTATTTCTGTAAATAAAGTGCGACAGCTTCTGTGATACAAAAGTATTTCATGGTGTCTGGCACTTCAAAACGAACAGCCTCAGCCATTCTAAAGAAGTGATCTACAGCAACTTTAGAGGTTAGGATAACGGCCGTGTGTGCAGAGATGTCGACTTTTTGCGTGCGGAAATCTTTGGGGTCTACACCCTCCACTTTGATAAACGGACGAAAGTCAATTTTGAGCTTGTATTTATCAGCTAAATCGAAATAAGGAGATTTATCGCCTTCTGGTTTCGGCTGGGAAACTAAAATGGTCTTAATAGCCAAAGTTGTCGTTTTAATTAATTGTATTCGCCCGAAAGCCAACGCCATACAAACAGGATGGGTAGGATTTCCAAGGTGCAAAGGTACAAAATTAAATAATACCATTCCAAATTTGCCTGAATACAAGCTCTCCAAGCTTTGATAAGGCGCCAACTATATGCCGCAATAAAGACAAAAATATAGGCTTGTATGAGTATTGCATTGGACTGACCATAAATCAACCACAAAAAAGAGAGACTTAAATAAACCAGACCTACAAACGACCAGACCTGCTTGTTGATTTCTGCAATATTGCCTACTAATTTCCAGTTGTCAGTCAGAAATAAAGCCAAGCGAAAATTAAACAGCTGAAACACGATACAGCCCAAAACAAAAATGAGTGCGATACCTAATGCGTCAAGTCGTTCAAAATAACTCAATAAAAAGAGATATGTACTGAGCGAAAAAGAAACTAGCGCATTGCTTAAAAACAACGATTGGGTCTCGGGCCTAATTTTTTCGTCATCAAAACCAAAACTCTCGATTTTGCTCAACTTCCAGAAGCGTTTCCAAGATAAAGAAAGTGCGCCTGGTGTACTGATGCGTGCATAGGCAATAAAGGTCAAGGAAAGCAGCGAAACGAACAATAAATAGCTGTTCATTTGGGAGGCTCTTTCTATGAGTTCGAATCTTGGCACGGAATGTATTTTGAGTACAAAAATAATTCAAATTTACTTGCTACAGCTGCGCGGAATATTACGTACTTTTGTCGCACAAATCAACCATCATGAAAACCGATTTATACCAGCACCCTGACTACTTCAACATGGACGACCTCCTCTCAGAAGAGCACAAACTCGTTCGCGATGCGGCAAGAGCATGGGTTAAAAAAGAAGTTTCACCTATTATTGATGAGCACTACGAAAAAGCAACATTCCCGATGCACATCCTCGGCGGGCTCGGCGAAATCGGTGCTTTTGGCCCATATATTCCAGAGGAATACGGCGGCCCTGGACTAGACCAAATTTCTTACGGTCTTATTATGCAAGAACTCGAGCGCTGTGACTCAGGCTTGCGTTCAACAGCATCGGTTCAGTCTTCTTTAGTGATGTATCCTATCTGGAAATACGGCTCTGAAGCGCACAAACAAAAATACCTACCCAAACTTGCTTCTGGCGAAATGATGGGTTGTTTTGGCCTCACTGAGCCAGACTACGGTTCAAACCCTGGCGGCATGATCACCAATTTCAAAGACGCTGGTGACCACGTCATTTTGAACGGTGCCAAAATGTGGATTTCCAATGCTCCATTTGCAGATATCGCAGTTGTTTGGGCAAAAGATGAATCTGGCCGTATTCATGGTATCATCGTGGAACGCGGTATGGAAGGATTCTCAACGCCAGAAATGCATGGCAAACTTTCGTTGCGCGCCTCTGCAACCGGCGAACTCATCTTCGACAACGTCAAAGTTCCAAAAGAAAACATCCTCCCTGGTCGTTCTGGTCTTGGCGCGCCACTCAGCTGCCTAGACTCCGCACGTTTTGGTATTGCATGGGGTGCACTTGGTGCTGCAATGGATTGCTATGACCAAGCTTTGCGCTATTCAAAAGAACGCACACAATTCAATGTGCCAATTGGTGCTTTTCAGCTGATCCAGAAAAAATTGGCAGAAATGATTACCGAAATCACAAAAGCGCAGCTACTCACCTTCCGTTTAGGTCAATTGCGCAACGAGGGTCGTGCTACTTCAGCGCAAATCTCTATGGCCAAGCGCAATAACGTCGAAATCGCACTCAACATTGCACGTGAAGCACGTCAAATACACGGTGGAATGGGTATCACTAGTGAATATTCAATGATGCGCCACATGGCCAATCTTGAGTCTGTAGTGACCTACGAAGGCACCCACGACATTCACTTACTAATTACAGGAATGGATGTGACCGGAATTCCTTCTTTCACAAGAGAAATGCCCAATTTATAAAAGATCAAATATCTTCGCTTTCGGAAAGCGCATCTCCTCGCAAGAGGCGGATGCGCTTTCTTGCTTCTGCACCAAACAAACTGGCTTTGTATTCCATCAATAGCCTTTTATAAAGCGCCTCTGCAGCACGCTTGTCCAACAAGCGCAGCTCGTTGATTTCTGCCATTCTAAACAATGCGTCGTCGGCTAAAATATCCTTAGCGTGAAGCTTGAGCAAGTCTTCGTAATAACCCAATGCGCGTTGCCACTCGCCACGTTGTTCCATCGCTTGCCCTTTTCTAAAGAGAATTTCATCTGCCAAAGCATGGTAAGGGAAAGCGCTTTGAATGCTGTCGAATAATGCAAAAGCAGAATCTAATTTTTGTTGGGCAATCATGCGGTCTGCATTGGCAAACCACAACATGACTTGATAGTTGCTGTCTAGGCCATAATTGTCAGTAATAAACACAGAGAGTTGGATGGCGTCATTTGAAATAAAACGCGAAGTGCCTTCCTTTAGCACGTCGAGTTGTGCTTGCGCAAATTCAAATTCTCCGTCATAATAGAAAATTTTGGCGTTTTTAAACTTGGCTTCAGCACCGATTGTTTCAAACTTAAAGTCATTATCGATTTGCATATAGATCAAGGAAGCCTCCCAGATATCTCCGGCGAGCACTTGAACATCTGCTAAAAGCATTTTAGCCTGTGCGCGTTGTATATCAGAAAGACCGGGCAAACGGATGATTTCTTGTAACTCTTCGATGGCAATTGCCGCTTGCTGGGCATAAAAAGCCCTGATTTCTGCTAACTGCAAAGACACTTGAAAAGTAACCCTGGTTTTGCCTAAACGCGTTAAGGCTTGTTCAAAATCGAGCACGCACAACTTGATTTCTTCGCCATTGAAATTTCTAAACTGCGTGACCTGAATAAATCTTGCATTCAATAACGACAGTTGTGCTTCATAAAAATTAGGCTGCTCAGGGCCTAAGTCAATCACGTACTGAAAACACTTATTTGCTTGGTCAAAAACTGCGTTTTCCACGCAAATTTGACCAAGTTCAAGCACTTCACGGCCATCGCTTTTGGTGCGCTTATCCAGGGCGATGACTTGGGCTACAGCACCTGAAAAATCTTTGCTTTGAACAAATAACCAAATCAGCATTTGATTGAACACAATGGGCGCACTCGCTTGTTGCACCCGCTGCAAGAGAACTTCTTTTGCCAATTGAAAATCTGGGCCCGCCGCAGTGCTCAGATCCATTCTAGAGCCAATTGCTTGCTGTATCGATTCTAATATTCCAGGTTGTTGGGCTAGATAATCCAAATAGGCACCCAACATAGCGCGTTTGTCGCCAACCATTGCATAATAATCGGCATACTGAAAATTAAAGGGGTAGTTTGGACTCAGCTTCTGACCTGTATCCAACGCCCGTTTTGCATAATCAAATTTGCCCTTTGCTGAAAAGGCTTGGTAAATGGAAATGGCTTGGCCAGGGTTAGGGCCAATATCTCCAATTATTTCTTCAAATATTTTTTTGGCTTTTGTCGGGTCTTCTTGCTCTTCATAAAACTGACCTGCCATTAAGCGAACTTCATAATCTTGCTTATTCAGTCCAATTTGTTTGCGCAGTAATTTTTCGGCATTCTTAAAGTCTTTTTGAGCGATTAAGCATTCGAAATATGGCAAGAAAATGGCTTTACTTTGATCTTGCGCATATACTTTTTCAAAATAACCGAGTGCTTTGTCTAATTCGGCATTATTGTAATAATACTGCGCCAATTGAAGGTCGCTTGCCGTTTGAGCAGACGTGTGCCCTGCAGACAGCAAGAGACAAAGAAAAACGATGATTCTAACGCCCATTAGCTACGCTGCTTTTTTGTTAGAAGTGTTCGGGAAAAGGCCTCAATAGGAGGATACAGGCGCGCATAATCAACGAAGAATTTTTCTTTAGCACGCAAATAATCAGTACTTAATTGGGAGAGCTGCTTCACTTTTTGACGTTCATAACGAATGTACTCTGAGTAACGTTGTCTTTCACCACGGCCTGCCTGGATATCTTGATTCAAACGCTTCAACACACCCTTTTCTTCCTTGATGCCGTTTCTTACCTGCATAAATTGTTGCATCATGGGCTTGATGCTCCTTCTCATGAGTTTGTATGCATCTAGTTTTTTAGCGAGCGCCATATCAATAGTATCGAGATGTAGATTTTGCTTGATGCGCAATTCGGCTTGGATGGTATTTACTTTAATTGTAGAAATATCATTGAGCCTGCTGTCGGGAAGCGTTTTTTCAAGGTCCTGAAGCTTTTCTTGAAGTTGTTCAACCTGTTTTACATATTGTTCGCGCTGAAGATCTGCACAAGATGCCAGCACAAACATGCCCATACAAACGAAGAGTACTTTTTTCATAACAACTAAGACAAATATTGATGAATACCCGCAGTCAAGAACAAGGCAAATGTAAAGCCGGTGTATACTTCTAGCGGGGTGTGTTTCCTGAGGTAAAGTCTGGCGGCCATGGTCAGGCCAGCAGCAAGTAGGGCGGCAATCAACCACCACAAACTAAATTGATCTTGAGCTCTAGTAAAAATGGCTAAAAACCCTAACAAAATACCAGCGCCAGCGCCATGCAGCGAAATTTTTATCCAGCGATTGACTACTAAAAAAATACTCGTGACGGCTACTCCTGACAACGGAAGCGCATAAAAATAACGAGGTAAGGAGCCTGCGCCTGCTTTGTAAACAAGCAGGAAAAATAAAACCAATGAATACACCAACATGATGATCAAAGGCAAGCTGCGTTCGCGCTGGCGTTCGATATCAATGGTGCTGATTACTTTGAAGCGGTGCAATAAAATAAAAGAAACGCCTGGTGCCACAACGCTGAACAAGATCGGAAGAGCGTCGTGTAGGGAAAGAGTGTCTTCGCCTGTGTAGATCTC
>CALJTX010000005.1 GCA_937975705.1 uncultured Flavobacteriia bacterium | reverse complement strand
TGATTTCAATTAATATTAACATGTTACGAGGTCAAATGCACAATTTTCTTTAATGAAACCACTTTCCATCATCCTCGCCATCCTCCTTTTCCTCTGCCTGGCGGACATGCCCTACGGTTATTACCAATTTGTGCGTTTCGCAGCCGCTGCATTTTTTACATACGGCGCTTATACTGAAAATGAATCCGGTAGTAAGGAGTTGGCGATTGTGTTTGTCATTCTAGCGATCTTGTTCCAGCCATTCTTTAAAATTTCTTTAGGAAGAACACTTTGGAATATTGTTGATGTTATTGTTGGATTAGGATTGCTTGGGGATGCACAAATGAAGGTTTCGTCGAAGAACTTGAAGTAATAAACTTACTTGTTAAGTTCACATCAAATTTACTCCGCACCCAAATACGGAATAAAAAATATTTCTACCTTTAAGGAAAATATTCCCCCATGCCCACCAACAAAAATGCCTATCAGCGGTATGTTGTGATAGACAGCATGCTGCGCAACAAGATGCGGCCGTACCCGACCATGCAGGAGCTCATAGATGCTTGTTGGGAGCGTTTGCAGATCGAGACGACGCTCAATACCTTGGAGAAGGATATCAAGCAGATGAAGATGGCGGTGCCGGATGGTTTTGAGGCGCCGATCAGTTATGACAGGTATCATCGGGGGTATTATTATACCGACCCGGATTTCAAGTTGGGTAACCTGGATTTGAGTGCCGATGACATTGCGAGTATTCGGGAGTCTTTGGCGCTGGTGCAGAGCATTGGGGCGGGGCGCATAGATGAGAAGTTTAGCCATGCGATGCAGAAGGTGTTGGCTACGGTGGCGGAGGTTTATGAGCAGCCCAAGAAGAAGCAGGCCGCTGCGTATTTGCAGACGATGTCGGCGCCGCCGTCGAGGGGTTTTGAGCATTTTGAGTTGTTTGCAAAGGCGTGCCGGGAGCAGATCGCGGTGAGTTTTGTGCACTACGGTTACCGCAAGCGCGAGTTTACGGCGGTGGTGTTGCATCCGTTTCTGATCAAAGAGTTCGACAACAAATGGTACTTGTTTGGTTACTCTGAAAAGCACGGCGAAGTGCGGCATTTTGGTTTTGACCGCATTTTTAGTCCGTTGCTGTTGCAGAAGCCTTTTCAGCACACTGACCAAACACAAACCCTGGAGGTGCTCGACAACGCTTATGGTGTTTTCCCGATTCCGGGTGCCAAAAAACAGCGCATCAAGTTGGGGGTGAGCAGCCTCGCCACGCATTATTTTGAGGCGTATCCGCTGCACGGCAGTCAGGTGCTCAAGAAAGCCGCAGATGGTTCGGCCATACTGACCTTTGAGTTGTTCCCGACAATAGAACTCTCTCGGCTCATTCTCTGGCACGGCCGCCATGTGGAGGTACTGAGCCCCAAATGGTTTCATCAATTTACAGAAGACCTCAAAGCATGAAAAAAAAGCCCATAAAATCCCTCTTGTTCGATGTATCACAGCAAGATCAAATCAACAATAGAGCCAATCCTAAATTGCTGCGCGTCTTGTTGAGCGAGCAAACCACGCGCCTCGATTTCGGCTACGTAGCCACAGCCTATTACCACAAAGGAGGCTGGATCACCATTTCGCCAGAGACCTACCTGCAAATCAAGGGTAGCTCCGAGCGCTATCTCTTCAAAGAAGCCGAGGGCATTGCACTAGCCCCCGAAAAACTCAATTTCGAATCAAATAAAGACTACCAATTTTTCTCGCTCTATTTCGAGGCCCTTCCCGGCATCAACCTGGTCTTCGACATGATCGAACATTACCCCGGCACCCCCAACGACTTCAATTATTATGGCATTGAACTTAGGTTAGAAGATGGGGTAGAGGTGGGGTAGGGAGGTTAATTAGGAGACGATCACCCAACCGCCATTTTTGTTATTACCAACGGGCCTTATTATTTTTTTTTCTTTCAACTTCATTAGGTTCTTATCAATAGCAGTGGCACTGATGCCAATGGATTGAGACAATTCTTGGATTGTGATGGTAGGTTTATTTTTGATGAGCCTTATCATTTTTTTCTGGTTTTCTACCAACCCATCTACCAACCCATCATGCGGGGTAACATGCGGGGTAACTTGCGGGGTGATATTTTAAATAATATACAATAAAGTAAGTAAAAACACTTAATTTTGCATTATTAGCGACTATAAAGTGATATATAAAAGATAGAGGGTTCTACTTTTGCCTTTTTTTATCAGATGATGGTTGAAATTGATGATGTTGAACGTTTTTTGAAGCGTTTTAAGGAAAAATTAAAGTTTTGGGACATCGTTTTTTTAGACGACCGAGGTAAAAATGCACAAACTTTAGCTGATTTAGAATTGAGACCAAATTATCGAAAGAAGGTCATTGCAGAGTTAGAAATTATAGATTATTCCCAAGGACCACTTCCAGAAAATTGGTTTGGCTCGCACGAAATGTGGGTTTTCGGAAGGCAAGTGAAGGGTAGTGAAATCTATATTAAAATTACTTTGGGTGTGGAAGGAAGTGGAACTATTTGCATCTCCTTTCACAAAGCTGAATTCCCAATGAAGTACCCATTTAAAAATGAAAGATGATGAAAAGCCCACTGACAGGAAAAGAAATGTTGCTTAAGCGAGAAAGCCGTGTTTTGACTTTTCGCAAGGAGGAGTTTTCGGTTGTGTATCATTACTTTTTGTGCGAGCAGAGTGGTGAGGCATTTACTTCTACTGAGCTAGATCAGCTCAATCTGCAGCAGTTGCATAACCAATATCTGCAGCAGCACAATTTGCCTTTTCCCGAAGAGATCAGGCAGATTCGCGAGCGCTATGCACTTTCGGCAACAAAAATGTCTGAGATTTTGGGCTTTGGTGTCAATAGTTACCGAAATTATGAGCTGGGGGAGGTGCCAAATTTATCAAATGGGAAGCTCATCCAACTTGCAGCTGACCCTCGAAAGTTTCAGAATTTAATTGAGCTATCTGAATCGCTGACATCTGATTTTAAAGAGAAATTAAGGATGAAAGCGGAGTCTTTGACAGAGGCAGAAGTCAGTAATTACTTTGCTACCGAATACATCGAATACTTGTTCAATGGAGAATTTCCTGATGAATTTTCTGGATACCGCAAACCAAATATGGTCAAGTTGGCTGAGATGGTCGTTTACTTCGCAGCCAAACTCAACCCTTGGAAAACGCAACTCAATAAACTCCTTTTTTATGCGGACTTCCTGATGTTCAAGCGCAGTTGTTTTTCTATCAGTGGTGCTAGATACAGAGCTATCAATATGGGGCCGGTTCCAACCAACTACAATAGTCTTTATGAGTACATCGCTAATCAGAACGACATCGATATCCTTGTCTATGATTTCGGGGGTGAAGAGTTCAAGCCCAAACCCGATAGGCAGTTCAATCCTTCGGTCTTCACTGGCCAAGAGTTAGAAGTACTCCAACAAGTCGTGGAACGTTTTGCCAAAATTGCCACCAAATCTGCCCCAACCAGCGAACTTGTCGAAACCAGCCACAAAGAACGCGCTTGGCTAGACAACGCCCCTCAGCGCAAACTGATCAGCTACAAGTATGCTTTTGACTTGAGTCAGATTTAGCCCCCCCCACAAAAAAAAATCAAAAAAAACTCAAACTATTTTTAACTCCGTATATTGGTTACGGAGTGGTGTTTTTACTTTGTCTTCAAAATAAGAAGACATGGACACAAAAACAAAAACGACACCCAAGCGCCCCAAGCGCAAAGCCCAGCAATTGCAGCTCAAAAGCTTGCGCTATCTCAACATGAAGGCGGCGCAGCAACCCAAGCTCGGCATTGCCAGTATTGAACTCACCGAGGCCTATACCCGCATAGACTTCAACTACACGGCCCCCGACTATTATGTCAACGGCGGCTGGATCCAAATGGAACCGCGCGCTTTCATCAGACCCGTCGGCACCAACACCACTTACACTTTGGTCAAGACCATCAACATCAAACTCAAGCCCAGCAAGACCTACTTCAAACACTGTGGTCAGCGCCACACCTTCACGCTCTTTTTTCCGGCCCTCCCCGAAGGCACCGAAGCCATAGACATCATCGAAAAAGAAGCGCCCGGCACCTACTTCAATTTTTACAACATCCGCTTCTCAAGCTGGCTCAAACTCAACATCCCAAAAAGCACTTTTATCTATTCTTAACGCAGCAAAAACAACCCGTAAACATCCTTAAATAACCCCTAAAAATCATGAAAAACACATTTCTCCTCGACCAATACATCGCCCTCATGGAATGCAAACTCTCTTTGGCTAAACTCCATAAAGAAAAGCGCCTGGCCATCCGCAACAACCAATTCGAACGCGCCGCCGACCTCAGAGCGCAGCAATATGAAGCCAAAGCACAAATCGAAAACATCACCGAAGACGCCTGGAACTACTTCACCCAACACCTCAACAGCACCGACAAACAATCCGAACGCCCCAACCTCTACCTGATCATCGACGAAAGCACAACCAGTTACCCCACCAATGATAAAGTGAGTCATAATCCAAAGCCAGCACCCAACTTACCTGAAATGAATCATCAAACCGAACCAACGCAAACAAATAACCAAACCGCTCAGGCCTTTAAAGAACATTTTGCGCATGAATTCAACGAACTCACGGAGCTGTACGAAAAACTACAGGCAGAAGGAAAGTACCAGGAAGCAAAGGTGGTGTTGGAGATGAGTTTGGTGGTGGGTGAGTGGTTGGGGAGGTATTTGGGTTAATTAGATTTATTTTTCAAAACCTGCCAATATCCTCGGGTGCCACCTTTTCGTTCAATTACTTTCTTCTAAGCATGACCCGATTATTTTAATTGTCCCTCT
>CALJTX010000004.1 GCA_937975705.1 uncultured Flavobacteriia bacterium | reverse complement strand
GTAGATTCCATATAGTTGTTTGAGGTAACGACACGCTGCATCTGTAGCCTTTTCTGGATCCATGCGCTCGTCGATATAGGAGTTTTCTTCTAAGCCAAAATAAAGGCCTGTTTTGTACATGAATTGCCACAAACCGAGTGCTCCAGCTCTCGACTTCACTTGCGGACGCAAACCACTTTCGATGACAGATAAGAAGCGCAATTCAAGGGGCAAGCCGTATTCAGTTAGTTTTTCCTCAAAGAGATCAAAATAAAGAGCAGAGCGGCCAAGTGCTACACGAATAAACCCGCGTCTTTGTGCAGCAAAGAATTTGATTGTAGAAAGCGTGGCTGGATTGCAGTCGAGCTGAAAAGGCGTTAGCTCGTTCATTTTTGCTAAGCGTGCGCAAATTACGGAGTCGGAAAAAGAAGGGATTTGCCCTGGTGAATAGTTGAGTGCCGTAATGATGGAATCGTAATTATTGGCATTCGCATATTCTGCGTAAAATAAATTCAGGCTTTGCTGGACGGTATTGACAAACGGATCTGGATCAAGAGAGTCTGAAGGGCGCACTAAATGTGCAGGCTTTTGTGCCTCTAGTGAGGTAGCGCAAATCAATAGGATAAAGACACAAAGCCACTTCATTAGAGAACTTCTTGTAGTTTTTCTGATGCATGAAAAAGGAAGTCTTCTTCAAAATCGCGGGCCATTAACTGGATACCAAAAGGCAAACCACTGCTGTGCACGCCAAAAGGCAAGCTGATAGCTGGGTTCCCGGTGAGGTTGGCATGAACCGTAAAAATATCTTGTAAATACATTTGAATAGGGTCTTTGACCGCATTCATTTCAAAAGCAGCTGTTGGCGTTGTAGGTGATAACAGCACGTCACACTCGTTTAAGAGTGCTGCGGTGCGGTCTTTTAGGATGCGGCGAACTTGCTGACCTTTGGTGTAATAAGCGTCGTAATAACCGTGTGAGAGCACAAAGGTGCCGGTCATGATGCGGCGCTGTACTTCTGGGCCAAATCCTTCACTGCGCGATTTCACGTACGTTTGCTCTACGCCTTTTGCCTCAGCGCTTCTATAACCATAATGCACGCCATCAAAGCGCGATAAGTTAGAAGAAGCTTCTGCGGTGGTCAGGACGTAATAGGTAGGCACCATGTAGTCGAGGAAAGGAAAGCTCACCTCGATAATTTCATGACCTTTTGCACGCAAATCAGAAAGGGTTTGCTGCAATTTGGCTTTGATCTCTGCATCAAGGCCGGGATGGTGCAGACATTCTGCCAAAACACCGATTTTTAGTTTTTCTGGTAGGTTGGTTCTTGCCTGGTTGTCCAAACTTGAGCTGGTCGCATCGTAGGGATCTTGGCCAGCGGTGAGAGAAAGCAAGAGTTGGGTGTCGGCTAAACTATTGGTAAAGTAGCCAATTTGATCAAAAGAGGAAGCGTATGCAATGAGGCCATAGCGACTTAAGCGACCATAGGTAGGCTTGATGCCAAAAGTGCCCGTCCAGGAAGCCGGTTGGCGCACTGATCCGCCGGTATCAGAACCAAGCGAAACCGTACATAAATTGGCCGAAACCGCAACAGCACTACCTCCGGATGATCCGCCGGGAACGTAGTTGGGTTTCCAGTTGTTGTGTACTGGACCAAAAGCAGAGTTTTCATTGGAACTACCCATGGCGAATTCATCGCAATTGAGGCGGCCGATGACAATGGCGTCTTGGTCAATGAGGCGTTGTAAAACCGTAGCAGTGTAAATGGATTCAAAACCCCCAAGGATTTTGGATGATGCACTTACTTTGTGGTCTTTGTAACAAATGTTGTCTTTGATACCGACAATAACCCCGGCCAATTGGCCTGCAGTGCCCGCTTGAATTTTTTGGTCTACCAAACGTGCTTGTGCACGAGCTGAATCTGTAAAAACTTCAAGAAAAGCGTTGAGGTGCGCGTGCGCCTCGATGCGGCTCAGGTGTTCCTCAACGAGGTCCAAAGCCGTCTTGCCAGAATGCAATGCGTTCTGAATCTCTGCGATTGTACGGTACATGCAGTTATTTTTCTTCTTTAGAAATTTCGGTAGAAGGCTCTCCTGCGTTATTTTCGCCTTTGGATGCGTCTTTGAATTCTTTCACGCCTTTACCAAGACCACGCATAAGTTCTGGAATTTTTTTACCTCCGAAGAAAAGTAAAACGATCACGAGGATGAGAATGATTTCGGTTGGTCCAAATTTGCCCATAATAACTTTTTTTAGTGTCTTACAAAATTAATGAAAATTAGCCTTGTCGCTTGGACATTATAATTTTCTTGCCACTTCTACTTCTTCATAAGCTTCGATGATATCTCCAATTTTGATATCGTTGAACTTATCAATGTTCAGACCACACTCATAGTTGTTTTTGACTTCTTTGACGTCGTCTTTGAAGCGCTTGAGCGAGCCTAGGCTGCCTGAATGCACCACAATGCCATCGCGGATGAGACGGATTTTGGAGCTGCGCTTGATGATGCCGTCGAGGACATAACAACCTGCAATGGTACCAACTTTCGTGATGTCGAAGGTTTCGCGTACTTCGGCAGAACCGAGTACTTTTTCTTCGATATCTGGTGACAACAT
>CALJTX010000003.1 GCA_937975705.1 uncultured Flavobacteriia bacterium | reverse complement strand
AAACCAATCTATGGTGATGAGGACGCGTGTCATGAATTCAATTCGAGTCTTTTTGTAACCGATTCAAAAACATGCTCAGGCAAAATAGTATGCATACATGCATTAAATGTGCATGAATTTGAATAACATGGTGCACAAGACAAATCACTTTTTATGAATACTTCATTGTTCTCATGCGGTGGATACCAAACATTTTGAAGTTGCCAGGCACTAAAAATACCAATGACAGGAGTCTCAACCGCATAGGATAAATGCATTGGTCCAGTATCATTTGAAATGACTAAATCTAGATGTTTAATCAATGCGGCGGTTTCTAAAATAGAAAGTTTACCACAAGTATTAGTCACCGAACTTTTGGAGAGTCTAGAAGCCAATATCTGGTCATCTTGACCACCAATTAAATAAATATGAATCCCTTTTGAAAGACACTTTTCAATCAGCTTTTCCCAATGAGATTCGGGCCATTTATTTTGAACTCGTTTTGCTCCAATGACCAAACCGATATTTTTTGTACTTGAATTAAAAATATGCGGATAAAGAACACTAATTTTTTCACTCTCAGCTCCTATGTACGGAACGGGGAATTGTTCTTTCACACCTTCAATTGACAACGGTTTTAAAATTTTTAGCAAGCGCGCTCTCTCGGAAAGATGTCGCATAAATTTATTCTGAAATTTTAAAAGAACTTTAACTGTTCCTACTTCAAAACCAATTGCGGATGGAATACCACAATACTTTATAAAAAGCAACCTCCTGAACTCAAGAAACCAAGTGGTTTTATCTTGAGAAAGATTCACAAATAAATCATAATTATTTTGTCTGATTTCTTGATATTGCTTTTTTTTTGACCAACCAAAATAATTAATTATTCGATTATAATAATGTGCGTCTAGTAAAGACTCCATACCTACAAATTGCTGACTGCCACTATTGGTTAAAATATCAATTTGTGCGTTTGGAAACTTTTGTTTCAATGCTGCTATTGCTGGAAAACTTGTTATTGAATCACCAATAGATCCGTTCCGTTGCACCAAAATTTTAGCTGGCTGAATCGACTTTTTGAATAAGAGCAGAGCCAAGAAAGCTAAACTTCCATTTACCAATTGATAACTCAACTTTACATAAAAAATCAATAGTTTTCTAAGCATTGATATCAATCTTATTTTGTTGCAACCAATCCTCCAACGCCACTACACTCCAAAGTCTAGACCAAGACCATTGCCCTCTACCCAACACAAATTGCGCCCACTCCTTGTTGAGTTGGGGGGCGTCTATTCGTAAGGCAAAGGCAGCAATGTGCGCTTGACAAAAATCTTTGAGCTCATGGCGCATCCATTGTTCCCACGGCAAGGTAAAGCCTTGTTTTTTGCGGTCGTAAACGTTGGTAGGCAACAAGTCTTTGAATGCTTCTATGAGTAAATATTTAGACCGCGTTCCGCGCTTGAGTTCATCTGGTAAGCTCAAAGCAAAGTTGACTAAATCTTGGTCCATGAATGGGGCGCGCAATTCGAGGCCAACGGCCATGCTGTATTGATCGGTGTCTCGCAACAAAACCGGTTGTGTATAATAGCGCCATTCCTCCACTGACCGCGCACTCATGGTGTCAGGCCAAATTGCATTATTGGCATGAAATGTTGGGGCTGGCAAATCAAAAATATTTTGCAAAGTATACTGATCAAACAAGATGCGTTGGTACGCATAAGCAGCGGCTCCTTTATCTAATTGAGCAAGTACCTCCATGGCTTTACGGTAGCGCAAAGGCAAAATGCCACTCAAAGATTTAAAGTAACCAAGGGCTTGTCTTTTCTTGAGCGCATCGAGTGCCGAAAAATAATGATATCCCAAAAACCATTCGTCGCCACCAATGCCAGAAAGTGCCATTTTAAAACCGGCCGCTTGCGTATGTTTAGACACCACATACGTATTGAGGCCATCACCACTTGGATGATCCGTGGCTGCTAAACCTGCCTCCACTTCTTTCAAGAAATCTTGAGGCGTTAGGCGGATTTCATGGTGCTGGGTGCCGTAGCGTTTTGCTACTTCAGCGGCTATATGGTGCTCTGAAAATGCAGCTTCATCAAATGAAACCGTAAACGTATGTAAGTCTGACCCCAATTCTTGGGCTGCAAGTGCGGTAATGATACTTGAGTCTACCCCACCAGATAAAAAGGCGGCAAAAGGAACATCGGCAACCAAGCGTTTTTGAACGGCCTTGCTGACCAATTGTTTTAAATCCGGGAGCACTTCTTGTTCAGTATATGACTTGAGTTTAGGATTTTGCCAATTCGTAAATGAAGCATTCTCCTGCAATCCATTTTCCCATAAAAGGTATGTGCCCGGCTCCAATTGCTTGATTTCAGGCAACAGTGTCTCTTGCCCAGGTATGGTTTGCCAATAAAACCAATTACTCAATTGTTGGCGCGTGGTGTATGCTGCTTCCGGATGCATTTTGAGCAGTACCCTTACCTCAGATGCAAAAGAAAAGACTTCAGCTTGCTGATGAATATATAAAGGCTTTTTGCCAAAACGGTCCCTAGCTAACAAACAACTTTCAGTTTGTGTATCGTAGAACGCAAATGCAAACATGCCTTCAAGCTCATCCAAACGACTATGCCCGTAGGCCTTTAGCCACTCCATCAAGAGCTCGGTATCGGAAGTTGTTTGCCAATCGAAACGGAGCGTAGACTTTAAAGCCTGGTAATTATAAATTTCTCCATTAAACACCAAAACATACCTACCCGTAACATCGACAAACGGCTGATTAGCCCTTGCGTCTGTATCAATGATACTCAAGCGCGCATGCCACAAACAAACCTTTTCATTGTTCCAAAAAGCCTGCGCATCTGGCCCACGATGTGCCAAAGTTTCCAACACCGCCTGGGTATTGGGTTGAATTTTAGAAGTAGAAAGTTGACCGGCTATGCCGCACATAAGCATTTACTTGCGAGAAACAAGATTTAAATGGGCTAATTTGCGCTGATTCTCCTGTGAATCTAAGTAAAGCGTTTTCGAGTAAGATAAACCAAAAACCCGTAAAGCAATATTCCTTTAAATAAGTGATTAATCGTGGTCTGCAACTCACAATCTGGCCTCACCGCATAGTTCAGCAAAGGGAGTAACAACAAGACGTAAAACGGAGAAACTTTCGTCCAACGCTCCACGAGTTTAAAAGTTAAAGCGAATATAAGGCCTAGTACAAAACCAAAAACATACACTCCCCAAGTACCGTATGCGATGTAACCATCTGCAAAAATTCCTAGGCCCATTGAGGTGCCTTCGTTAATAATATGCCCTGAAAACTCATTAAAAATCTCTTTATCTCCCGACTTAATTTTATCTGGCGCCAAAAAACGCGGTAAAATGGCTGCTTCGAAGTATTTATTGACATTAGTTAAGCCTTGAAAGTTCTTACCCTTGTCCATATTATCTATAGTACTAGCAAAAATCCATGCTTGGTTACCGCGGTTTAATGTGCTAAGTAAATTAGATTCGCCATAGATATTCTCTGTAGTAGCATTTTGTGAACCAATTTCATATACATTAGAAAACGTAGCTTCTTTATCCCCTGACCAAACTTCTGATCTATATATAGATTTGATTGATTGAATAAATAATACAAAAACTATCAATACCCCCGCACCAATTAACTTGGTACGCAAACTAGGTTTAGATATATAGATAAAATACAAGCTAAAAAAGATGACCCACATGGTGGCGTCATGATACATTCCAGCAATAAAAGCAGATATCAATTCTATTGATAACACTAAAGCCGTAAGATACCACGTCTTTTTATCGATAGAAAAGAGCGCAAAAGCAGCAACGAATCGTATCATGGCTATTAAGAAAATGACAAAGCCCAATTCACCATCTATAAATGGTTGAACAACACGCAATAGAATTCCAACCACAGCAACCTTGAATAGAAAAGACATATTTACAATAGTACTTTGATCAACCATTCGTGTGTTTATAGAAAAAACCGAA
>CALJTX010000002.1 GCA_937975705.1 uncultured Flavobacteriia bacterium | reverse complement strand
AAATTCGTATTTGGTATCTACCAAAATGAGCCCGCGCTCGGCTGCCATTTCGGTTCCTCTTTTGAACAAGGCATGCGTGTATTGCTCCATTTGCGCGTAGATTTCTGCAGGAACCAAACCGCGTGCTAGGATGTCTTCTCTAGAAATATCTTCGTCGTGGCCCTCTTCGGCTTTGGTGGCTGGGGTAATAATTGGCGCTGGCAAGCGGTCGTTTTCAATAAGGCCTTCAGGTAGCGCAACGCCACAAAGCGTGCGTTTACCCGCTTTGTATTCGCGGGCCGCATGACCTGCTAAATAACCGCGGATCACCATTTCGATGCGGATGGGTTCACAAGCCACACCGATCGCAACTGCAGGGTCTGGTGTAGCAACCAACCAGTTTGGGACGATATCTTTAGTTGCTTCCAAAAACATCGTGGCTACTTGATTGAGCACCTGTCCTTTGTATGGAATGCCTTTTGGAAGAATGTGGTCAAATGCAGAAATTCGGTCAGAGGCAACCATCACAAGTAAATCGTTCTCTAGCGTATAGACATCTCTGACCTTGCCGTTGTATACTTTGGTTTGACCTTGAAAATGAAATGAGTTGTTGGTTAGCGCTTGCATATGAATTCTCTAAGATTTTTTATTTTTTTTCTGATTTTCAGCCTCTTGCTGTTCTATCTTTTCTTGCTTTTTAACTTTTTCTTGATGCTCAGCGACATCAAAAGCCTCGATGATCTGCTTGACCAAGCGGTGGCGAATGACGTCTGATTGTCCGAGGCGAACAATTTTGATTTCGTTGATGTCGTGGAGCACGTCGAGGGCATAAGACAGGCCTGAACGCTGGCGCGAAGGTAAATCGACCTGCGACATATCGCCTGTAATGACAAATTTTGCGGTCATGCCCATGCGGGTCAGGAACATTTTCATTTGCATTTGGGTGGTGTTTTGCGCCTCGTCGAGGATCACAAAAGCTTTGTCGAGGGTGCGGCCGCGCATAAAAGCAAGCGGTGCAATTTCGATGACCCCAAATTCGATCATGTCTGCGAGTTTCTCGGCAGGGATCATGTCGCGTAGGGCGTCGTAGAGTGGCATGAGGTAGGGGTCGAGTTTTTCTTTGAGGTCGCCGGGTAAAAAACCGAGGTTCTCGCCTGCCTCAACAGCTGGGCGCGTCAAAATAATGCGCTTGACTTCTTTGGCTTTCAAGGCCCTTACAGCCATAGCAACCGCAGTATAGGTTTTACCCGTACCGGCTGGCCCAACAGCAAACACCATGTCGGATTCTAAAACGGCCTGAACAAGTTTCTTTTGATTGACCGTGCGCGCTTTGATTTTGACACCACCATTGCCATGCACAAGTGTTTCGGAGCCGTCGTCTTGGGAAAGAAGTTTGGCGCCATCTTGCAACATGAGGTTGTCTATGTTGTTTTCGGTGAGGGCATTGTAGGTGTGGTAGTGCTGGACAATGAGTGCAAATTTGCGTTCGAACTCGTCCATTACTTCGTCGTCGCCAGCCAAACTCAGTTCGTTACCGCGTGCGATGACTTTGAGCTTTGGAAAGAAACTCTTGATGTGCTTGAGGTTTGCATTGTTGATTCCGTAGATTTCGGCCGGATTAAGGCCTTCAATGCTGATCTGACGTTGACCTGAACTCAATTTATTTGGGTGTTTTTTGAAGGGTTTCTAACGATTTCGATTACTTTTGGTAAAATTATGAATTTCTGAGCACAAAGTCGCCTTCTCTGCCATGCAAATCATTACGCTCACTACAGACAACGGCTATCACGACTACTACGTCGCAGCTATCAAAGGAAGGCTTCTTCAAGCGCTCCCCTCTGCGCACGTTATCGACATTAGCCACGGCATTACGCCTTTTAATATCAGCGAAGCCGCTTTTCAGTTGCGCTGCTGCTTTCAGGAGTTTGCTGCTGGCACCATACACATCATTGGCGTAGACAGCGAACCTGTTTTTGAAGCCCAAAAAGAACGCTACCCCGGCATCTTAAAGTACAAAGAACAATATTTCATTTGCAACGACAACGGGTTCTTTGGTAGTTTCCTCGAAGAAGACTTCCCAGAAGAATTTTACCACTACACCGCAATCAAAGACCAACCTGAGGCTTGGCGCTTCACCACCAAAAATTGTTTTGTAGAACTCGCTCAGCGCATCGTCAATAAAGAAGACCTCTCGAGCTTTGCTACCGCCTCTAGAACGTATCGCCGGGCATTTGACCAAAAACCAGTCATTGATCCGCTTCTGATTCGCGGTGTGGTAGTCCATATCGACAGCTTTGGCAACCTCATCACCAACATTACAAAAAACGATTTCGAGCGTTTCGGAAACGACGTCCCTTTCATCATTAAGTATCAGAAAAAAGAATACTTTATCGATGAAATATCCGCCACCTACAACGCGGTGTCGCAAGGAGAGCGCGTTGCCATTTTCAATAGCGCTGGCCGCTTAGAAATTGCCATTAACAGAGGGGCCAATCAAGGTTTTGGTGGGGCAAGCAAACTATTCGGCATGCGCATCGGTGATCCAGTCCACATCGAATTCACGCCACAAGGTTCCAAAGAAAATATTCAATCGTTGTTCTGATGCTCACCAGAGTTGTAAAGCTACATTTTGACCCAGCCTATTTAGCGCCATTTTTAGCCCATTTTGAAACCGTTAAATTTCAAGTTTCCCAGTTTCCTGGCTGCAGAGGCATGCAACTCCTACAAGACCAGACTGATCCGTGCCTCATTTTTACGTATTCAATCTGGGATTCCGAAGCAGATTTAAACAATTACAGAGACTCCCCGCTATTTGCTACAATATGGCCTCAAATCAAGCCCTGGTTTGATCAAAAAGCTGAAGCTTGGAGTTTAAATCAACATTTTAGTGCATTTATTTGAGAAAAATAGTGTAAAACTCAAATAGGTCCTTACCTTTACCGAAATTAATATTATTAGAATGAGTAAAGGACATGTAAAATTTTTCAACGAAACCAAGGGTTTTGGATTTATTGTTGAAGAAGACACGAACAAAGAGTATTTTGTTCATGTTACCGGTTTGGTAGACAAAATCAAAGAAAATGACGAAGTTGAATTCGAATTGCAAGAAGGTCGTAAAGGCTTGAATGCTGTGAATGTGAAACAAGCATAATAAAGATTGAGTGTATCTAAAATTCCCGCCCCACAAGGCGGGAATTTTCGTTTATAGATATTTGTTAATTTTGACAACTCAACTTTTACTATGCGCGCCTTATTCTTAAAAGAAATTTCGAGCTTCCTGAGTTCCATCATCGGATACGTTTTCATCCTGATCTATCTGATTGCCTCCGGACTCTTCCACTGGATCCTCTCCTACAACACCAATCTCCTCGAAGGCTCCACTGCAGACCTCATCCCTTTTTTCAATATGTCGCCAGTGATCTTTTTGATCCTGATTCCAGCCATTACCATGCGATCTATTGCCGAGGAACGCCGCACGGGTACTATAGAACTCCTCCTCACCCGCCCTATCTCTGACTTTCAACTCATTTTTGCCAAATACCTCGCAGGTGTTGCGTTGGTTTTTGTGGCCATCTTACCCACTCTCGTTTATTTAGTGAGCATGTACTTTCTAGGTAAACCTATAGGCAATATCGATTTGGGCGCTACTTTCACTTCTTATGTGGGCCTGTTGCTACTAGGCGCTGCGTTTGTATCTATCGGCATGTTTGCTTCTGCACTCACGCACAGTCAGATTGTTGCGTTTATTCTTGCGATGTTCTTGTGTTGGGTATTTTATGACGGTTTTGAATTATTGGGCAACTTTAGTCAAATCGGTGGTTTGGACTACCTCATCAAATATATTGGCATCGCTTTTCATTATGAAGCCATCAAAAAAGGTGTCATCGACACCAGCGACCTGCTTTACTTCCTGAGCCTCAACGCACTCTTTTTAGTGGCGTCGCTCACTGTTCTTAAATCGCTCAAAAAATAACGCATGAAATTCAACTTCACTAAAGGTCTTTACAACTGGACTGTACTCGGTTTACTTGCCGCGGTTTTGGTCTTGCTGAACTTTATTGGTTCTATGCTTTATTTCAAGCTAGACATGACCAAAGACCAACGCTATTCGTTGGCCAACAGCACGGTCAATTACCTCTCTGACAAAAAGAATTTTGAGAACCGCATCAGCATCCAAATTTATTTAGATGGCAACATGCCTTCTGAACTCAAGAACTTTCAGAATGCACTCAAAGACAAACTCAAGGATTTCAAGCGCATTGCGGGTACCCGCATTGAGTTCTTATTTACAGACCCCAACGTAGGTACCGAAGATGAAATCAATGCGCTGCGTGCCCAACTCTACGACCGCGGCAAAGGCATTTTACCCCTCGAAATTCTTTATCTCAAAGACGGTACCCAAAGCCAAATGTTATTGTTTCCTGGTGCCTTGCTTTCGTATAGCGTCAATGGGATTACCAAAGAAGGAGTGGTGCAATTTTTACCCGGCACACAGCCAGGCCGCCCATATGCACTCGAGCAAATGAGTGAAATGATCGAAAACGCGCTCAACAACCTCGAATACAACTTGCTCTCTGCCATGCGCAGACTCACCCAAACAAGCAAACCTACCATTGCCTTTTTACAAGGTCATGGCGAACTCAACCCTGCAGAAACCATGCGGGCACGCGCACTGATCTCTCCTTATTATCAAATCAAAGACGTGGCGCTCAACGACAGCATTGCTGCACTCAAAGACGTAGACGGCCTCATTATTGCGGATCCACAAATACCTTTCTCCCAAAAAGACCTCTACCTCATTGATCAATTTGTGATGCGCGGCGGCAAACTACTTTGCTTCATGAACACCCTTGCGCTCAATGAAGACACGCTCAATGCCACCGGCATGACCCACACCACGCGCAAAAACCTCTTGCTCGACCGCTTGCTCTTTGATTACGGCATCAAAATCAAAGAAAATTACGTACTCGATGCGAATTGTGCGCCCAAAATTGTTCCTTTTGCAGAAACTGCATTTTTACCTTGGTTTTACCACATGCTCGCCACCCCGAGTTTGCATCCCATGACGCGCAACGTCGATCCTATTTCCTTGAAATACGCCAACGAAATCGAATTTGTACAACTCCCAAAAGCGCAGCTCACGCCCATCCTCACGAGCTCGAGCAATTCCATTCCTAGCGGACTGCAACCTTTGGTAAATCTTGCACTGCCACTCAATTATGGTAAAAATCCAAAACTAGTAGACAACCCCGAAGACCCGATCAACAAGCTTTGTGTAGCGGGCTTGTCTGAAGGATTTTATCAGTCTCACTTCAAAAACCGCATCGTTGCTGAGTTTACCAATAGCAAAGACGCCAACTACCTAGAAGAAAGTCAAAAAGAAACCAAAATATTGGTCGTCGGAAACGGCTCGTTTATCCGCAACAGCTACGACTCCATTCTCGACCCTCAAAAAATCAATAGTTACTTGTATCGCCCAATTGCCATCAATGAACTCAAAGTGGACGCCGAATTAGCCCAAAGACGCATTCCTATCATTTTTGGCAACCAAGAGCTCTTCCAAAATATGGTCGACTACATGATGGGCGACAACTCTGTATTGGATATCCGCAGCCGTCAAATTGACATCAAAGAAATTGACAAAGAGAAAGTCAAAAGCTCCTCTCTATTCTATAAAAGCATGAACATGATGCTGCCATTGCTACTCATTTTGGCGCTGGCTTTCGTTATGAACTGGATCCGTCAAAGACGCTATACCCGTTAAATAAAAATTTCCATGAAGAAAAAAGGTCTCATTCTCGTACTTTTTATTGTCTTATTAGCCGGCCTCACTTGGTTTGCGCTCAACCTACAAGATGGACAGAGTGCTTCTGATGCGCGCGCTTTTAATTTTAAAATTGAAGACACCACAACCATCTCAAAAATTGTGATCACCGACGCATTTGGACAGCAATTCACGCTCGTTAAGCAAGACAACACCTGGACCGACCTCAAAGGATCTTGTGTTTCCAAAACCAATGTCTCTTTGATTTTAGAGGCACTCAACAAAATAGAGTTCAAGGGTTATTTGCCAAAAAAATCAGAAAAACGTTTTACCGAACTCATGTCTACCTCTCATATTAAAGTAGAGATTTTTCAGGACGGCGAATGGACCAAAACGTGGTATCTCGGCCCAGCTACCCCAGACCACTATGGTCAAATTATGTTGCTCGAAACAGCTGATGAAGGCAAGAGTGCAAGTCCAGTCATGATGAAACTCTCTGGCATGAACGGCCTAATTGACCCACGCTTTTTTGCCGATCCACGCCAATGGGCTTGTACTGAAATCATGGCCTTGCAAATGGAAGATATCTTAAGTGTCAAAACCAAATTCTATGGTGAGGCTTACCGCAATTTTGAACTCAGCAACAAAGGCAGACGCATCAGTGTTACGCAAAATGGCAAGCCCTTAGCTAGCCTCGACACCACCAATGTTTTTCGTTATTTACAAGGGTTTCAGAAAATCCATTTCGAACAAAAAAACTTTACGCTGTCAGACAAGCAAGTAGATAGTGTGAAGAAAAGTCAAGCTTTTTGCTACTTAGAGGTCAAGACCAAACACGAAAAAATTGCCCTAAAAATGTTCCGCATCAAGAGCAAAGAAGAGCAGCGCAATGAATTTGGTGATTTAGTGAATATGGACATGAATAGCTTTTGGTGTCAGTTACCCGACGGAGAATTGGTGCGCTGCCAATATTTTGTCTTCAACCCACTCATTCTAGGCCACGTATATTTTCCAGCCATGGAAGCCAGATTTCCAGAAAATTTGCGCAGCGTCAACCCCTAAAAGCAACTTTTAGCGTTTATCTGACGTTAAAGACTCGTCATGACCTACCTACGCCTCCTGCTGTTCAGCTTAAGCTGTATGGCGTCTTATCTTTATGCCCAAAGCCCAGTTGCCAATTTCACGGCCACACCGCTTGTGGTTTGCGTAGGTCAGAATGTCAATTTCACCAATACGTCTAGTGCAAATGGCGGCCCCGCCCTGAGTTCCTACCAATGGGATTTCGGCGATGGCAACGCAGCCACCACCACCAACGCTACCCACGCTTTTAGCACCGCCGGTACATTTACGATCACACTTGTTGCAACCAACGCAAACGGTGTTGCCGATGCTGAAATCAAGCCGGCATATATTACCGTAAATCCGCTACCAAACGTCAATTTTAATGCAAACGGCTTGGGTTGTACCGTTCCATTGACCCTTTCATTTGGCAACACCTCTTCACAAGGCGCTAATTTTAGCCAGGCCTGGAATTTTGGAAACAGCCAAACCTCAAGCCAATACACCCCGCCGAGCATCACCTACAACAGCCAAGGAACTTTTCAGGTTGTATTAACCGTCACCAACAACAACACAGGCTGTGTCAATTCGCTCACGCAACCTATCGTTGTATCGAATTTTCAGGCAGGAATTACCGCTCCGGCAGTTGGTTGTGTGGGTCAACCAATTGCATTTCAAGACAACTCTACCGCTGGTGCGAATGCCTGGAGCTGGAATTTCGGCAGTGCAGGCCAAAGCAACGCCGAAAACCCCAGCGTCACCTACAACGCGCCCGGCACTTATACAGTCAATTTAACGGCACAAAACACAAACTCAGGATGCTCGGGAAGTACAAGCCAGCAAATTGTGGTGCAGGCCAACACCATCCCCAACTTTTATGCAAACCCCACAGCCAATTGTGCACCGGGCAGCATCCAATTTTTCAATACAACCAACCTCACCGGAACATATGTTTGGAATTTTGGCGACGGGCAAACCTACACCGGCACCAACCCTCCTGCACATTTGTATCAATTAAGTGGTTTGTATGATGTCAGCCTAACTTACACTTCGAGTGCAGGTTGTTCGGGCACCAAAACACTTCAAGACTACATTGAAATTACGCCTGTTCAGGCAGGTTTTTACGCCGCAGATACTGGCGCTTGTGCACCTTTCACGGTGCAATTCATCGATACTTCCTATACGCCCAGTAATCCTATTGTATCTTGGCAATGGAATTTTGGCAATGGGCAAACCTACAACGGACATATTCCACCACCGCAAACGTATGGTGTAGGTGTTTACAATGTATCACTCATCATTACTACCGCTTCTGGTTGCACCGACACCATCATCAAAACGCCTTACATTACCGTGGGTTCGATAGACTCCATCGACTTCAGTTGGGACCCCAACATTACCTGCGCCAATACGGACGTTGAATTCGAATCGGAATTTTATATCTCTGTGCCCTATGACAGCACCGAAATCTCGTATCTCTGGGATTTCTCCCAAGGTATTAGTTCGCAAGACGACCCCACTTTTCAGTTTTCGCAAGATACCGGTTGGGTTGACGTCACACTTTATGTCAATTTCCGTGGTTGCATAGATTCCCTCGAGAAAGATTCTGTTTTATACGTTTTGGCCCCTATTGCACAATTCAATCCCAATACGTATCTCGTTTGTAACCCTTCGAGTTTGCCGGTTACTTTTCAATTCCAAAATACCGCCATCGAAGGCGAAATCGAGGACAGCGTTGCGCTGCACTACGAATGGAACGACAACTCGCCCAATACCAATTTCAATAACGCCCAGCTCGATCTTCCCAACGGTGGCAACACCAGCCATGCATTTGCCAATTACGGCACCTATCAAATAGAGCAAGTGGTGCACAACTACACCACGGGTTGTTCGGATAGCATCACCCTCGCCGTCACGATTTCGCAATTGCAATCCGCTTTTATCTTACCCGACGACACCATTTGTAAAGGCGATGCCATTGGTTTGTTCAATCAGAGTACTACTTGGTCAGCACATCCGGTCAATAGCTGGATCTACACGTTTGGCAACGGGCAGCAGATCAACAACGGTGCAAACGTCAATTACGTCTATCCGGCAAGCGGCACCTATAACATCAATCTACTGGTGTTCAACTCTGCGGGCTGCACCTCTACTTCTAGCCAAACTATTTTAGTAGCGAACAAACCCGTTGCCGGGCTTTTAGCGCCATCTTATGCGGGTTGCTCGCCATTTCCAGTGAGTTTTACCAACACCAGCTACAGCATTACAAATGGCTTGCCTTTGGCCTTGTTCAATACCACTTTTTCGGATAATAACACAAGTGTCACCACCACAAGTGTCAATCAGGCGATCAACCATACGTTTGTTGGCAATGGCGTTTATACGGCAAGCATCACCGCAACGGATATCAACGGTTGTGTATCTACCCCTGTAAACGTACAAATTACGCTGACCAAACCAACTGCCCTCATCAGTGCAGACACCATTATTTGTGCAATGGACAGCAGCCTTATTGCCAGTTTGAGTACGGGAGAAGACACGCTGCAATATGCGTGGTCTATCAATGGGAATAGCATTGGAAACGATAGTTTGTGTACGCTTGACTTACCTGCAATAAACAATGGCTTGTTTTCGACTTACCTATTGAGTTTGGAGGTTACGGATGGCAATGGTTGCACCGACTCCACGGCCCAAACCATTTATATCTCCACACCTCATGCCTCCCCAACATTTAGCTTTTCTGGAGCAGCGATCAATGCCAACGGCACCTACAGCTGCCCGCCCCTTTTCTGCGACTTCACCGATCAATCGACGAGCCTTGGGAATGTCACCAACTGGAACTGGGCCTTCGGAAACGGCAATACTTCTATTTTACAAAACCCAAACAATACACTCGTGACAAGTGGTTCGTTCGATCTTTTGCTTAGCGTTACCGACGAATTTGGCTGCACCGACGATACCACTATCAACGGTTATGTTTCTATAGGTGGTCCACTCGGCACCCCAACCTGGATCCAAGACAATACGGTTTGTGCGCAAGGTGCTTTGTTTACCATCCTGAACCCCTCAGACATCGACTCAGTGAGTTGGAACTTAGGAAATGGTGTTTGGATAGCTGATAGCTTGACTTTCCCGTATTTCTATCCCAATACGGGCACATACAACCCAAGTGTGACGGTCTACGATACCGCTGGCTGCCAAATTTTGTATCTACTCGATCCGCTAACGGCAGCTGTAAGCGGAATGAACGCACAAATTAACGCGTCGCCCGTTTATGCGAATATCAATCAGGTTGTGAACTTAACCGACGCCAGCACAAGCCTCAATCCAATTGCCACCTGGACCTGGATATTCCCGGACAGCAGCAATTTGTATTTGCAAAGTACAGCGCAAAGTATTGCTTTTTCTGAAGGAGGCCCACAACAAATTGCCCTAGCCATTACCGACAACCTCGGTTGTATTGACACCGCATTCATCACTATCTACGTTTCTGATCCAGATATTTGGGTGCCCAACGTGTTTACGCCCAACGGCGATGGCATCAATGATATCATCACGCTACCTTATCCGTCTTTCAAAAGCTACGACATTCAAATCTTGAACCGCTGGGGCAACCTCGTTTTCGAACTCAAAGACCAAACCGGCATCGCTGTCTGGGATGGCTACGACTTCAACGGGCAGCTCCACACCGACGGCGTATTCTTCTATCGCCTGCGCGGTGAAATGCTCGGCGGCACGCTCATAGATAAGCATGGGTTTATCCATTTGGTGGATGGGGAGTAAATCTTGAATACAAAAAAACCCCGAAGTAAACTTCGGGGTTTTTTGAGTGGTACCTCCAGGAATCGAACCAGGGACACAAGGATTTTCAGTCCTTTGCTCTACCAACTGAGCTAAGGTACCAGCCGTTGGTGGATGCAAATTTAACACATTTTTACTGTTTTACACAAGTCGAAAAGCAAAAAAGTTCAAAAAAGCTCCTTAATTTTGAATATGCGTGCTCAAAAAGAAGTCTATTTACTCGACGCCGGCAATACCCAAATCAAATTAGCACTAGCGCAAGAAGGTGTCATTCAGCAAATTGAGCGTTTTTCTTACCCAGATTTTCATATTTCAACTTTAGACCGTAACATCCCCCTTGCGTTTTCGTCAGTGGTTGAGGTGTCGTTGAAAAACACACTGCGCACGTATTTTAACCACACTTTTGAAATTACATCCTTGATTGCACTACCGTTTCAGATGGCCTATCAGAGCCCCCAAACTTTAGGGATGGATCGGCTGTGCAATGCGGCAGCATTAAGTGCGGTGCACCAAGGCAAAGCACGTTTGGCTATTGACCTCGGCACCTGCATCAAATTTGACTTTCTCGATGCGCAAAATAACTACCTTGGTGGCTCTATCAGCCCAGGCTTGCAAATGCGCGCCAAAGCCATGGCTCATTTTACGGCCAAATTACCTGAAGTAGAGGGCAAGCACACCGCGCAACTCATTGGCACCAACAGCCAAGAGAGTCTCGAAATTGGCACTTTTTTGGGTTGGCAAAAAGAGATTGAAGGCCTCCTAGACGCTTATCTCGCAAACTACCCAGAGCTTGTTGTATTGCTCACTGGTGGCGATGCGAAACATTTTGATTTGGGCCAAAAAAATGGCATCTTTGTACACGAAAACTTAACCTTAGAAGGCATTCTTGCTCTTTATTACGCCAATGAATAAACTATTCACTCTCCTCTTTACTGTAGCTTTTTACAATTTCTTTTTGGCGCAATCCATCACAGCTGAGCCTGCAAGCTTTTACGGGCTTGGTGAAATGAGTTCAAAAGGCCACGGAATTTTTGATGCACTTGGCAAAAATGCCATTAATTATTTTGATTCAACGGTTGTGAACCATTACAACCCAGCTACATACAACCGCCTGAGCAAAGGTGCTACCCTTTATACCGTAAGCATCAACTCGAGACAATCTTGGTATAGCAATTCAAGTGCGCAACAATTTGCAGCCACACCTATGGTAGAGCAATTTACTTTGGGTTTCAAGATCCGCAAGCAAATGGGGCTTTCTTTTGGACTCCGTCCGTTTAGTGCGCGCGGTTACCAGATCAGCGAAAAGCAATTTACAGGGCTAGACTCGATTCGCTACAACTACACAGGAAAGGGCGCAATTCAAGACCTATACTTGGGTTATTCTGTCGGCCTAATAGAAAAACCGAAAACCAAACTCGCTATTGGCGCCAACGCCTCCTATTTATTCGGCACGCTCGTCAATGAGCGCAGTTCTGAATTGCTAACAGGTGCTAGTGCTGCGGGTGGAATCGAGCGCAACTCTTTGGTACTGCGTTCTTTTTATACCGAAATTGGAAGCTATTTGACCCAACAACTTGGTAAAAACCACGCCATCAGCCTAAGTGCAGTTTACCAACCGCAACTCACACTTGGTGGTACCTATCAGCGTGAACTCTACAGTTCTGCCACCATCGGCACCCCTAGCAGTTACGACACCATTCTCAACAGCAGCCAGTCGTTTTCAGCACATTTAGCGCAGAGCACCCAAATTGGTTTGAGCTACGCTTGGAAACTTCCTAAATACAAAAGACAAACGCGTGAACTCCATCCGCAGCTACAACTGTATGGCAGCTACAGCTTATTTGGCTCGCTTAGTCAGCAACAAAATTTGCTCACTGGTTTCGATCAAAAAGATTACAACCGCATGAGCTTCGGATTACAGTTCCAGCCAGAATACAAAGTGCTCGAGAACATCGCGACGCTTAAAGGTTTGGAGAAAATCAGTTACCGCGTAGGCTATTACCAGCAAACTTTACCCTACACAAATAGTGGTTTGCAATACCAAGAACAAGGTCTCACAGTTGGTTTTGGTCTGCCTTTACTTGCTCAAGTATCATTATCATCACTCAACGTTGGGCTTACATTTGGGCAGCGCACCATTGCTACTGGCATCTGGAAAGAACAATTCATTGGCGCCAGGGTGAGCTTAATTATGGCCCCTTCAAACTTTGAAAAGTGGTTCCGCAAGCGTCAGCTCGATTAAGGCAAATGCGTTTGCTTTTCTTCTTCACGACAAGCCTATTTCTACTGCTGAGCAGTTGCGAGAACGATGTTGCGCTCGTGCAGCGGATCAGTTTCCAAGCAGATGCACCAACAGAAAGCACTAAAAACTTGGTGCTGACCTATGCCGAAGATGGCTATGCTAAGGTTGAAATCCATGCTGCACTCGCTGAAACCTACCGCAGTCAAGCGCAAATTACCAAAATCAAAGACAGCCTTAGAGTTTATTTCTTCAATGAAACCGGGGATATCGTTTCAACGCTGAGTGCACTTTACGGTGAAATCAATTACAGTACGGGCGAGCTCATGGTCAAGGACTCCGTGCGCTTGTACAACCACAAAAAGCAACAAACCCTCGAAACCGAGGCGCTGTTTTGGAACCAAAAAGACAGCAGTATTTTTACGGAGTCTGCCGTTATTGTGCGTTCTCCAAAAGGTAAGCTATTTGGAAAAGGCATCCGGACCAAACAAGATTTCAGTAATTATGTGTTGCTGCAGCCAGTTGGCTCTTGGCAAATCGAAAAAAACCAAACAATTCAATAAATGGCACAAAAAGATTTCATCAGTCGTTACAATCAATTTTCAGGTTATTTCTGGCTACTCATTGCCGGAGCTAGCTTTTTAGTGATTACCTTCAAAATTGTCACCGAAGGAGCCCAAACATGGCTTCCTTATTATGTTGTGCCTGTTATGGCCTTGCTGATGTACTTCACCAAAAGATGGATGATGAAGCGCATGTACCGCCATTTGAACGAAATGGCACAACAAAAAGAAGCTGAAAACAAGTAACCTTTTAGACATTTATCGGTCTTAGTCACGTGAAAGCACTCACTCTGTTTACTTTTTTTCTTTTTGTTGGCACTAGCTTTGGCCAGCGCTTGCTCAGTGGTTTTGTGACCAATGAAAGCAACTTGCCTTTAGCAGGCGCCGAAATCTTTGTCAAGAGTGCTACGGATATGCGTACGGTAGCCGACGCGCAAGGCTATTACGAAATGTACCTCAACGTAGGCGAGTATTACCTTGTTTTTACAGCCGATGGCTACCAAGACAAAGAAACATTTATTGGAATGCGCGACGCCGATACCAAGCGAGACATCCAATTATTTCCGATGAAGCTCTCTGAGGTACAAGAAGTAAGGGTTACAGCTAAAAAATCCAACGTAGGACGCGATAAAATCATGAAAGTGGTGGAGCACCGCGAGCAGCTCAATCAGTGGTCGTATCCACACGAAGTAGATGTCTATATCAAAGCCACCGAACAACGCGAAAACACTGCAAAGCCCAAAAACGAAAACTCCCACACCGACCAAGACCCTACTGAAAACCAAGCCAAAGTTCCCGAATGGCTCAATAAATTGCAACTTGCTGAAGTAGAGCTGCACCGCTCTTATGCACCACCCAATCAGGTCAAAGAAATTCGCAATGCCTACAAAGCTTTTGGCGATGTATCGCAGTTGTACTACACTACCACCGTCAAGTCTAATTTCAACTTTTTTGAAAACTTACTGCACCTAGACGACCTCCATCAAACGCCTGTTGCCTCCCCTATCTCTGCCCCGGGTATTGTGGCCTACAAATACAAGCTCGAGGAGAAATACGAAGAAAATGGCTACATGATTTCTAAAATCAAGATCAGTCCGCGCAATACCGCAACTTCTACCCTTGAGGGATATATTTGGGTGATTGACTCACTTTGGTTGGTGCAAAAGCTCGACCTTACCATGAACAAAGGAAACTTATTGATCTACGATTATTTCCGCATCGAGCAAGATTACCAAATACAGGGAGATACCCTTTGCGTGCTCCAAAAGCAACTCCTGACTTATGGTGTCAAGTACAAAAACGAGGTAAGTCAGTGCAAGACAGAAGCACTATACAGCAACTACAACTTTGCGCCTGCGTTCGCTAAAAGATACTTCAATTCAGAAGTTGCCGTTACGAGTCAGGAAGCCTACGAGCGCGACAGCGCCTACTGGGTGCAAAAACGCGCCATTGCGCTCACCGACGAAGAAATCAAATTTATCCGCGCCAAAGACTCCATTACGGACTACCTCAACCGCAAAGAATATCTAGATAGTATAGACGCCGTTTTCAATAAAGTAACAGTGCTCAAAGTGCTGTGGTTTGGCGTTGACCACCGCAACCGCGAACTCAAACAGCAATGGACTATCGGCTCAGTGGCCTCTACAGTGCAACCCATTGGTATTGGAGGGCCACGTGTAGCGCCGAGCTTTGACTACTTCAAGAAATGGAAAGACGAGCGCACCCTTGACTCCTATACCCGCATCAGTTATGGATTTTTGAACGGCGATTGGAAAGGAGACACCTGGTGGAAATACCGTTTTGACCCGTTTCATTTTGGATTTCTACGGGTTGCCCTCACCCACGACTTTGACGTGATACGCGGCTTTGACGCCATTACCCAAATTTACAAACGCGACAACTTCTTTCAATCTACCAAACTGAACATCAACCTAGAATACGAGCTTTTCAATGGTTTTTATGCTTACGCCAATTCTCAATTCACCAAAAGAAGGAGTTTAGAAGGTTTTGAATTTTTAGATGGTATTGACCAAGCACTACCCAACAACGACCCGCTAGCCTTTGATCCCTACGACGCTTACATTTTAAATTTTGGTGCTTCGTACACGCCCAAACAGCGCTACATGCGCGAACCTTACCGCAAAGTGGTGTTGGGCTCTGCCTACCCTACTTTTTCAGTGAATTACGAACGCGGCTTGCCTAAAATTTTCAATAGCGCAGTAGACCACGCTTACTTGCAAGTAGAAATCATGCAAAATTTCAAGATTGGCACCTTGGGCACCTCGTCGTATCGGGCATCTGTCGGAAAATTCCTGAGCGCGCGTGCGGTTTATGAGCCCGACTACAAATTTCAGCGCAGAAGCGACCCAATTTGGTTTTCGAACCCACTTTATTCTTTTCAAGGTTTTGACACTATGCTGCGCACCATAGACTACGTCATGCAAGCGCATTATGTACACCACGACAACGGTGCCATCCTCAACAAAATTCCATACTTCAAGAAAACACGTGTCGGCTTGGTGGTGGGTGCAGGTGCCATGTACATCAAAGAATACAACTGGCAGCATTACGAAGTATTAGCGGGCTTGGAGCGCAATTTCAAACTCAGTAGAAGAAGACTAAGAGTTGGTATTTACGGAGTTATTTCCGACGGGAATCAGATCGCGCCAACTACAGCCTGGAAAGTCTCTTTTGCGATGCTAGACGACCGTAGCATGAAGTGGAATTTCTAGAAACTACGCTTCTGTGTTGGTCTTGACTTCTTTAGGGAAGAATTTTTTCTGGCGAATAATTGCCCAGAACAAGCCAACAGAAATACAGAAATCTGCTAAGTTCCAAATGGCTGGAAACACATCTGAACCTCCAACGAGCGGCATTCCGGCAGGCCAGCGCACATTGAACTGAAACATATCGACAACATTGCCAAACAAGAAACCTTGGTGTCTGAGTTCTACCGCATAATTGAAGTGGCCCGCATGGCAAATGGCTTTGTGGCCACTACCTGCCAACTGATTGAAAGGAATACATGGGTCTATGTTAAAAAAGAGATCGTAAAACATGGAGTCAAGTAAGTTGCCTGTGGCACCAGCCAAGACCAATGACACCACAATCAAGAACTCCTTAGACGTACCCAATTTGATCTGCTTGAGCAAATACCGGATGATCAGGCCGATGGCAACAATTCTAAACAAACTCAGCGAAAGTTTGGCCCACATGCTTGCGCCAAAAGTTTGACCAAAAGCCATGCCTGGATTTTCGGTGTAATGCAAAGCCAACCAATTACCGAGTAGCGGACGAAATTCTCCCGGAGCGAACTGGGTTTTGATGGTTATTTTGATCCATTGGTCGAGTAGCAACAAGACTACTACCAAAATGGCGCTAAAAAGCAGTGGTTTTTTCACGCGTTATTTTTGGGCATTTTTGGCGTCGATACTCATAGTTGCGTGTGGAACCAAACGCAAGCGCTCTTTTGGAATCAAAAGACCCGTGACGCGGCAAACACCATAGGTTTTGTTTTCGATGCGCATCAGCGCTGCATTGAGGCTCTGAATAAACTTTTCTTGACGTGCAGCTAATTGCGCCACCTCTTCTCTAGAGAGCGTTTCGGAACCGTCTTCCATCATGTTGAAAGTACGACCGGTATCATCGGTGCCATGGTCATCGTTGTGAGAAAGTGAGCCTTTCAATAAGTCGAAATCTTCGTGGGCTTCTTTAAGCTTATTTTGAATGAGTGCTTTGAACTCTTCTAAATCTGCGTCTGAGTAGCGATTTTTAGGCTTTTCCATGGTGCTAGGTTTTCAAAAATTAGGAAAGCAAATATATTGTTTTTTAGGTTTTACACAAGCTTATACCCCGCGATTTAACATGAACTTATTTTCTTTTTAAACAATCGCTGTGACTTATTCACAACAGGAGGTCATGCTAGCGGTTTAGTGCTAATTTTGAAGGTGCTCAGATTGTTTTTAGACAACCGTGTTGGGGTTTTGCTTTTGCTGCCTGTTCTACTCGCTTTGTATCCGATCAGTTATTTTTTAGGATTTACAGCGCCTTTTGGACATGCTCCCCATGGACAACAACTCATTCCTTTCCTAGCCAAATTACCCGCTGCACATTTATTAGCGCATTTTTTAATGCTCTTGATCAATGCAGTTGCACTCAATTGGGTCTTCAATAGCCGTGAATTTCTAGAGAAAAACACCTTTATCGTCAGTCTGAACTATATCATATTTGCCAGTTTTTTTCATTCTTGGGGCGAGCCTAGCTGGTTATTTGTTGCACAGTTTTGTTGTATTATTGGCTTTGGCCTTTTCTTCGGCATAAAGCCCCAGTTGAACTCAAAAAAAGCGGCGTTCAATGCCAGTTTTGCCTTTGGTTTGAGCGTATTTTTTGAACCTAGTTTTTTATTTACTTTACCTGTATTTCTATTGATGTTTATCGTCGTAAGAGGTTTTTTCTTGCGCGAGCTGCTGCTCATTATCATTGGATTTTTAATGCCGCTTGTGGGTTTACTTAGCTTCTACTACCTGACGGATCAAATGAGTTTTGTAAAACTTATTCCTGAATTTCACTATTATCCACCAAATTGGCAAGACTTCATCTTGCTGAGTGTTTTCGGACTCATCTTATTTTTTAGTTTGTTCGGACTACGAGCGCGTTTACTCAAAGCCTCATTAAAACTCAAAAAACAAACTCAAATCCTCACTATTTACACATTTTTTATCCTGTTTCTAGGCATTGCCGCTTTTCTATTTACTGGTCATATCGGTTTGTTGAGCTTGGTCGTCTTGCCTTTTTCTTTTTATTTTTCCTACGCACTTTTGAGCAGCAGTCTTGGGATCAGCTCCCATTTATTTTTCTATATTCTCTTTGGCTTCTCCTTGCTAAAATTTCTGCTTTTTACAATTTGAGCCTAGACTTTTACTAACTTTGAACCAACTTAAAAATCAAAAATGAAATTTGGCGTTGTTACCTTTCCAGGATCAAATTGTGACCAAGACATGGTCTATGTACTCAAAGACTTAATGGGGCAAGAAGTTGTCGAGCTCTGGCACAAAGACACCGACCTTCAAGGAGCAGATTTCATTGTCATTCCGGGTGGTTTTTCTTATGGCGACTACCTCCGCTCAGGTGCTATTGCCAAGTTTTCACCCATCATGGAATCCGTGATTGCACATGCCAACAACGGCGGCTACGTCATGGGTATCTGCAACGGATTTCAGATTTTAACAGAATCTGGGCTTTTAGAAGGGGCGCTCCTACACAACGATACCCAAAAGTTCATTTGTAAAAATGTTTACCTCAAGCCGGTAAGTAAGTCTGCGGCCCCAAGCCAAGACCTCGACACCACCAAGGCTTACCAAATTCCAATCGCACACGGAGAAGGTCGTTTCTATGCAGACGACGCCACTATGGCCTCTTTAAAAGCCAACGACCAAATCTTATTTACCTACTGCGCTGCAGACGGAAGCGAAGATGCCAGCAGCAATCCAAATGGTTCTTTGCAGCACATCGCTGGCATTACCAACCGCGGTAAAAACGTATTCGGCATGATGCCTCACCCAGAGCGTGCTGCAGACAAACACCTCAATAACGTAGATGGTCTACGTATTTTTGAATCTATTTTAGCTCATTGTTCATGAGAGTACTCTTGCTCGGATCCGGCGGACGCGAACACGCCATCGCCTGGAAAATCTCCCAAAGTTCTATCCTCGATGAACTCTTTATTGCCCCAGGCAATGCCGGAACCAAAAAACACGGCAAAAACCTAGATCTCAAACTCAATGATTTTGAGGCCATCAAGCAGGCTGTCATTCAGCACGCCATTGACATGGTGGTAGTGGGTCCGGAAGAACCTCTTGTTCTGGGTATCTACGATTTTTTCAAACAAGATCCAGCGCTTAAAAACGTTGGTCTTATTGGCCCAAGCAAAGAAGGTGCGCAGCTAGAAGGCAGCAAAGACTTCGCAAAGGCATTTATGACCCGTCACCGCATCCCAACTGCAAAATATGGCACGTTTGACGCCACTACACTCACAGAAGGTTTGCGTTTTCTCGACGCCATGAAAGGCCCTTATGTACTCAAAGCAGACGGTTTAGCTGCAGGTAAGGGCGTCTTGATTATAGAAGACCTCCAAGAAGCCAAACGCGAACTCGAAGAAATGCTCGTTGGCGCCAAATTTGGTCAAGCGAGTGCTAAAGTTGTCATCGAACAATTTTTGGCTGGCATAGAACTCTCTGTTTTTGCCATCACCGACGGAGAATCTTTCAAATTACTCCCCGAAGCCAAAGACTACAAAAGAATTGGCGAAGGCGATACCGGCCTGAACACAGGTGGCATGGGTGCCATTTCACCGGTGCCGTTTGCCGACGCCGCTTTTATGGACAAAGTACTCAACAGAGTAGTAATTCCAACCATTAAAGGCCTTAAAGCAGAAAATATCACCTACAACGGATTCGTATTTTTCGGCCTAATTAGCGTCAAAGGTGATCCATACGTCATCGAATACAACTGCCGTATGGGCGATCCCGAAACAGAAGTCGTGATGCCGCGCATCAAAAGCGATATCCTCGATTTATTCGAAGGTGTTGCTACACACACCCTATCTGAACGCGACATCCAATTCCACGACAAAAGCGCCGCCACTGTCATGATGGTTGCAGGTGGTTACCCCGGTGACTACCAAAAAGGCAAAACCATCTACGGACTCAATAGCATAACCGATAGTTTGGTTTTTCATGCAGGCACACTCCCAGATGGCCCCTCGGTTGTTTCAAACGGCGGACGCGTTTTAGCTGTCACTTCTTACGGTAAAAACATCGAAGCTGCACTTGAACGCAGCTATGATTCAATTTCAAAAATTACTTTTGAAGACGCCTATTACCGAAAAGACATCGGCAAGGACGTCCTCGAAAAATAAACCCCATGGATTTCAATTTTGTGCTGATCATCTGTTCACTGATTTGCTCGGCATTCTTTTCTGCAATGGAGTTGGCCTATATTTCTGCCAATCGCTTGCGCATTGAAGTCCTCAAAAAAAACAACTCCTTACAAGCCAAAATCCTAGGGCTTTTTTACCGAAAAGAGAGCAACATGATTGCCCTCTTATTGCTTGGTAACAACGTTGCGCTGGTTGTTTACGGAATTGCTGCAGGTGCAAAGCTCAGTCCGCTCCTAGAACAATTAGGCTTTGACGACCAAGGTTTACTGCTGATCTTACAAACCATTTTGTCCACCTTGTTGGTCCTGATTACCGCAGAATTCCTTCCAAAAGCGCTTGTACAACTCAACCCCAACAAAGCCCTGGACCTCGGACTTTTTGCGCTCCTTGCCATGTACGTTATACTGTACCTGCCAACGCAAATGATCGTATTGATTAGCAGCGCTTTTCTAAAGCTTTTGGGCGTTGAAAAAGAACAACAACGCGTTTTTTCAAAGGTTGATCTCGAAAATTACGTCGATGAACTCAGTGCGCAACTGACCGACGAAGAAGAACTCGGCAACGACATGCTCCTGTTGCGCAATGCCTTGGACTTCTCCAAAGTAAAAGCCCGCGACTGCATGATTCCAAGACCCGAAATTATTGCCGTAGATATCCAAGATCCGATCGAAGAAGCAAAGGCGCTCATGACCTCCAAAGGCTTGTCTAAACTGATCATTTACCGCGACGACATCGACAACATAATCGGTTACATCCATTCTTTTGACCTTTTCAAAAAGCCAGCCTCCATCAAGCAAATTTTAAAACCAATTTCGTTTGTTCCGACCGTTATGAGTGGCAAAGAACTGCTTGAAAAATTCACCAATCAAGTGGGTAATTTTGCGGTGGTCACCGATGAATACGGGGGTACGGCGGGCATCATTACCTTAGAGGATGTCATTGAGGAAATCTTTGGCGAAATCCAAGATGAACACGACAAAGAAGCCCTCACTGAACAACAACTATCCCCTACCGAATTCTTGTTTTCTGCACGCATCGACATCGATTACCTCAACGAACAATACGGTTTTCATTTGCGCGAATCTGAGTCTTACGATACGCTAGCCGGCCTCATCCTGAGCCATTTAGAAAGACTCCCGGCAGAAGGCGACCAAGTACACTTCGGAAACTACCGCTTGATCGTCGAAAAAATGAGCGAGCGCAAAATCGAAACCATCCGTTTTTACCATGACCAACCCTAAACCAGAACCTCAGCTCACTGATTTTGATGCCATTATCTTTGATATGGATGGCGTCCTGATCGATTCAGAACCGCTATGGAAAATTGCGATGGAGTTTGTTTTTGGCCAGTACGGATCTACGCTCACACACCAAGATTTTCAGAAAACAGTTGGGCTACGCATCGATGAAGTTATTGCATTTTGGAATGCCCACGAAAACTGGGGGCTCCAAGACCTTCAAATTGTAGAGGACCAAATCATCCACAAACTCATCTCACTCATTGAGCAAAATCCGCAACCATTGCCAGGCGTTTTGGACATGCTCGCTTTTCTTCAGGCAGCACCACAAAAAATTGGTCTAGCGACCTCTTCTTCTCAAAAGCTGATTGAAACTGTATTGAAAAGTTTAGAAATTGCGCATTATTTTGATTTCACGTATTCTGCTGAATTTGAGCCTTATGGCAAACCGCACCCGGGTGTCTTCACTAAGGTTGCCGAAGCACTAGGCGTGCAAAACCAAAGATGTTTGGTCATTGAAGATTCGTTCAATGGCGTCATTGCAGGGCTCGCAGCCAAAATGAAAGTCTGTTGTATTCCCGAAAAAACACACTTTCCGAACCCGCGTTTGGCCGTTGCCGATTTTGAATTTACCGACCTTGGGCAATTACTTGCCACCTGGCGCTAACCCACACCTACAAATTGTTATTTTTGTAAGACATGGAGGATTCATTCGACTACCGAGAAGAAACAACAGGCCAAAACGAACAAGAAATTGATAAGGTCTTACGGCCCAAATCTTTACAAGATTTTGCGGGTCAGCCTGCCGTGGTAGAAAATCTTGAAGTATTTGTGCGTGCAGCTCAGTTCCGAAAAGAACCACTCGATCACGTCTTGCTCCACGGCCCTCCTGGCCTTGGCAAAACAACGCTCGCCAACATTATTGCCAATGAACTCGGTGTTGGGTTCAAAGTAACCTCTGGCCCCGTCCTAGATAAAGCCGGAGACCTCGCAGGGCTCCTTACCAATCTTGGCGAAGGTGATGTGCTTTTTATCGACGAAATCCACCGCCTCAGCCCGGTCATTGAAGAATACCTATACTCCGCCATGGAAGACTACGTCATCGACATCATGCTCGATTCCGGGGCCAACGCGCGCAGTATTCAAATCAATCTCAATCCTTTTACGCTCATTGGCGCCACTACGCGCTCGGGCTTGCTTACCTCTCCGCTGCGCGCCCGTTTTGGCATCAATGCGCGGCTAGAATACTACGATTCCAAAACGCTCACCGCTATCGTGGAACGTTCCGCTTCGCTGTTACACATTGGCATCGAGGAAAGCGCCGCCTTCAAAATCGCCAGCCGCAGTCGGGGCACACCCCGCATTGCCAACGCACTGCTTAGACGCGTGCGCGATTTTGCTCAAATCAAAGGTTCGGGCCGCATAGACGACGACATCACCGAAATTGCACTCAAAGCACTCAACGTAGATTCCAATGGCCTAGACGACATGGACTTGCGCATCCTCAAAGTGCTCATTGACAAATTCAACGGCGGCCCTGTTGGGCTCAGCACTATTGCCACAGCTATTGGCGAAAACGCCGGTACCTTAGAAGAAGTCTATGAACCATTTCTGATTCAAGAGGGCTTTCTCATGCGCACGCCGCGCGGGCGAAAAGCCACTGAAAAAAGCTACAAACACCTCGGCAGAGACCTCGGTTGGGCACAAGGCGGCTTATTCTGACATGAAACACGACCAGTACAAAAAACTGATCACCGATACGGCCAAAGCACTTGGTTTTTTCCATGTCGGCTTTTCAAAAGCAGACTTTCTCGAAGAAGAAGCGCCTCGACTCGAGCAGTGGCTCCAGCAAAATTATCACGGCAAAATGGCTTATATGGCCAACCATTTTGACAAACGCTTAAACCCGCGTTTACTCGAGCCGGGCACCAAAACCATCATCTCCTTATTGCTGAACTATTACCCTGAAAAAACCCAGCAAGACCCAACTGCACCACAAATTGCCAAATATGCTTATGGTCAAGATTACCATTTCGTGATCAAAGACAAATTGAAAGAATTGCTTTTTGTACTTCGCGAACAAATCGGCGATATCCAAGGAAGGGCCTTTGTAGATTCAGCACCAGTTATGGATAAAGTTTGGGCCAAAAAAGCCGGTTTGGGCTGGATGGGCAAAAACACCAATCTTATTGATCCCAAAAACGGCAGCTTTTTCTTTATTGCGGAACTTTTTGTCGACTTAGAACTGAGCCCAGACGGCCCCATCAAAGATTACTGTGGCACGTGCACACGCTGTACAGATGCCTGCCCAACCGACGCGCTGGCCACTCCCTATCTCATCGATGCCTCCAAATGCATCTCCTACCTGACCATCGAATTGAAAGATGCAGATTTACCCAGCGCCTTCAAAGGAAAAATGGAAAACTGGGCCTTTGGTTGTGATATCTGCCAAGACGTTTGTCCGTGGAATCGCTTTTCTAAAACCCAGCAAGAGGCTGCTTTTGAACCCCATCCCGAATTTTTAAACCTAGCTTCTTCTGAATGGCAAGCGCTTACCGAGGAAAGCTTTCAAATGCTCTTCGGAAAGAGTGCACTCAAACGTACCAAATTTTCTGGCTTAAAAAGAAACATCGCGTTTTTAAAAAAGCAGCAATAGACGTTTTTCGAAAACCCTTAGTGCTTACCTTTGTTTATAAAGCAGCTAAGGATCAAAGAGCAAAACAACATGACACAAAAACGAGAGGCCATCATTATTGGTGCAGGTTTAGTCGGTTCATTATGGGCCGTATATTTATCAAAAGCAGGTTACAACGTCACCATCTACGAACGCCGTTCGGATATCCGAAAAGCTGAAATCAGTGCAGGTAAGTCCATCAACTTAGCACTTTCTGTAAGGGGCTGGACTGCCCTAGATGCTGTAGGGGTGGGCGACGAAATTCGCAAAATAGCCATTCCGATGCACGGCCGCATGATGCACGACCTCAGTGGCAAACTCACCTATCAACAATACGGACAAGAAGGGCAAGCCATCTATTCTGTATCGCGCGGAAAGGTCAACGCCACCATGATGGACATCGCTGAAACACACGGCAAAGCCACCATTCACTACCAAACCGAATGTCTTAGAGTTGATTTGCAAAACGCTATTGCCTACTTACGCAATACACAAACTGGCGAAAATTTCGAAGCCAAAGCAGATGTTATTTTTGCAGCAGATGGCGCCTTTAGTGCAGTGCGTTATAACTCCATGCAGAAACTCAACCGTTTTCAATATAGCCAAAACTACATTGCCGATGGCTACCGCGAAATCTTATTACCGGCTTTACCTGATGGCAGCTACCCGATGGATAAGAACGCCTTACATATTTGGCCGCGCGGACGTTTCATGATGATCGCTTTAGCCAACGAAGATGGTTCTTTCACTTGCACGCTTTTCATGCCACATGAAAACCATGAATTCGCATTTGACAAACTCAACTCAAAAGCAGATGTAGACCGCTTTTTCAGGACAATCTTCCCCGATTTCCACGACCTCATGCCCGATATCGCCGACAAATGGGAAGACCACCCGCTGTCTAACCTCGCCATCATTCGTTGCTACCCTTGGGCAGCGGGCAAGGTTGGCCTTATGGGTGATGCCGCTCACGCTACCGTACCATTTTATGGCCAAGGCATGAATGCAGGTTTTGAAGATTGCCGCGTACTCAATGAGCTTATGCTCAAGCACAACCACGACTGGGATGCCATTTGGGCCGAATACAGCCCGCTGCGTAAACCCAACGGCGACGCCCTTCAAGACCTTTCTTTAGACAACTACATCGAAATGCGCGACCTCGTTGCCGACCCTGCGTTCTTGTTGCGTAAAAAAATTGAAGCCAAATTCAACCAATTGTATCCAAACAAATGGTTGCCGTTGTACAGCCAAGTAACCTTTAGCAACATCCCGTATTCTGTTGCCTATGAACAAGGTAAAAAACAGCGCGGAATTATGGATCAAATCATGGCCCAACCCGATATCGAAACCAACTGGGATAGCCCTGAAGTGATGCAAGCTATCCTCAATGAATGCAGTACCTTTAATTTCCAAACATGAGAATCAGCATCTTATTTTTGCTCATTGCCCCACTCGTTTGGGGTCAAGGAGGCTTTGAAAAATCAAAGAAAAAGGGCAATGACTACCTCCAAGTCAGAAACCACGGCTATCAATTTTCATTAGGTCCAACCTATTCTTTTGTGAACGAACCGCTGCGCGGAGATCTCTTCGTCAATCAGGTAGACCGTGGCGACTTCACCATTACACCCGAGGCCAAATTGGGTTTTTATGCTGAATTTGGTTTGGCACATTTTCCGAAATGGAAGGGCACGCCAATCAAAGCGCTTGGCAAAAGCCGCATCATGGATTATTTTGATTGGGGAATTGGATACCGTCAAATCAATGGCCTCGAAACAACACTACTCGAAAACCAAAATGCTCTAGGTGAGATTTACAGCACAAGCACTGGTGAAGGCCAACTGCGCACCGGCTATTTGTATGGCAGCATCCGTGCGCACTCCCTCATTTACTTTGGTAAAAAGGTCGTTGTAAAGGTACGCAAGCATTTTTTGGATCAAAGTTTGGGACTGAATTACGATTTTCACATCCGTCAAGACACACTTGGCTATCAAGATCAGTTTACCGCCTACCAAGCGCCTCAGGTTTTTCAGCCTAATTTAGCAGCAGGCTTACTACAATTCAATTATCAAATAGGCATTGGCATCCGTCTGAACAAAGCCTGGATCCTCATTCCGGGCGTTTCTGTCCCGATTGTTACCCTCGCTCCTTGGCAAGGATTCAATGCCAATGTGCACTGGTTCAGCTCAACTTATTGGCCAATTCAAGCACAATTTAAGGTCATCAAACTCATCGAAGCACCAACTAAATGCGGCGTCTATAGCACCCCAGAAGACCGGGAAATGGAGAAACAATACCGCATGGAAAACTAATGCGGTCAAACCTTAGACAGGAACTTTAAGCAATCCAGGACGGAATTACTTTTTTAGGAAGGCGCTTGCGCAATCTTTTGAGTACAGAATCGCGGTCAGAGACATTTGAGCAGCGCAAAACTTGTCTGGAAACGAGTTTGCCACCTTTATAAATTGAAAACTCAAAAGATACCGAGGTGGCTTCTTCGCGATAAATATGGTAAATACTGGTTGTTTGGAGTAATTCTGCCAATGTTTGGGAGTCTTCGCTGGGTTTAAAGGTGCGGTCATAGCCGCGCACATTCACCACTAAGTAGGTGTCAAAACCTTTTTGTAATAGTACTTTTTGAATAGAGTCTTCGAGCAAGTGTTGTGGATCTTCACCTTGCTTGAGTACATTCATAAGAGGCAGGGCCTTGATTTGATAACTCTTGAGCATATCGGCCATTAGGGCTTGCATCGCATAGCGGTCTTCTTCTTTATCGAATTGCGTGATCACCACAGCGTTGGTAAGCTTGATATTTTGGGCGCGCAAATACTGCGTAAAGAAAGCCAGGCTGATCAATAATAAAAACTTCATGAGCTAAGTTAAAAAACTTCTGTGGCAATTTGCCGAACAGAGGTGGAGTTTGACATTGTGTAGTAGTGAATACAAGGAACACCTGCTGCCTTGAGCTCTTTAGATTGGGCAATACCCCACTCGATGCCTAGCTGCTCTACTTCAGCATTGCTTTTGCATTTGAGGAGTTCTTTGGAGAGTTCAGTTGGGTAATCGATGTGAAAGAACTTAGGTAGAAAACTGATGTGCGCAAGTGATTTGATGGGCTTCAGGCCTGGAATGATTGGAACAAGTATGCCAGCAGCTCTGCATGCGGCTACAAAATCAAAGTATTTTTGATTGTCAAAAAACATTTGTGTGACTAAGTAGCTTGCTCCTGCATCTACTTTTGCTTTGAGATAGTGCAAGTCTGTTTCGAGGTTCATGGCCTCAAAGTGTTTTTCAGGGTAAGCGGCAGCACCAATACAAAAATGCGTAGGATCTTGTCCTTGACCTTCTGTAAAGTAAGAACCGTTGTTCATGCCTTGTACTTGATTGATGAGCTCTACCGCATAAGCATGCCCCTCGGGGTGCGCTCTAAAGTTGGCTTCGGACTTCACGGCATCGCCACGCAAAGCCAAAACGTTGTCTATTCCTAAAAAATGGAGGTCGATGAGTGCATTTTCAGTTTCTTCTTTGCTGAAACCGCCACAAATGAGGTGAGGAATGGCATCTACATCGTATTTATGCATGATAGCAGCACAAATGCCTACTGTACCGGGGCGTTTGCGCACCGCTTTCTTCTCTAGTAAGCCGTGCTCGCGCTCGATGTAGACATATTCTTCTCGGTGATACGTTACATTGATGAATTTTGGCTTGAATTCCATGAGCGGATCGATACCAGCATATATGGACGCAATGCTTTTCCCCTTTAGTGGGGGTAAAATTTCAAACGAAAATAGCGTGTCTTTGGCTGCAGCCAAGTGGTCGGTAACCTTCATAATTTTAATTAGCGTACAAAGATAAGTGATTGCTCATGAATATCACTTCTATAGACGATCCAAAGCCGAAATAATAACTTTCGCCGCTAAATCCCAATCTTCTTGACCTAAATTCAAGGGTGGAGAAAGCCTAAAACTATAAGGATGAGATAAAAACCAAAATGTAAGCATCCCGTTTTCAAGGCAATATTTTACTACTTTTTCGACTTCATCTGCGGAAGTCAAATCAAATGCAAACATGGCCCCTACTCTGCGGTGCGCACACACTGCCGGATGCGCAGCAATTTGTGCGGCAAAAGCAGCAGCTCGGTTTTCGAGCAAGCCCCAATCAATTTCGCTGCGCAAAACTTCCACAGTTGCTGCAGCCGCGGCACACACCATGGGGTGTCCCCCAAAGGTGGTGATGTGCCCGAGCATGGGCGCATGCGTAAAAAGTTGCAAGTGCTGCTGCGCAGCTACAAGTGCACCAATTGGCATGCCGCCACCAAGCGCCTTGCCTAAGGTAAGTACATCGGGGACCACGTCAAATTGTTCGAAAGCAAACATGCTCCCAGCGCGGCCCATGCCGCATTGGATTTCATCAAATATGAGCAAGGCGCCAACTTCGGTGCAACGCGCGCGCAGCGCTTGCATGAAGGCGGCCGAAGGCCGTCGCACCCCGGCATCACCTTGAATGGTCTCGATGATTACGCCGGCCGTACGGGTTGTGATGTGTGCAAGTTCTGGAATTTCATTGTGTGGCAAAAAACGCACATCGGGCAAGAGCGGGCGAAATGCAATTTTCTTGATTTCGTTGGCAGAAACACTCATGGCGCCATGAGTACTGCCATGGTAACTGCCTTTGAATGCCACCAATTCTGTGCGTCCTGTTGCGCGTTTGGCAAGTTTTAGCGCGGCTTCAATGGCTTCTGTTCCGGAATTGACTACATAAACTCCATCTAAAGCCGAAGGCAGCACGTGCAATAATTGACGCACTAAATTTTGCTGGGCATCTTGGATAAATTCACCGTACACCATTACATGTAAGTGCTTTTCTAATTGCGCACTGAGCGCTGCCACCACTTTTGGATGTCGATGCCCTATGTTATTGACTGCGACTCCGGCAATCATGTCGAGATACGCTTTTCCGTTTTTATCGTAGATGTAGGCACCCTCTGCTCGGTCAACTTCGATCAAAAAAGGAAACGGACTCGTTTGACCCAAATGGTCTAGAAAAAATTGGCTTTGATTGGTCATTTGTTGGGTTGCAAGAGCGGTAAAATTGGTTTGCCTGTCATGGAGCCCGGACGCTGTAGGTTCAGCATATGAACAAGCGTAGCGGAGATATCGGTAATTTGAATAGGTTCATAAAGTGAAAGCCCCTGTGGAATTCCTTTTCCGTACCACAAAAGCGGCACGTGTGTATCGTAATTAAACGCAGATCCGTGTGAAGTTCCTTGATGCGCTTTAGGCTCGTCGTGGTCTTTAGCTAAATAGCCCGGCTGCAATAGAAAGATCACTTCTCCGCTTCTACTCGGGTCGTAACCATTGCGCAAAAGCTCACCCCAATAGTCGGTGCTTGCCGAACCCGATTGCAACTGCGCACGCGTCAGGACGGTTTTTACTTCTGGCCATTTGCGCAACTCGGCCGCAGCAAAAGCAGCTACCTCATCGATGTCGAGGTGCAAAGAATCTATTTTAGCCAGGTTCAGGTAAATATTTTGATTGGTTTCGTGTTCGAGCAAATCGGTGTTATATTTCATGATGAAGTCGTCGCGGAGCACTTGCAAGCGGTCTTGCATGAAAAAATAGCCCCCAGGAAGCTTCATCTTGACCAACATTTCTGGGACCGGAACCACCGCATGATCAGCCGTCAAGAAAAGCACAAACCCATCTTTGCCATAACGTGTCTCTAAACTCGCAAATAAGCGCTGAAGCTCGCGGTCTAAGCGTGCGTACATGTCTTCCATTTCTCGAGAATATGGCCCAAAGGCATGCCCTGCAATATCGGGTGTAGAATAAGAAATACACAAAAAATCAGTAAACTGATCTTGACCTAAATTTTCTTGTTCAAGTGCTGTAATAGCCAAATCTGTGAGCACCTCGTTTGCTTGTGGTGCAATGGTAAACAAAGAGGTTGCAGTAGCGCCTGCAGCGATCATTGCTGGAAAGTCATATGGAAAGGTAGCACTTGTTTTTCCGCTAAGAACCACCTCGTAAGGGCTTTCATCGCTCATTAAATACGTGCTTTCAGGCAAGAGCAAACGCCAACTGCGCAAATCTTTAGCCGGATCAAATTTGGCATTGAAATGCGCAACCCAGCTCGGCAAAGCTTGCTTGTAAAACGTACTCGTTACAAAATCGCCAGATTGGTAATCAAACCAATAGCTTCCGTCAGACAAGTGCCCGCCTGGTAAAATGGCACTGCGGTCCTTGATCGACAACGAAATGACTTTAGATTGGGGCGAAGCCAACTTGAGCTGATCAGTGATGGTGTAGGTCAGTAAATTCATTGGTGCCGCTTGCCCACCCGTAGCACTACCGACAGTTTTGTAACGCTCGTCGGAAACACTCGTGACTGTTTTTTGCTGATCGCGAACATACCAGTCATTGCCTACGATGCCATGATTGGAAGGTGTTGTACCCGTATAAATAGAGGCATGTCCGGGAGCCGTAAAGGTTGGGACGTAATTGTATTGCGTGTTGCGGCAATTGGTTCCTTTTGTGAGTAAGCGATTGAAACCGCCTGTGGTGTAAAGATGCTGATAGCGGTAGAGGTAGTCATAACACATTTGATCAATTACGATACCTACCATGATTTTGGGTTGCGACGCTGTTTTTTGAGCAAAAACGGATCCACAAAATACAAAAGCAATAACACTCTGTAAGAAGACTTTTTTCATAGTCCAAAAATAAGCATTCCCTTTTGGGGCTGCAAAGCAACTTTTTAACGAAATTTACGTCTTTAGCAAAATTTAACTTTTCATCATGAAACAACTTTTACCTTTTTTATTGCTCACGCTCAGCTTATTTAGCTTCAACAACGTCCGTGCACAATTTGTTGTCAATGTAACCACAGTAGACTGCAGTAGCCCTGCAGCTTGCGACGGTTATGCCACAATTGACTCCTCCAACACCATGAACTTCACCGCAGTAAGTTGGTACATGAATGGTACCCTTATTCAAAACGGTGGCAATTCAATCTACAACCTTTGTGCTGGTAACTACTCTGTCAATGCGATGGGCAATGGCATCGTCCTTACCTCTCCCTTCACTATCGGGACGGGTACAACAAACCCATGTTCAGGCCTCGGCATGAACATTTCCGAAACTATGGCAAGTAGCCAAAATGTATGCGACGGCAGCATTACCGTAAGCGTTTACGGAGGTTCAGCACCCTACACATACCAAATGTCTGGCACACCAGTAACCGGGTTACCAAATTTCAACAACTTATGCACTGGAACCTACAACATTATTGTTACAGACGCCAATGGCTGCACGTTGAGTCAAGGTGCTAACGTTCTATACGACACCACAACAATCAGTCCTTGTGCCGGTTTTGCTCCAACCGTTACCGTTACAGATTGTAGTGCGCCTGGCGCTTGTGATGGAGCTGCCGTGGTTTCTTGTCCTACTTGTACATTCTTTGGTGTTACCTGGAGCCAGGGCTCGACAACCTTCGCTATCAATAATCTCTGTGAAGGGTTGTATGAAGCCTATGTTTTTGACAACTCTGGTTGTTCGGTAACCTTGACTGAGTTTGTTGGCTACAACGCAAGCGGTAACATCGATAGCATCAACGTGATTGGAACGCTTGCAACAGGCGGCATGATCTCCGGAACGCTTATGTCTAACTGGATCTACAATTGTGACATCGACATGTCTATGCTCGATACCGCTTATATGGTTTCAGCAACATTTGGAAACAACCCTGCTAACCAAGACAGCTTATACACTGTTTGGTATTTAGCAGACACAACTGGTGCCTTTACCTACATCAATTGCGCATTTTATGCACCATTTACTGTTGGCACCTACAACTTGGTCCTTCAAGTGTACTGCCCAATCAAATCAACACCACTTTACTACAATATCATTACACAATTTAATATGCAAAGTGCCGGTATCGGTTCTGCTGCTCCTTTAGCACTTGCGCTTTCACCAAACCCTGTGCAAGATATCCTTTCAATTCAAGGACTTGAAAGTGGTGCTTATGCAATCTACAACCATGCTGGACAACTTCTTCAAACTGGTGATTTCAACAAACAAATCAATGTACGCAACCTAGCCAACGGTAGCTACTTTATTCAATTGAACGGGCAAATGCTTCCGTTTATCAAAATGCATCAATAAGCGTTCAGTAACTAGAAACGCTCTCCAAAAAAAGGGCCCGCTGTGCGGGCCCTTTTTTTTATGTTCTCCCCATCTTGAGAGATGACATGAAGCGGACATTAAATCTATCCTTTTCCCGATTTAATTGCGGGTACAGATGGCTTGCTTGGAGCCGGCGTCGATGGCCTAGGTGCTACAGGAGCGGAAGGTCTTGGCGTAACCGGTGCACTTGGCTTTGAAATAGATGGAGTGGATGGTTTCGGTTCTCTCGGCATCATTGGCTCATTTGAACCACCTCTATTAATGGAGGGGCTTGTAGTTGGCGAGGGTTTAGAAATAGAATTGTCCTTACTTTCTGAGTTAGGCTTGTCTACAGTTGTATTTGGCTTACCTATCGTTTCAGGACGGTTCGGAGGATACTTTCCTTCTGCAAAAGTATGCGCATTGTTATTGAGTGCCGGACGCTCCACTTTATTGAGGACAGTTCCTGTTGGATTGGGTACGTTAGGCGTTGGTGGCACATTAGGTGCAATATTCAAATACCCCTGATCGAAAATACAACCGCCCATTTCGTCGGCAGGTACGCCCATTTGCGCACAACGCTGGCGCGCTTGTTCACGGCTTTGGGCATTCATCTGAGAAATATTCATATGTACTCTTGGAAAGCTTCTGTCGGTAAAAGAAGCGGTGGTTGTTCCGGGGCGGTAATCAAAAAGGGTTGTGTTGTCGGTAACGCGCCAGTCTTCGGCAAAGTTTTTTGCTAAATAAGCCTGGAATTCTTGTTCGGCTAAGCTATTCATTTGAGAGGCGTCTCTTGCATCAAAAGCATAGGCCGATGCAACAGAGAGTGCGGCAATATTGTTAGGGCGCGGCATATTGGTGCGGCTATTGAAGTCGTCGTCTGAGAAACCATTGTTGTTGCCAAGCAGCCCTTCGTATTGATTGCGGTCACAATCAAAAATTCCTACTGTTACATTCACAAAACCGCGCGCACCAGAAGTACGGACATCAATAACGGTAGTTTCACCGGTTGGCCAAGCAATGGTGTAGTTGCGGCCGTCTAAACGAATGACACCACCGTGCGGCAGGTAATAACTTCTGCCTTGTAATTGGATGGGCTGGCCATTGAGGCGCAAGGGCGTTTGTTGGATATCGTCTGGCTTTTCGGCAGCATAGAAACAAAGCCGATCGCCCGCAATATTCATGGCTACAGCTGCATTCAAGGAGAAATTCTCATCTTGCGCACGCTGGCGCGTTTGTACCTCAAACATGCCGTTCGTGTTTTTAGACAAAACAAATTCACCTACTGTCTGAAAAGAATAGGTGGCTCTGTCGTAAGATTTTAAGTGCGGATCTCCGTAAGAACGGCCATAGGTGCGGCTGCAAAAGCTGTGTTCAAGAAGTGCTGCAAAAACACCAAAATCTGTGTTTTGGTTGCTACTTGCGCCTGCCACACTTTGGTTTTCAAGTACCATCTGACGAAGATCTTGACGTTCTTTAGCCGGCATCATGCTGAGCAGCTCGTAAGGCGTGAAATCTTCGGGAAAGGTGCGGTCTGGAATGGCTTGCTTCAGCGCTATTGCTTGAATGGCCGCGGCCAACCATGCCCCACGGATGTCGTCCCAGCGTTCGAGATGTTCTTTGATGGGTGCAAAACCGGCACTAGGTGCTTGTGCAAAATGTGGGTTCACGAGTAGGAAAAAGCCTACTAAGAAGAGTAATGATTTTTTCATAGTTGTTGATTTGTCGACCTCAGAATAGCAAGATTCGGGCCAAAATTATTCGTTGAATTTGTAGCCGATTCCTTTGATTGTAGAAATATAGTGTTCACCTATTTTTTCGCGGATTTTACGGATGTGCACATCGATAGTGCGGTCGCCTACGATGATTTCGGTTCCCCACACTTTTTCTAAAATTTGTTCGCGTTTGAAGACAAAATTGGGGCGAGATACCAAAAGCGCAAGCAATTCAAATTCTTTGCGCGGGAGTTGTAGTTCTTGGCCATCTTTCTCGAGGATGTATTTCTCTCTATTGATGCGAAAACTAGGTTTGGGCTCTGCAACGGGTTTGTTGTGCTGGCTGCGGCGCAACATGGCTTGTATGCGCGACAACAAAACTTTGGTTTTGATGGGTTTGGCAATGTAGTCGTCGGCACCTGCATCTAGCCCAGCAATTTGGCTGTAGTCTTCGTTTCGGGCGGTAAGAAAGCAAATCAGGATGTCTTGGTATTGGGCGTCAGCTTTGATGCGCTCACAGACTTCGATACCATCGAGCACAGGCATCATGACATCCAATAAAATGAGGTTTGGCTTTTGCTTTTGAATGAACTCCATACATGCCATACCGTCTGCTACAGCATCTACTTGATAGCCTTCTTTTTGCAGGTTGTATTGCAACAAAACGCGGATATCTTCTTCGTCGTCTACAATAAGAATGTGTACTGGATTCATTGAGTAAAGTTAGGGATTCTAAATTTGGCAAAAAGTGGCCCCAAAAAAATTTTATGAAAAATTTAACATTCTGACGTAACTCAATATTAAAAAAGCGCTTAACTTTGTAGGACTAGTAGTAGGTTTAGGTTAATAGTCAGGAGCTTTGGTTTACCAAGGCTCTTGGCTTTTATAGACGCTCATGAAAATCAAAATCCTCATGGTAGAAGATGATATCAGCCTTGGTATCGTTGTTTCAGATCAGCTCAGAGCCGATGGCTATGCCGTTACCCTCTGTGAGAACGGGGCTGAAGCCCTGCGTCGCTTCCAAGAAGAGCCCTACCATCTCTGTATTTTTGATGTCATGCTACCCGTCAAAGACGGCTTTACGCTCGCCAGAGATATCCGCAAACAAAACACCGAAATTCCTATTCTCTTTTTGTCTGCACGCAGCCGCACCGAAGACAAAATAGAAGGTTTCAATGCCGGAGCCGACGACTACCTCACCAAGCCTTTTAGTGCCGAAGAACTACAATTACGCGTCAAGGCTTTGCTCAAAAGAGTCAAATTGCAACCCGATGCACCTGAAGTCAAAGTGGTCAAAATTGGGCTCTACACTTTCGATACCGAAAATTTCACATTGCAGTCGCCAAGTCAGTTGCTTACCCTGACTAAAAAGGAAGCCATGATTTTGCGAACGCTTTATAAATTCAAAAACCAACTCATCCCTAGAGACGTCATCCTCAATTCTGTTTGGGGCCAAGACGACTACTTTGTGGGGCGCAGTCTAGACGTATTTATCACCAAATTGCGCAAATACCTCAAAGAAGACACCAGTATACAAATCAATAACGTACACGGTGTAGGTTTTAAGTTTGAGTGTCAAGAATGAGCACGCTAATTCTCCATTTAGAAACCAGTACCAAAATCTGCAGCGTTGCCATTTCAGAAAACGGCGTTTTACGCGCACACCAAGACCAAACCGGAGAAGGTTATATTCATGGCGAAGCGCTTACTTTAATGATTCAAGCTTTACTTCGCCAAACAAATCTCAATCTTCAAGATCTTTCGGCAATAAGTTACAGTGCTGGGCCAGGTTCTTACACCGGTTTGCGCATTGGACTTTCCACTGCAAAAGGCCTTTGTTTTGCCTTACAAATTCCGCTACTCGCCATTCCTACCCACCAAATTCTTTTTCAAATTGCCCAAGAAACCGGTTTAACGACGGGTGCCCAAGTATTTGCTTTGCTCGATGCGCGCAGAACAGAAGTATATCTGCAAACCTTTGACAAACAAGGCAGTAGCCTGCAGCAGCTTCAGTGCGCATTGCTTGAAAACACTGCACTTCCGGAGTCAGTTTCAATAATTGTAGTGGGCGATGCCAATGAGAAAGCAAAAACCTTTTGGACCAACCCATCTATTCAGTGGATAGACACACCACTTTCAGCAAAATTTCAAGCGCTTATTGCAGTCCAAGCTTTTGAAAAACAAGCTTTTGAGGACCTCGCTTATTGCAGCCCCATTTATTTAAAAGGAGCCAACGGCATACTCCTCTGAATGACCCGTTCGTTGCCTGCCGCATCTTTGAGTTTCAACTCAATGAGCGTTCCGGGTAAAAACGGCACCTCAAATTGCGCGCGCAATTGCTGGTTTTTGGCATCATAATACGCCGGTATCCATTTGCCATTTTGCCAGCAGCCATACAAGGCAACACCCGAAAAATCATCTTTGAGTATCCAAGTCCAGGCGCCATTATTGAGGCTATCCAATTTGTTATTGGCCTGATCGAGTAATGTGGGCGCGATTTCATCTTTGCGCAAACCAAAAGTACCGAGCATTTTTGCTTCTGTACGGAGCAGCCCTACCTCATGAGCTGTTGGTAATGGTGAACCGTTCATAGTGATGATATACCGTGCTGCTGCCGCACTGTCTTTGAATTGGTAACTGATGTGTATCGGTCGGGCAATCTGAACCTGACTTGACGCAATGCGCTTCGCGGCCAAATCCATATTTTTTTTCACGGGTTCAAAAAAGGTAAAAGAGTCGATCTGTAGGTTCCATAGCCCGGAATTATAAATGTAGGCCTCATTGGGCAACCAATGACTTTGTGCATTGTAGGCAATTTTTGCAGCAATTTTAGGATGAGGGTTCACAACCCAAAGTTCATGCTGACTTTCGTTGCCATTGACATCGCGCAGCATGATCGAGAAGTGCGTGCTATCCGACGCCCCTAATTCAAAAGAACCGGTTCCTTCATAAGGGTAGATGCCCAGTGGATTGGAGGGCGCCTTAAATATTTTCTGAAATTTTTTCTTGGTTTGTTGGGCATAAGCATAATCGTGATGCGCATTGATGTAACGTGCTGCATCAAAGGAAATTTCATCGAGTTCAAAAGCAAAATGCCCTTCGTTTTCGGTCCAAACTTCGGCGCTGAATAAACCGAGTCCCCTGCCCCCTTTCGAAAAATAGTCGTCAACTTGAAGCGCCATACCAATCCGGTCTCCTTCTCTTAAAAATCCGGGAGGCAAGGTTGTCTTGCTATTTTTTTGTTGGGGCAGCACTAAAACAGATTTAGTCGGCACCTCAAAACCATTCGGATCAAGTGCATAAATGCGGATTCCACTTAAAATTGGCTGACCAGTATCGCTGACCTGAAAGCCGTGTAACAGCGGATTGAGGGCATGCTCTGTTTTGGTGTCGCGCAATTCAAAATGCAAATGAGGGCCGCTCGACCCACCTGTATTGCCAGAAAATGCGATCTGCTCTCCTTTGCGCACCTGTAATTTATTCGGAGGGAGAAGAATGTCAATTTCATTGTTTTGAAGCACGCGCGAAGTGTCTAAGTATAATTTTTGAATGCGCTCAGCGAAACGATTGCAATGTGCATACACTGAAGTGTAACCACTAGGATGGTCGATATAAAGTACCCAGCCATAGCCCACAGACGAGACTTTCAAACGAGAAACATAGCCATCGGCTATTGAAAAAATAGGCAGATTGACTTGCCCAGCGGTGCGGATATCAATTCCCATGTGGAAGTGATTGGGACGCAAATCTCCAAAACCTGCACTGAGTTCGACTGGCGCAGCCATCGGCAGCGTCCAAATTGTGTCGCATTTTAAAATTTGTGCAGCAGCAAAATGACCAAAAAACAACGCGTAACAAAGGATATACTTGAGCATCTTCAAAACTACACAAGAAAAAATATAAAAACCTTCCTGATTTTTGCAGGATGTAAACGAATGCTTGTTAACTTTGTACAAAGTCGACGCTTAACATGACTGAGAACCTCAATACGCTCATAGAAGATATCCGCTCCCGCAGCTTGCAGATTGCAGCTGAACTGAAAACCGAACGTGCTCAGCACGAGGTGCTTCAAGGTGAACTGCGCCGTATCCAAGAGCTTTATCAAGCAGAACATGCCCAGGTAAAGCAACTAGAAGCCACCATTGCAGAACTCAATGTATCATTGGCGGAGGCCCAAAACAAAGTCGTAGAGGTTCCTGTTGCAACGAGCAGTCGCAACGCAGAGGAAATCGACGCACTTGTGAAAGAAATTGAATTCTGTATAGATAAGCTCAAGCAAGCCTAAATGAGTAAAGTAGCTCTTAAAATCAATATTGCTGGTCGCAGTTACCCGTTAAACGTACCAGAAGCTGAGGCAGAAGCCGTCACAGCAGCAGCTGCCGACATCAACAAAGCCATTGAATTGCTTCGCAAAAACTATGCAGTAAACGATAACCAAGATTTATTGGCAATGACGGCCCTTCAGTTGCTTACCAAAGCAAAAGCCGAAGCAAAACCAACTGTAATTGAGCCTAATTATGCCGACATCGAAGCGGCTCTTGAAGCCCTCAGACAAGACTTGAGCAACGTTCAATAACTTTCTAGTGCCCCCCTCTCCCGACTACAAATGTGAGTAGAATGGATATCGTATGGTTATTAATCGGATTACTCGGCGGCGGTGTTGCCGGTATTATCCTCCAAAAAAGCATCCTCAAAAAGGACGCAGAACGCATCATCAAAGAAGCCGAATCTAAGGCCGAAACAATTCAAAAAGAACGTGCACTCCAAGCCAAAGAGCGTTTCTTGAAACAAAAAGAAGAGCACGAAGAAGCCATCAGAGAACGCGAGCGCCGCATGCAATCTGGTGAAGACCGCTTCAAAACCAAAGAAAAAACGCTCAATCAGAAATTAGAAGAAATCGGTAGAAAAGAAAAAGAGCTCGAAAAAGTTCAGACCGACTACCAAACCAAAGCCACTCACTTAGAGGTGCGCAACCAAGAACTCGACAAAATCCATCAAAAGCAAATTGCCGAGCTTTCAAAAATTGCACAACTCTCCCCTGAAGACGCTAAGCAAAACCTCATGCAAGCGCTCACAGACGAAGCACGCACTGCTGCCATGGCCACAATCAAAGAAATTACCGAAGAGGCCAAACTGAATGCCAACAAAGAAGCGCGCAAAATCGTTATCCAAAGTATTCAACGCGTAGCCACAGAACAAGCAGTAGAAAACGCAGTCTCGGTATTTAACATCGAATCTGACGAAGTCAAAGGACGCATCATCGGACGCGAAGGTCGCAACATTCGCGCCCTAGAAGCTGCCACAGGCGTTGAAATCATCGTAGACGACACCCCAGAAGCAATCATCTTGTCTTGTTTTGATCCTGTGCGCAGAGAAATCGCACGTTTGAGCTTGCATCAACTTGTTTCTGACGGCCGTATTCACCCAGCACGCATCGAAGAAGTTGTTGCCAAAACGCGCAAACAACTCGACGAAGAAATCGCTGAAACCGGTCGCCGCACCTGTATTGATCTCGGAATTCACGGCCTACATCCTGAGCTCATGCGCATGGTTGGCCGCATGAAATTCCGCTCATCTTACGGACAAAACCTCCTGCAACACTCCCGCGAAGTAGCTAATTTGTGTGCCATTATGGCCGCAGAGCTCGGGCTCAATGTCAAACTTGCCAAACGTGCTGGTCTCCTCCACGACATCGGTAAAGTGCCAGACGAAGAACCAGAATTGCCACACGCCATCCTCGGTATGAAAATCGCTGAAAAATTCGGCGAAAAAGGCGATGTCTTGAACGCAATTGGTGCGCACCACGACGAAATCGAAATGACAACACTCATTTCGCCAATTGTACAAGTTTGTGATGCCATCTCCGGTGCGCGCCCTGGTGCACGCCGCGAAATTGTTGAAGCCTACATCAAACGCATCAAAGAACTTGAAAACCTTGCACTTTCTTACGACGGCGTTGGCAGTGCCTACGCCATCCAAGCGGGTCGCGAGTTGCGCGTATTGGTAGAAGCAGAAAAAGTAACTGACCAAAGAGCTGAAGAGCTCTCCTTTACGATTTCTCAGCGTATCCAAACTGAAATGACTTACCCTGGGCAAGTCAAAGTAACGGTGATCCGCGAAAAACGCGCAGTCAACTACGCCAAATAACAACAGATGCGTCCGGACCTCTTTACATGCCTGATTTCAGGTCCTTGTTCGGCCGAATCACTTACTCAAGTTATCCAAACAGCGGAAGGTCTTCAAGGTCTTCCGCTTTCTTATTTTAGAGCTGGTATCTGGAAACCGCGCACGCAACCCGGAGCCTTTGAAGGCATCGGAGACCAAGGCCTCGCATGGCTTGTAGAGGTGCGCAAGCAGTTTGGTTATAAAATCTGCACAGAAGTAGCTACCGCCGAACACGTCAAAGCAGCTGCGGCTCATCAGGTAGATATGGTCTGGATTGGCGCACGCTCTGCCGTAAACCCATTTACAGTGCAGGAAATTGCCGAAGCACTGCAAGGAACGGGGATACCCGTGATGGTTAAAAATCCGGTCAATCCCGACCTCAAACTCTGGCTAGGCGCCATCGAAAGACTCGAGCGCCATCAGATCAGCGTGATTGGTGCCATTCACCGCGGTTTTTCTGTTTACCAAAAAACCAAATACCGCAACAACCCTCATTGGCAAATCGCTATTGATTTCAAGCAAGCGAGACCCGACATTCCACTCGTCATGGATCCGTCTCACATCGGTGGGCGCGCCACACTCATTGCACCTTTGGCCCAACAAGCCCTAGATTTACACTATGACGGCCTAATGGTAGAAACCCATTGCGACCCAACAATTGCGCTTACCGACGCCAAGCAACAAATTACTCCTGCTGCCTTTAAAGAATTGCTCGGCCATCTGGAGCCGCGTTCCAAAAGTGACCAACTCCATTCCGAACTCTCTGAATTCCGAGACAAACTGAGCCTCATCGATGATGGCCTCATTGAATTGCTACAAGAACGCATGGAGCTTTCTAGGCAAATTGGCTTACTGAAACGCAACCACAATAGTCCTATTCTGCAAGTGCAACGTTGGGAAGAAACCCTAAAGACTACCGTAGAAAAAGCATTGAACGCTGACCTCTCTCAAGAATTTGCGGAGCTGTTTATTAAAATGCTCCACGAAGAATCCATTCGCATCCAACTCGGCATGCAAAGCGATAAATCAAATGAAAACCAAAGCGCCAAGTTATAGCGGGCACTTAAATGCGCCATCTTCTAAAAGCTACGGGCAACGCTTGTTGATACTAGCCGCGCTCTCGAACCAAACTTGCCAGTTAGAAAACCTCGGAACAGACCGCGACACCCAAGCCATGAAAAATGCCTTGGCTGCTCTGTGCAACAAAGAAAACGTGCATCACGACGCACTTATTGACGTTGGCGAAAGTGGTTTTGCACTGCGTACACTTGCTTTTGTAGCACAAAATTTCTGTTCGTCGTATCAACTCACGGGCCACGGCACCCTACTCCAAAGAACGCATTTTGCAACCATACAGCTCCTTGAACAATTGGGGCTTACAGTGGTACATCAGGCGGGTAAATTACCCCTTCAAATCAGTGGGGCGATCAGCCAGACAACAATTGAAGTTGATGGCACAGAAGGATCTCAGTATATTTCTGGCCTATTCTTAATGGCCGCCAAACACCCCGGAAATTGGCAAATCAGCATCAAAAAGCTCAATAGCCGACCCTATTTTGAAATGACGCTAGCCGCATTAAAGCAATTTGGTTTTGTGTACCAACAAACTGGAGAAACATACACTTTTGAAGGTGCTCAACAACTTTTTTGCACAAGTGCACAAGTAGAGGGAGACTGGAGCAGTGTGGCCGCACATTTAGTAGGCGCAGCCATTCGCGGACATATCGAACTCTCTGGACTCAAGTGTTCAAGTTTACAACCCGACCAAAACCTGCTGAGCGCACTAACGCAATTTGGTGCAAAATGCGAATGGATAAACGCTCAACTCATGGTTTTGGAGAGCTCGGACAAAACTCCTTTTGACTTTGATTGCACCCAACAACCCGATTTATTTCCAGTGCTTGTCGTGTTGGCTTGTGCAGCACAAGGTAAAAGCACAATCAGTGGTATTCATCGGCTCAAAAACAAGGAGTCAGATCGCTTGAAAGCCATGTGCGCAGCCCTAGCTATTTGGGGCATTGCTTATCAAATTATTGAGGATAAAATTGAAATAGAAGGTACAGGCCAAATCAAAGCAGGGCAAATACAAACCTTTAATGACCACCGAATTGTAATGGCGAGTTGCATTGCGCATCTGTTAGCTGCTGGTTTTCAAATACCTGAAGACACTAGTTCGCTTCAAAAATCTTACCCAGATTTTATCCAAGACTTTCTGCGCCTTACGCGCGCTTAATTTCCTTGACCAACCAACTGACCTGCTGCTCCTTGCATGATATACTGCTCAAAAGTTAAGTCAAGTTTGGCCAAGCGCGCCTTGATATCCTTCTTTTTTTGCACAGGTACCTTCGCGTCTTTCAAAAGAAGGTTGTAGTATTTGCGCACCATTGCGGTGTCGCGCGGCGCATTGATGTCGTATGAACTGCCCATGCTTTCGATCACCAACAATCTATTTTTGTAGTTGGGGAAGCGCTGCAATAAGGTATCGCCATAAGCCCTTGCCTCACGTGGTGCGCGCAAGTGCTCGTAAATCATGTGGGCCTTGAACAGGCAATCGGCAGAAAACGTATCTGCTGGAAAGCTGCGGCTGTAGGCCAGCAACCGATTGATCAGTTCTATTTGAGCCAGACTCGTGATTTTAGCCGCTTTTTGAGGGTCTTTTTGCAAATTGGCAAGTGAATCTTCATAAGCCGTGATACCCTCGCGTAGATTTTCTTTTTTGGTTTTGTGCTCTGGGCTTTCCCCGCAGGAAACCAAGAATAAAAAAGAAAGGAAAGTGAAAATAGTTAGTCTTTTCATAGCGTTTAGATCATGCGCGGTTTTTTGCCGCCTGGAAAACTCATTTTGTAGTCAACTTGAATGGCGCCTTGTGTAATATTGCCAAGGCGTTTGAGGAGTAATTTTTTCTTGAGTGGACTGAGGTGGTCTGTAAAAAGAACGCCTTCAATGTGGTCGTATTCGTGCTGAATAATGCGCGCTGCATAACCGTCGAAAGTTTCTTCGTGGAAAACCCAGTTTTCATCGTAATAAGTGATGAGTACTTTCTCTTTGCGTTGGACATTTTCGCGGATGCCGGGTATAGACAAGCAACCTTCTTGAAAAGCCCATTTGGCACCACTTTCTTCTTCAATGATTGGATTGATGAATACTTTTTTGAAATTTTCTATACCTGCTGCCATTGGATCTGGTTCATCGCCTTCTTCGTCGGCAAAGGGGCTGCCGTCGACAATAAACAAACGGATACTCTTGCCAATTTGGGGTGCTGCCAGACCCACACCTTTGGCATGGTACATGGTTTCAAACATATCGGCAATGAGCTTTTGTAAATCGGGATATTGCTGGTCGATTTCTTCAGCTTCTTTTTTCAAGACGGGATCTCCGTAAGCGACTATTGGTAAAATCATGTTGCAAATTTAACAAGGATTAGCTTTGACCCAAGTATTCTTGTAAAATCATGGCCGCTGCCACCTGATCAACTAAGCTTTTGTCGTGCTTTTTCTTTTTATGACCCATCTGAAAAATAGCTTTACTCGCCATTTTGGATGAAAACCGTTCGTCAAATAAAACTATGGGTATCAGCGGGAATTTCTTTTCAAGTACTGCTTTCAACAAACGTACGTTTTCAGTGACGTGAGAGTCGGATCCGTCTAAACGGGTAGGATACCCTAGTACAATTTCGACAATTTTACGCTTCGGGATTTCTTGTTCAAGCCAATTTTCAAGTTGAATGGATTCGATGGTCTGCAAAGGACTCGCAATGATCCGATTCGGGTCGCTGATGGCCAAACCACAGCGTTTGAGTCCAAAATCAATGCAAAGTACTACTGACATCCTTCAAAATTAAGTAGTTTCGGCGAAGTATTTGTAATTTCGTGCTGTGATTCCAAAAGTACTGCTTCTTCTGCTCCCCTTCTTGTTTCTTTCTTGTAAAGAAACCACAAAAGACTTGAGCACAAACAATGAAACAAAATTGGTTTTTGAGCCTGCTTTCAAAGGTCTCTCTGCCTTTCTCAACTACTTAGAAAAAGTAGATGCGCGCCAAGATCTCAATCGTCTCCCTTCCCTTTATTTCACGCACAAAACGGGTTATACGCTCAAGTCGGAAGCACAACTAGATCCAAACGGAGAAATTCTAAAGGCGAGCCTCGAAAAAATAGACACCCTAGGATTTAAAGTTCAATATACTTTTTATTTTCTCAAAGAGGTCTTGAGTATGGTACTGGTGAACAAGACCAACATGCGCCTATCCACCCTAAAAAATGAAGTTTCATTTATCTTTTACAACGCCAACCAAAGCCCAATTGCCAGCTATAAAAGAGCGGTTATCAATGGCAAATCCGGGCCATTTAAAGCCGTAAGCTCCGACAAGAAAACCAACAAAGACATCGACAACGCCTTACAGCTGCTCTCTCAAATGCAAAATCAAAATGGGGCATTTGCGCTGCATTTTCAAGGTTTTGACGAAGCCTTCAACAAGAAATTTGTTCAGTTTGGAAATGACGACTACTCCACCAACCTGGCCTACGCACCCAACGACACCGCAGTATTGGCTTTTGAAAAAAATCCAGCTGCCTTTAAACGACACGTATACACCATCCAATTTCAAGATGTTCAAGAAGCCTCTGGCTTACAATATCAGGTACTGACTGCAATTCAAAAAAACTAATGCAACATTTTATAGCGTTCAAACGTCTTATAAGGTTGTACTGACCCTTACTTCATGAAAAAATTACTTTTACTCAGCCTCACATTTCTTTTTACGGCACTTTCCTACAGTCAAAACATGAAAGTCAGCGGCCGTTTGGTGGATAGCTCTGGCGTACAGCCCATTCACCAGGCGAGCATCATGGCCATACACCTACGCGATTCCGTTTTGGTGAGCTATACCCGAAGCAATGCCAACGGAGAATTTGCCATAAACAACCTTCCGCTCGACTCATTTCAATTAGTTATTGAGCACAACAACTGGACCCCGCGCAGTATTTACTTAATGGGCTCCGCCAAAAAGTCAACCTTTGAGCTCCCCGACATCCGTCTCTACCCTAAGGTTCAGGACGTTCAAGCTGTGGTGGTGACACGCAACCGCAACGCGATGTATTTCAGTGGCGATACGCTCATTTTTGTTGCCGACTCATTTAAGGTTGCGGAAAATGCAGTGGTTGAAGACCTTCTCAAAAAACTTCCAGGAATCAAAGTTGAAGACGACGGCAGCATTACCTCACAAGGAAAAGAAATCAGTCAGGTACTTGTCGATGGCGATGAATTCTTTGGCTCAGACCCCACCATAGCCACCAAAAACTTAGCCGCCAACGGTGTTGAATCTGTACAAGTGTATGAAAAGAAAAACGAAGATGCCGCAGCGGGCGAAGACGACAAAATTCAAGTCCTAGACCTGAAGCTCAAGGACGAAGCCAAGCGAGGTTATTTTGGCAAGGCGGCCGTTGCCTCCGACATGAACCAAGGTGCCGCAGACGAAGCCTTTTATGAATCCGAACTCTTGTTCAATAAATTCAATAAAACCCAAAAGATTTCCGTCTTCATGCTTGCCTCCAATACGCCTAAATCCAGCTTTGGATTTGGCGACATGAACAAATTTGGTCTAGACAACGAAAGAGACGCCAGCGGCCTCAATTTCTGGGACCGCGACTCCAGAGGCAATAAATCGGGTATTCCACAGACCCTCAAAACGGGTGTTTATTACAACGATCGTTTGTCTGATAAAGTAAAACTCGGGGTCAACTACGCCTACTACGACAGTCGCTTGCAGGCCAATTCAAGCTCCCAAACGCAGTATTTCCTTGCAGACAGCTCTTACTACACCAAAGACTCTACCAACAACCAGTCTACGAGCAGTTCGCACCGCATCAATTTGAATTTACAAATCGATATCGATTCACTCACCAAACTCGAAATCAAACCGAATGTACATTTTGACCTCGGAACCCAAAACAACACCTCCATCAACGACTTCAGAGACGATAGCTTTGCTTCTTACCTACTTACCAACGTCAACAACACTTATGATTCAAAAGGTGTAAGCAGCAATTCAGAAGCCATTTTAAGAAGAAAGTTCGGTAAAAAAGACCGCGAATTTGAGGCCAAATACATTTTGCGTTACAACAACAACACCTCAGAAGGTCAGTTGGTGACCAACACCGCTGCATTGGCTTTTGATACTATTGCCAATCAAAGAAAGACCAATAATAACTTTGGCAACACAAATTATGTAACGCTTTCCTATACAGAGCCGCTTTCCAAAAGCTTTTTACTCACCACCGAGTACTTCTTAGAACTTGGCGCATCCAACCAAGCGCGTTATACTTACAACCCGAATTTAGTGGGGCAGTTCAATCAAATTGACAGCTTGTTTACCAATGATTTTGTCAATGAGCGCTTTCAGCAACGCGGTACAACTACCCTCACCTACCTCTACAAGAGCCACCGCATTTCTGGCGGTTTGGGCTTTAGAAACATTCAAATTGACAACATCAATCAGTTCAATAATGTTGGCATCAACCAAAACATCTCTAATTTCTTACCCAACTTTGCTTATCAATTTAAGCCGAGCATGGCCAAGCGCATCAATCTGCGCTACAGCACCTATTCTGCTCCGCCAAGCGCAAACGACCTTCAACCGGTTCGTGACAACACCAACCCGAACCGCATCCAAGAAGGAAATCCTGACCTCAAGCCCAACTATCAGCACCAAATCAACTTCAATGCCAACGTTTGGCAAGCCATGACCGGTCGCTACATTTGGTCTGGTGGAAATGCTACATTTACACAAAACGACTTTGGCAACAGCACCACCTTTGACCAATTTGGTCGCACCATTTCAAAGACTGTCAATGTCGACGGCAATATGTTTGCAACCGTTTATGCAGGCGGTGGCTACCCTATTTTGAACCGCAAGTTGACCTTCGAACCAAGTTTGAACGCCTCTTACTTTAAAAACAACAACTTGATCAATGGGCAGCTCAATACAACCAGTACAACTACTCTGAACGGCGCCTTTTCTATTGAGGTCAGTTTGGATAGCTTGGAGTTGAATGTTGGTGCGGACTACACATATGTGAATCCTGTCACTACATTGAGTACTTTTTCGAATCAGCCCTACTCTACCCAAAATTATTTCATGACCGGTGACTGGCGCTTACCTGCTCATTTCCGTTTCAAATGGGAACTCAATTACACCATGAACCGTGGGCGTGCTGCCGCCTTCAACCGCGATCTCTTTATCGTTGATCTAGAGCTTCAAAAAGCTTTCTTGAAAACAGAAAACCTCATCTTAGGTTTGTCTATCAACGATTTGCTCAACCAAAACATCAATGTGCAGCGCACCGTGAGTGGCAACATGATCACAGATAACTACACGCGCATCATTACACGTTATTTTCTCTTGCGCTTGACTTACAAATTTAACAACAACAAAACCCGTGAAGAAGATCTTCGTATGTGGCATTAGTGCCGTGTTGCTCAGCCTACAGGCTTGGGCACAAACCGAATACATTCATGCTGGCAAAATCACTTTTGAGCGCCGCACCAATCTTGAAAAGCGCTTCAAAGATGAACGCATGAAACGTTTTGTGACCGAAGAGAACAAAATTCGCATCGAGTCATTTCAGCTTTTCTTCAACGATACTGCTGCCTACTTTGCAGTCGTGCCTAGTAATGAACCCGAAGAAATGGCTTGGCTCACCACCAAAAATGCCTATTACCAAAACCTCAAGGACAACAACCAACTCATGATGCTTGCGGTTTTCGGACAAAACGTATATGTGCAAGATAGCCTACCCGAACGCACCTGGAAAATCACAGACAGCAAACGCACTATTTGTGGTTATGAATGTAGAAAAGCAATTTATCAAAAAAACGACAGTACGCGCCTTTATGCGTGGTACACGCCAATGCTTACACCATCAGTAGGTCCGGAGGGTTTTTGCGGCTTACCAGGCACTATTCTCGGGCTAGCCACAGAAGATGGCGGAATTGTCTATTTTGCCAAAAAAATTGACGCAATTGCACCTAAACGAGAAGAATTATTGCTCAGCCCCGGAAAAAACAAGGTTTTTACCATCGCCGAATTGCGCCAAAAGATTGAAAAAGAATACGGATCAACCCCTTGGGGAAAGCGGCTTTTTGACGATATCTTCCGTTGGTTATAGTTCGATACGCCAAAAGCAACCCGCATATGAAAAACCTAGCAAACTACAGCGCATATCTCGAGCAGGTGCTTCAACAAGAACACTTCCCGCAAACACCCGCTAATCTTTACGACCCGCTGCGCTACTTCCTGCAATTAGGTGGCAAGCGCATGCGCCCTATGCTCAGCTTGATGGCTTGCAAACTTGCAGGCAGCCCATTTGAAAAAGCTTTACCAGCTGCACTTGCAGTAGAATATTTTCATAATTTCTCTCTGATCCACGACGACATCATGGACGCCGCTCCTCTGCGCCGCGGACAAGCAACTGTGCATGAAAAATGGAATCCAAACATAGCCATCCTATCGGGAGATGTACTTTTGGTGAAAGCCTACGCGCAACTTTCCACATATGATCCGGAAACATTTTTGGCCTTATTTAAGGTTTTCAATCAAACAGCTGTAGAGGTTTGCGAAGGTCAGCAAATGGATATGGATTTTGAACAAAGATCGAATGTCACCGAAGAAGAGTATATAGAAATGATCCGTCTCAAAACCTCTGTTTTGTTAGGTTGCGCCCTACAAATGGGCGGAATCGTGGGCGGAGTAAGTACTGCAGACGCGGCGCGTTTATATGCATTTGGCGAGCAACTCGGACTTGCATTTCAGATCCAAGACGACCTCCTAGACCTCTTTGGCGAAAGTGCGCAAGTTGGCAAACAAATAGGCGGTGATGTTTTAGCAAACAAAAAGACCCTACTTTCTATCAGTGCCAAAAAAGCTGCAAATCAAAGTGAACTGAAAGTACTCCAAGAAATTGAGTCTACATTAGACCCCCAAATAAAGGTGGCCCAAACCCAAAAATTATACACTGCACTCGGGGCGCGTTCTTACTGTGAATCAAAAATGGAATTTCATCACCATCAAGCACTTAACGCCCTTGAAGACATGGAATTAACTAACTCAAAAGAGGAATTAAAAGAACTCGCGAATTTTTTGTTTACTCGGGCCTATTAACCAAGTAATTTTTTGAATTTTCGCTATATTTGCGTTAACTATCTAAAATATCAACAATGAAAAAACTTTACGTATCTTTTCTTGCCGTTATGGCAGCAGGTACTTTTCATGCACAAGTGAAAAGTGTCAACGCACCACGTCTAGAAAAAAGAACTTCTTTTGAAGTTGGTTCTAGCGTTGCTCACAAGCCTTCAGTTGAGGCCAAAGCAACAACTATTTGGTCTGATAACTTCTCTACAGCAGCCAACTGGACGCTCGGAAGCACAGGTTCTAATAGTGAACAATGGCATATTATCAATACGCCTGCATCTATTCCGGTTTCTGCCTTGAGCCCTTTTGCTTCGCCAACAGCAGCAAACGGTTTCTTGTTTGTAAACTCTGACGCAAACAACACTGGCGACATGGACGGTACGCCAATCATCACTACAGCAACTAACGTCGGTACGATCGACTGTTCTGCACACAGCGTAGTAAAATTAAAGTACAACCACAACTTCCGTTGGTGGCATGACACCCGTGGCGTTCGCGTTTCTGGGGACAACGGTGCAACTTGGACAGAATTCCTTGTTTCTGACGAAGTAGATTATTTTACACCAAACCAAAACTCTGCTAACCCAGAAGTAACTATCATTGATGTTTCTTCAATTGCTGCTGGTTCTTCACAAGTGAAAGTACAGTTCTATTACAATGACAACGACTATTGGGGTTGGTATTGGGCAGTTGACGACGTCGAACTTTATGTACCTGAAGCTAACGACCTTAAATTGAACAGCATTTACTGGGGTTCTACAGGTTTCTGGGCTGAGCGTTTGGCTTACTACCAAGTTCCTACATCACAAGTTACTGCAATCGAATTCTCTGGTGTTGTAGAAAACATCGGTGCACAAGATCAGCAAGACGCTGTATTTACAGCTTCAGCTGGAACTTTCTCTAGCTCATCTGTTGCTACACCAGTATTGGTTGGAAACATCGACACACTTGCTTGTGCTACTGCTTTCACACCAGGTACAGCTAACGCTACACTTTCATTGTCTGGTACTGTTGCTATTGGCAATACAGAAGGTGACCCAACAAACAACACCTTAGCAAACTTTGCTTCTGTAGCTATCAACCCATATGTTTATGCGCGCGACAACGGAACTGCACTCAACGGTTCTTTCAATGGCGGTATGGGCTTTGAAGTTGGTAACATTTTTGACATCTTCGCAAACACAACAATCGGTGGTGGTTCTGTATACATCAATGGTTCTGCTGAAGTAGGTGCTGAAATGTACCTCAAATTGTATTCTATTGACCCAACAACAGGTGACTTCCTTTACGTAGACGAAACTGGTCCGTATGTATTGACTGCAAACGACCTCGACGCTGAAGTAACACTTTCTTTCTTAGGTGGCAACTACCCACTTAACGCAGGTGAGGCTTACCTTTTGGTAGCTGGTTCTAACGGTGACGGTGGTGCAACAAACGACTTAGTTGTTGGTACTGCTGGCCCAGCTCCAGTTCAAACTTGCTACTACTATGACATGACAGACCTTACTTGGTACTACACAACATCACAACCAATGGTACGCATGAATTTCGATCCAGCATTGGGTATGAAAGAAACAGCTAACAACTTTGGTCTTGAAGTAGCTCCAAACCCTGCTACTGACGCAACAAGCGTTACTTTCAATGTTAAAAACACATCTGATGTCATCATCAATGTAGTTGACATGGCTGGTAAAGTTGTTGCTACACAAACTTTGTCTGGTGTAAACGGTACACAAGTTGTTGAAATCAACACAACAGCTTTGAACAGCGGTATGTACACTGTAAACGTTAATGCTAACGGTACAGCAGTGAGTAAAAAATTAGCAGTTCGCAAATAATACTTCCTTTACGGGAAAAAGAAAAGGGAGCCTTCGGGCTCCCTTTTTTATTGGACATAATTTTAAAACTGCACATGGGCTAGAAAATACCTTTTTCAGAAGACCGCTAGACCTTTTTCAGAAGAACCCTAGCTTACCTTAAACTAAAAGACAAAACAGCATCTAGAAAAGCCTCTGGTGCTTCGGCATGTACCCAGTGCCCTGCATTTGGGATAGATGCAAGTTGCGAATCAGGGAAATAACTTTCCAAGACCGGGATGTCATCGTCTAAAATATAATTAGAAAGCAAGCCCCGAATAAAGAGCGTTGGTGTAAATGATTCTTGAGCTGGCAAGGCGCTCAGAATTTCGGTCATGCTGGCTTCTAGTACAGGAAAATTGACTCTCCAGGCCAGTTTGCCCTTTTCTTCCCAGTATAAATTTTTGAGTAAAAACTGACGAATTCCTTCTGATTCAACAAACGTTTTGAGAATAGCCTCTGCCTCGCTTCTAGCGCTCATTTTAGTGAGGTCAATGGCATGGATAGCTGCAAGAATATGCGCATGATGCGGCGGATAGGCCTTCACACCCATATCGACAACCAAAAGCTTTTCAATGGAATTTGGATAGGTTTGATCAAAATGCATGGCGAGCTTCCCCCCCATGGAGTGCCCAAGTAAAATTGGTTTTTGTATCCCTAGGTCGGTAAGCAATTCATGAAGATCTTGCACCATGAGCGCATAAGAAAACTCATCTGACCAACCTGAATGACCATGGTTGCGCAAATCTACCAGGGTGACTTCGTAATACGCAGCCAATTTTTTAGCGTGGGTTTGCCAATTGTCAGAAAAACCAAAAAGGCCATGTAGAATCACCAATGGTTTGCCTTGGCCGAGTTGTCGGTAAAAAAGTTTCATTGGAGTGCTTGGGGTTCGCCTATGGTTCTGACGCTAAATTGCTTGTCGTTTAATTGAGACAACAACGTGATCATTTGTTTTGGTCCTAATTTTTGGCGATCGTAATGTACTTTGATGGTTTGTTCTTGAAGTGAATCTACGTAATTGACCTCGACCTGCTCAACAGCACAAGTTTCTTTTAAAGCCTTGCGAATGCTACCACCACAACCCATTTGACAAACCATCCCTTTTACGCCGAGTGAAACAATAGTGTTAGGTACGACTGTTTTACAGACATTTGCTTGTGTATGCTTTTTTTGGGTTGGCGCCGCTGTTTGGCTACAAGAAATGAAAAGAAAAAGGAGGCTTGGTAGCAGAACTAGTTTCATGAAACAAAATTACTTAGGATATTGCGAATGTTCAAGTCTTTAGTTAGTTTTGTTAAAACTTGAAAATTATGAAAAGACTATTTTTTATTGGCTTGGCAACTTTAGCAGTGAGCTCAGCCACCCTTACCTCTTGTAGCAAATACGAAGAAGGCCCATCTTTGGCTTTGTCTTCAAAAACTTCGCGTTTGGCAGGATCTTGGAAATTAACCGCTCAAACCACAAATGGTGTGGCAGACGCATTAACTGGCCTCACACAAACCATGGTAATTAGCAAAGAAGGTACTTACAGCACCGTAATCAATTACAGCTACATGGGCTTCAATTACACCAACGACTACACTGGTACTTGGGCTTTTTCTGATGACAAAACTCAACTTATCACTACGGTTGATGGTTTAAGTGGTACAGATACGCAAACAATTGTTCGTTTAGCTGGCAAAGAACTCAAATTAAAAGCTGTTGACGGAACAGATACCGTTATTCAAACATACACTGCTCAATAAGCATATTTCAAACTTTGAAATCAAAGCCGCAATTCGTTGCGGCTTTTTTATTGACCAAAAAGTAGTACATTTGAAAAAAAACACAAAATGAAGTCTGTTCTCTTTTCACTTTCTTTATTGACCCTTGGCCTTGTTGGCTGTTCAAAATTTAGCGAAGGCCCGTCTTTTTCTATTCATTCTAGAAAAGCACGTCTTTGCAACGACTGGAAACTCTCTGATTACGTTCTCAATGGAAATAATGTCTTTGATGCAAGCATCACTACAAAAATGAGTATTGACAAAGACGGCACATATTCTATTTCAAATTACGCCAACGAGCTCGGTCAAATTCAAGGCACGTACAGTCATGGTACGTGGAAATTTGGAGAAGACGAAACCAGTGTGTTTTTCTATGCAGACACCACAACGGTTAATCCTGTACATGAATACAGTGTCAAAGAATTGCGCAACAAACGCTTGGTACTTGAAGAAGAGATTTTTCAGACGGGTGACCAACACCGCCTCACATTTATTCAACAATAAATTTGGAGGTTTTCAGCAACTGAGCTGAGCAGCGACAAAATTTATCAAACCCCAATAAAGAAGTGGACCCTAAACAAATTTAGGGTCCACTTCCATTTGATGACCGCACGATTTGCAAGTGCGGAGGTCTTCAGACCCGTAGAATTCTTTAAATCGGGGCAAGAAATCTTTTTCAATATTTTCTAGAGGGAAGCGATAGGTATGCAGGTGCGCGTTGCAATTTTCACAAAACCACATCAGGCCATCTTGTAAGTCGGTTCCTCGGCGCACGCGCTCAATGACCAGGCCAATTGTATTGGCACCACGAGCAGGTGAATGCGGGGTATTGGCTGGTAACAAAAACATTTCGCCTTCTTTGACGATAATATCTTTTGCTTTGCCTTCGTGTTGGATACGGACCGTAACCTCGCCTTCTAGTTGGTAGAAAAGCTCTTCACTTTCGTTGAAGTGATAGTCTTTGCGCGCATTTGGCCCCGCCACAATCATGACTATGAAATCACCCGCCTCTTTGTAAAGGTTTTTGTTAGAAACAGGCGGCTTTAGCAAATCTCGATTTTCATCGATCCATTGCTGTAGGTTGAACGGTGCGAGCATTGACTTGAGTATTAAGCGTTGAGAATACCTCTAGAAATCACGATTTTTTGAACTTCGGAAGTGCCCTCGTAAATCTGGGTGATTTTTGCATCGCGCATGAGGCGCTCTACGTGGTATTCTTTCACAAAACCATAGCCACCATGGATCTGAACAGCCTCAACGGTTTGTTCCATAGCCACTTTAGAAGCATATAGCTTGGCCATTGCGCCAGATTGATCGTAGTTGCGACCTGCGTCTTTGTCTTGGGCGGCTTTGTAAACCAACAAACGAGCGGCTTCAATTTCGGTAGCCATATCGGCTAATTTAAAGGCAATTGCTTGGTGCTTGAAAATCTCTTTTCCGAAAGCTTGGCGCTCTTTGGCATATGCTAAAGACAACTCCAAGCCGCCGCCTGCAATACCTAGGGCTTGTGCAGCAATACCAATGCGACCTCCTGAAAGCGTTTTCATGGCAAATTTGAAACCAAAGCCATCTTCACCGATGCGGTTTTCTTTAGGTACTTTGACGTCGTTGAACAACAATGTGTGTGTGTCGCTACCGCGGATACCCATTTTATCTTCTTTGGCACCGATTACAAAACCTTCCATGCCGCGCTCTACAATTAAGGCGTTGATACCTTTGTGACCGAGCTCTGGGTTGGTTTGTGCAATGACCAAATAAACAGAAGCAGATGAACCGTTGGTGATCCAGTTTTTGGTGCCATTTAATAGGTAGTGGTCACCCATGTCTACGGCTGTGGTGCGTTGTGATGTGGCATCTGAACCTGCTTCTGGTTCAGAAAGACAGAATGCGCCGATTTTCTCACCTTTGGCAAGCGGAACCAAATATTTTTGTTTTTGTTCTTCGGAACCGAAGTTCTCAAGACCCCAGCAAACCAAAGAGTTATTGACCGACATACAAACTGAAGTGGACGCATCTACTTTTGAAATTTCTTCCATAGCAATGACATAAGATAAGGTATCCATGCCGCTACCTCCGTATTTCGGATCGACCATCATGCCCATAAAACCGAGTTCGCCAAGTTGTTTGATTTCCTCAGCTGGAAATTTTTGTTGGTTATCGCGTTCGATGACACCAGGTTTGAGGATATTTTGTGCGAAATCTCGGGCGGCTTCTTTGACGGCGAGTTGCTCTTCAGTGAGTTCAAAATTCATGTTGACTGATTTATTTTAATTTTGACAAAAATAAACGAAATCCGAAACTCTTGAAAGCAAATTCCTACAATAATATGCAGTTATTAGGCCTGATGTCTGGCACCTCGCTAGACGGGCTGGATATCGCACATGTCGCTTTTGACTTTTCAACTAATGAAAGCACTGATTTTAAATTACTTAACAATAAAACCTACCCATTACCGCAAGCAATTTTTGAGCAGCTTTTTGCTATTTTTTCACTGAGTGCACAGCAAGTTTTTGAACTCGATCAACAAATTGCACACTTCTATGCCAAATGTGTCAATGATTTTATACTCGATTTTGGCATGCAACGGGAACAAATCACCGCAATCGCCTCACACGGACAAACAATATTCCATCAGCCGCAAAAAGGCTACACCACGCAAATTGGCTGTGGCGCCACACTCAATTACCTCACTAAAATACCGGTAATCTCTCAATTTAGAACCCTAGATGTCAGTGCAGGAGGGCAAGGCGCGCCACTCGTGCCTATCGGCGACAAACTGCTTTTTTCAAAATATGCCGACGGTTTTCTGAACTTGGGTGGCTTTGCAAATATTTCTACCGAGAAAAATGCACAAACGCTCGCTTTCGATATTGCCCCGGCAAATTTACCCATGAATAAATGGATGCAAACGATTGGCAAATCATTCGATGAAAACGGTGCATTAGCGCGTTCGGGCACTGTTGATGCTGCAGTAGTTCAAAAAGCCACTGGACTTGCCTTTTTTCAGCAAGAAGGGCCAAAATCGCTGGGGACTGAATGGCTTGAGCAACAGTATCTACCCCTTTTTGAAACACTAACTTTGCCAGACAAAATGCGCACGCACATTGACATCCTAAACAAACTCTGCATCAAGTATTTTGAGCTGCTCCAGTTGCAAAAAGTTTACATCACCGGTGGCGGTGCCCACAATGATTTTCTCATCGAAACACTCCAAAAATCTTTTCAGGGCAAACTGCTTATTCCCGAACCCGCGCTCATTGACTACAAAGAGGCTGTCATTTTTGCTTTTTTGGGGGCACGCTATCTCAGAAAAGAAACCACCACGCTCAAAGAAGTAACCGGTGCTAAAGAGGCGCTCAGGACTGGCGTTCTGCACGACTTTCAAGGACGCATCTGGTAAAAAAAGCGCTGTGCCCGCTTAAAATTGGTATTTTTGCAACGCTAACACAACAACAATTCCACATGAAAGACCTCCTCTCCAAATTTGAAAATAAAAGACCCGAAATCGTTTTTGAATGGAAAGATGCATTCACTGAAGCCGAAGGCTGGGTAGTGATCAACTCCTTGCGCGGTGGTGCTGCAGGTGGAGGCACAAGAATGCGCGTTGGCCTAGACAAGCGAGAAGTCGAATCTTTGGCCAAAACCATGGAAGTTAAATTTACAGTAGCTGGGCCTGCAATCGGAGGCGCTAAATCTGGTATCAATTTTGACCCCAAAGATCCGCGCAAAAAAGAAGTGCTCAAACGTTGGTTTGCCGCAGTATCACCGCTGCTCAAATCTTATTACGGCACCGGCGGAGACCTCAATGTAGACGAAATACATGAAGTGATCCCCATGACCGAAGAGTTCGGAGTATGGCATCCACAAGAAGGCGTATTCAACGGACATTTCAAACCCAACGACGACCAAAAAATCAATCGCATAGGTCAACTTCAGCGCGGTGTTGCAAAAGTCATTCAAGACGCAAAATACAGCCCTGAACTCAGTAAAAATTATGTTGTTGCGGACATGATTACTGGCTATGGTGTAGCGGCATCAATTGACCATTATTACAATATTTGGGGCGGGCAATTAGCTGGCAAACGCGTATTGGTGCAAGGTTGGGGTAACGTAGGTTCTGCTGCTGCCTATTACCTGGCTCAAAAAGGTGCCAAAATTGTAGGTATCATCGATCGCGTTGGCGGGCTCATCGAGACAGAAGGTTTTAGTTTTGAACGAATTAAAGAACTCTTTATTCAAAAAAACGGCAACGAACTCAGTGCACCAAACCTACTGAGCTACGAAGAAGTAAATAACGTTTTTTGGTCAACGCCAGCAGACATCTTTATTCCGTGTGCAGGTAGCCGCATGATCACCGAAGCGCAATTAGAACAATTACTTGGTGCAGGTGTAGAGGTCATCTCATCTGGTGCAAATGTACCTTTCGCCGATCAAGAAATTTTCTTTGGTCCTATTGCCGAAAGAGCCGATGCATCTTTGGCCCTTATTCCTGACTTCATTGCCAATTGCGGTATGGCACGCGTTTTTGCTTACCTCATGAGTTCGGACCTCCCTACGCTAGACGACGCACTCATTTTTGAGGACGCAAGTCAAACAATCTACAAAGCATTGCAAAACACGCATCAAGTCAATTCAAGTACAAGAGGGATCGCCAAAACGGCTTTTGAAATAGCACTCAAACAACTCGTTTAATACATGATGGAGCTGTCGTTGGTACTTATCTTTATCATTGGTTACGCCGCGATCAGCTTTGAGCATTTATTAAAAATCGACAAGCTCATTCCCGCATTGCTCATGATGACCCTTTCCTGGGCCCTCATTGCTTTGAATGCGACGGATATAGCTGCGCTTTCAGAACTGCTTTTGCATCATTTTGGCAAAACAACCGAAATCCTCATCTTTCTAATGGGCGCAATGGCCATTGTCGAAATGATCGATTATTTTGATGGTTTCAAAAGTGTGCAGTCCTTGATCAAAGTCAAAACGGCCTACCAATTACTGCTTGTTATTTCTATCCTTGGTTTCTTTTTATCTGCTATCATAGACAACTTAACCGCAACAATTGTCCTGGTTTCCATTCTGCGCAAAATAGTCCAAGACAAAGAATTGCGCAGGTGGATGGCCGGTTTTGTGATCATTGCTGCCAATGCGGGTGGCGCATGGTCTCCAATTGGAGATGTCACCACGACCATGCTTTGGATTGCCGGAAAAGTGAGTGCGTTCAAACTTGTAGCGCATATCTTTTTACCCGCTGTTGTGACCTTACTCATCCCCTTGCTGATCGCCAAAAAAATCAAGATTTTCAAGCAAGACCTTCCTGCTTCATCCGTAATTCAACAAAATAAAGTTTCTAGCCTTATTTTGCTCAGCGGCCTCGGACTCATCATTTTTGTCCCGATTTTCAAATCCATAACCCACCTCCCACCCTACATGGGCATGATGTTTTCGCTTGCTGTTTTTGCCATTATTGGTGAAATCGCCAGTAAAAGAAACCTCAACTTGAGTTCGCTCAGCGAGCAAAACAACAGCGGACACGTTGGCCCTACCCTCAAAGCGTTGAGCAAAATTGAAATGCCTTCTATTCTCTTTTTCTTAGGAATCCTGATGACCGTAGCCGGCATGGAAAGCCTTGGCCTGATCGAACAACTCGGTGAAAACGTTTTGGCCTCTGGAATTTCCAAAGAATTGTATATCTCATTTTTAGGGCTGGCCTCAGCTGTTATAGACAACGTTCCGCTTGTGGCAGCCAGCATTGGGATGTTCAAAGACGGCTTAGACGCCGAAACTTGGCATTTTATTGCCTACACGGCAGGCACGGGAGGTTCAATCTTGATTATTGGTTCAGCAGCCGGTGTCGTTGCCATGGGTATGGAAAACATTGGCTTTGGCTGGTATCTCAAGCGCATCGCTTTACTTGCGTTGGCTGGTTATATTGGCGGCGTTCTGACTTTTTTGATGCTCTAATATGGAACAAAAAAGCGCCTATCAAGAATGTGTCAGTTGGCTATTTGAGCGCTTTCCTGCCTATCAAAACTTAGGGGCTGAAGCTTACAAGCCCGGACTTGAACGCGTTCATGAGCTCATGGCACTCTTGCAGCTTGATCCAAATAAGCTACCTTCTATTCACATTGCAGGAACGAATGGCAAGGGCAGCACTGCAGCCTACTGCGCAAGTTTACTGCAAGAAAGCGGCTCAAAAGTAGGGCTGTTCACCTCGCCGCATATTTTCGATTTTTCGGAACGCATTCGCGTCAATGGCCGCCCAATTTCTCAAGAAGATGTCATTGCGTTCTGCCTTAAGTATCAGGCTTTAAATGCCACAATTGACGCGAGTTTTTTTGAACTCACCTTTGCCATGGCTTTGCTGTATTTTCAGCAAGAAAACTGCGACTACATCGTGATAGAAACTGGCTTAGGCGGCAGGCTCGATGCAACGAATGTCATCAACCCTAAAGTAAGCATCATTACAAACATTGGCTTGGATCACCAAGATTTTCTTGGGAACACGCTTGAGGCAATTGCAGGCGAAAAAGCAGGCATCATTAAAACCAAGACACCTGTTGTAATCGGTGAAAAATCAAGCCCAACTCAAGCCATTTTTGAAGCTCAATCGCGTGTGCTGAATGCACCCATTTATTTTTGCGAAGATGCCAAAGACCTGCCCCGAACTGTGTCGCTTTCCGGGTATCAAATCCACAATTTCAACACTGCCTTATTGGCCTTAAAAGTCATTGGTGTTGAGCTTCCTCTTCAAACGCAATTAGCAGCACTTGAAAACCTCAAGACCAACACCGGATTTTTTGGACGCTTCGAACATTGGAAAGAAACACCAAAAATTGTAATCGATGTCTCGCACAACCCGGCTGGCATTGCAGCCACTATTCCACTCATTGAAGAAGAATGCACGGGGCAACTTTACATTTTGTATGGTGCCGCTAAAGATAAAGATGCACAAGAAATTTTAGACCTCTTTCCAAAACATGCCAAAGTTGCTGCTTGTGTTTTCAGAAATCCGAGATCCAAAAGTGCAGCAGATTGGCAACTTTTAGGTGTGAAGCAACTTTTTGAAGACTTACCAAGAGCTATTTCTGAGATAGAAAAGCAAATGCAGCCACATGATCTTCTTTGGATAACAGGTAGTTTTTTCTTATTATCGGATTTGCCTTCTGCAAAAAAGATTTTTTAAAGTATCTTTGCAGTAATGGAAAAGCAAGTCATCCTCAATGCCACCCAGCTCGAACTGACGCTCAAACGCCTTTCTCATGAACTCATTGAGACCCACGACACCTTCGAGAACTCCGTTTTAATTGGCCTTCAGCCACGTGGCATCCATGTCACTACACGCATTAAAGCGCAACTCGAGGCTATTCTGGCCCATCCAATTCAAGCAGGCAACCTCGACATCACTTTTCACCGCGACGACTTCCGCCGCAGAGAAACACCACTGCTCCCTAGCATAACCAACATCGATTTCTCCATAGAAAACAAGCGCATTATCCTTATCGACGATGTCTTATTTACCGGACGCACCATCCGTGCAGGCTTAGATGCGTTACTCACTTTTGGACGCCCATCTCAAGTCCAATTGCTCACACTCATTGACCGTCGCTTTAGCCGCGACTTACCCATTCAAGCAGATTATATTGGCAAAACAGTCGATACACTCGCTTCTGAGCGTGTAGCTGTAGAATGGAAAGAAATCGAAGGACAAGACCAAGTATTATTATTCACAAAAGAAGGCAATGAAGCAGCTCAGCGTTGATCACCTTACCGGCATCGTAGACCTCACGCGTCAAGACATCGAACTTATCCTCGAAACTGCAGCTCGTTTCAAAGAAGTAATCAACCGCCCGATCAAGAAAGTCCCATCGCTTCGCGATATCACCATTGCCAACGTCTTTTTTGAAAACTCTACCCGTACCCGTCTCTCTTTTGAATTAGCCCAAAAACGCCTCTCTGCCGATGTCGTCAACTTTAGTGCAGCAGGCTCTTCGGTTAAAAAAGGAGAAACACTTGTCGATACCGTCAACAACATTTTGGCCATGAAAGTAGACATGGTCGTGATGCGTCATCCCAACCCAGGCGCGGCAAAGTTTTTATCTCAAAAAATCAAAGCACGCGTTGTGAACGCTGGCGACGGCACACACGAACACCCCACCCAAGCACTACTAGACGCCTTCTCTATCCAAGAAAGACTAGGTAGTGTCGAAGGAAAAAAAGTGGTAATCGTTGGCGATATTCTTCACTCGAGAGTTGCTTTGAGCAATATTTATTGTCTTCAAAAACTCGGTGCAGAAGTCATGGTTTGTGGCCCCAGCACGCTCATTCCAAAATACATTTCAGAACTCGGCGTACAGGTGTCTCACAACCTCCGAGAAGCACTCGAATGGTGTGATGTAGCCAATATGTTGCGCATCCAACTCGAGCGTCAAGACATCAAATACTTTCCTTCGCTGCGCGAATATTCTCAGCAATTTGGCCTAGATAAAACGTTATTGGACAGTCTTTCCAAAGAAATCGTGATCATGCACCCAGGGCCTATCAATCGCGGTGTAGAGATTTCCTCGGACGTTGCCGATAGCTCGCAAAGTATCATTTTAGATCAGGTAGAAAACGGCGTTGCGGTTCGAATGGCCGTAATTTATTTACTCGCGGCAAAAATCGAAAGATAATTTCGTTATTTTTGAGCAAATCATTGCTATGAATTTCTCCGTGGACCCGCAGGGCCAAATTGTGGTTGTCAGTACCGAAGTTGAGAAACTCGACGCCAGTAATGCACCTGAACTCAAAGCCCACTTTTTACAGCTCAATAAGGTAGGTACCAACTACATCGTATTAAACATGAGTAAAACCAAATACTGCGACTCCTCTGGGCTGTCTGCCGTGCTCATCGCCAACCGCCTGTGCAAAGACACCAACGGAAAATTTGCGCTTTCAGGTTTACAACCAAACGTGCTCAAGCTCATAGAAATTGCTCAGCTAGACAAAGTACTCACCATCGGAAACACCACAGACGCAGCACTAGATTTAATTGCAAGGTGAGTTTTGAGCTACACATACTCGGCTCAGGCGCATCCTTACCTACAAGCAAAAGGCAAGCATCTGCTCAATATGTCAACTGCAATGAAAGACATATTCTGATCGATTGTGCTGAAGGCACCCAACAACAATTGCGCAAATACGGACTAAAACTCCAAAAGATCCAGTTCATCCTGATTTCACACCTCCACGGCGATCACTTTTTTGGTTTGCCGGGCCTGCTTTCCACCATGCACTTATTGGGTCGCAATAAAAAACTCAGTATTTATGGGCCTCCTGGCTTAGAAGCACTCATCAGGGCCATGCTTGCTGCAGGTGGGCACCCACTGCAATTCGACATTACTTTTCACACGATTCAACCCGGCGAATCTCAACTGATTTTCGAAGACCGCCTGATAGAAATTCACGCTTTTGCCCTCAAACACAGGCTTCCGACCATTGGTTACCGCATCAATGAAAAACCCAAATTACTGAACCTCAACAAAGAAGCGATTTCAGCAGCTGGATTATTCATCGAAGACATGCCCAAACTTAAGGCTGGGTTGTCGATAGAAAGAAATGGTAAAAAGTATAATTACAAAGATTACACGCTAGCAGCGCAACCTGTTTATAGTTATGCGTATTGTTCGGATACCAAGCCCAGTCCGAGTTATCTACATGCCATTCAAGATGTAGATTTGCTCTATCACGAAGCAACTTTTAACCAACAGCACGTTGAACGTGCCAAACAAACCTTTCATTCAACGGCCCAACAAGCCGCCCAACAAGCCGCATTGGCTAACTGTAAATACTTGCTGCTCGGTCATTTTTCATCGCGTTATGACGACGCGCTCCAACACCTATTAGAAGCACGCACAGTGCATCCGAATGTGGGTGCCGCAGAAGATGGCCTGCAGTTAACCTTAGGAAAATGGGGACTTATTTTTGGGAGCGCTGATAAAACACAAGCGCAATAATTGCAAACAGCAAATTGGGTAACCAAACTGACCACAGCGTAGGGAAACCAACTTTCACAGCAGCCACAGTAAGCATCTTCATGGCGAAAATATATACAAAAATAAATGCCAACCCAATAGCGATATTCATACCAATGCCTCCACGTTTTTTTTGAGAGGCGACTGATACACCAATTAAGGTGAGAATGTAAGTTGCAAAAGGAAAAGCGGTGCGCTGATGGAGTTCTATTTCAAAGTCAGGCACAAGCTTTGAGCCTTTTAATTTTTCGCGTTCAATGGCGTTTTTGAGCTCAGTAAATGTGAGCGCTTGTGCAGCGTTGTCGCGCTGGGCCATTTCCTCGATGCGGTACACAAAGGTGGTGTCCTTATGGCGGCCATGGATGAGTTTGGCCTTCGGGAATTCATAGTTTTTTTCGTAGTAGTCTGTCAATTGCCACTCATTAGTACCCGGCTTATTTTTGGCAAAGCGGGCGCGCAAAAAGTAGATCGGTTTGTTGTCTTTGCTCCATTTTTGAATGGTGAGGTCATTGACGCGCTGCTCTTCTGCTGCGTAGTTAGAAAAATAAACAAGCTCATTACCAGGATATTCGGCTTGGTAATTATTGACCGTTAATATATCGCGGTAATAGCGCTCTTCAAAAGCCAAACGAATTTTGTTGGTTCTTGGAATAATGACATGATTGAGTACCAAAGACATTATGGTGAGAATAGTAGCGCCAATAAAATATGGTCGCAAAAAGCGGGTAACTGGCCGACCTGAAAACCAAATAGGAATGATCTCGGTGTTTTGTGCCATTTTGCCCGTGAACCAAATGACCGACAAAAAAATGATCATTGACGAGAAGGTATTCCCGTAATAGAGGATAAAAGTGACGTAATAGCTGAAGAATATCTCGTGTAAGGGTGCTTTGTTGCTGATGAACTCGCTCAACTTTTCAGAAATGTCAAAGACAACCGAAAATAACATGATCAGGCCGAGCATGAAAAAAAACGTGCTCAGGAATTTCTTGATGATATAGCGGTCGATGCGTTTGAGCATGTCTATAAGCGCTGACCCAATTTTTGGACTACTTGGTTTTTCCAAGCTACAAATTCACCACTGGCAATTTTTTCTCTGGCCACCCGCATGAGTTCCAAATAAAACGCCAAATTGTGAATAGTCGCAATTTGAATACCGAGATATTCACCGGTTTTGATAAGGTGACGCAAATAGGCTTTGGTATAAACTTGATCTACCCAGACCTGACTAGTTGGGTCTAGTTGGCTAAAATCTTTGGCCCATTTTTCATTTTTGATATTGATCGTGCCTTCCCACGTGTAGAGCAAGCCGTGTCTAGCGTTTCTACTTGGCATCACGCAATCAAACATATCTACACCGAGTGCGATGGACTCCAACAAGTTAATTGGCGTGCCTACACCCATTAAATAGCGTGGTTTATCTTGAGGTAGAATATTGCAAACCAAATCAGTCATTTCGTAGAGTTCGTCATCGGGTTCACCTACCGACAAACCGCCAATAGCGTTTCCGACTGCATCAAATGACGCAATTGCGTGCGCAGATGCTTCTCTGAGGTCCTTATAAGTACTTCCCTGTACGATTGGAAACAACGCCTGCTCGTAGCCGTATTTTGGCTCTGATTGCTCCATAGCGGTAAAACAACGGCCCAACCAACGGTGCGTGAGGTGCATAGAACGTTTGGCATAGGCGTAGTCGCAGGGATACGGCGTGCATTCGTCAAAAGCCATGATGATGTCTGCACCTATACTGCGCTGAATTTCAATTGCCCTTTCTGGCGTGAAGAAATGGTAGCTGCCATCTATGTGCGATTGAAACTTGACGCCTTCTTCTTGAATTTTGCGCGATCCGGATAGTGAATAAACTTGATATCCACCGCTATCCGTCAGAATTGGGCGCTCCCAACCTATGAACTGATGCAAACCTCCGGCAGCCTCAAGCACTTCTGTGCCCGGACGCAAAAACAAGTGATAGGTATTCCCTAAAATGATTTGAGCATTGATGTCATCGCGCAGCTCTTGCTGATGCACCCCTTTGACAGAGCCTACAGTGCCCACCGGCATGAAAATGGGTGTTTCTATGGTGCCGTGAGCAGTGTGCAACCTTCCGAGGCGTGCTTTGGATTGGGAATCTGTCTTTAAAAGATCAAAGTGCATAACAATGTTGAAAAATACCTAGAGCAAAGATACGGGTATTTAAATTCCCTAGACATCTTTGTACTCAGAGATGAATTACTTACCGAGCATTCAAAACGACTATTGGGCCTATTTGCTAATCAGCGGCATACTTTTTAGTATTGTCCAATTAGTGTATGCATTTTACTTTTACGCCAGATTTGCTTTCAAACGAAAAAATGAAAACATAACCGCGCAGCACTTCCCACCTGTTTCCGTCATCATTGCCGCTCGAAATGAATCCGACAACCTATACGAGCACCTCCCTACCATATTGAGTCAAGATTATCCTCAATATGAAGTGATTGTCGTCAATAACCAAAGTATCGATGACAGCAACTGGATACTTACCGCCTTTGCCCATCAATTCAAGCAATTAAAAGTTGTAGAGATCTCGCGCAGCCCACACCTCAAACTTGGCAAAAAACTTCCCATTACACTCGGAATCAAAGCAGCCTCTTATGAGCATTTTGTCCTGACAGATGCCGACTGCCAACCCCTCAGTACACAATGGCTCAAGCAAGTCATGAGCAAACTCAACGCCCAACAACAACTCGTTATTGGCTACAGCCCCTTCACCAAAACAAAAGGTTTTTTCAACAAATTAGTGCGTTTTGATAACGCTTGGATGGGCGCCAGTGCTTTTAGTTATGCACTTGCGGGCAATGCGTTTAAAGCAAACGGCCGCAATTTAGCTTACTCTAAATTATTGTTTCAGAAGGTCAATGGTTTCAAGTCTCATTATGCTATTAGCCCCGGAGACGACGATTTGCTATTGCAAGATGCCCTTCAATTTAGCAAAGTCAATATTTCCGAAGACCCTGATTCATTTGTCAGGTCAGCAGCACCTGCTACTTGGTCCGATTGGCTCAGGCAAAAGGCAAAATATCACATTAGTTCAGCCCGCTATTCTGTTATTAAGAAAGTGTTGTTAGGAATCTATCCACTCAGCCTGATTTTGATGTGGATTTCTTTCGTTGCTTTGTGCTTGAATTTAAATTACTTGCCTTTAGGGTCTAGTATTTTTATTGGTGTAATTGCAATCAAATGGTGGCTGCAAGGTACTTGCCTAAAAAAACTTGGCGAAAAGCAACTCATGTTGTTTTTTCCAGCCTGGGATTTATTTTATAGTATCTTGATGCCCATCGTTTATTATATATCCGAAAGGCAAAAATATTACCGATGGTAGAAAACGAGCATTTATCTGATAAAGCCAAACAAGACCTGCACTTGGTTGCTGCAGCCCGATCAGGAAGTCAAGCCGCCTATGCAGATCTCCTAGACCGCTACCGAGACTCCATTTATTTCATGATGCTCAAGATGGTCAAAAACTCCGATGACGCAGACGACCTCACCATAGAAGCTTTCGGAAAAGCATTTGCCCGCCTAGACCAATACTCACCAAGCTTTGCTTTCAGTACTTGGCTCTTCAAAATTGCCTCCAATAATTGCATCGATTTTATCCGTAAAAAACGCATCGAAGTAACCTCCATAGATAGAGGCATTACTACGAGTGATGGCGAACGCATGCACATCGATGCCAAATCACAGACGCTCAATCCTGAAGAAACTATTATCCAAGGTCAGCGCTTGGTACACATGCGCCTTTTAGTGAGTAAACTCAAGCCCAAATACCGCGAACTCGTAGAGAAGCGTTATTTCGAAGAAAAGAGCTACGAAGAAATTGCCGAAGAACTCAACTTACCCCTCGGCACCGTTAAAGCGCAATTGTTTCGCGCCAGAGACTTCCTCGCCGCCATGATGCAGCAGACCAAAGACAGCATCTAATGACCCTTCTTCAGCACTATTTCCCTGATCTAAGCCCAGAGCAGCTCAAGCAGTTTGCTGCTTTAGAAACGCTCTACAACGAATGGAATGCACAAATCAATGTCATCTCCAGAAAAGATACCGAACACTTTTACGAAAGACACGTGTTGCACTCACTGGCGATCTCAAAAGTAGTGCAGTTCCTACCCGGCGCACAAATTTTGGATATCGGTACCGGTGGTGGCTTCCCAGGCATTCCGCTCGCCATTCTTTTTCCTGAAGTACAATTTCACTTAGTAGATTCCATCGGAAAGAAAATAAAAGTAGTACAAGAAGTTGCCGCGAGTCTTGGTCTTCAAAATGTAAAAGCAAGCCACGCAAGGGCAGAAACCATTAAAGACCGCTACGATTTTATTGTCAGTAGAGCCGTTACTCAAATGCCCGTATTTTTGACATGGGTAAAGGGGAAAAGCGGTAAGAAAAACCTACACCCTTTCAAAAATGGCATTCTTTATCTGAAGGGAGGAGACCTCAGCGAAGAACTCGCCGGCATCAAATATCCTTACAAAGAGTTTCCAATTGCCAACTTCTACAAAGAAGCATTTTTTGAGACTAAAAAAGTTGTGTACGTACAACTGGTACCGTAAGTGCTATAACTGATAAAGCAAGGCCGAGGCATACGCCTTAATGGCGCGCTTTTCACCGAAAGAATCTACCTTTTCATGGGTTGTGGCCTTGATGCTTATTTCATCTGTTTCTAGGTTCAAAAGGCCAGCGAGAACAAGCTGCATTTGCTCGATGTGGGGGTTCACTTTTGGTGTTTCTAAAATGACGGTGGCGTCGATATTGACAATGCCGTAACCTTTTTCACTGACCAAGCGAAAAACTTCTTTGAGTAGTATTTTTGAATCTATTCCTTTGTATTGCGGATCGGTGTCTGAAAAATGAAACCCGATATCTCTAAGGGCCAAGGCACCTAGTAACGCATCGCAAATAGCATGAATGAGCACATCTGCATCGGAATGACCAACCGCACCAAGCGGTGACGGAAGTTGAATACCTCCGATCCAGAGCGGATAGCCCTCAGCGAGCTGATGAACATCGACGCCGTAGCCAATACGCAACTTTGGTTTGGCTTGCATTAGTTGCCACCGAGATTGAGGCGCAAGGTAAAGCGCAAGGTGTTGGCCAAGGGGCTCTGACGACCGTTTAAAGAAGCCAAATAAGAGAAATCGATGGAGAACATATTGTACTTGAGTGAAGCGCCTAAATTCAAAAATTGGCGATTACCTTTGCTTTTGTTTTCATAAAAAACACCACCGCGCAAGGCCAACACATCGCTGTACCACCATTCGGCACCTGCTGCAATGTTAATTTCTGCTAACTCTTCTTTGAGGCGTGTGCCTTTGACAATTTCGTAAGAACCATCATTATTCTGGATGTAGTCACCGTTTTCGTCGGTAGCAAGAACACCTGGAGCGTCATAGAAAGACTGCATCATGGAGGTAATGATACCTACATCGCCGTTCATACCTGCCAACATCACGTAATCGCCGTTGATGAGCTTGTAAATAGCTGGAGTCGGAACCAACAAACGCTGGAGGTCGACAGAAAAGGTAACTTTATTGTATTCGTCGAATTCTGCCAAAAAGCTATTGCCGATCTTGAGGTTCATCGGGATGAAGTCACGGCGCGACAATTCAGAATAAGAAACTTTGTTACCGATATTATTGATGGTCATACCGAAGGTGTAAGTACCGTCTGTATTGCCAATGTGTGCGTCGTCGTTGAAATAACTAAAAGACAGGTCTGCTGCCCCTACCACACCTGGTTTGGTATTGACACCCGCCACAGTTAAACCTCCTGTCAGATTAGAGTAGGCAAACTTACCATTGACGCCAATACTGAAACGGTCTGCTAACTTGAAAGCATAGGCACCAACGAGTTCGAACTCACTTGGTTTGTCGTCGCGAAGTACATCGCCGTTGATATCTGTAAAAGTGATTTCACCCAAGCTAAAATAACGCAAAGCACCACCAATAGAGTGCACTTTATTGAGTTGTTTGTAGCCCGCTAAATAAGACAAATGGATGTCGTTGGTGAGTTGGCGCAACCAAGGCGTGTAAGACAAACTCACCTCAGATTTTTGTTTGGCAAAACTCAAAAGGGAGGTATTCCAATAGACCGAAGTGGAGTTGGCACTCAATGCTGTTCCGGCATCGCCCATACCGCCTGCGCGCGAATCTGGTGTAATGGCCATAAAAGGCAAAGAGGTGGTAATGGTATTGAGCTGAAGGTCGTTGTCGGTTACACCCGAACCGCCAGTAGGTTGTGCTAAAGCATTTTGAGAGATGAATACCAAACAAATGCTCAGAACTAATGTATAAAATCCGGAACTTTTCATATAGAGGGTAAAGATAGGGAATTTGAGGAATTTTTATTTTAAGATGACAAGTTTTTCAGTTTGCTCTGCATAGGCGCCCTCTGGTGTTTGCACTCTCAAGCGATATAAGTATGTGCCTCTTGCGAGTTCATCGCCAAAGTCGTCGCGGCCATCCCAATATAAACCGCTAATTCTAAAGCCACTCGTAGGCAATTCTTGCGCTATCGTTTTGACCAAACGACCCGATACCGTAAAGATTTGAATTTGCACATCTAAAGAAGAACACGATTGATTGTGTTCAAACATGAATTCTGTGCGGGTGGTAAAAGGATTGGGGTAGTTGAGCACGTGCTGTAATACCGGTGCTTCCTTGGACTGGACAACAAAATCTATTTGCGAGGTGGAAGAATTGTTATTGACATCCCAAACCTTTAACGAAAGTGTATGCGGACCAGGGCTTAGATTTTGAAACTGATAGCGCACCTCTCCAGATTGATACGCATCAAGATTGGCAGCATAAAAATCATTGAGCACAAAAGGCTGGGCAGTTTGTCCATCGAGTACCGCAACGATGTCATGTCCAATGCCATTACCCACCGTATTGATTCCGTTGTCGTCCGTTACTTTCGCCAAAAGAACTGGGTTCTCATCCGTTACCGATCCATTGACAAAACCTTCCTGATTCATATAGAGCTGAACAGTAGGGCCTTGGTCATCTGCTACACCATTCGGATCAATGCCACCTACATAAAATAAGGTGTCAAATCCTTGAGCATCTATTTGTCCATTTTGTCCATAATATGAGATTTTCCCGAAATCAATTTGCAGTGCGATGTCTTTTGGCACCACAAATTCAAACTCAAAGTATCCGTTCGTTATACTACTTTGACCGCGGTAAATGCGATTGGTTTGCTGTTCATATGATATAATTGGCGACGCCTCATCTTGCCCAAGTGTATTTTGGATTTTACGCTTGTCATAAACAGTTGGTGTAAGCACGCCATTCCAATTTGAAAGTACAGCGCCACTGTAATCTTCGATATGCCCCTTGATTTTTACTTTACTCAAGGCGCGCAACGTATCTAGTTGTTGTTGAGGATCGAGACCATTGATGCTATCGGTTACCACACGATAACGCGGCAATGCCAAACGCAGTGCGGGGTCGCCGATGAGTGTAAAACTACGCTTGTTGGAGGAGCTGACCGATGCTGCGTTTTTGGTTCTGCGGGCAATTTCACCAAACTCATACGCCTCGCCATTCGGGTAGCGGTTAAAAATGCGTTCAATTAATTTGATACCGATGTTGCTATTTACACCAAAGTAAACCGAGCGTGTTGTGGTAAGCATAGCAATGGCACCCCCAGCTGGGTTCAGATAAACCCACTCACCTGCTGACACGCGCTCAGGGTCATCAAAACGCGTGAACTCACATGTTGCCGAGACAAATAAATGCAAGGCCTGAATATTGCTCCAACTATTTATTTGATCCACGGTAACCACGCGTTCTTCTGCCAATCCTACTTCACCTCCATGGCCAATATAGTTGGCAACGAGCACACCGCGTTGGATATTTGCATCTATCGCATTGACCATTGCCGGAAAGCGCTCTCCTCCTGCCGTAACTACCTTTGGAAAGGCATCCATGTAAAGTTTGTTGTAGTTGATTTCAGGGTTCAGCATTTTAGAAATGGCATATTGTGGCTCAGCATCTGTATTGATAAAATAGCCTCCCTCGCGGTTGTCGGTCATGATCAAATACTGATTGCGCCAATCGCCAAAAGTCTTGTCTGTTTGGGTTCCCATACAGCAGGAACTATTCACCGGATAAAAGTTGGAGCCATTTTTCATGTAATGCTCAATCTTGTCGACCATTTGCTTGGCCTGCAAACTCGTGCTAATGATCATGCGACCCACACCAACATCCATCATGTCTGCCGCACTCATAGACTCGGAATTGTCGAGCATACCAAAAAAGTCATCTACTACCATCGCGTCAATTGCATTTTCGCTGCTCGGCATTTGGTAAGTGACAATAAAATTATTGTTATTTGGCTCCCTATTTTTTGGATCATACGTGCCATCGCCGAATAAGAGCAAATATTTAGGTTTAGCGGCAGGATCATTGAGCGAAGCGCGGTCATAAAACATTTTAACAAAGCGGCGAATTGCGCCTGGGTCTTGCATTCCCGAACTGAATTCATTGTAAATAGCTTGAGGCTGCACCACATGCACCGTAAGGCCTTCGGCGCGGTGTAAATCAGCGAGCCGATTGGCCTCTGACAAAAAATCAGGATGCGCCACAATTATATAATCTGCAAGTGGCAGCTGGTGTAGATTTTGATACGCTACACCACCTATTTTTTCAGGTGTGAAAAACGAGGAGCCATTTGCAGCAACCAATTCGTTGTATTGTGCCAGTGTTTTAAAAGTAGCCTGACTGCCCTGCACGATCAAAGGAATGCGCACAGGAATGTGTCGGTCTGAGACGTCCCAAATAAATGTGTTGGCATTCACGCTGCCAAGCTGATAACTTGCCACATTCGATGTAGAAGACCAATTTGATACGCGAAAATTAAGTTGGGAACCTGTCAAAATGAGCTGTCGTTGGGCATTGATCAAAATACGGTCGAGGTAGGTTACCACGCTCGGGTTCAATCTATTGATGGCAACAGTTAAATTCAATGAACTACTTGGGGTAGAGTCAGCACAAAGCAAGGTACCTCGTTGATAATAAGATCCTGAGTGCGGCATCACCATCTGACCAATTAGTTCAGTGCCATTTTTTAAAGAAATTTGATTGCCCGCGGATCTAGAATTAGATGCGTACGACACTTGGAAGCGCACAGGCTCAGGACTAACATTTGGAATGGTGAAGTTGAAATTCTGACTCAAATTGACATCAAATTCTTCGCCATACCAACGTTGCCCACCCTTTACTAAGTTTTCAAGGTCGTTTTCATAGACATCCCTGTATGCATAAGCCGTAACTAATGTATCAGCCGGTACATCAATAGTTGGGGAGTCGGCAATGCGCAATGGTGCAACATCGGCACCAACATAGATAAAATAGTATGACTGATCCGAATACGGGTGTCTGATTTGGTTGTATTGATTTCCGCCAGAAAGCTCCCAACGGTGCGCGCCCCAACCGTAAAAAAGAACGTAATCGTTGGCATCAAAAGTACCATCTGCTTCACCACTGACTACAATGGCATTTTGGGCGATGTCATCTGTTATAGAGGCGCCATTCCACTCTGGAATCACCCCTTCTCCATTTCCAAATATATGTATATGCGCTGGATTCAGATTGGTTGTATTGAAACCACATGCTTCTAAAAAGGCCTTGTCAATTTTATAAATTCCATCTTTATTGACTGCGATGCGGTACCACTTTCCACTTGTGCTGCCTAAAATTGAAGATGCCGCGTAATCTTTTGTTTGAACATTATTTTTTGAGATAAAACGATAATCAATTCGAACCAAGCGCTCTAGCGAACCATTTACAGCACGCAGCGGTAAAACATAAAAGGAAAAAATAGGCTGACCACCCTCCGATACGATTTTCGCCTCTATTTGCGCGTTCTCGGCGATGCGCACCCCTAATTGCTCGTATATGAGCTGCTGCGCCTTAGGTATTTTTTCGTACACGGCATTGAAAATTTCAACTTCTTGATTAATTGAACCGTGCTTTTGTTGAAAAGCATAGAATGGCTGGCCATTGTCTAGACCAAAATCTTTAACTGTTTGAACATCATACGCTTTTTCACCAACTATTACCTGTTCGATTCCTGACCAGTCCAAAGCAATAGTTTGTACCTGCGCATACGAGGTGAGTGAGCCGATAAAGCATAAAAAAAGAAAGCAATTGCGAAAATAAATCATGAAACTTGGAGTTTTAAGCGCTAGAAAAACGTCAATTTATTTATTTTATTTGAATAAATATTCGATATTTGTAACCTTTGAAACCTGAATAACGTTAAGATTGTTCGTGCTAAAACCAACTTTCGTGAAAATAGTCAAACCGCTTCTAGTCGCCCAGATTAGCCTCATTACACTGATAATGAGCTCAATATCATGGGCTCAAGACCCTACTTTTACGCAATTCTATGCCAACCCAACCTACCTAAACCCTGCCCTTGCAGGATCGTCAGGTTGCCCTAGAGTTTCGTTAAATTACCGCAACGAATGGCCACAATTAACCGGCAATTACGTCACCTACGCGGCAGCTTACGATACCTACGCCAAAAATATCTCTGGTGGTTTTGGACTCCTCGCCATGCACGACGTGCAAGGTCAAGGTACCATTCAAACATCAATGATCGGCGGTATCTACTCTTATAATGCAAAAGTTACGCGCAAGTTTTCCATCATGTTTGGTGCACGCGCGGCTTATTTTCAAAAATTCCTTGATTGGGACAAACTCACATTCGGCGACATGATTGACCCGAGAAGAGGTTTTATATATCAAACCGGAGATGTTCCAAGAGGTAACGGCCGTAGAGGTTTCTTCGACGTAAGTTTCGGCGCTGTTGGTTTTACCAAAA
>CALJTX010000001.1 GCA_937975705.1 uncultured Flavobacteriia bacterium | reverse complement strand
TTCTTAAAAATCAACTGAGCCATGACTAATTCAAAATCATTAGAGGCCCTGGCAACAGAGACCTGGCCACTGTTTGAGCGCAAATTGCGCCGTGTGCGCTTAGAGCAAAAAGTCAAAAAGTGGTGCTTATGGACGGCGTCCGGCTTGGTTTTGTTTGGACTATTGCTTGTATTATTTACAAAACAGCCTGTAATACGTAAAAAAGATACATCTAGCGTGAAGACCATCCAAACGCCAGCCACAACGAATAAAAAGGCGTGGAGTCAGGACAAATTAACAGAACTCCCCTTCTTTTTACAACCTATCGATCAAGTCACTTTAAAACAGCGTCCTGTTTTAGAGGAACGCTTGGTTTGGTCTTCGTTAAAAGACTTCAAACCTTTAGACAAATCAATATATAATTCCGCTTTGATACTTAGGGCTGACCTACCATTGGCCTGTGCGCAACTCAATATCCAGCCGCTGACTTGGTCTTTGCAGTCGAATGGTTATTCTTTGAGTGCGCTCATCGATCAGCAAACGCTCATGATCATGAATTTGATGTACGGAACAGAAGCCTTATCTGAGTATCCTGCCGACTTCAATAACGAGTCTTTTTACCGTCCGGCATTTTTTCCGGCTGATCAATTCGTTCATATTGCATTTTATGAGGTAGGTGACTGGATCCAAGACCCTTTAACCGTCAGGCTCAACATGAACCGCGTCAGCGACAAAACGCGCATTGCGCCATGGCTTATTTCGAGTAATTCAGTGAAAAATTTTGACGGCTCTGATTTGGTCTTTAATGCATTTGACCGAGAGAGTCCAAATCATTTCATTTACCGCGGACTCGATTCAAAATATTACCGCTCGGCAATGTTGCAATACAGAAAAAATTTATTTGTTGCAGACCGCCCGGCAACAGCATTTAATCCATTATTTTTTCATGATGCTGACACCTTGATTGCCATTACTGCCCAAGCTCAACGCCTTACCAAACTTTCCATGTATGGCGTTGTTTATGGTTCAAAAGAAATCATCTTCAAAAGCAAAGGCATACACAGTTTAAAGCGCTTAGAGCCAATACTAGATCCTTTGGAAAATGAACTATATGTACTTGCACCTACCAATTTTCATTTTGTCTTTTTCAAAGTGGACTTGCAAACAGGTGAGGCAAAGCAAGTATATCAGACGGCTAGTGTTTGGAAAGGTGCTGAATTTGAAATCAGAAACGGGCAGCTTTTCTACTTGTATAAAGGAGATTTACAAACAGTCGTTCTCGAACCAAATTAACGCCAAAATTGCTTCAATATTTGTCGGATTTCGACAAAATATAAACCTGAATTCAAATGTTCAAGGGGAATATACTCATTGGTTTTGTTAATGGGTAGTTCTGCCATGACGCGCCCTTGAATGTCCTTGATTTTTAGTATTTCGCCGATCAATTCAGGATTGCTACTGATGAATAGTACCGCATCTTGTAAATTAATAGACACTTCAAAAAGCTCTTTTTCGGAAAGTTGCGCCTCAGGGCTGTAGGCAATACGCCACGTTTCGTTGAGTCTGTCATTGGCTGCTATACCTGTGCTCAAATGAAAATAATCGTTGCCGACAAAACTCATGCAACCTTTGCGCGCATTTGCGGAGAAGGGCAAAAGTTGTTCGATTTGAAAGGTGTTTAAATTGATTTTTTCCAAACTGCTCAGCACATTGTCATTGACATCAACGCCTCCAAAAACAAACAACAAGGAATCGTTTTGTGCACTGCCTAGATACATACGGGTCCCGAGATGGAGTTGTGTGCTAAAGTTACTCCATTGGTCGTTTTGCGGGTCGTAGCGCCAAGTGTCTGTGTTCCATCCGGTTTGCCCCGCTTCATTGCTGCGGCCGCAGGCCACAAAACCATTCGATTGATTGGCAAAACCAATGCCGCGCCAAATACCTGCAAAGGGCAAATTGCTCAGCTGTTCCCATTGTTGTGTGTCAAAATGAAAGCACCATACTTCGTTGAGAATGCCTGTTGCGTTGCGTCCGCCAATCCAATACAAATTGGAGCCGATGACAAAATGCTGCGCACCCGCGCGGCCCTCGCCAGGAAATTCGGGCAGGGGTTCCCAGGTATCTGTAAGTGGCGCATAGCGCCAAAAAGTTGTGAAATAATAACCGTTGCAATTTTCTCCACCCAAAATGTAGCCTTTTTCTTGATAGCTAAAGGCGCTGGCATATTGTCTTTCTTGCCAAATGGGCAAAGACGCCGCGGTGTTCCAGGTATTGTTATGAGAATCGTAAACAAAGAAGTCTCCGGTGCAAGCGAAATCACTGCCGCGTCCGGTGCCACAAAAATGGAGGTTCCCGATGCTAAACTGTGCGCCGTCGTCGCGGGCAATGCCCGGAAAAACAGCTTGCTGTTGCCAAAATTGGCCCTTCGCTTCAATCGTCAGCAAGAGCAAAATCAAAAGTAAAACCCGCATGCGCTCTTAACGCGATAATTTGTTTTTTAGTATGCTAGAAGGAAGGTGTCCCTGTGAATTTGAGTACAGCAGTCTTGTGTGTGAGTTGCCATTTGTAGTTGAGCTGTAGGCCGTATCGGAGTGTATTACTGAGTAAGCTTGGTTGATTCAAGTTCAAACTCAACATGACTTGATGTGCACCATCAATTTGCCGGCCATAGCCAAAATTGAATTGACGGTAGGCGTAACCTAGCAAGAAATGATTTGTATTTCGCAAATAGCTCACAGTGGTATTGATGGATTGAAACCCTTGGGATTGCTCATATAGAAGTGTAGCATCTAGTCGTTGGAGGCTGTCGAGTTGAAAAGATTTTTTGAAGCCAACAGCATAACTCGGTGAGTTGGTGAGATACACAGGCTCTAAACTACCGATATTTGCTTTGGACGAATAAATAGAATTGACGCTGCTAAATAACTGCCAACTTTTATACCTGAGTTGAAAGCCAAGATCAATATCGGCCAATTGATATTTGTCAGTAATGAACTCAATGACAGGTGAACTCAAGCGATAATCATTGTAATTGAACCCAATTGCAGGTCTGATGCTCCAGTTTCGGTTGATGGCAAAATCACGCCCAATGCTCAGGCCAATCTTTGTGTTTTTTTGCCATGAATCTATGCCGGAGTGCGCTGTGTTTAAACCAAATTTCCATTTGCCCATACTTTGCTGATAGCGCAGTGCACCTTGGTAATTTGCCGAATAGAGGGAGTTGAACCCAAGGTAAGAAAAATTGGTATTCAAGGAGCTGGCCCGATAGCCATCTCCATTGACTTTCGCATCGTAATGGTAGGCTGGGTTACTGAATTCGAGTTGATCTGAGGCATTGCTCAACTGGGCCCAACTTGCGAAGGGAAGTAAAAAAAGGAGTGCAATAATTGCTTGAATTTTCATAGGTTTTGGTTTTAAATGGAATATATATCTTGCCTTATTGAGACAATTTGAAGCAATGAAAAGTTACACTACACCTTTGTTCCACTTTTTACGTTACCTTAGGTTGTGCAGAATGCCTTCATGAATTCAGAACCCGACAAACAACTTCTCGCAGCCGCTCAAACGGGCGAGCGCAGAGCCCAATTGGCTTTGTATGAGCTGTGTTATCCGGTTTTGATCTCGGCAGCACGCCGCTATTACCACAACGCAGACGAACAAATGACGGTCGTCAATAACGCCTACATTAAAGTCATTCTACATCTTGAAAGCTATCAAACTGGGCGTTTTTTGAGTTGGGTCAAGCGCATTATTTCCAACGAAATCATCGACGAATACCGCCGCAACAAACGCTATAACGAACTGTACCGTTTCGATGCAGCCGTAGAAGAACGCGGCGCTCCAGACTTCCAGTCCGATGCGGTTTTTACCAACGAACAACTCCAAAACCTACTCTTGCAACTAAACGAGCCCGCCCGGCTGGTTTTCAATCTCTTTGCTATAGAAGGTTACAGCCATAAAGAAATTGCCCAAAAATTGGGTGTCACCGAAGAAACCTCTAAGTGGCACACCAAAATGGCGCGCAAAAAATTACGTGAATTAATAGAACACACCCATGAAAAACCAAGTCAAAGATCCGTTGGATAAACTTTTTTCAGGACTCAACAACATTGCTCCAGAGCGCCCAAACCCCGCTTTTGTGCAAGACCTCGAGGCGCGCTTGGATGCGCTCGAGAAAAAACGCCGCAAGCCGCTTTTCGCTTGGTGGATTTTCTCTGCACTAGGTGCCGTTGTATTAGTTGGAACTTATTTTTTATTGGTTCCCACTCGTGTCAAATCAAAAACAAAAGCTACCTCATCTTTGTCAATAAGCAAGGCTGCTTCTACAAGGTCATCATCTATACATAAGTCTTCTACTGCTCCTAATTCTCCTACTGCTCCGTCTTCTCTTTCTCCTTCTTCTTCTCCTTCAATAAGAAAGGTTTCATCTTCACTAAATAATGCTTCGTCCACTTCAACTTCATTTACCACTTCGACATCAACATCTCTTTTAGCTCCTGCTGCTCAGTTCACAGCTTCTACAAGTGAACAGATCGATGTGCAACAAGAAACGTATGTGATCAACCCAGTTTTACTTTCGGACGAGCATGAAAAAGACAGTGCCTTGACACAAAATCGATTGACACTAACTCAACCCATACCCGCATTACCACACGAGGTCATGCCAACCAAAAAACGCGTTCAACACCAGTTTGGCTTGCAATTTGGCGTGAGTGCTATTTTCTCAAGTTTTGAAGCAGATGATGTCTTGTACGCATTCCCAGCACCATATACCGCTAAACAAATTCGTGAATGGCGTGAGCTCGGCGAGCGCAACACGTCAAGTTGGGATCTCAATTTGCGCTATCAGTGTCAATTTGCGCATTGGGGTTTTCAGACGGGTCTGAACTATTTGGAATGGGGCGAACAATATAAATATGAGGTCATTTCAGTAGAAGGCACGAACCGATATCAATACGTCCAAATCCCATTGGGTTTGTCGTACCGCGTACCGCTGCAGAAATTAACGCTGCAACCTGCAATTGGTTTTGGTCTCGGATACGGTATGCAGCGCAATGGCGCCTACATATTGCCCCAAAATAACGGCGTAGCGCTTGTAGCGTCAAATAAATTTGTGCTCAATGCCTACGCGCAGTGCGAACTGATTTATCAGGTGAGTGAACAACTGCAATTTTCGGTCTCGCCAATCTATCGCTATGCTTTTGGTAAAGTGGTGAGTGATCCATATATCAAGAATAAGTACCAGTCGTTGGGCTTGCTGACAGGGTTTATGTTCACACTTGATTAGGGTACTTGTTTGTTAAAAAAATATCAATTCGTCCGTGTTTTTACGGATGGTTTGAAATAATATCCCAACTTTGCGCAGTAATTAGCGCCCTTGAGAGTAAATCTACTTGTTCCGATTGTCATTTTCTTTTTGAATTGGTCCTTTGTTAGGACCCAAACGCTGATCATCAACGAGGTGTCTAATGGCCCGTCGGGTAACAAAGAATACGTTGAGTTATTAGTCATTAGTGACACCATTACTTATAATTGTACACAAACCACACCGCCTTGCCTGGATATCAGAGGCTGGATTTTCGATGACAACAGTGGTTATCATGGCGGCATGACCGGAACCGGAGTTGCACCCGGAGCTGTTCGCTTTTCAAATAATGCTCTTTGGGCTTGTGTTCCGGTGGGTACGCTCATCGTATTGTACAACGACCAAGATCCAAATGTTGCCATACCCACCAATGATTTGAGCTTGAACGATGGCAATTGTCGGCTTGTAGTGCCTATTAACAACTTGCAACTCTTGGAATCCAATTCACTCACACCTGGTGCTGTAGCATGTTCGTATCCGCCAGCAAATTGGACCGCAGGAGGCAATTGGAACAATACAGTTTTGGCCAACAGCGGAGATTGCGCGCGCATTGTCGATCTAGCCGGTTGTGAGGTTTTTTCGGTGTGTTATGGAACTGCCAATACGAACAATCAAATTTACTTTTCAGGGAGTGGTTCGGCAACGGTATATTTTTTCAATGGAACCAATCCGGTGCAGCAGGCGAACTGGACATCCGGATGCACCAACGCCGCAACTTGCGGTTCGAATCAACAAACGCCAGGTTTGCCAAATAATCTTGCCAATGCAGCTTTTATTGCGCAATTCAATAATGCCTGTCTGCCGATTACACCTTTGCAACTGAGTGTGCAAACGACGCCTGCAACTGGTTGTACGTGCACGGGTACGGCCGTGGCGAATGCAACGGGTTCCATACCGGGCTATACTTACGAATGGATCAATTCAGCAGGTGTAAGTATAGGTACTTCCGGAACACTTACAGGACTTTGTGCAGGCAATTATAGTTGCGTCGCAACCTCGAGTATTGGTTGCACAGACACCAGCAACTTTGTTATTTCTCTTACTTCAATGAACCTGACAGAGCCAATTTTTAATACAATTGGCCCTATTTGTCAGGGCACAACGTTTATATTACCCGCGATATCTTCAAATGGAATCACCGGAACTTGGTTGCCGGCCCTCACCAACACGCAAACGCAAAACTACGTTTTCACCCCAGCTGTTGGACAGTGCGCAGATTCAACCAATATGACAATTGTTGTCAATCCATTGACCGTGCCTTCGTTTCCAACTTCGGATACCATATGTAGTGGCGAGAATTACCTCCTGGCGCTCGTGTCGGCAAATGGAATACCGGGTACTTGGACGCCTGTTCTTTCACTGAACCAAACCCAGACTTATACCTTTACGCCAATCAGTTCAAGTGTTTGCGTAGATACCACGCAATTCACTTTGGTTGTGCAACCATTGCCTGTTGCACAAATACAAACGAACAGCAGTCCGAATGGACTCATCCCGCTAAATGTCCAATTTACCGCACAAAATGCCACACCAACAACCACTTATGCTTGGCAGTGTTCGAATGGTTTTCAGGCCAGCGGCGCAAATGCCAATACGATCCTCACGCAGCCCGGGTGCATAGACGTGTATTTGACTGCAATAAATGGGAATTGCGCGGCTTATGATACCGCCTTTGTTTATGCTTGCGCACAAGCAGTGGTGGATACCACGGACACGAGCGAAGTGCTTCCAGCGCCGTTCGTTTTTTATGTTCCAAATGCCTTTACGCCCGATGCAGATCAATTCAATCAGCATTTTGAGGTGGTATGGAGCGGAACACTTCCTAAGTCTTTTGAACTCACTATTTACAACCGCTGGGGTGAATGTGTTTTTTGGTCTAACGATCCGTCGGCGTATTGGGATGGCACGAGCACACAAGATGGGCATTTGGCGCCAGATGGGCTGTATGTGTGGAAGTTAGCGCTGAGTTATTCAAAAAATGAGGAGGCACAGGTGTTTAGCGGTCACCTCAATTTATTGCGCTGACATTTTCTTAGTGTACAAATTACACTAAGTAAAATAAATTGCTACATTTACGCCATAAACCGACGTAACTATGCCAGCAATAATCAAAGGCCTCGGTAGCTACTTGCCGACGCTCCGCATGACCAACCAAGATTTCATCTCTCATCGTTTCTACAAAGATATCGACCAACCTTTTGAAGACAGCAATGAACTAATCATTGAGAAATTCAAGGAAATTACTGGTATCCAAGAGCGCAGATATGCCCAAAAAGAACAGACCAATTCCGATCTTGGCATTTTAGCGGCCCAGCGCGCAATTGCTGCTGCAGGCATAGATGTCGAGACCATCGATTACATCATTTTTGCCCATAATTTTGGAGACGTGCGCTTTGCTTCAAATCATTTAGATATGCTGCCTGCGTTGTCGTCTCGCGTGAAGCACGCGCTCGGAATTGCCAATCCCAATTGTGTGGCCTATGACATGCTCTTTGGTTGCCCGGGGTGGATAGAAGCGTTAATTCAAGCCAATCTTTTCATAAAAGCCGGCGCGGCCACCAATTGTTTGGTCATTGGTTCAGAGACGCTCAGCCGAGTTGTAGACCCCCACGATCGCGACTCCATGATTTTTGCCGATGGTGCCGGAGCCTGTATTTTGAGCGCCGGAGCGGAGCATAACGAAGCGGGCATTTTGGCCCACGCCACCCAAACCTTTACCAAAGACGAGGCGTATTTTCTCAACAACGGCCCATCTTTGAATTCCAAGCACCACATCCACGAAAAATACATCAAAATGCAGGGCCGCAAAATTTATGAGTTTGCACTGACCAAAGTGCCTGCGGCCATGAAAATGGCCTTGGATAAAAGCGGTGTAGCCATTGAAGATGTCAAGAAGGTGTTTATTCATCAGGCCAACGAAAAAATGGACGAAGCCATCATCGACCGCTTTTACCGCCTGTACCGCGCAGAGCGCCCCGCACACATCATGCCGATGAACATCCATTTGTGCGGCAATAGTTCTGTGGCAACAGTGCCAACGCTACTAGATGCTGTGGTGCGTGGCGAATACCCAGAACACGAACTCCACAAAGGCGATGTTATTATTTTGGCGTCTGTGGGTGCCGGTATGAATATCAATGCGGTGGTGTATAAATGGACATAAAAAACCCCAACGCAAGCGTCGGGGTTCATTCTAATTTGTAGTTGCTTTTGCTATTCTTTCACAATACGTTGAACCATGCGCTGTTGGTCTTTGATGAGCTCAACAAAGTAAATTCCGGATTGTAGTTCTGATAGGTCTAGCTGAGTTTCCCCCTGAATTTCAAAGGTAGGAATGACTACTTTTCCTGACATGTCGAATAACCTCAGCGCTAGATTTTCTGGTGTATCGATTGTCAGGTTTTGCTGTACTGGATTTGGATAGAGGTTTACAGACCAATCCAATGAATTGATTGCTGCTACACTGCTATTTACAACTAAATTAAATGTATCCGAACAACCTGCGTTGCTGGCAATTAAAGTGACATTCCATGTGCCTTCACTAGGGTAGGTGTGACTTGGATTTTCGCTTGTACCAAAAGAACCATCGCCAAAATCCCAACTGTAAGTTGTACTATTTAAAGAAACATTTGTGAAATCAACAACATTGTTAGGGCTCGATACCCAAGTAGAATTGGCTGTTGGAGGAGCTATCACTTGAATTGAAATACCTGAAGCAGTAGTACAACCATTTAGATCGCTAACTGTCACCGTTACATTCATGTTGTTCTGCGGGTTGATTGTAATTGTTGGGCTGTTTTGATTGATGAAATTTGGTGTCCATTGGAAGTTAGGATTCACGGCATCGGTAGTGGCTATTAAATCAATCGGAAGTAGATTATTCGAGCAAAGTACGGTTGTACTTGCAGCCAAGGTTAAACTCGGGCTCGTTAATGTTGGATCAACTAAAATTTGAACGGAATCTGTGTTTGAACAACCATAAGGGCTTGTCACCACAACAGTGTAGTAGGTGTCTTGGATAGGGGTTACGGTTGCAAGTTGTGTAGTTGCACCGTTTGGCGTCCATGCAAAAGTGTAGCCGTTTAAATTTCCTCCTGGGCCAGCAAATACTTGTGCATTCACAACGCCGGATCCATTTGCACAAACCGTTTGTGTGGTGGTTGTAGCATTTACATTAGGCGTTGGTCTAACATAGATGATGGCAGTTGCTGTAGCGGTGCAACCATTGGCTGGATCAGTAACACTAACGGTATAACTCGCTGTTTGATTACCTGGCGTAACACTCAAATTTGGTGTTGTTTCTGTTAAGGGCTGTCCGTTAGAAGACCAAGCATAAACAATGCCAGCATTTGGACTTGTTGCCAATAGATCTACGGTTGTTCCTTGTCCTTGACATACATTGATGCTGTCTTGGTTGAGCGCAACACTCGGGCTAACTAAAGTTGGGTCTACAAAAACAGTGGTGGTGTCTGTACTTGAACAGCCATATTGTCCAACAACCGTAACCGTATATAATGTGGTTTGTGTTGGGGCTACAGTTATAGATGCTGCATTACCGCCATTTGGCGCCCAATTGTAACTGAGCGTTACGCCTCCGCCACCAGGGCCACCCACACCACTTGTTGCTTGAACATTGAGCGTGCTGCTTCCGCCAAGACAAAGGTTGGTGTTTGTATTGAGCAAATTGTTGATAATAGGCTTGCGGCCAACCACAATTGCCTGCGTAACAGGATCAGATGGACAGCCAGTGGCATCAATACCCACCAAAGTGTAGGTAGTTGAATTCATTGGTGAAACGTCAATACTAGCGCCCGTTCCAAGTGTTGGATTTTGTTGTGTAGACCACGTGTATGTTAATGCGCCTGCTGCATTTAAGGTGAGCGTCTCTCCTTGGCAAATGGTGTCGTTGGCCATGCTGATGCTCACAATCGGAAGCGGAGCGGTATTGACAATAATGGCAAGTGTGTCTGTATTAGCAGATAACCCGGAGGCATTGCAATTCACCTGCACATAATAATATTGAGTGGCATTGAGGTTGCCAGTGAGCCAGGTAGTACTTGTATTGGTCAGTGCCACATAAGGCCCGGCTTGGTTCGAAGAGGTATACCAGGTATAGTTGATTCCTGTTCCTGTAGCTGCATTCGCCAAGGTAATAGTGGTATTTCCTTGACCTCCACAAAATGTAGTGGTTGGCGCGCTTAATGTTCCGGCAGTTGGCGTTCCGGCACATGCAGGCGGGAATGCTGTCCAATTGACGTCGTCAATGACAATGCGTCTGGCGGTAGTGCTCGGTCCATAAATTGTTCCCTTGAACAAAATGTAGTTGGTTGTACCAGCAAATGCAAGAGGAATGTCGAAAGTATACTGGTACCAACCATTGAGCGGCTGTGTGTCAGGGGTGTTAATGCTGCGGTTTCTCGCTACTTTACCAATTTCGGTAGCCCCTGTTAATGATGCCGTTGTGTTGACATAAATGGCCATGCTGTCTGCGTTTGCCGGAACCAAAGAGTCTCGGTAAATCCAGAAACTCATCGGTGCCGCATTGGTGCCGCGTCCACTCAAGTCAAAAGCCGGAGTTGAAATGGTCTCGGTAATATAGGCCGCCGTACTGTTGTTCGGAATACGCAGACGCGCCATTCCGTTTCCTGAATGTGGACCTCCGGTAAGTGGAGCAGAAAGCGTAGTGACCCTTGCCCAGTTTTGAGCTGTTCCAACTGCTGTCCAGCCGGTGGGTAAAAACTGATTGGCATCAAAGCTTTCAGCCTGCACGATTTGTCCGTAGCTCTGAAAAGATGCCATTACCAAAGCAATGCAAAGGTTGAAATAAAGTAAAGAGTTTTTCATATTGAAGCGTTTAGTCGCGACAAAGACGCTTGAGGGTAAGAAATAGTTGGAGTTAAGTCATCATAAAATCATAATATTTAGACTTGCATACCCGCTTGATACAATTTGAGTTCATCCCAGGTGACTTTTGAACCCAGTTTTTCTTTGAGCGGATTCAAGGACGTGCCTTCAAAGCCCTCAAACATGAGCTCGAGTTCATTGATGCGTTTAGGGCTCATGACATCGGAAAGTTCAATTTTCTGAGCCCGGATGAGGTAGGCAAAATGGCTATTGATGGTTTGAACAGACAGCTGCCTTTCGCGGGCAATTTGTGCAGCCTCTAACCCTTGCTCGAGTAATTCAAGTGTTTTTTCTTGTGTACTTTTCTTTTCTTTCTTGTCGGGACTTAATTTTTTGGTTGTTTTCAAGAAAGCGTGTTCGTAGTCGTCGGGGTCGTCGAGGAGGGAAGGAACTTGTTGGAGTTCTTGCTTGACGATGGCAATTTTGGACAATTTATATTGTGTAATTTCTGTGTTCCATACGCGGTTTTTGGTGATTTCTCCTCCTTCGGCAATGGTTTCAATGAGGATGCGTATTTTCTTTAATTGCAAGATGGTTTCAGTCAGGATGTCGTCGAGTTCTTCGAGCTCTTCTGCATAACTCTTGGTTTTGCGGATACGGCTGAGTTCGGCAATTTTGCGGAGGTTTGAAAGGAGCACGGCATCGAGTTGCGGATAGAAATAAGCATAGGCTGCCAACACGCGTTCTTTCACAAACTGAGGATCGAAATGGGGTTTTGCAAAGATGCCAGCTAGCTGCCTCATGAACTTTTCTGCCGGTTCTTTGCTGGCTTGAATCACCTGATTTTGCAGTGTAATCCAACTTTTGTTTTTTGTTTTTTCACTTTTGGCACCCAACGCTTGATAAGAAGCTTCGTGCATACTCCATTTGGAGCGCAACTCATACCAATCAAAGGCTTTGTTCAGGGTTTGTAGCAAATAATTTTTGGTGTGCTGTTGGAGTACTGCTGGTAATTGCGCTTCATCGGCCTTGTTTTGGCTGTAGGCCATGACTTGTTGGTCATTGGAAAGTCCGTTCATGCGCATGGGTTGCTTCAAAACCAAACCCTCCAAAGTGCGCAAGCGAGACAGCGCAACATAAGCTTGGCCTGGTGCAAAAACATCCGAAACATCAAGCACCGCTTTGTCAAAGGTAAGCCCCTGGCTTTTGTGTACCGTAATGGCCCAGGCCAATTTGAGCGGATAATGCACAAAGGTTCCAATGACCTCTTCTTCTATGGCTCCGGTGGCCTCATTGAGCACATATCGGATGTTGTTCCATTCAAATTTTTCTACATTGATCGCCTTTTTCTCTTCTGGAAAGTACACCGTAATTTCGTGCTCGCTGAGCGCTTTGATTCGGCCCATTTTTCCATTGAAATATTGTTTTTCAAGCGAGTTGTCGTTTTTGATAAACATGACTTGCGCGCCTAATTTGAGCGCAAGCGTGGGTTCAATAGGGTAGAGGTGTTTGGGATATTCTCCCGTGATTTCTGCCTCATAGCTCCATTCTTTCTCCTTTAAAGCCTCAAGTGCCTTGATATTGATGAGGTCGGCTTTTGAATTGTGTGTGCTGAGCGTAATATAGCCTTCTTCTTTGGTGGCATCAAAATCGGTTCGGACGTATTTGTTTAAGATAGAAAGATCGTCGGGCGTAATTTGGTTGTTGCGCAGCTGATTGAGCAATTGGATAAATTCTTGGTCTTGTTGGCGGTAGATGGTACTCAATTCAATGTAAATGGGCTGTATTTCTTGCAAAACGCGAGCGTGAAAGAAGAAAATACCGTTGTAATATTGCCGCAACACCTGCCATTCTTCTTGTTTGGCCACTGGCGGAAGCTGCAAAAGGTCGCCGATAAACAAAACTTGTACGTTGCCAAAGGGCTGATGAATGCCACGCACATTGCGCAGCGTCCAGTCGATGGCGTCGAGGAGGTCTGCGCGCAGCATACTCACTTCATCTATAATGAGCAACTCGATGTTTCTGATGATCTTGAGCCGCGTTTTGTTCATGGTAAAATGGCGCAGCAAAGTGTCCTTGGTTTCAAACTTAACGTTATCGGTAAATGCCACCTGCACGCCAAATTCCGGAATAAAACCCGAGAAGGGCAACTGAAAAAAAGAATGAATTGTGACACCGCCCGCATTGAGCGCTGCAATACCCGTTGGCGCCACAATGACCGCATTTTTATGCGTAGAAGCCATTATTTTTCGCAACAGCGTAGTTTTACCTGTTCCGGCCTTCCCGGTCAAGAATATGGATTGATTCGTTTGATTGATAAATTGTTCAGCAAATGCCGCTACAGCATTAGTTTGGAGCGCGTCGGGTTTCATTGAAATGAAGGTACGGACAATTTAAGAAACACCAAGAGTAGTTTTACGGAATAATGGCGTCACTGAGGATTAGGCTAAATATTTTATATTCGCTTAAATGTTCATGTCATCATAGATATCCTCAGCTCATTCTTTTGCTGACTTAAATACAACGTTGGAATCAATTCTTGAAAGATTGAACCATCAAAACATATAAATACTTTCAAAATGAAATCTAAAACTACATTTGATTCAGAAACCGTTTTAACCGAACTGATGATACCTAGCTATGCCAATTTTGGGGGAAAGGTACACGGTGGGATTTTATTATCTCTAATGGATAAAGTCGCTTATGTAACGGCGGCCAAACATTGCAGCGGTTATGTTGTCACGGTATCCGTTGAAGGCGTTGAATTTCTAAGTCCGATTGAGGTAGGTGACCTCGTGAGTCTCAAAGCACGGGTTAATTATGTGGGTAAGAGTTCTATGATTGTAGGTATTCGGGTTGAAGCACTTAATCCAAAAACGGGTGAAGCAACGGAGTTGCGGAACTCGTTTTTAAAAATATTGTAAAATGAAAACAACAAATCAAGAATTCAACTCTGAAAGTGTGATCAGCAAGTTTGGTGGTCCGATAG